>JAODBC010000043.1 GCA_025463765.1 Subtercola sp. | reverse complement strand
TTCTTGAGCCAGCGGGTCACCGTTCCCTCGGTTACACTCTCGCCGAGTGCTGGAAGGTTGACGGATTCGCTCATCAGTGTGTCTCCTCTTCAGAAACAGTTCAGTTGTTGATATCTACTTTAGGTCTACAGCGAGATCTACATCGCGTGCAGCGGCTTGCCCGCGAGAGCAAGGTGTGCCTCGCCGAGGGCTTCGTTCTGCGTGGGGTGCGCGTGGATGAGCGAGGCGACGTCTTCGGGGTACGCCTCCCAGTTCACGATCAGCTGGGCTTCGCCGATGAGCTCACCGACACGTGCGCCGATCATGTGGATGCCCACGACGGGCCCATCGTTCACCCGAACGACCTTCACCGAACCCGACGTGCCGATGATATGGCTCTTACCGTTGCCGGCGAGGTTGTACTCGTAGAACGAGACGTTCTCGGCGCCGAACTTGTCGGCAGCCTTAGCCTGCGTGTAGCCGACCGACGCGACCTCAGGGTCTGAGTAGGTGACCTTCGGAATGTTGACGTCTTCGACGACCTGAGGCTTCAGCCCGGCGATCTCTTCTGCCACGAAGATTCCCTGCTGAAAACCGCGGTGCGCCAGCTGCAGACCGGGAACGATGTCGCCGACGGCGTACACACCCGGGATGCTCGTCTCGAGCCGCTCGTTCGTGATGACGAACCCGCGGTCGATGGTCACACCCTGCTCCTCGAAGCCGAGACCGGCAGTCGAGGGGCCGCGGCCGACCGCGACGAGCAACAGCTCCGCCTCGATGACGGTACCGTTTTCGAGCGTCACGACGACACCCTGATCATCCTGAGTCACGCCCTGAAAACGCACACCGAGCGAGAACTCGATTCCGCGCTTGCGGTACGCGCGCTCGAACTGTTTGCTGATCGACTCTTCTTCGTTCGGAACCAGGTGGGGAAGCGCTTCGATGATCGACACGTCGGCGCCGAACGACTTCCAGACGCTGGCGAACTCGACGCCGATCACGCCGCCGCCGAGAATAGCGACCTTCTTCGGAACGTAGTCGAGCGCGAGCGCCTCTTGGCTCGTGATGACGCGGCCACCGAGCTCGAGGCCCGGCAGTGAGCGCGAGTACGAACCGGTGGCGAGGATGACGTTCGTGCCGGTGATGCGGTCGTCGCCGACCTGAACGGTCTTGGGGCCGACCAGCTTGCCTTCGCCGCGAACAACGGTGATCTTGCGGGCGTTGATGAGGCCCTCGAGACCCTTGAACTTGCTCGAGACGATGCCCTCGCGGTAGGTGGTGACCGCGGCGATGTCGATGCCCTCGAACGTGGTCTTCACCCCGTACTTGCCCGATTCACGAGAAACATCGGCGACCTCGGCGGAGTGCAGCAGGGCCTTGGTCGGAATGCAGCCGCGGTGCAGACACGTGCCGCCCAGTTTGTCTTTCTCGATCAGTGCGACACTGAGCCCCAACTGACTGGCACGCAGAGCAGCAGCGTAGCCACCGCTCCCGCCGCCCAGAACGACAAGGTCAAAGTTCTGTTCCGACACTACGAGACTCCCTTATGCATGAAGATTCTGCTGCATGGCGTTTGTAAGGCCATGACGATCGTGAGACGGGCCTGCACAGGGCAGGTATCTCGACGGCGAGCTATTTTTTCGCCCATCAGAGCCTACTACGCCTGCCAGGCCGCCAGCTTCTCGGCCACATCGAGCAGAGTGCGAACGGTCACACCGGTCGGGCCCTTCGGGGTGTATCCGTAGCCCTCGCCGCCGTTGACGGCAGGCCCGGCGATGTCGAGGTGCACCCAGGGAATGGGCCCGGAGCCGTCGGCCTTGTCTCCGACGAATTCCCGCAGAAAGATCGCGGCGATGAGCATGCCGCCGGCCGTGTTTCCGGGCTTCATGTTCTGCAGGTCGGCGATGTCGGAGTTCAGCAGCGGCCGCAACTCTGCCGGCAGGGGCATGTGCCAAAGCGTTTCGCCGACGGCTCGGGCCGACGAGAGAACGTCGGCGACGAGTTCGCCGTCACCCATCGTGCCGACGTAGCGGTTGCCGAGCGCGGTCACCTGGGCTCCGGTCAGTGTCGCGACGTCGATGATGGCATCCGGATGCTCTTCACTGGCGATCACGAGACCATCGGCCAGCACGAGCCGGCCTTCCGCGTCGGTATTGAGAACCTCGACCGTGCGGCCGCCGTAGATGCTGAGCACGTCACCGGGCCGAATAGCGGCACCGGAGGGCATGTTCTCAGCCAGGCACAACCAGGCCGTGACGCGCACGTTCAGGCCGAGAGACGCGGCGGCCAGAACCGTTGCCAGCACCGTGGCGGCGCCGGTCATGTCGTTTTTCATACCGATCATCGAGGCCGGCGGCTTCAGTGAGAGCCCGCCGGAGTCGAAGGTGATGCCCTTCCCGACCAGAGCGAGGTGCTTCGCGGCTCCGCTCGGCTCATACGAGACCCGAACCAGTCGCGGGCCACGAGTCGAGCCTTGACCGACGCCGAGAATGCCGCCGAATCCGCCTTCCGCGAGCTCGTCGACGTTCCAGACCTTCAGCGACACCGGAACACCGTCGGCCGCGGACACCACCTTGTCGACGAACGAACTCGGGTAGAGGTCGAGCGCCGGCTCGTTCACCAGGTCGCGCGTCAGCGCCACCGCGCGGGCGGTCGCGCTGGCCGCCGCAACGGCCGCGTGCACCTCGACACTCGCCCCAGCGTCGTCGGCCACGGCCGTCGATAGCGTAATCGTCGAGGCGCCGAGCTGCTTGGCGTCGAGCGACTTCACGCGATAAGTCGTGTAGCTGTAGGCACCCATCGCAGCGCCCTCGAGAATCGCGCGCACATCGCTCGCGTCGGTGGAAGGAAAGGCGATACCCATCTTTGCCAGCCCGCGCACCCGGCGCCCGGCGGTGCCTGCGGCGAACCGCAGCGACTCCGAAGTGGGGTCACCGGTGCCGAACCCGATCACCACGACGACGGGCGAGCGGATGCCCGCGGGAGCCGGCAGCCGAACGAACTCGTCTTTCTTCGCGCCGAACCCGAAGCCTTCGAACATGTTCTCGAGCCCGGCCGCGACTTCTTCGTCGAAACCCGGCGGAACCAGAAGCCGGCCCCGGTCATCCACCCGCGTCGCCCCCAGAACGAGTACATCGGTGTCGAGTTCTGCGGCCGTCTGTGACGTGATGGAAATATCGGGGATGCTCATGTGCTTAATGCTACAGAGCCGCCCGCACCGGGCTCGTTCGCTGAGGGCATGAGCCGACCGGGCTCGAGTGACGGCGCTGAAGATTAGAGTGGAAGTATGAAGGATCCGGCAGAGCTGTACGAATTGGCCGACGAAGTCGACCAGATTCCCGATGGTCTGCCTCTCGTGGCCGCACTGACGGGTTTCACCGACGCGGGCGCGGCCGTGAGCCAGTTTGGCGAATACGTTCTCGACACCCTGAACAATCGGGTCGTCGCCGAATTCGACGCCGACATTCTTCTCGACTACCGGGCGCGCCGGCCGATCATCTATTTCGACCAAGACCATCTCACCGACTACCAGCCGCAGACCCTGCGGCTGTACTTGGTCAATGACGAACTCGGTCAGCAGTTCTTGCTCTTGCACGGATTCGAGCCCGACTTTCGCTGGGAGCAGTTCACCGCCGCCGTGCTGCAGCTGGTCGATCGGTTCCAGGTGAAGACCACGACGTGGGTTCACGCCATTCCGATGCCCGTTCCGCATACCCGCACGGTGGGTGTCACGGTGAGCGGCAATCGAACGGAGTTGACCGACGCCATGTCGGTGTGGCGGCCGCACACGCAGGTGCCGTCGAACGCGCTGCACCTCATGGAGTACCGCCTGCAGCAACTCGGGCATCCGGTCGCCGGGTTCGTTCTGCTCATTCCGCACTACCTCGCCGACACCGAGTATCCCTCGGCCGCCGTGGCGGCACTTGAGTGCATCAGTGCCGCGACCGGGCTCATCTTTCCCACCGACAAGCTGCGCGAAGAGGGCCGTGAGTTCTTGACGAAGATCGACCAGCAGGTGGGGTCGAATTCCGAACTCGAAAAACTCGTCGGAACGCTCGAAGAGCGGCACGATTCGTACATGCAGAACGCGGGCCTTCGCTCGCCGCTCACCGACGAAGACGGCGAACTGCCCTCTGCCGACGAGATCGCCGCCGAGCTCGAGAACTTTCTCGCCATCAAGCGTCGCGGTGACGACTCCGGGCCGGGGTTCGGGGGGCTCTAAGCGCGCCGAGCTGCCACGCCGGGTGGTTTTCTGTGCGTGCGCCGGCGGCAGGGGCGGATGCCCGAGCCCCGTTTTCGCCGCGGAAGCGGATTCCCGACCCCCGCTTTCGCCTCGGTAGAACGGATGCCCGAGCCCCGCTGTCGCCCTCAGTAGAACGGATGCCCAACCCCCGCTGTCGCCCTCGGTAGAGTAGAGCGAGTGAACTCGCGGCGCTCCTGGCTCATCTTCGGCATCGCCGCGCTCGCCTACGTGGCCGCCGTTCTGCAGCGCTCGACGCTCGGCGTCGCGGGGGTCTCGGCGGCCGATCGATTCCAAACGTCGGCCGCTATTCTGTCGAGCCTGGCCGTCGTTCAGTTGATCGTGTACGCAGCGCTGCAGATTCCGAACGGCGTGCTGATCGACAAGCTCGGGCCGCGCTGGCTCGTGATCGTCGGCACCGGCGTGATGGTGGCCGGTCAGCTGATTCTGGCCTTCTCTCCGACGATCGGCGTGGCCATCGTCGGGCGCGTTCTCGTGGGGGCGGGCGATTCGGCGATCTTCATCTCGGTCATCCGTCTGGTGAATTCGTGGTTCTCGGGGCGCATCGTGCCGCAGCTGTCGCAGTGGATGGGCAACATCGGCGCTCTCGGGCAGATTCTCTCGGCCATTCCGTTCGCCTACGTGTTGCATACAGCCGGATGGTCGACCGCCTTCACCTCGGCCGCGAGCGTAGCGTTTCTCGCGTTCGTGCTCAGCATCATCGCCCTGCGCGACCGGCCGACCTCGGTGATCGCACCGCCCGCTCCCACCTTTCGCACGGTTCTCGGGCGGTTGGGGCCCACCCTCAAGCGCCCCGGCACACAGCTGGGCTTCTGGTCGCATTTCGTGACGCAGTCGTCGGGCACCGTCTTCAGCCTGTTCTGGGGTTTTCCGTTCATGGTGTCGGCGCTCGGCTTCTCAACAGGGCTCGCCTCCGGCCTGCTGGTGGTGATGGTCATCACGGGCCTCATCGCGGGGCCGCTGCTCGGTGTGCTGACGGCGCGCTTTCCCACCCGGCGATCGAACCTCGTGCTGGCCATCGTCGCGATGCTCGCCATCGTCTGGACCGTCGTTCTGCTCTGGCCCGGTACTCCGCCGCTGTGGATGATCGTGGTGCTCGTCGTGGCGCTGGGAATCGGCGGCCCAGGCTCGCTCATCGGGTTCGACTTCGCCCGCACCTTCAACCCGCCGCACACCCTCGGTTCGGCGAACGGCGTCGTCAACGTGGGCGGCTTCACCGCGAGCTTCATCATGATGTTCGTCATCGGAGTGTTGCTGGATGCTCAGTACAACCTGGGCTGGAGCGCGAACCTCTACGACCTGGGCGCCTTCCGGCTCGCGTTCTGCATTCAGTACGTGGTCATCGGCGCCGGAGTAGTCTTCTTGCTGCGGGCCCGACGTAAGGCCCGCCAGAAACTCGAAGAAGACGAGGGAATATCGGTAGCCCCCTTATGGGTTGTACTCAGTGCGGCATGGCAACGAAGAAGGTCTTGACAAATCGGTGAGCGACACTAAGCCCGCGGTCAGGCTCCGCTCGCAAACCGTGCAATAATTGTCGTTAGAGACCCGTTCTTGTGTAGGGGTGGTCAGTTACATGACCACGCAAAATCCCCGCACTTGACATGGGTCTTAGTAATGTCAAAAAACAACTCTGGTTGACCGTGACGCGGGGCGGCAACAGTGCCGCAAACGTATCTCTCCCAGTGTGAAAGGTGATCGTATGGCCACCACAAAGGCTCCAACAGCCAAGACCCCTACCAAGGCGCCCGCCGCAAAGGCGAGCGCAACCAAGAAGACCGCCGCAGCCGGTAAAGGCCCTGCTACAAAGACCGCCGCTAAGGGCAAAGCCACCGCGAGCAAGGCGACTGCAGCGCTCGACGGCGACGACGAAGAGGCTGTCGACCTCGAAGACGTCGTCGACGACGACACAGAGGCCGAAGATGTGCTCGTCGTGGTCGCCGTGCCCGATGACGCCGAAGCCGACAGTACCGAGGCAGTCACAACCGACGACGATTCCGACGACGACTCGAAGAAGAGCGCGGTCGCCCAAGACCTGCCGACCGGTGCGCTCGTATTGTCGCTCGTCGACGACGATGACGACGTTCCCGTCTATTCCAGCGCCATCACCGGTGCGACTGCCGACCCGGTCAAGGACTACCTGAAGCAGATCGGTAAGGTCGCCCTGCTGAACGCGGCCGAAGAGGTCGAGCTCGCGATGCGCATCGAGGCGGGCCTGTTCGCCGAAGACAAGCTGGCGAACACCGAAGGCATGACGCCGCAACTGAAGCGCGAGCTGCAGTGGGTCGCCAAAGACGGCCAGCGTGCGAAGAGCCACCTTCTCGGCGCCAACCTGCGTCTTGTCGTCTCGCTGGCGAAGCGCTACACCGGCCGGGGAATGCAGTTTCTCGACCTCATCCAAGAGGGCAACCTGGGCCTCATCCGTGCTGTCGAGAAGTTCGACTACACCAAGGGGTTCAAGTTCTCGACGTATGCCACCTGGTGGATTCGTCAGGCGATCACTCGCGCCATGGCCGACCAGGCCCGCACCATCCGTATCCCGGTGCACATGGTCGAGGTCATCAACAAGCTCGCCCGGGTTCAGCGCCAGATGCTGCAAGACCTCGGCCGTGAGCCCACGCCAGAAGAACTCTCCCGTGAGCTCGACATGACGCCTGAAAAGGTCGTCGAGGTGCAGAAGTACGGCCGCGAGCCGATTTCGCTGCACACCCCGCTGGGTGAAGACGGCGACAGCGAGTTCGGTGACCTCATTGAAGACACCGAAGCGGTCGTTCCGGCCGACGCGGTGGGCTTCACCATGCTGCAGAAGCAGTTGGAGTCGCTGCTGGATTCGCTCTCCGAACGTGAGGCGGGCGTCATCCGCATGCGCTTCGGGCTCGGCGACGGCATGCCGAAGACGCTCGACCAGATCGGTGACACGTTCGGTGTGACGCGTGAGCGCATCCGCCAGATCGAGTCGAAGACCATGGCGAAGCTTCGTCACCCGTCACGCTCGCAGTCGCTGCGCGACTACCTCGAGTAAACGTTGGGCGTTCGCACCACGACGGCCGTGCTTGTCGGTCGCGCCGTACGCGTCGCTGCGCGTGCGCGCGGCGGCGGGTCGGCGATTCCGGGCAATATCGCGCTGAAGATCGACCCCGAATTTTTGCAGCACAGCATCGCGCGCATCCCGCTCGGTGTCGTCGCGGTTTCTGGATCGAACGGCAAGTCGACCACGACGAACATGCTCGCGGCCATTCTGCGCGAGCACGGCCTGAAGGTGTTCACGAACCCGTCGGGAGGCAACCTGCCGCAGGGTATCGCGTCGTCGGTACTGGCGTCGGTCTCCGCCTCGGGAGTGCTCGACGCCGACATCGCCATTCTCGAGGTCGACGAGGGGTACGGCCCCAAGCTCACGAAGATGCTGAAGCCGACGACCGTACTGCTGCTGAACATCCAGATCGACCAGCTGAACCGCTATCACGAGCCCGATCGGGTAGTGCGGATGCTCGCTGAAGTTGCCGGCACGGCCACGAAGTCGCTCGTGCTGAACCGCGACGACAACCATCTCGTCGATTTGGACTCGAGGCTCGGCGCCGCATTCACCTCTTCGCGCGCTGTGTCGTTCTTCGGTGCGACGCCCGAACTCATCGGTGCCTCGGCGCACGGGCTCGCTTCGGCCGACCGGTTCGGCGACGACCAGACGGGCGCGGGCGCTCGGCCCGCCGACGTGACCGTGACCGACCTCGGCGACAGCCAGGCTGTGCTCGGCGTCGACGGAACCGACATCGCCGTTCGCTTGCCCGCTCGCGGCCTGCACTACGCGCTCGACGCCGCCGGAGCTACTGCGACCGCTCGTTCGGTACTCGGAGCGCGCTTTCGCCCGGGGCTCGTCACCGCTGCCCTCAACGGGCTGACCACGGTCTACGGCCGCGGCGAACTGCTGCGGGTCGACGGCGAAGACATCGAGATCATCATGATGAAGAACCCGGCCAGCCTGCAGCTGAACCTCGACTCGCTCGAGTCGGCGCCGGAACAGGTATTCATGGCGGTCGACGAGGGCACGCCCGATCCGTCGTGGGTCTACGACATCGACCTGTCGAGCCTCGATCATGTCGATGTCATCACCGGGTCGAAGGCATGGCAGTTCGCCGTGCGCTTCGGCTACGCGAACATTCCGGTCGGCACCGTCGATCTCGACGTTCGCGCCGCCATCAAGCAATTTCTCGCTCTGCCTCGGCCCGCTCGTGGCCGCAAGACCATGATTCTGAACTACGAACAGATGATGCTCATCCGCAAGATTCTCGGCTTCAAAGAACTCGAAGGCGGCGGCAAGGCATGAGCGGGCCACTTCGAATTCTGCATCTGTTTCCGCGTACGCTCGGGCTCAACGGCGAGGGCGGCAACGTCGACATTCTGCGCCGTCGCGCCGAGTCTCGCGGTCTGAGCGTCGAGGTGACTCAGCTCGATGACGGTGACGTTGACGGTGACGGTGACACCGTGCCGTCGTCGGTCGACCTGGTCTTCATCGGCAGCGGGCCGGTCTCGGCGCAGGTGCAGACGCAGGCCGCTGTGCTGGCGGTCGCTCCGGCACTGCGAGCGCTGGCTTCTGACGGTGTGCCCGTGCTCGCCGTGGGAGCCGGGTTCCAGTTGCTCGGCACGTCGATCACCCTGGCTGACGGCTCGGCGCTGGTCGGGGCATCCGTGTTTCCCGTGACCACCGTCGTCACGGGCGAGAGAGTGGTCGGCGACTTCGTCGTCGAGTCGCGTCTCGGCACCCTCGTCGGGTTCGAGAACCGCGGGTCGTACATCGACATCGGCACGGCTTCGCCCATCGGGCGGGTGATCTACGGCCGGGGAAACGTGGCGGCCGAGGGCCCCGGCGCCGGAGCCTCAGCGGCAGCCATCGCGGCCTCGGGTAGCACTGCTTCCTCGGTGGTGCGTGTGGCGGCGGATGCCCGAGTCGAGGGTTTCTGGGTCGACAACCTCATCGGCACCCACCTGCACGGCCCGGTTCTTGCAAACAACCCCGCCCTCGCCGACTGGCTGCTTTCGGCCGCCCTCGCCCGACGCGGCGAGACGTTGCCCGCCGCGACCCCCGACCTCGTCGAGATCGACCGCCGCGCCGCCGAGGCGCGTGCCACCATCACGGCAGCACCCCTCTCGGAGTAACTTTCCTGCTCCGAGTAACCCCTACCCGAAGCGGGTGCACCCCGGAGCTTCGGGCGATCCACCCTCTCCTCGTTGCGCAAAGGCACCTTCCCGCGGTGTGGAAGGTGCCTTTGCGCAACCTAGGCGCGGCGGCGATCGCGCTGGGCGGGGAGGGGCCGAGAGGGGACGAGCCGCGCAGCGGAAGGTCAGGCGGGGGAGGCGCGCACGTGCATCCGCTCGCCTTGGGGGCCGAAGAGGCTCAAGAACTCGACCGGCCCGGTGCCGGCGCGGCCGAACCAGTGCGGTGTTTCGGTGGCGAACTCCGCCACCTCGCCGGCGGTGAGCAGCAGGTCGTGCTCACCCAGAACGAGGCGCAGCGATCCCTTGAGCACGTAGACCCACTCGTGGCCCGGGTGTGTTCTGGGCTCCGGATCGCCCTGCGGCGCCGAAGCAGGAATGATGTGCTTGAACGCCTGCACCCCGGTCACCCCCCGGCTGAGCGGCAGAATCGTCTGCCCGTGCCGCCGCAGCGGACGGATGTGGATGCGCGGGTCTCCGGTCGCCGGAGCCCCCACCAGCTCGTCGAGCGGCACCCCGTACTCGCGCGCCAAGGGCAGCAGCAGCTCGAGCGTCGCACGACGCTGGCCCGACTCGAGCCGGCTCAGCGTGCTCACCGACATTCCCGCGCTCTGCGCCACGTCGGCCAGGCTGCGCTGCCGGTTGGTGCGCAACGTTCGCAAGCGAGGGCCGACGGCGCGCAGCACGACGCCGAGATCGGCGTTATTGACGGCGACCGCGCCAGGCCCCTCGACAGGTTTCATGCCGCCATCTTGCCAGAGCAGCAAACGGCATTGCTGAACGCGACGACGGAAAAAAGAGGACGTTTCGACGGGGTACCGCCCTATAGGGCCTTCCCTGTCGAATTCTCCTACGTTTCGACGCGCGCCGCGGCCCGCTCAGGTGTCGGTACGGTTGGCTGGTCGACACCGCTCAGGTGTCGATACGACTAGCGCTGAGGCTCGCCCCACCGGCGATGATGAACTCTTTGCGCGGCGCGACGTCGTCGCCCATGAGCAGCTCGAACGTGCGCTCGGCCAGCTGGGCGTCGGAGACGCGCACGCGGCGCAGCATGCGGTGCCGCTTGTCCATCGTGGTGAGCGCCAGCTGGTCGGCATCCATCTCGCCGAGGCCCTTGTAACGCTGAATCGGGTCTTGGTACTTCTTGTTCGACTTCTTCAGGCCCGCCAGCACGCCGTTCAGCTCGGTCTCCGAATACGTGTAGATCGTCTCGTTCGGCTTCGTACCGGGGTTCATCACGACAACCCGGTGCAACGGCGGCACGGCAGCGAACACCCGGCCGGCGTCGACCATCGGCCGCATGTAACGGAAGAACAGCGTGAGCAGCAGCGTTCGGATGTGCGCGCCGTCGACATCGGCGTCGCTCATCAAAATGATCTTGCCGTACCTGGCCGTGTCGATATCGAACGAGCGGCCCGACCCGGCCCCGAGCACCTGGATGATCGAGGCGCACTCCGCGTTCGAGAGCATGTCGGCGACCGACGCCTTCTGCACGTTGAGAATCTTGCCGCGAATCGGCAGCAGCGCCTGAAATTCGCTGTTACGCGCCAGCTTCGCGGTGCCGAGGGCCGAGTCGCCTTCGACGATGAACAGCTCGCTCGACACCACGTCGCTCGACCGACAGTCGACGAGCTTTGCCGGCAGCGACGAGCTCTCGAGCGCGTTCTTGCGGCGCTGCGTCTCTTTGTGCGCGCGGGCCGAAATGCGCGACTTCATCTCGGCGACGACCTTGTCGAGCACGAGCGCCGTCTGCGTCTTGTCGTCGCGCTTGCTCGAGGCGAACCGTTCGCCGAGCGCCTTGGTGACGACCGACGTCACGATGTTGCGTACAGCCGGCGTACCGAGAATCTCTTTGGTCTGGCCCTCGAACTGAGGCTCCGGCAGCCGCACGGTGAGCACCGCTGTCAGCCCGGCGAGCACGTCTTCTTTGTCGAGCTTGTCGTTGCCCACCTTCAGCCGGCGCGCATTGTCTTCGACGGTCTTGCGCAGAAAGCGCAGCAGCCCGGCCTCGAAGCCGGCCAGGTGCGTGCCACCCTTCGGCGTAGAGATGATGTTGACGAAGGTCTTCACCTCGGTGTCGTAACCGGTTCCCCAGCGCAACGCGATGTCGACCGCACAGTCGCGAGTGAGCTCGGTGGGCACCATGGCGCCCGCGTCGCTGAGCACGGGAACCGTTTCGGTGAAGGTGCCATCACCCTGCAGGCGCCAGGTCTCGGTCAGCGGGGCATCCGGTGCCAGAAAATCGACGAACTCGGCCAGTCCGCCCTCGTACGAGAACGACTCGTGTAGCGTTTCTTCGCCCCGCGCATCGGTGATGTCGAGCTGCAAACCCGACACCAGAAAGGCCGTCTGACGGGCTCGGTCGACCAGCTCAGACGTCTGGAACTGGGTCGACTCGGTGAAGATCTGCGGGTCGGCCCAGTACCGGATGCGCGTGCCGGTCACGTTGCGACCCACCTTGCCGACCACCCGCAGCTCGCTCTTGTTCTCGAACGGGGCGAATGTCGACGACGGTGACGGATTCTTCGGGTCGACGTCGTCGAAGTTGCCGGGTTCACCGCGGTGGAACGACATCGCCCAGGTCTTTCCGTCGCGGTCGACTTCGACGTCGAGCCGCTCGCTCAACGCGTTGACCACCGAGGCACCGACGCCGTGCAGGCCACCGGATGCGGCGTACGAACCCGAGCCGAACTTGCCGCCCGCGTGCAGTTTGGTGAAGACGACCTCGACCCCGCTGAGACCGGTTCGCGGCTCGATGTCGACCGGGATGCCCCGGGCGCGATCGCGCACTTCGACGCTGTTGTCGGGGTGCAGGATGATCGAGATCTCATTGCCGTGGCCGCCGAGCGCCTCGTCGACCGAGTTGTCGATGATCTCCCAGAGACAGTGCATGAGGCCCTTGGGGCCGGTGGAGCCGATGTACATTCCCGGGCGCTTGCGAACGGCTTCGAGGCCCTCCAGAACCGAGAGGTGTCTGGCCGAATAATCGGAGGATGTCACAGAGTTCTCCTTGTGAGGTGGTGCGAGTGAAGCGCGCGGGCGGCGTCGTGTGCTGTGCATGCTGGCTGAACGCACCCGTCCAACGTCTAAGACTACGTTCCGGCACCGACACCGCACCGCTTCGACACGTCAGAGCAATCCGCTCGTACGCGCACAGCGAAACACAGGGGAATGTAACCTGGAGGGAACAATAGTCATGCTTGAATCGGTTACACAGATTGTCTGAGGTACGAACCCGTGAGGAGCCATAAGATGCAAACCATTGCAACAGATGACGGCGTGGCAGGCGATCTGCAAGTGAGCAGGCAGTTGACCGGCGCAGACCGCTGCGACAGCTGCGGCGCCCAGGCGTACATTCGAGTCGAGATGGCGAGCGGTGAGCTGCTGTTCTGCGCCCACCACGGCCGCGAGGTGCACGCGAAACTGTTTCCCATCGCCAAGAGCTGGCACGACGAGTCGGCGCGTCTTCTCGAAGACCACCGCTCCTAACTCGTAGCCCTATTACGTCGGCGGCGCCGGTGCCCCCTTCGGGATGCACCGGCGCCGCTTTTCTGTCGGTCTAGGGTCAGGGGAGGGTGACGGCGAAGCCGACGGAGCCGACGGGGGCTGCCAGGGGAGTACCGGAGGCGTCGCGTTTGGCGCCGGAGTCGGGAAGGGTGCGCACGGCGCCGTCGGGGGCGACGGCCAGCGCGGGGGCGAGGCCGACCCAGGCGAGCTGCAGGGCATCTTCGCCCTTGATGAAGCGCTGGGAGCGCACGCCGCCCGTCGCGCGGCCCTTCTGCGGGAACTCGCTGAACGCAGAGACCTTCGCCGAGCCGGCGTCGGTGCCCGGCAACGTGGCCGAGCTGCCCGCGATCGTGACGACCACGATGCCCGAGCCAGCGCCGGCGCTTGCGGCCGGGCCTGACGCCGTTCCTGCATTGTCGCCGCCGGCTCCGGATGCCGCACCGTCGTCGCCCGAAGCAGCACCGTCACGCGGGGCGGTCGTTGCGGCCGACGGATCGACGGCGCTGAAGGCGATGACCGACGCACCCACGCCGAGACTCATGCCGGCCATGCCGCCCGCGGAACGGCCCTGCGGGCGAACGCTCGCGGCCGGAAAGTGCAGGAGCTGGGCATCCGTCGCCACGAAAACCAGGTTCGACGACTCGGCGGGCTGCTCGGCGCCGACGACCTCGTCGCCGGGTTTCAGCGTGATGAGCTCGAAGTCGGGCTTGTTGGGCCAGTCGCCGGGGATGATCCGCTTCACGGTGCCTTGCTTCGTGCCGACCGCGATCGGCAGGTCCGACGTGAGCGACACCAGCGCCACGACCCGCTCGCGCTTGGGGTCGAGGGTGAGGTAGTCGGCGATACGAACGCCGGCTCCGAGTTGGATCGAATTCGCGGGTACGGCGGGAAGGTCGAGCACGGACATACGGATGAGCCGGCCGAGGTTCGTGACGGCACCGATCTCGGTGCGGGTCGTCGTGCTGACCACCGAACGCACGGCGTCGTGTTTGCTGCGCCGCAGCTTCGCGGTCGCAGACGCACGAGGGGTGGTCGAATCGGGGTTTTCTGATGGGTCGTCGGGCCGGGCATCCACTCGGATCGTTCGGCCGGTCGTACTCAAAAACACCTGGCACGGCGTATCGGCGAGCTCGAGCGACTCTTGCACGCGGCGCGCAGCAGCCGTCGACGCAGGAGCCGGCCGCGCCTCGGTGAGCAGCGTGCGCCGGGGCGTGCCGAGGCGGTCGGCGACCTCGTCGAGCTCTTCGGAGACGGTCTGCCGAATCAGGTTCGGGTTCGACAGCAGGTTCTCGAGCATCTCGATCTCGGTGAGCAGGGCATCCCGCTCGGTCTCGAGTTCGATGCGCGAGAAGCGTGTGAGCCGGCGCAGCCGCAGCTCGAGAATGTAGTCGGCCTGCAACGTGTCGAGGTCGAACACGTCGATGAGCCGCGTTCGCGCCTGATCGGTGTCGTCGCTGTTGCGGATGACCTGGATCACTTCATCGATGTCGAGAATCGCGATGAGCAGCCCGAGCAGCAGGTGCAGGCGCTCGCGCCGCTTGGTGAGCCGGTACTGCGTGCGCCGCGTCGTCACCTCGATGCGGTGGTCGATGTAGACCTGCAGCAGCTCTTTGAGGCCGAGCGTCTGCGGGCTGCCGCCGACGAGCGCGACGTTGTTGATGTTGAACGAGTCTTCGAGTGGAGTCTGCCGGTAGAGCTGTTCCAGAACGGCGAGGGGGTCGAACCCGGTCTTGATGCCGATGACGAGCCTCAGCCCGTTGGTGCGGTCGGTGAGGTCGGTCACGTCGGAGATGCCCTGCAGCTTCTTCGAGTTGACGCCGTCTTTGATCTTCGAAATGACCTTCTCAGCGCCCACCAGGTAGGGCAGCTCGGTCACCACGAGCCCCACCTTGCGTGCCGTGAGGTTCTCGACGCTCACCTTGGCCCGCGTCTTGAACGCGCCGCGACCGGTGACGTACGCGTCACGCACACCCGCCAGCCCGTGAATCGTGCCGCCGCCCGGCAGATCCGGCCCCGGTATGAACGACATCAGCTCGTCGATCGAGGCGTCGGGGTGGGTGATCAGGTACCGCGCGCCCGCCACGACCTCGATGAGGTTGTGCGGGGCCATGTTCGTCGCCATGCCCACCGCGATGCCGCTCGCGCCGTTGACCAGCAGGTTCGGGTAGGCGGCGGGCAGCACATCCGGCTGCACGAGCTGGTTGTCGTAGTTCGGAACGAAGTCGACGACGTCTTCGTCGAGCCCGTCGGTCATCGCCAGGGCGGCCGGCGCGAGCCGCGCCTCGGTGTAACGGGATGCAGCGGGGCCGTCGTCGAGCGAGCCGAAGTTGCCGTGCCCGTCGATGAGCGGCAGGCGCAGGGTCCACGGTTGAGCGAGGCGCACCATGGCGTCGTAGATGGAGGCGTCACCGTGCGGATGCAGCTTGCCCATGACCTCGCCGACCACCCGAGCCGACTTGACGTGCCCGCGATCGGGCCGCAGCCCCATGTCGCTCATCTGGTACAGGATGCGGCGTTGCACGGGCTTCAGGCCGTCACGGGCATCTGGAAGCGCCCGCGAGTAAATCACCGAATAGGCGTACTCGAGAAACGACCCCTGCATCTCGCTCGAAACATCGATGTCTTCGATGTTCTCGACCACGTCGGGCACGGGCTCGGGAGTCTTCGGTGTCATTCCTGCTGTTTCGTCGGGCCAGAAAGTGGGCGGGGAGGATGCCCGGCACGGGCGCCCAGCGTGCCAGACTTGGCACAATGCCACCCATGCTACCGGGCCTTGATTCCGCGGCCGCGCACCTCACAGACGTGTTGCCGAGTTGCCTCGCCGCCCTCGACGGCCAGCCCAATCGCCTCGAGTTGCCTGCGGTCGATCGTGTCGTCGTGGTGCTGGTCGACGGGCTCGGAGTCTCGTCGCTGCGTGCCCGCGCCGGCCACGCCCGGCACCTGGCCCCCCTGCTCACGAAGAAGAGCAAGCTGGCCAGCGGATTCCCCACCACGACCGCCGCCGCCCTCGCCTCGCTGACCACGGGCGTCTCGCCGGGCACCCACGGCCTGGTCGGCTACACCGCCCTCGTGCCCGGCCTCGCTCCGGGCACCGACACCGTCGTGAACCAGCTCACCGGCTGGGGCCCGAAAACCATGCAGCCCGATACCTGGCAGGCGGTGCCCACCCTGTTCGAGCGCGCCTCGGCGGCAGGAACCGGATGCACGGCCATCGGTGCTCTCCGCTACGCCACGAGCGGCTTCACCCACGCGGTACTGCGCGGCGCCGAGTACGTAGGCGGCAAGACCGTCGCCGACCGGTTCGCCGCCGCCCGTCGGGTGCTGGATCAGGCCGCAGCAGCCGCCCAGCCCGCGCTCGTGTACCTGTACATTCCCGAACTCGACATGGCCTCGCACGCGCACGGCTGGCAGTCTGACCAGTTCATCGCCGCGCTCGAGACCGTCGACGCCGAGATGGCTGCATTCGACGCCGGCCTCCGCGCGGGCGAAGGGATGCTGCTGACCGCCGACCACGGCATGGTCGACGTGCCGCTCACCTCGCACGTGCTATTCGATTCGGTGCCGTCACTCGTGGCCGGGGTGCGGCATGTGGCGGGGGATCCGCGCTGCCTGCAGCTGCACGTCGAACCCGGCCTCGGCGCCGAGGGCGTCGCGGCGCTCGTCGAGGCGTGGCGCGAGATCGAGGGTGAACGCGCCTGGGTGCTCACGCGCGACGAGGCGATCGAAGCCGGCTGGTTCGGGGAGGTGCTGCCGAGCATCCGCCCGCGCATCGGCGACGTGATCGTGGCAGCGCGCAAGAACATTGCGTACTACGACTCGCGGCGCACGCCGGTCTCGAAACGCACCATGATCGGCCAGCACGGCTCGTGGAGCGACGACGAGCTCTACGTGCCGCTGCTGCGCTTCGGCGCCTTCGCCTGACGCTGGGTCGCGGCGCAGCGCAGCGCCGCGCCTCGCAGCGCCGCGCCTCGCCGTGCTGAGGGCGGAGCAGGCGCGTCATGTCGACAATGCGCGGGGATGAGCGCTCTGCTCCGACGAAAGTGCCACCGGAGGCGACAGGCGGGGGCGCAGAGGCGTCAGTTCAGGTCGTCGTCGCTGCGGGCGCCGAAGACGATCTCGTCCCAGCTGGGCATGGCCGTACGGCGTTTCGAGCGGGATTGCGGGCCCGTCTGACGCTGGTTCGCGGCCGGAGTGTCGTCGAAGCCGTCGAGCGTCGTGACGCCCGCACCCGAATCCGTTTCAGCCGTCGACTCCGCACGAGCCGAGCCGCCCGTGCCGCCCGTGCCGGTTGAGCCCCCAGAGCCGCGCGTGCCGCTCGGCGTCACGGTCGAGGCATCACCCGGGTGCGAGAGGTGCGCCAGCGGCCGTGTCTCACCCTCAACGCTGCCTGAGCCGGCAGAACCCCGGGTCGACGGATGCCCGCTGGCACCGTAAGCGTCGAAGTCGTCTTCGTCGCCGACGTTGAACGGGGCCGCTTCACGCTCGCCGCGGCGGCGGCGCAGAGCCTCGAGCAGGTCGGCGGTCTCGTTGTGCGAGGCCGGGCCGGGAGGCTGCCGGGTGACGGCAGCCGCTGCTGCAGCGGGGGAGGACTCCTCGGCGGTGCGACCGTAGGGCGACCGCGAGAACGGCGTCGGCTCGGTGAACACGGGGGGAGCAGTAGGCCCGGCGGGGGTGTCGGAGGGAGAGGAGGCGGCGGCCGCAGCGCCGCCCCACAAGCCGCCCCTCGACGAGGCAGTAGCCTGCGAGCCAGAACCCGCGCTAGACGCTGCCGGGTCGTCTTGCTCGTCTGGCTCGAGCGCTTGGTCGAGCCCCTCGAGGTCGAGCCCAGGCGAAGACACGCGCCGGGCATCCGTACCGCTCGCTGTGTCAACCCCTGCAGGCTGAACGCCGGCAGGAACACCCGACGACTGACCACGCACAGACGGCAGCTCGGCGATCGCGCCGGAATCGACGGCACGCAGTCGCGGAATCAGCCCATCGACGATTTCGCCCTGCTGTGAGAGGGTGACGGCTCCCGAGTTGAGCGGCGTGAGCGAATGGCGCTTAGGGTCGAACTGCCAGCGGGCGTCGTGGTCGATCTCGGAGGCGGTGAAGGTCAGCTTGACGATCCAGCCGGTCTCTTCTTTCCAGCTCGCCCAGCGCAAGTCGGTGGCACCCAGGCCCTCGAGGCGTTCTTCGATGGTCTCGCCGAACGTGGAGGACTGGTCGTCGGCAAGCGGGTCGGAGCCCGACACCTTCACCGGCACACGCAACGCCGAGCTCACGATGTGCAGCCGCTCGGCCACCACCGGCCCCTCGAAGCGTTCGACGTACTCGAGCGACGCACCGGTGGCGCGCGCCACGTCTTCGGCGCTCATGCCGGCCCTGATCTGCGCCTGGATCTCGCGTGGCGAGACCTTCACGCCCGTGTCGGGCGCGGTGGTGCTCTGACGGAGCCTGGACTGCAGCACTTCGTCGATGGCGACGCGATAACGCTCACCCGTTTCGGAAGCGACGAGGAGTGCCCCGTTCTCGATTCCGATGACTGTTAGATCTTGCATGGTGAATGGCCCCGTCTTGGTCTGGAGTTCCCTGCAAGGATGCCATGACAAACCCCCGGAAGTCGGGAATGTTCGGGGCGTGCCGTAAGTTGCTACGGGCGAGGATGCGAACTGCAGAAATCGCGGTTTGCTATTCCCCTTGTAATGATGCAAACTAACGCCGCCGATTTTGTTTCAGCTGGCGTATGAGAAGTGGATAAGCATGGCAACCGATTACGACGCTCCGCGCAAGACCGACGACGATTCAGACTCGATTGAGGCGCTGAAAGAGCGGGTACCAGACAAGATGTCTGGTGTCGTAGACGTTGACGACGCCGACAACCCCGGGGGCTTCGAGCTGCCCGGGGCAGATCTCTCCGACCTCGACCTCGACGTGGTGGTTCTGCCGCCTCAAGCAGACGAGTTCACCTGTGTGAGCTGTTTTCTCGTGAAGCACCGTTCGCAGATCGACCACCAGACCAAACTGGGGCCTGTCTGCATCGAATGCGAGATGTAAAAAAGTACTGCGCCGACGTAAACGTCTAGCTCGCGAGCTCGCGGTCCGCCCCCTCGAGGGCAGCCACGAGCTCGTTCGGGTTTCTGGTGGAGATGAGCCAGTACGGCACCGGATCGGCGGGGTCGTGCACGTTGACCTTCACGACCGGCTGTATCCAGCCGCGGATGCACAACCACGCTCGGGCGTCGAGTTTTCGCCCTCGGGCGAGAGTGGCGGCGTCGCCCGTGAACGCCTCGGGCTCGCCCAGCAGAGACACCGGAATTCGCGCTTTACCTGCGCTGAGCATGCCGTCGGAGACCGACACAACGGGCGACAGCACGTTGAGTACCAGCACAGAGCCGCCGTACAGCACAACCGCGCAGACGTATCCGATGACGATGTTGATGGGTGCGAAAACGAGGATGCTCGCCGGAATGAGCAGCACCAGGTAAATGTAGATGCGCCCCGATGGCACGAGCTTCTCGCGATACGTCGACATGTCTCTATTCGATCAGAGATTTGGCGCGACAATCTGCACTACCCTCGACTCGTGACTGAAACCGTCGAAGTTCTCATCAAAGCTGAGCAGATTCCCAGCTACGCTCATCCGGGCGATGCCGGCGCCGATCTGCGCTCGACCGAATCGCTGATTCTGCAGCCGGGCGAGCGCTACACGATCGGCACAGGCGTCTCGATCGCCCTGCCCGACGGCTACGTGGCCTTCATCGTGCCGCGCAGCGGTCTGGCCAGCAAACACGGAATCACCATCGTGAACTCGCCAGGAACAGTGGATGCCGGCTATCGCGGTGAGATTCGCGTCACTCTTCTGAATACTGACACCTCGGTGCCGTACGATATCGCCGTCGGCGACAGAATCGCCCAGATGATCGTCATGCCGGTGACCCGCGCGACCTTCGTACCCGTGGAGGTGCTGCCGGGCAGCGCCCGCGGCGAAGGCGGCTTCGGGTCGACCGGTACCGCCGATCTCGATCCGTCGGTTGCGGTACCCCGTGACGACACCCCAGACAGTGAAGAAAGCATGCCGTGAGCAAAAGGTCCGAACGAAAGCAAGAACTGGCTGCAGCCGCCTCGGCGGCTGACGAGGCCGAGTCGGCTGACGCCGCCGACATCGTCGACGCGACAGAGCTCGACGCCGGCGAACTCGTGGCGATTCCGGCCGACGACGTCGAGGCGGCTCCGCTCGACGCCAAGTCCGCGCCAGAGAACCGGGCGACAGAGGGCCCCTTCGATTCCGAAGAGGCCAACCCCGCTCGCCCGTACGTCGACCTCGGCGGCATCAAGATTCTTCCTCGTGAGGGGCTTCAGCTGAGGCTCGAGGTCGAAGAGGGCACGCAGCGCGTCGTGGCGGTCGGGCTCGACTTCGCGGGTTCGACACTGCAGATCCAGGCGTTCGCCGCACCCCGCTCGACGGGGCTCTGGCACGACATCCGCGGTCAGATCCGTGAGCAGATCGCCGGCCAGGGCGGCTCGCTGGTCGAGCGCGACGGAGTATTCGGTCCGGAACTCGTCGCCGAGGTGCCCGCAGCCGGCCCCGACGGAAAACCGGTCTCCCGCCTCGCGCGTTTCATCGGCGTCGACGGGCCGCGCTGGTTTCTGCGCGGCGTGATCGCGGGTGATGCCATGACGAGCGAAGACTCGCAGGCCGCCGTCGAAGAGCTATTCCGCAGTGTGGTCGTCGTGCGCGGGCAGTCGCCCATGCCGCCGCGCGACCTCATTCCGCTCAGCATTCCGAAGACCACCGCGGGCCCGGCCAGCACCACGGCGATCTAGTACCGATGTCAGATCCCGAAGAGCGCCCTCTCTCGTTCTCCGAAGCGTTCGCGGCCGCGGCCCGGCGTTCGGGCATCGGCCAGGTCGCGCCGGGCGAGACGCCGACGGCCAACTCGCTGTTGAAGGCGATGGGCGGCATCCGCGGTCTCGTGGAGTCGATTCTTCCGGGGCTGGCGTTCTTGGTGATCTATACGTTCACGAAAGACCTCACACCGAGCGTCATCGTGCCCGTGGCCGTCGCGGTGATCTTCATCATCGTGCGCCTGGTGACGCGCAGTGCGCTCATGCCGGCCGTCGTCGGCCTGCTCGGAGTGGCCATCTCGGCGGCCCTCGCGCTGTTCACCGGCAAGGCCGAAGACAACTTTCTGCCGGGCATCATCATCAATGCCGTCTCAGTGATAGTGCTACTCGGTTCGATCGTCGCGCGCTGGCCCTTGATCGGGCTGATCGTCGGTGTGCTGACAGGCGATACCTTCGGCTGGAAGGCCGACCCTGCGAAGTACCGGGTCGTGCTGATCGCCACCTGGTGCTGGGTGGGGCTGTTCGCCATTCGGCTGGGGGTCGAGGTTCCGCTCTACCTGGCGGGCCAGGCGGAGGCGCTCGCCTCGGCGAAGCTGCTGCTGGGCGTGCCGCTGTACGCGGGCATGCTCTGGGTGACCTGGCTGCTGGTGCGCGCCGCGTTCGGCCACCAGAAGGCTGAGAAGAACTCGAAGGCCGGGCCGGGCGAAGGATGACCGGGGCAGCCGCCGGGGAGGGCGCAGGTACGACCGAATCGGCCGGCACCGAACCCGCCGCGCGCGCCGCCGCCGAATCCCACACCGACGGCCTCACCAGCGCCGAGGTCGCCGAGCGCATCGCCGCGGGGCAGGTCAATGTCACCCACACCCCCACGTCGCGGTCGCTCGGCGACATCGTTCGCGAGAATGTCTTCACGTTCTTCAACGGCATTCTCACGGTGTGCTTCATCGCCGTGTTGCTGCTCGGCGATCTGCGTGACGGGTTCTTCTACGGCGTCGTCGTCTTCAACGCCCTGATCGGCATCGTTCAAGAGCTGCGGGCGAAACGAGCGCTCGACAAGCTCGCCGTGCTGGCGGCACCCGAGACCGCGGTGCAGCGAGACGGCGCCGTGACGATCATCCGCCCGGAGGAGGTGGTGCTCGGCGATCTTGTCATCGCGCGGCCGGGAGATCAGATCACTGCCGACGCCGAGGTCGTCACCACCACAGCGCTGTTCATGGACGAGTCTCTGCTCACGGGCGAATCCGACCCGGTCGCCAAGGCCGTCGGCGACCGGCTGATGTCGGGATCCCTTGTGCAGTCGGGTACCGCAGAAGCTCGAGTCGTGGCCGTCGGCGCGGATTCGTATGCGAGCAAGCTCACGGCGGAGATCCGTCGGCACAGCCTCGTGCATTCAGAGCTGCGCGCGGCGACGAACCGCATTCTCGTCTACCTGTCGTGGATTCTCGTTCCGCTGATCATCATCATTCTGTTCGGGCGCATCGCGACCTATGGCGGTTTCGCAGCCCTCGCCGACCCGAACGACCAGAGCTGGCGGCAAGCGCTCATCGACGCCGTGGCCAGCGTGGTGGGCATCATTCCCGAGGGTCTCGTGCTTCTCACCAGCCTCGCGTTCGGCGTCGCGGCCATCGCCCTCTCGCGCCAGAAGGTGCTGGTGCAGGAGCTGGCTGCGGTCGAGGTTCTGGCCAGAGTCGACGTGCTCTGCCTCGACAAGACGGGCACGCTCACCACCGGAACCATCAGATTCCACGGGCTCGAGCAGTTGCCCGGAGGGGTCGCGGCAGACCTCGACCCGTGCCGCGTGGCGCTGGCAGCCCTTTCGATCGACGACGCCGGAAACGCCACCTCGCGTGCGCTGGCCAACCACTTCGACCTCGGCGGGGCGGTGGTCGAAGACCGGTTGGCGTTCAGCTCGTTCCGGGCGTTCAGCGCGGTGCGGCTGCGGCATGCTCCGGCGGTGCCGGCGCGTGATGGCGACAGTGCTGCGGGTGCGGGTGCGGCTGCGGCTGCCCCTGACCCGGGCCTGAGCACGTGGCTGCTGGGAGCGCCCGAGCGGCTGCTGACCGGGCATCCGGAGGCCCTCGCGGCCGCACACGAGATCGCGTCGAGCGGGCGCCGCACCCTGGTGCTCTCGCAGTGCGATCTCGAACCGGCGCGTCTGGTCGACGAACCCGAGCTCGTGCGCGAGGCGACGCCGAGGTGCTTCGTCATTCTCGAAGAGACGCTTCGCCCGGAGGCGGCCGACACACTCGCCTACTTCGCCACCGAGGGTGTGCGGGTGATCATCGTGTCGGGAGACAATCCGCACACCGTGGCGTCGATCGCCCGGCAGCTGAATCTCGGCGATACGGCTGTCGATGCGAGCACGCTGCCCGACGACGACGCCCTGGCCGCCGCGCTCGAGACCACCGATGTGTTCGGCCGTGTCGCTCCCGAACAGAAGCGGCAGCTCGTGAAGCTGCTGCAGGGGCAGGGGCACTCGGTGGCGATGACGGGTGACGGAGTCAACGACGCGATGGCGATCAAAGACGCCGACCTCGGCATCGCTATGGGCAACGCGACGCCGGCGACACGCGCCGTCTCGCGACTCGTGCTGCTCGACAGCCGTTTCGACCGGATGCCCGAGGTGCTCATGCTCGGGCGAAGGGTCATCGCGAACGTCGAGCGGGTGTCGAACCTGTTCTTGTCGAAGACCGTCTACGGCATCGTGCTGGCGCTGTTCACGGCGATCTTCGCGTGGGAGTTTCCGTTCTTACCGCGGCAGCTCACCCTCGTTTCCGTTCTGGCGATCGGGGTGCCGTCGTTCGTTCTCGCGCTCGCCCCCAACCGCCGCCGCTACCGAGCCGGAGTGCTGCCCCGGGTGCTGAAGTTCTCGGTGCCCACCGGCCTCATCGCCGCGACCGCGTGTCTGGCGGCCTACGCCCCGATGCGCGACAGACTGCCGCAGGTCGAGGCGAAGAGCCTGGCCACGATCGCGCTGTTCATGGTGTCGCTCTGGATCGTCTCGGTGCTCGCCCGGCCGCTGTCGAGACCGCGGGTTCTGCTCGTCGTCAGCATGTGCGTGGCGTTCGTGCTGGCCTATCTGCTGCCCTTCACGCAGAGCTTCTTCGTGCTGACGGTCACGTCGCCGGGCTGGCTGCTCTACGTCATCACGATCGGTGCGCTGGGCGCACTCGGCATCGAAATCTACTACCGCATTGCGAAACGGCGCGGGCTCGTTCAAGACCGCGAATAGGCGTCGGCGGGTGATATAGTTATCTCGACGTCAAGATACTTTTGCGATGCCGAGGCAGCGCTGCCGAGTTAGGGCAGCCTTGCTAGCCACGGGCATCCGGAGCCTTAGAAGATAGACGTACCAAGCGAAGGAGAGACCATCGTGTCTGCAGTAAACAGCTTTGGATCGAAAGACACTCTCAAGGTCGGCGATGCGTCGTACGAGGTCTTTCGCCTCGACACCGTTCCGGGCTTCGAGAAGCTTCCGTTCAGCCTGAAGGTTCTGCTCGAGAACCTGCTCCGCACCGAAGACGGTGCGAACATCACGGCAGAGCACATCAAGGCCCTCGGGTCGTGGGTTCCGACGGCGGAGCCCGACACCGAGATTCAGTTCACCCCCGCCCGTGTCGTGATGCAAGACTTCACCGGCGTGCCCTGCATCGTCGACCTCGCAACGATGCGCGAAGCGGTCGGCGCCCTCGGCGGCGACCCCACCAAGATCAACCCTCTCGCTCCCGCCGAGCTGGTCATCGACCACTCGGTCATCGCCGACCTGTTCGGCACCGAGAACGCCCTCGAGCGCAACGTCGACATCGAATACGAGCGCAACGGCGAGCGGTACCAGTTCCTTCGCTGGGGCCAGACGGCATTCGACGACTTCAAGGTCGTTCCGCCGGGAACCGGCATCGTGCACCAGGTGAACATCGAGTACCTGGCCCGCGTCATCTTCACCCGCGAGGTCGATGGGGTTCTGCGCGCCTACCCCGACACCTGCGTCGGCACCGACTCGCACACCACCATGGTCAACGGCCTCGGCGTGCTGGGCTGGGGCGTCGGCGGCATCGAGGCCGAGGCGGCCATGCTCGGCCAGCCCGTGTCGATGCTGATTCCGAAGGTCGTCGGCTTCAAGCTGAGCGGGTCCATTCCGGCCGGCGTCACGGCGACCGACGTCGTTCTCACCATTACTCAGATGGTGCGCAAGCACGGCGTGGTCGGCAAGTTCGTGGAATTCTACGGCGAAGGCGTCACCGAGGTTCCGCTGGCCAACCGTGCCACGATCGGCAACATGAGCCCCGAGTTCGGCTCCACCGCCGCCATGTTTCCCATCGACGACGTCACGCTCGACTACCTGCGCCTCACCGGCCGCAGCGACGAGCAGGTCGCCCTCGTCGAGGCCTACGCCAAGCTGCAGCACCTCTGGCACGATGCATCGGTCGAGCCCGTCTTCAGCGAGTACCTCGAGCTCGACCTGTCGACGGTCGTTCCGTCGATCGCCGGCCCGAAGCGCCCGCAAGACCGCGTCGAGCTCAGCAATGCGAAGTACCAGTTCGAGCAAGACCTGAACGACTACGCCTCGCAAGACCTGTCGCGGGTCGATGCAGCCATCGAAGGTTCGTTCCCGGCCTCCGACCCCATCGGCTTCACGGCGCAAGATGAAGACCGTGCCCACGAGGTGTCGCACGCTCACGTCAGCCACGCGCCGGCCACCGTCTCGGCACCCACGGCCGTCACCACTCCCGCCGGGCTGAACTACACGCTCGATCACGGTGCCGTCGCGGTCGCCGCCATCACGTCGTGCACGAATACGTCGAACCCGAGCGTCATGCTCGCGGCCGGCCTGCTTGCGCGTAACGCCGTGAAGAAGGGCCTCACCTCGAAGCCCTGGGTGAAGACCACGCTGGCTCCCGGCTCGAAGGTCGTCACCGACTACTACGAGAAGGCCGGCCTCACGGGCGACCTCGAGGCCCTCGGCTTCTACACCGTCGGCTACGGCTGCACGGTGTGCATCGGCAACACCGGCCCGCTCATCGAAGAGGTGACCGACGCCATCAACAAGAACGACCTCGCCGTCACCGCAGTGCTCTCGGGCAACCGCAACTTCGAGGGTCGCATCAGCCCCGACGTGAAGATGAACTACCTCGCCTCGCCGCCGCTGGTCATCGCCTACGCCCTCGCGGGCTCGATGAACTTCGATTTCGAGGTAGATGCCCTCGGTCAAGACACCGAAGGCAACGACGTCTTTCTGCGCGACATCTGGCCCGACGCGGCCGAGGTGCAAGACACCATCGACAGCTCGATCAACACCGGAATGTTCACGCACGAGTACTCGAGCGTGTTCGACGGCGACGACCGCTGGCGTTCGCTGCCCACCCCGACCGGCCCGGTCTTCGAGTGGGAGGCTTCGTCGACCTACGTGCGCAAGCCCCCGTACTTCGACGGCATGACCATCGAGACCACCCCGGTCAGCGACATCTCCGGTGCGCGGGTGCTGGCGAAGCTCGGCGATTCAGTCACCACCGACCACATCAGCCCTGCCGGCAGCATCAAGGCCGACAGCCCGGCCGGAAAGTACCTTTCGGGCCACGGCATCGATCGCAAGGACTACAACTCCTACGGCTCGCGCCGTGGTAACCACGAGGTGATGATCCGCGGCACGTTCGCGAACATCCGTCTGCGCAACCAGCTGCTCGACAATGTGGAGGGCGGTTACACCCGCGACTTCACCCAGCCCGATGCGCCGCAGGCGTTCATCTACGACGCGAGCGAGAACTACCAGGCTCAGGGCATTCCCCTGGTCATCCTGGGCGGCAAAGAATACGGCTCGGGCTCGTCACGTGACTGGGCGGCCAAGGGCACCTCACTGCTGGGCGTGAAGGCGGTCATCACCGAGAGCTTCGAGCGCATTCACCGCTCGAACCTCATCGGTATGGGCGTTCTGCCGCTGCAGTTCCCGGCGGGGGAGTCGGCCGGCTCGCTCGGTCTCGACGGCACCGAGGTGTTCGATATCACCGGCGTCGAAGAGCTGAACGAAGGTCGCACGCCCAAGACGCTGCACGTCGTCGCCACTCCTTCGGCCAACTCGGCAGCGGGCAAGGCGGTCGTCGAATTCGACGCCGTGCTGCGCATCGACACCCCCGGTGAGGCCGACTACTACCGCAACGGCGGCATTCTGCAGTACGTGCTGCGTTCGCTCGTCACCGCGGCGTAACGACACCCATCGAGTGGGCCCGACGTGCGACATCCGCTGCAGGATGCTCGCACTTCGGGCCCATTCGTTCGTTTCGGTGGCTGGCTCCTAGCACAGTTGTGCTGTGGCGCCAGCCTCAGTCATTTCTCCGCCTCACAGAATAGACTCGCGTGATGAGCATCCTCGAACAGATCTCTGGGCCACGAGACCTCGATGGTCTGTCGACCGAGCAGCTCGTCGCACTCTCGGCCGAGATCCGTCAGTTCTTGATCACCGAGGTTTCGAAGACCGGCGGCCACCTGGGGCCGAACCTCGGTGTGGTCGAATTGACGATCGCCATTCACCGTGTCTTCGATTCGCCGCATGATGCGATCGTGTTCGACACGGGGCACCAGTCGTACGTTCACAAGCTCTTGACGGGCCGTCAAGACTTCAGCCACCTGCGCGAGCGCGGTGGGCTCGCCGGCTATCCCCAGCGCTCTGAGAGCCCGCACGACGTCGTCGAGAGCTCGCACGCCTCGAGCTCGCTCTCGTGGGCCGACGGCATCTCGCGCGCCTTCGTGATGACCGGGCAGGCCGACCGGCACGTGGTTGCGGTCGTCGGCGACGGCGCGCTCACCGGGGGCATGACGTGGGAGGCGCTGAACAACATCAGCGACGACAACGACCGTAATCTCGTCATCGTGGTAAACGACAACGGCCGCTCGTACGCTCCGACCATCGGCGGCATGGCCCGCTACCTCAACTCGGTGCGCACCGCGGCCGGGTACCGCGATCTGCACCACTCGAGCGAACGGCTCTTCGGCCACTTCGGGGCGGCCGGGCGCGCGGTGTATCGCGGTGTGCGCGGCGGCACGCACGGGTTTCTCGCCCGGCTCACCAACAACGAGGCGCTCTACTCGAACCTCGACATCAAGTACATCGGCCCGGTCGACGCCCACGACGTGCACGCCATGGAGCAGGCGCTGCACCAGGCCAAGGAATATCGCCAGCCGGTCATCGTGCACGCCATCACCGAGAAGGGCCGCGGTTACGAACCGGCCCGCAATGACGAGGCCGACCAGTTTCACGCCGTGGGGCAGATCGACCCCGAGACGGGCGAGCCCATCGGCGGTGCCGACGGTCGCCCCTCGTGGACGGGCGTGTTCAGCGACGAGATCGCCTCACTCGCCGCCCTGAACCCCACGATCGTCGGCATCACCGCGGCCATGCTGCGGCCGACCGGCCTGCACACCATGGCCCAACGTTTTCCGTCTCGTGTGCTCGACGTGGGTATCGCCGAGCAGCACGCCGTCACCAGTGCCGCCGGGCTCGCCTTCGGTGGCCTGCACCCCGTCGTCGCCCTGTACGCCACCTTCATCAACCGCGCGTTCGACCAGGTGCTGATGGATGTCGGCCTGCATCGTGCCGGGGTCACCTTCGTGCTCGACCGCGCCGGTGTCACCGGCCCCGACGGGCCGAGTCACCACGGCATGTGGGATCTGGCTATTCTCCAAGTGGTTCCGAACATCCGCCTCGCCGCGCCTCGCGACGGTGAGCGCCTGCGTGAAGAGCTGGCCGAGGCCATTGCCGTCGATGACGCTCCCACGGTCATCCGGTTTCCGAAGGGTGCCGTCGGGCCCGAGATCGTGGCCGAGCGGCGCACCGCCGACGGTGTGGATGTTCTTCGCGAGGCCGCACAGCACGACGTGTTGCTCGTGACCGTCGGCCCGTTCGCCTCGCTCGGTCTCGAGGTGGCCGAGCGGCTCGCCGCTCAAGGCATCGGAGCCACCGTGATCGACCCGCGCTGGGTCGTGCCGACGGCGGCCAGCCTCATCGACCTCGCCGCGCAGCACCGGCTCGTCGTGACGATCGAAGACGGCATTCGGGTCGGTGGCATCGGTACGCGCATCCGGCAAGACCTGCGTGATGCCGGCGTCGACACGGCCGTCACCGAGCTCGGCCTGCCCGACGAGTTTCTCGACCACGCCAGCCGCTCGCAGATTCTCGAAGACGCCGGCCTCACGCCGCAGCACATCGCGCGCGACGTGGTGGCGCAGGTGTTGGGCAGCAAGATCCCGATCGCCCG
>JAODBC010000060.1 GCA_025463765.1 Subtercola sp. | reverse complement strand
CTCTCCGGTCGGGTCTGATCGGTATCGATACCGCCGACGCCATCACGGGGCCACTGTCACAGGCCGCACCGAGCTGCGGTACCGAAGAGATCCGGGCGGTGGAACGGCAACTCGTGCAGTGGGCTGTCGACGGTATCCGTGGGGTGGGGTTCGGTGCCGATGACATTCGTGGTCTCGCTATCCGGGCCAGAGAAAGTCTTGACGCTGACGGTGCAGAACCTAGGTATCAGGATCACGAAGCCAAACGCGGTTTGACGTTCTCACCGACCCGGTCGGGGTGCATCCGGGTGAAGGGGGTACTCACCCCCGAGCAGGGTGGCGTGTGGATGGCAGTCGATCACGCGATCTCGAGCCCACGCGTCGCCGGGCACCTCCCCTTGGATCCCGGCGTGAACGGAGCGAACGAAGCGAACGACGCGAACGGCACCGACGCGGAGGCCGAGGACGCCGACGCCGACGCGAAGGCTGACGCGGAAGCTGAAGCGAAAGCGGTCGATGCGCGTACGGTGTCGCAGCGGCGGGTGGATGTGTTCACCGAGGTCATCCGGCTCGCCGCAGGGCTGCCGGGGATGCCGTTGATCAATGGTGCCAGGCCGGTACTGAACATCCATGCCACCCTCGAAGACGTCGTCTCTGGGCGTGCGGTGGGGTGGATCGATGGCATCGAAGAACCCGTGCCGCCGAGCGTGGTCGAGCAGACCATCTGCCACGCCGACATCATCACCACACTGTTCGGTGACCACGGCGAGGTGTTGCAACTCGGGAAGACTCGGCGGCTGTTCAGTTCGGCGCAGAACCGGGCGTTGGCGATTCGTGACGGCGGGTGCGTGTGGCGGGGCTGTAACAGGCCACCGCAGTTCTGCGAGAGCCACCACGTCGTGGAATGGAAAGATGACACGTACTTGCCCGGCAGAACTGATGTGGGTAATGGTGCGTTGTTGTGCAAGTTCCACCACAACCATTTACACACCTCAGACTGGCGGCTTGTCATGGTGGATGGGGTGCCGCATCTGATCCCACCAGCATGGGTCGATCATCAACAACGACCCCAACGATGCCGACAAACATCAGACCGACTCACCACAGCCCGGCCACCAGACGTGTTCAATCCTCGAAGACGCGACGGCACACCCGTGCGCCCCAGATTCACCGACGCCGACTGACGGTGCCGCCAGCGACGTCGTCCGCGCAGAGCGCATGACACCGTTGCAGGTGACGCGGGTAACGTGGAGCGCATCGGGAGGTGGTCGAACGATGAACGGATCAGCGAACAGTGCGGGATCAGCGAACAGTGCGGGATCAGTGAACGGCGCGGGCCGGTCAGCGAGCAGCGCGGGCCAAACAGCGAACAGTGCGGGCCGGTCAGCGAGCGACACGAGCGGATCAGCGAACAGTGCGGGCGGGCTGGAGCGCAAGCCGCGAGTGAGTGCCTATCGCCGGTGGTATTCGACGTTGCATCCGTCGCTTCAGCTCATCGGGTTGCAATTGTGGCTACCGTTGTTCTTCATCGTTGCGTTCTGCCTCTGTTACATCGCGGCGTTTCACTCGCCGCATCCGCACGACGTGCCGGTCGCTGTCGTCGGTTCGTCGAGCGAGCAGCTGCAGGCCGAATTCGATACCGCGCTACCCGGAGTGCTCTCCGTGCGTTCGTTCGACACGGTCGACGAGGCGAAGACGGCGGTGACGACGGGGCAGGTGGCGGTCGCGTTCGACCCGAGCACCTCGACCATCTACAGGGCGTCGGCGCACCAATATCAGGTGGCCGCGCTGCTGCCCGCGATGATCACGCCGGTGCTTGCTGCTGCTGCGGCAGGCGCTCCCGCGCCGACCGTCGTCGACCTCGCCCCGCTGCCCTCGTATGACGAGTACGGAACCGTGTCGTTGTATTTGATGCTGGCGTGGTGCATCGGCGGTTATATGGTGGCCATGTTCATCGGCCTGATGGGTGCTCCGCTGAAACATCGCACCCGCATTGCGGTGATCGTGGTGGGTGGAGCTCTGATCTCGCTCATCACGAACGTTCTCGCCGGGCCGGTGATCGGCGCTGTGCACGGGCATTTCGGGGCGCTGTTCCTCATCGCTTGGGGCTGGATCGTGGCCATCGGCCTCACGGTGAACGGAGCGAGCTACTTCGCCGGCCGGTTCATTGCGGTGCCGGCGATGGTGGTGTTCATCTTTTTGTCGATGCCGTCGTCGGGGGCGGCGTATCCGTCGTGGTTCATGCCCGAACCGTTCGCTTGGCTGAACAATGTGGTGGTCGGCAGCGGAATAACCGAGATGCTCAAACGCGTGCTCTACGGTGTCGGCCCCGGGTACGCTCGCGGCATCACGATGATGGTGTCGTACGCGGTGGTGGGCCTCGTGCTGATGTTCGTCGGCAAACACTACCTCGAATGGCGGCGGGTGAAGCGGGTGACGTCGGGGCACACGACGATGTTCGCCGATGCGAACGCCGCCAATCGTGAGTTTCTCATTCGCCAGCGTGACGAGACGCTGGCGAAGCACAATCTGGTGCGAACCGATACTGGAACGATCACGACGATACCCCCCGACGAGCGCGCTCAGCTCATGCCCGTCGCACCTTCCGCCCGGGCCGAGGATGAGTTCGACGATTCGACCTCGCCGAATATGTTCCTCGGCTCGTCGAGCGGGCTCGAGGGTGAAGATCCACACAGCGACAGACCCTAGCCGCTAGCTGCAGGAATCTGGGATGCTCAGCCCAACTGAGTGACCGCGGCCCGCAGCCGATCGAGGGATGCCCGGGTGAGGTCAGACAGCGCGCTCTCATTGCCCTCGGTGGTCCATTCGGCGAAGGCGTCTTTGAATGCGAGCACGCCGAGTTCGGCTGCGGTGGTTGCGACGGATTCCGAAGCTCCACGTTTCGTCAGGGCATCCGCCATCGCGGCCGCCATGCCCACTTGCTTCAGCGCGCTACGCTCTTGCAGCTCTCGACTGGTGGCGATGACTGCCGCGAGTCGCGGCGCGAGTTCACGATTGAACTCGGTCATCGCCTCGGAGGCGTGTTGCAAGCCGGCTTCGACAGCGCCGAGGGGTGTGGCGCCGGCAGGGGCGGCGGTGATGCCGTCGGCGAGCAGTCGCGAGAGCGTCTCTTGCCCGGCCGCGAGCACCTCGCGTTTGTCGCTGAAGTGCCGAAAGAACGTGCTCTTGGTGAGCCCGGCCCGATCGGCGATCTCGGCGACCGTCGTGTTGTCGTAGCCCTGGTCGGAGAACAGCTGCAGTGCCGCAACGACGAAGCGTTCACGCGCATCTGGTTCCCAACGAGGCATGTCTCTATTCTAGCGATGCGACAAGAGTCCCATCACGGTGGTACGCTGATGGGACACAAGTCGCATCACTAAGGAGTCTTTCATGCGCGTTTTTGTCACGGGTGCCTCAGGGGGCATCGGCTCGGCCGTCGTGCCCGAACTCATCTCTGCCGGTCACGAGGTTCTCGGCCTCGCCCGATCCGATCGCTCGGCCGCCGCCATCGAAGCCGCGGGCGCAGCAGTGCTTCGCGGCAGTATGGATGACGCGGGCATCCTCTCGGCCGGAGCCCGGCAGTCAGACGGGGTCATCCACTTGGCCTTCAGCAACGACTTCACCAATTTCGAGAAGGGCATCGCCGAAGAGCGCTTTGCGATCGAGGCATTGGGGGCGGCGCTCGTCGAGACGGGCAAGCCCTTCGTCATCGCGTCGGGAACACCGGGTGTGGCGGGCCGGGCATCGATCGAGACAGACCCGGCGGTGACCGACGGGCCGGTGGGCGGGCGCGGTCGCAACGCTCAAGCCGTGCTGGGCCTGGCGCAGAAGGGCGTGCGCTCGGCGGTGGTGCGGTTGCCCCGCTCGGTGCACGAGCGCCAGGTCGCCTACGGGTTCGCGAGCATGCTCATTGCGGCAGCACAGCGCAGCGGTGTCTCGGGGTACGTCGGCGACGGCAGTCAGCGCTGGCCGGCCGTTCATCGCCGTGACGCTGCGACCCTCTTTCGCCTGATGGTAGAGGAGGCCGACCCGGGCACGGTGGTGCATGCGGTCGCCGACGAAGGCGACACGATGCGCACGCTGGCCGAGATCATCGGGCGAAAGCTCGACGTGCCCACCGAGCAGGTGGCCGCTGAGACCTTCGGCTTTCTCGGCACGGTGTTCGCCGTCGATCAGCCTTCTTCAAGCAGTCGCACGCGAGAACGTTTCGGCTGGCAGCCCACGCACCCGAGCCTGATCGACGACCTCGAGGCGGGGGATTACCCCGCCATCACGCGCTGACGGCTGATTACCCTGTCGTCACGCGCTGACGGCTCCGGATGCCCGTGGGCCGGCCGAACGGATGCCCGTGTGGAACGCTCCCGACTCAGCGCCCCTGCCGCCGCTTTCCGACACGGGGCGCACCCTTGACGGCCGGCGCGCGGCCTTTGCCCTTCGACGCCTTTGCCTTTCCGCCCGGCGGACGAACGTCGGCGGCGGCCGCTGCTGCAGACTTCGCCCACTGCACCGTTGTGGTCTGCTGCAGCGCCTCACCGGCGGCAGTGAGCGTGGTGGTCTCGGCCGAGTAGTCGAACAACGGGTACCCGAGTTCGGCTTCGAGTTCCTTCACCGAGGCGACCAGGGTGGCGCGCGAGACGCCTTCGGTGCGGGCGGCGTGCGCGAAGTTCAGCGAGTCGGCGGCGGCCATGAAGTGACGGATGCGGTCGATGGCCATCTGCCCAGACTAACCGGCTGTGTGCGTTACTCGGAGAACGGATGCTGCGGGCGGGTCAGAGGCGTTCGCCGAGCATCCACTTCAGGGTGCGGGCGTTTCGCACGGCGTTACCGCCGCCGTCGTTGTTGAAGTAGGCGTAGACCTCATGGCCGGAGCTGTTCCATTCGGCGATTCGGTCGGCCCACCAGGCCAGGTCGGTGTCGGAGTACGAGCCTCCGTAGAGATACGAGTGGTCGGGGCCGTGCAGGCGAATATAGACGATGTCGGAGGTCGCCCGAATGACGCAGGGCAGGTTGGCGCCGCTCATGACGCAATACGCCGCCCCATGCTGCTCGAGCAGGCGGAACACGTCGTCGTGATTCCAGCTCTCGTGCCGAAGTTCCACCGCGACGCGCAGCCACGGCGGCAGCTGGGCGAGAAAGTAGCGCAGGCGCTCGTCGTCGCGTTGCATTCCGGGCGGCAGCTGCACGAGCAGCACGGCGCGCTTGTCGCCGAGCTCATGCCAGGCCGACGTCATTCGCTGCACCCAGATCTCGGGCGCGTAGAGCAGCTTGCCGTGGGTCAGGCCACGTGGAGCCTTGACCGACATGCGAAAACCGTCGGGCAGGCGGCGACGCCAGCTGACGAAGGCGGCGTTGTTGGGCCAGCGGTAGAAGCTTGCGTTGAGTTCGACGGTTTGAAACTCGCCGGTGTACGTTTCGAGTCGGCGCCAGGGCGGGAGGCCATCGGCGTAGAGCACCCCGTTCCAGTGGTCGTAACTCCAGCCGGAGGTGCCGACCCAGACGCTCATGCGCGCGCCTCGCTCATCTGGTCACCGCGGGCATAGTGTTCACGCCGGGCATAATGTTCACCCCGGGCATGGTGTTCACCCCCGGGCATGGTGTTCTCCCGCCACTGCACCGGGGTCAGTGCACCGGGGTCCCGCCCGTCACAGCGATGGTCTCGCCGCTGATGTAGCTGGCCTCTTGCGAGGCGAGCAGCACGAACGGCGGGGCGAGTTCGGCCGGCTGACCGGGGCGGCCGTAGGCGGATTCGCTGCCGAACGACTCGATCTTCTCGTTCGGCACGAAGGCCGGCTGCAGCGGGGTCCACACCGGGCCCGGGGCGACGCCGTTCACACGGATGCCGCGTTCGGCGAGCTGCTGGGCCATCGCGCGGGTGAAGTTGGCGATACCCGCCTTCGACACCGCGTATTCGGCCAGCGCGGGCGAGGGGCTGAATCCCTGGATGCTCGAGCAGGTCACGATCGATGCGCCCGGCTTGAGGTGCGGCGAGGCCGCCTTAGTGAGCCAGAACAAGGGGTAGATGTTGGTCTTCAGAACGTGGTCGAGCGTCTCGGTCTTGAAGTCGTCGATGCTGTCGACGGTGGGCATGGTGCCCGCGATGATGGCGATGATGTCGAGCCCGCCGAATTCGTCGACCGTCTTGTCGATGAGTGCCGCGTTGGTGGCTTCGTCTTGAAGGTCGCCGGGAAAAAGCAGGGCCTTCTGCCCCGCTGCCTCGACGAGCGCGGCGACCTCTTCGGCCTGAGCTTGCTCTTCGGGCAGGTAGGAGAGCGCCACATCGGCTCCCTCCCGTGCGTACGCGATTGCGACAGCGCGACCGATGCCGGAATCGGCGCCCGTGACGACTGCCTTACGACCGGCCAGCCGGCCCGAGCCGACGTAGCTCTGCTCGCCGTGATCTGGTTTCGGATCCATCTGGTTTACGTCGCCGGGAGCCGACTGCTGCTGCGGGGGGAAGGGCGGGTTCGGGTACTGGTGAATGGGGTCGTGGGGTGTGTAGATCGAAGGCATGGCCTCACGCTATTCGGCTGCGCCGACGTGCCGACAGGGCTTGACGGGTCACCCCGTCGATGCCTATCCCGGTCTAGACGTGCGTTATTGCTCGCCATCTACCAGCGAAATGCTCGCTTCCGCTTCGAGCAGTCGAGCTGCAAGAAGTTCCCCGTCGACGGCGCCGAAGCGCTGCAGTGCGCGGTGGTGGATGCCCGCCACGAGGTTCGACAGCGCGAACGGCATCTCGGCTTCGGCCGCCAGGCGGGTGAGGGTGTCGAGCTCTTCCACGACGCGGTCGAGGCCGAACGTGGCCATGTCGTCTCCGGCGAGCAACCGGTCGAGGTGCCGGTCGATGAAGGCGCTGCCGCCGGCGCTGCCCCGCAGGGCATCCTGCAGCGCTCGCGGATCGATACCGCGTTTGCTGCCGAGCAACAGAGCTTCGGTGACGGCGATGCTCTGACCGAACCAGAGCAGGTTCGCCAGGAGCTTCGCGGTATTTCCCGCGCCAGGCGCTTCGCCGAGGTGACAGATTGCGCCGGGCTCGGCGAGGGCTGAGAGGGCCGTGAGCACAGGCATCGCGGCCTCGACGGCGGCAGCGTGGCCCGAGACGAAGAACGACAGCTGCGCCGCCTCGGCCGCCTCGACCCCGCCGCCCAGGGGGGCTTCGACCGTGAGTATGCCGCGATCGGCCGCGTGCCGGCTGAGCCGCACCATGAGGTCGGGGTCGCTGCTGCTGAGGTCGAGCCAGCAGGCGCCCGGCCGCAGGTGGTCGAGCAGGCCTTCGCCCGATGCGTCGTCGTCTGCCATTGCCCGCTCGATTTCGGGCGGCCCCGGAAGCACGGTAACGAGAAGGTCGCTCACCCCCGCGAGCTCGACGGCTGATGCCGCGGCGCGCACGCCGAGCGCGTCGAGCCCCGCGAACCGGTCGGGCTCGACGTCGAACGCGGTGACGGCGAATCCGGCCGCCGCGAGCGCGAGCGCAATCGGCCGCCCCATGCGACCCACCCCGAGCACCCCGACGGCCCCGGGCACCCCGACGGCCCCGGGCACCCCGACGGCGCCGACCGCGCCGGTTGCGCCGGTTGCGGCGGTTGTGGCGTTGCTCGCCGCGGTTACGCGCCCCTTTGGCATGTGCGCCGCCTTTCGAAACCCTGCGGTTGTGCCAAAACGGTGTCACGCCCGACGGTGATGTACGCGGGGTGCCCGATGGCGGCAAGGCCAATGCCTAGGCGGGCGTCAGGCTCGGAAGTCACGGTTCCACTCTCTCACCCGGCGCCGCTGTTTGCTTGCACAAGTCTTGTGCATAGAAAGTGTGCATGACAAAATCAGGGCCATGGCCAAGAATGCGAACGCAAATCCTCAGGGGAACCCGAGCGCGCACCACACTGAGAACCCGACCGCAGCACCACGCCCCTACACGGGCATCCAGCTCGACGAACGAGCCGTGCGGGTGCTCGCTCACCCGCTGCGCTCGCGCATTCTCGGCCGCCTGCGGGTCGACGGGCCGCTGACCGCGACCGAGCTGGCCGGCATCCTCTCGACGAACACCGGAGCCACGAGTTACCACCTGCGCGCGCTCGAGTCGGTGGGGCTGGTCGCCGATACGGGCGAGGGCGCGGGTCGGCGTCGGCTCTGGCGGGCATCCACCGACTACCACTCCTGGAACAACTCCGATTTCGCCGGCGACGAAGACGCCCGCACCGCGCTCGGCTGGCTGCAGCGCGACTACGTTCGGCAGTTCGCGACGCGCGCCGAACAATGGCTCGACGTGGCAGAGACCTGGCCTGCCGAGTGGGTCGACGTGTTCGGGCTCAACGACTCGTTCGTCTTCGTGACCCCCGAGCAGGCTGCTGCCTTGAAGGCCGATCTGGATGCTCTGCTCGACCGGTACCGCACGCTCGGCGAGGGCGACGAGCGTGCACGGCGCGTTCACGTGCACACGTTCACGAGCCCGGTCGACCTGCAAGCGCCCTTAACGGATCAATGAGCGGCGCCTCCCTTTCCGTCGCCCCGCTATCCGCACCCCAGGCCGAACGCCGCCTGGTGCTGCTCACCGCGACCCGCTGGCTGCCGGTCGGAGTGGTGTTCGGACTCACGGTTCTGCTTCCGCTCGAACGCGGTCTGTCTCTCGCGCAGGTGGGCCTTCTGCTCTCGATTCAGGGTTTTGTGGTGCTCGGGCTCGAGCTGCCGACGGGTGGCCTGGCCGATGCGCTCGGTCGGCGCCCGCTGCTCATCGCCTCGGGTGTCGTCGCGGTGGCCTCTACCGCGCTCCTTCTGGTGGCGACTTCGTTCTGGATGTTCGCGCTGGCCATGGTGCTGCAGGGGGTGTTCCGGGCGCTCGACTCCGGTCCGCTCGAGGCCTGGTACGTCGATGCGGTTACTGCGCACACTGGCGGCGCTGGCGGCCCTGGCGGCCCTGGCGGCGCTGGTGTCACCGGCGGCGCTGCCGTCACAACAGTCTCTGCTGGCACTGCCGCGCGCCCGATCGAGCGCGGTCTGAGTCGCGCTGCGATGGCTCTGGGCATTGCCATCGCGGCGGGGGCGCTCGTCGGCGGCGGGCTGGTGGCGTGGAATCCGCTGGCCCAGTTCGCAGGGCTGACTCAGATCTCCGCGCTCGCCCTGCCGTTCGCCGTCGCGACCGTGCTGTACGCGACCCACACTGTGCTGCTCGGGCTGCTGGTGCGTGAGACGCCGGTACGGGCATCCGGTGCCCGGCGCGTCGCAGCGCTGACGGATGCCGTACGCGCTGCCCCGCGAACCATCGGGCAGGGGTTGCGCCTTATGCGAACGTCGAGAGTGCTGCGTTCTCTGGTGCTCGTGGAGGTGTTCTGGAGCATCGCGATGGTGGCGTTCGAGACGCTGACTCCGGTGAAACTGGCCGACGATCTGGGAGGAGAAGACGCCGCAGCCGCGCTGTTCGGCCCGGCATCTGCAGCAGCGTGGGGGCTGTTCGCGGCGGGCGCTCTGGTGGCGGCGTTCGGCAGCCGGCGCATCGGGGTGGCGCGCACGGCGATCGTCGCGCGCATTCTGAACGGCCTGTTCGTTGTCGTCATGGGTGTCGTCGCCGGCCCGCTCGGCCTGATCGTGGCCTACTGGCTCGCCTATCTGACGCACGGAGCGGCGGGACCGATGCACAGCACCCTGCTGCATCGACAGGCGACTCAGGCGAATCGGGCGGTGGTGCTCTCGATGAACTCGATGGTGTCGGGCGGCAGTTACAGCCTGGGGGCGCTGCTTCTGGTTCCCCTCGCCGGTGCGACGTCGCCGGGCGTCGCGTTTGTGGTGGCGGGGGCGTTCAGTATCGTCGGGGCGGCACTGTATGTTCCGGCCCGACGGCAGGAGAAGGGGTCGGCGCTCGCTGCTGAGCGGGTCGCGCGGGGTGCGGGCTCGGCTCAGCGCACCTGAACGCTCGAGCCCCTGCTCGATTGCACCGCGCTCACGCGCAAGAAGTCGAGTTTCGCCGCTGCGGCAGAACCGGTCGCGGCTGTGTAGGCAACGATGCGAAGGTCGGTGCCAGCCACGCTGAACACGTCGCAGTCGAGTTCGACGTCTCCGACGATGGCGTTACGCACGACCTTGCTCTCGGACTGGTGTTCGCCGACCGAACCGCTGTGCCACAGCTCGCGGAACGCCGGGCTCGATGCCAGGAGTTCGTCGATCAGGCTCGTTACCGTACGATCATCCGGATACTGCCCATGCACCCGGCGCAGGTCGGCGACGAGCGAGGCGCCGAAGCCGTCGACGCTGCCCGAGCGACTCACGATGAAGCCCTCGCCGCTGTGCAGGGCGGTGTCGCTGAACAGCGAGCGGATGAGGTTCGGCCGCCCCGACGCTGGTCGCGCCGGTTCGCCGAGCAGGGCGGCCCAGAGCGGGCTCCAGCTGATCAGATCCCAGGAGGCCGTGAACACAGCCAGCGGAATCTCGCCGAGACGCGCCACCAGGCGTTGCACTCCCGGGGGGATATGCGCGGGCACTTCTCTCGGCGACGGGGGCAGCAGCCCGGCGACGACGAAGAGGTGATCACGCTCGGCGTCGCTCAGCTGCAGCGCGCGGGCGAGAGCGGCGGCGACCTGAACCGAAGGGTGCCGCGCCCGGCCCTGCTCGAGGCGAACGACGTAGTCGACGCTCAGCCCGGCGAGCGAGGCGAGCTCTTCGCGGCGCAGCCCGAGCGCGCGACGCGTCTCGCCGGCGAAGAGGCCGACGTCCGCGGGAGACAGCCGGTCTCGCCACGACCGCAGCAGGGCGCCGAGGTCGCCGTGATCGCCGGGGCTGCCGGGGCTGCCGGGCCGTGTCTCATCCATCTGGCCAGTCTCATCCATCTGGCCAGTCTGTCACCGGCCTTCGGATGCTGCGTGGTACTGCGAGTCCGTATGCTGAGCCGGGCCACGACAGGTCGACGGTGGCGGCGCACACTCGAAACATGACAACAGACATCGCCCCAGCGGCACACCCGACGAAAACCCTCATCACCGGAGCCAACAAGGGGCTCGGCTACGAAACCGCCAGGCGGCTCATCGAGGCCGGCCATACGGTGTGGATCGGTGCCCGCGACGAAGCCCGCGGCACGAAGGCGGCCGAAGAGCTCGGGGCTCGCTTCGTGCAGCTCGACGTCACGAGCGATGAATCCGTCGCGGCTGCGGCATCCACTATCTCGGCGGCCGGCGGGCTCGACGTGCTCATTAACAACGCCGGAATCGTCGGGTCGCACTCGTCGGCTGCCGAGCTCACCGCCGCCGACGCCTTCGCTGTCTACGACACCAACGTCATCGGAATCGTACGCATGACCAGCGCGTTCGTGCCGTTGCTGCGCGAATCGAGCGCGCCGACGATCGTGAACGTGACGAGCGGCATGGGCTCCTTCGCCTTCGTGCGCGACCCCGAACACGTCGAATCGACCATCACCGCGCCGTTGTACACGTCGTCGAAATCGGCAGTCACCATGCTCACCGTGCAGTATGCCAAGGCGTTTCCAGAGATTCGTATCAACGCGGCCGACCCCGGTTACACGGCCACCGACTTCAACGGCAACAACGGTTACCAGACCGTCGAAGAGGGCACAGACGCGATCGTCGAACTCGCGACCCGAGGCGGGGAGGGCCCGACCGGCACGTTCATCAACCGTTCGGGAGTCGCGCCGTTCTAGCCAGGTGCTCTGTTCTAGCCAGGTGCTCCGTTCTAGCCAGGTGCTCTCGTACCGCGGTCTGCGCGGCGAGAGTGCCTGGCGAACGAAGTACACATTTCAGTAAGCGTAGCCTTACCTAATATCGAGCGCATCTCGTAAGGTGGATGAAATGACCCGATACCCCCGGCTGATGCCCGCCGACCCGAAATTGTTCACCGCGCAGGTCATGGCGACCCGCCGCACCAGCCCCTCGTTTCAGCGCGTGACGGTCGCGGGCGCCGATCTCGCGGGGTTTGAGTGGAGCGGCAACGACCACTGGTTTCGGCTCTTTCTGCCGCCGGCCGACTCGCCCCTGGTCTTGCCTGCGGTCGCGGGGCGCGCTTGGTACAAGCGCTATCTCGAAATCGTGGAGCACGAGCGACCGCACTGCAGCAACTACACGGTCGCAAATTTCCGTCCAGCGGGAGGCGGCTCGCGTGAGTTGCCCGAGATGGATATCGACGTCGTCTTGCACTGGGATGCAGCCGGTGACATCGCCGGCCGTGTCGCGATCTGGGCGACGTCGACCTCGATCGGTTCTGCGGTGGCGCTTCTCGACCAAGGGCCGCTGTTCGATCCGCCCGCAGACGCCAGGGCGGTGCACCTCATCTGCGACGAGACCGGGCTTCCTGCCGTTCGAGGCATACTGCGCAGTCTGGATGAACGGATGATCGGCACGGCCATCATCGAAGTACCACTCGAGGCTGACATCGAGCCACTGGTGGCACCACCCGGTATCGAGGTGCAGTGGGTTTCGCGTGCAGGTGACCCGGGCCGGGCTGCGCTGGATGCGCTCGCCGAGGCCACGAGCGCAGCGGCCCCCGAGCCGAACGACTACGCCTTCGTCGTCGGCGAATCCGGGCTTGCGACCGAAGGGCGCCGAGCCCTGCACCGCGCGGGACTGGCCAAGTCGAGGATCACCTTTTCGGGGTACTGGAAGAGCAGCGCCCACGCATAGCCGCTCGCTCGACGAGCGTCACCCGTATTTCTGGACACTCGCATTTCTCAGCGCCGGTTGTTCTCGGTGCCCGTCTTTCTGACACCCGCATTTCTCGGCGACCGTTGTTCTCAGTACCCGTTGATCTCGGCATCCGTTGTTCTCAGTACCCGCTGTTCTCGGCACCCGTCTTTCTAGAACGGAGGGGGTGTGTCTGTCGAGGCTCGCGTTTTCATCGAGGGGCGCGTGACCGTGGACGGGGTGACGAAGGTGGGAACCGGTCGCGCGATGGGAGTGGGTTCGACGACGTAGGTGAAGCCCGCCGGGGAGGTCCAGGTGATCATCGGGGCGGTGCCGTCGATGCCCGGGTGCTGCTCGATGCTCCATTCGGTGTGGTGTTTTACTTTGTGGTGGCTTGAGCAGAGCGGACTCAGGTTGCCGAAATCGGTGCCGAACCCGTCGCCGAAGGGTTTGGTGTGATCAAGATCAGCGGTCGCCGAGGCAGAACAGCTGAGAGGAAAAGTGCACTCGCTGTGAACCGTGCGGATGAGTTCGTCGAGATCGGCGGGCGGCTTGTACCGCTGTCGGCCGTAGTTCAAGGCGATTCCGGTGACGGGATCGGTGAGAACGCGCTGGAAGCCCGGGGCGTCGCGGGTGAGTTCGAGGGCGGTCAGACGGTCGATGGGTCCGTAGCCTTCGAGGTTGGCCGGCCCCCCGGTTTCGGACGCGCCGGCTTCTGACGCGCCGCGTTCTGATAGACCGGGTTCTGACGCGCTGGTTTCTAAGGCGGTGGGCTTCACGTCGATCGGTTCGGCGGGCTGGAGCGCCTCGGGCTGTAGTGCAGCTCGCTGGGGCGCCGAGGGTGCCACCAGAGTCAGGGCGGGAACCGTGACACGAACGTGAGCGCGGATTCCGCGGGTTGCACCGGGGATGGATGGTTCGCCGTTCAGGTCGAGATCGCAGACGGCATCGACCCGAAGCTGGGTGAGAGTGCGCGGATCGCCAGCGTTCTTCAGTGAACGCGCGAGGTCGGTTGCTCGGTTGAAGATGGCGACGGCTTCGACCGCGGGAAGGAACATCGTCAGGTATGCCATACCGTCGGCGCCCGGGTCGAGCGTGAGTCGGCGTTCGGCGCAGGCGTCGAGGTGACGCTGGATCGCGGTGGCCGGCTGAGGTTCTTCGACTGCGGCCCGGCATTCCCGCTCGAGCCGTTGCACGCTGGCGCGCTGGGCGGCGGGAAGGATGCGCGCTTCGTAGTCGTCGATGCGGTTGTCGGAGAGCAGCCGGGCGTGCCGCACGATCTTCTCGGCGTGCCGGTACGAGATCAGGCCATGCTCGAGCGCGCGACGGGTCTGAGCGAAGGCGCCGCAGAGGCCGTGGGCGGTGTCGATCTTGCGACGGGCATCGGCTTCGCTCAGCCGGGCGCCGACGGCGAGCTCGGTCACGACGGTGCGCTGCACGACGACGTCAGGCGACCACTTCGGGCCGCCGGCGGATTGGTCGGCGAGGTGCAATGCGAGTGCCGCGCGCCGCATGCGATCGATTCGTGTCGCCTGCTCGGCAGATGCCGTCGCCGCCTCGCGCTCGCCCTCCAGCACGGCCGCAACGCTCGACGCATACGCTGCGCGCAGCGTCAGACGATCGCTGGGGACGTTGATGGCCTGCTGGTGGCGATCGTCGTGATGGCGATCGTGCCGCTGGCGATCGTGCTGGTGGCCATCGTCATCGTCGTCGAATTCACCATCGCAGTCCGTGAGATTTGTTCGATTCATACTTCGATCTCATCACCGGCCACCGACAGCGACAGACGAACCCGAGCAATCTGTGCACAACTCGAAGGTGCGCGGATTGTGGATAACGACAACACGGGCGGAAGTAGGCCCGGGCGGAAGTACGCGCCCGGGGGAATTAGGCGCCCCGGGCGGAATTAGAAGAGCGTGTCGTCGTCAGACGGAACTGTCGACCGTGAGGCGCGTGATCGAGCCGACGGAGCCATCGCAGGAGTCGCGGCTGCCGGAGAGGCCGCATCCGCGACACCCGCTGCCGAACCCGTCGCGGCTGAGGCACCCGCAGCGGCACTCGTCGCGCCCGAGGCACCTGCAGCGACGCCCGCGGCACCCGCGGGGGCGCCCGCGGCACCAGCGGCGCCCGCGGCGGCGGCACCCGGAAACCCGGGCCCGGCGTCGGGTTCGCGCCCGCGAGCGTAGGCCTCCGCTGCGGCGCGCGCACGGGCATCCGCTGCCTCGTTGAGTACGTGACCGACGTGGCCTTTGACCCATTCGAAGCGGTAACGTCGACCGACGATGGCCGCGTCGATGGCCTGGACGAGGTCGAGGTTCATCACCGGTTTTCCGTCGCCCTTGCGCCAGCCCTTGCGCTTCCAGCCGGGCATCCACTTGGTGACGGTGTTGATGACGTACTGGCTGTCGCACAAGATGTGCAGGTCGTCGTCGACGTGCGCGGTGGCCAGCAGCAGCTCGAGAACGGCCTTGAGCTCGCCCATGTTGTTGGTTCCGTGCGGCCAGCCGCCGGCGCCCCACGTGCTGTCGTCGATGTACCAGGCCCAGCCGGCAGGGCCGGGGTTGCCGAGGGCAGAGCCGTCGGCAGATGCGGTGATGGTCATTGCATCAAGGGTAGCCGGGTTCGGACATCGGCCGTGCCGGCAAGAGGATGCGTGGGCAGGCTCAGTCGCGCAGGCGCGGCCTAGCAGGCTCCGCCGCGCACGCTCAGTCGCGCAGCCTCAGTCGCGCAGGCTCGGCCGCGCACGCTCAGTCGCGCAGCCTCAGTCGCGCAGGCTCGGCCGCGAGGTCAGCCGAGCTGCTTCAGGTCTGCCAGTGCGGTGTTCCAGTGGTATGCAGAGATCGCGTCGGCGAAGGTCGACTCGCCCTCACCGCTGCCGAGGTGCGTGCCGGTGGCGTCGTCGAGAAAGCTCACGGAGTATGCGTGTTCGGTCTTTCCGCTGTTCACGTGGAACTTCAGGCTCACGTCACGACCGCCCAGCTTGCCAGTCACGACAGCTTCGTTCGCGTCGCGATCGGTGTCAGCTTCGACGAACGGACCCTGGATGAACGGGCCACCGCCCTGGGCGGCCAGGCCTTCGTTGACGAGCTTGACGAGTGGTTCGATCTTCACGATGTCTCCTCGGTGTTACCCAGTGGTTCGGTGTTTGCCAGTGGTTCGGTGTTTGCCAGTAGTTCAGTGCCTGCCGGCGGTTCGGTGTTTGCCAGTGGTTCGGTGTTTGCCAGTGGTTCAGTGTCTGCCAGTGGTTCGGCGCCGCGAGCCGGCAGGCAACCGCGACGTGGCACTCATGGTACGCGCCTCGAGGGTGCTGACACCGGTCGGCGGGTGTCGAACTCGGCCTCCTCAAGGATGACCTCGAAGTACAGCTCGCAGTCGGTGTTGAGGCAGGTCAGTCCGCGTGGGCCGGGCAGCAGCGGATGCGCGCACACCGAGCACTCGACGAACTCCGTGATAGGCGCGGTGGCATTCGACAACATGAGGCCCCTTTCGACGGTGCACATTACGACGGTGCACATGATCTGCGGCTTACACGATCTGCGGTGCACACGATCCGCGGTGCACATGATCTGCGGCTTACACGATCTGCGGTGCACACGATCCGCGGTGCAGACGATCCGCGGCGCACACGAACGGGCGACGGGGTCTTGGTCGCTCGCTGTCACTCTAGAGTGAATCGCCTTCGCGGGAACCAGATTGCACGGGCAGCGGGGCTGTGTTACCGCCGTATACGGGCCGGCTAATCGGTGACGTCGATGACGACCTGGCGCCAGTCGGAATCCGACTCGACCTGACGTGAGGGCGAGTCGTTGCTGCCGATCCACTTGCCCTCGCGGCGGCTGATGTGGGCGATGAGGGATTCTTCGGCGTGCAGCGTCCACGTCGGTTCGTCGTCTTCGGTGCCGTCAGCGCGCAGGGTGTGCTGAACGCCGTCGCGCCAGAACGTCGCCTCGCCCGTCTCGGGCAATTCGATGTCGTGAATGGTGGGCTGGGCATCCTGATCGGTCATGACCGCACACTAGACCCGAGCACGACTCGGGGCAAGAGCTGACGTCGCGACGGCCGGCTACCTCTTGGCCAGCGCCCGCGTCGTCGAGGATGCCCGCACAATCTAAGCGACGTTCGCCGACGGGCGTGTGCCGAGCTGACGTACAGTGAAGACACAGTATTCATACAGCCAGGTCATTGAAGACATCGAGGTTGACGCCGCATTCTGTAGTCACGAGCGAGCCGTGAGGAGGAATGACGATGAACCAGAACAGCACGAACCGTGCACGGTCGAAGTTGCGGGCGATACTCGGCGTGTTCGGCATCGTTCTCTCGGTGGTCGCGGGGTACAACACGTGGCAGCAGATCGACGCGATGAACGCCGCCGACGGCGGGTCGGGCACGGGGTCGACGCACTCTGGGCCTCACCAGGTGTGAGGGGCTGGGGCCGCACTTGGTGTGAGCGGCACGCTGCCCGAGTTGTCGTGAGGCCGGGCGAAGCCGCTTCAACCAACGCTCTGGCGCCGCAAAGTCAAGCCCGAAGAAGCGGAGAGCAGCGCTGATATTCTGAACGCTGCCCACCGAATCGGAGTCGACGACCCCGGCACCTCGTCGAAGTACGACGGATACGGCGCGGCACCAGACATCGGGGAACGGCATTGGGCACACTCATCTACGGGCCGACGGCCACGTCGCTGGCGATCGAAGACCGCGATCTGGCGCACCTGCAGGCGGTCATCCTGGCGAAGTTCCGCCGCGGTGAGAGCTTCTCGTTCAGCTGGGAACGCTCGAACGAGCCGGGCAGCGGGCACACCACGCTCTGGATGAATCCGCAGATGCACCTCGAGTTCGGGTACTTCGGGTCGAAGCGTGTTCCGCTGAACAGGGAGTGGATCGAGCGGCTGATGAGCCGGGCGAACAACGCCGGTGGGCTCGAACTCGTGCCGGAACAGCCACCGCAGGACTGAGCGATCGAGCCGGTCCGGCGGCTGTCTCGGCCCCTCAGGGCTGGCTCGGCCCGCTCGCACCCGTCTCAGTCCAGGTCGTTCGAGTCTGAATTCAGCCAGCGGTTGGCCGCGGCCAGAGGTGCGCCCGGCACGAGCGCCGCAGTCTTCTTCTTCAGAGTCTCGACGAGTTCACGGTCATCCAGATCGACCTCGGCGGTGCCGGTGGCGGTGTTGCCATCGATCGCGTCGGCATCGCCAGCATCGCCAGCATCGTCGGCATCGCCGCGCGTCTCGCCGGAGACGCCGGTGCAGTACAGCTGTGTCTGAGGCCCCAGCAGCAGGTTCGAGAACCCTCGCTCGCCGTCAGCCATGACCGGCACGGTGATGCGGTCGGTCTTGCCCGCATTCGCGAGAGCGACCGTGTAATCGAACACTGCAGAGCAAACATCGAAACTCACCGTGATGACGCCCGATCCGTAGTGCAGCTCTCTCATCTCCACAGTGAATCAGACCGGGCCGGATTCCCCAATCCGGGGCACCGTAGGTGGTGTTCGGAGCCCCGGAAGGGTATAAGCCAGACCGGGGCAATCAGCCCTTGATGAACGCGAGCAGGTCTTGGTCGAGTTCTTTCTGGTAGTCGAGGGCGATGCCGTGCGGCGCACCCTCATACAGCTTGAGCGTGCCGTCTTTCACGAGCTTGATGCTCTTCTCGGCCGCGTCGGCAACGGGAACGATCTGGTCGGCGTCACCCTGGGCGATGAAGATCGGCACGTCGAGCGCCTTGAGGTCTTCGGTGAAGTCGCTCTCGCTGAACGCCTTGATGCAGTCGTAGGCCGCCTTGATGTTGACGTTCATGCCCTGGCGCAGAAAGTCGTCGATCAGTCCCTGTGAGACTTTCGCGCCGTCGCGGTTGAACCCGTAGAACGGGGTTGCGAGGTCTTTGTAGAACTGCGCGCGATCTGCGATGACGCCTTCGCGCAGGCCGTCGAACACCTCGATGGGCGTGCCATCGGGGTTGCTGTCGGATTTCACCATGATGGGCGGCACCGCTCCGGCGGTGAAGACCTTCACAACGCGGCCGGCGCCGTACTGCGCGGCATAACGCACAGCTTCGCCACCGCCCGTGGAATGACCGACGACCACGAGGTCGTGCAGGTCGAGCTCTTCGACGAGGGTGTTGAGGTCTGCAGCATAGGTGTCCATGTCGTTGCCCTGCCAGGGGCCCGACGACTTGCCGTGACCGCGGCGGTCGTGCGCGATGGCGCGGTAGCCATTATCGGCCAGCAGTTTGAGCTCGACGGCCCAGGCGTCAGAACTCAACGGCCAGCCGTGGCTCAGGATGACCGGCTGACCGGTGCCCCAATCGGTGTAGTTGATCTGGGTTCCGTCAGACGTGGTGATGAATGGCATTTTGCTCCCTTACTCGGTGATATCTGTTCTACTCCGGTTGGGTGAACGGGGCGTAGCCCCCAGAGGGTCAGCTTGAGAGCGCTTTCAAGTTGTGTTTTCAGAATTATGGAGGCATCATTCAAGAATGCTGAAGAATCGGGCACGGGCGCGCATCGGCATGCTGCTGTTCGATCAGGTGAAGACCCTCGATTTTGTCGGGCCGGGCGAGGTGTTCGTCGAGGCGAACCAGCTCGTCGACGGTTACGAGCTCGTGCTGCTCTCACCCGACGGCGCCGACGTCACCACATCGATGGGCGTGCGCATCGGGGTGCATGCGGCCGCGGCCGAAGCCGGTGAGTTCGACACTGTGATCGTGCCGGGCAGTGAAGTTGCGACGCGGGTCTTCAAGAACATCGACATCATCGACGCTGTTCGCCTACTGAGCACCCGCACCCGGCGCATGGCGTCGATCTGCAGCGGCGCGTACGCGCTCGCCGAGGCCGGTCTGCTCGACGGCAAGGCAGCAACGACGCACTGGAAGTTCGCCCCGATGCTCGCCGAGCGTTACCCGAATATCGATGTGCAGCCCGACTCGATCTTCGTGCGTGACGGCCTCACCTACACCTCGGCCGGGGTAGCCGCCGGCATCGACTTGGCTCTGGCGCTGGTCGAAGAAGACCACGGGGCCGATGTGGCTCGCAGTGTCGCGCAGTTGCTGCTCGTCTACATGCAGCGCTCCGGCGGGCAGTCGCAGTTCTCGGCATCGTTGCGCGCTGCCCCGCCGCGAACCCCGGTCGCGCGAGCCGTCGCCGACTACGTAAACGCCGACCCGACCAGGTCGTGCACGCTGCGCGATCTCGCGGCCCACGCGAATGTCAGTACGCGCCACCTCGCCCGTATCGTGCGCGACGAACTCGATATGAGTCCGCTCGAGTACGTGAACTCGATGCGGCTCGACCTCGCGACCGGTCAACTCGAGTCGGGAGCCTCGGTCGCGCAAGCGTCTGCCGATTCGGGGTTCGGCACCCCGGCAGCGTTTCGGCGGGCCTTCATCGCCAAACTCGGTATCACACCCTCGGAATACCAGCGCCGCTTCCAGACGACGAGGCGCACGGCGGGCGTCTGAGCGCCGAGTTCTAGCCGGGCATCCGGATGCCGGTGGCAGAGCCGCGCGCACCTGTCGGTTCGCGGTTCAGGCCGCCTGCACGAGAGCTGTCATGCGGCTCGAGGTCTGCGCGATCGATCGCAGCCGCTCGACCGGTACACCGAACCGGCTCAGCTGAATGAGCCCTTGCGAGACCAGCACGATGTGCGCGCCGAGCGGATCGATCTGCTCATTGGTGATGTCGAGTTCGCCGGCGTCGATGCCGTCGACGACGCGCAGGCTGAGAACCCGTTCCATGTCGCTGACCGTGCGTGCACCGACCTCGACCACCTCAGGAAATCGGTTGCCGAGTTCGGCGAGGCTGTTGAGCATGAGGCAGCCGCGGCGGTCGGGGTGCGACGTGCAATCGGCGACGATCTCATCGAGATAATGCGCCACGGCGGTCTCGAACGAGCCGACGTGGGAGTCGACGACGGCCGTGACCAGCTCGACGCGGCCGGCGCAGTAGCGGCTGAAAACGGCCAGAAAGAGGCCGAGCTTGCTGCCGTAGGCCGCGTAGATGCTGCCATTGCCGACGCCCGAAGCCTGTGAGATCTGTTCGATCGAGGTCTGGTCGTAACCGTTCACCCAGAACGCCTCTTGGGCGCAGTCGAGAAGCGTCTCTTCATTGAAGCGCCGAATGCGAGCCATACTCCAACGTTACCGCGAAACCACGGACACGTCCTGAGAGAGCGGCTCGTGCACGTTCAGGTGGAGAGGATGCAGCGCGGCTGCCAATCGCGCCAGGGCGGCCGGGCCCGGCGTGCCAGGCTCGCCGACGAACGTGATCACCTGATGTCCGGGTCGGCCGGGCACCACGAGGTTCTGAAAACGCAGGGTCACCATTCCCGTGCCGTTGATGACGTGCCGGGTTCGACCGGTGAACGACGCCGCGGCATCGTGTCTGTTCCAGAGCCGCCGAAAATCGGCGTCGCGCCGCGAGAGCACCTTCACGAGTTCGCGTCGCCGAAGGTCGAGCGGGTCGCTGTGATAGCGGAACGAGGCGAGCGCGCCGAGCGCCAGGTCGTACCATCGCGGGGCACAGCGTCGCACGAGCGGCGAAAAAGCGAGCGCGACCAGATTGGTACCCTCGCTCAGCTGGCCGCCGCCGACGGCGAGCGCCATGTCGTTCGCTGCGGCTACATCGTGATTGCTGTCGACGACGATCGCCGGGGTACCCGAGAGCTGCTCGATCAGCCGCAGCAGATCTTCATCGAGCGCGGCCGCTGGTGAGCCGAACGGATGCACGGCATCGGGCCGCGCGAGCCGGAACAGGTAGTTCGTCGCCTCGCCGCCCAGCCGCAGCGCGCGCGCGATCGCCAGCAGCACCTGGTCGGAGGGCTGATGGTCGCGCCCCTGCTCGAGGCGAAGGTAGTAGTCGCTGCTGATCGCGGCGACAGCCGCAACTTCTTCGCGGCGCAGGCCGCGCACGCGGCGATTCGGGTCGCGCGGAAGCCCCACGTCTTCGGGTTGCACGACGTCGCGTCGCGCTCTCAGATAGTCGCCCAGCGCTGACGTCGACTCGTTCATGCTTGCTCTCCCCGCCTGCTCTGCACGATGTGTACCACTGCCTCTCATTGTGGAGCGCCCGCTCCTGAACGCGTGAGTGCGATCTGGCCGACCTTGCGTCGTTTCGAGACACGCTCACCGCAGCAGCGTGTCGGGGGTGGGCGGTATGGTCGGGGCATGATCGTTCGCGAGACCGGCCCGGTCGTCTACTCGGCGAGCGACCTCACTGCGGCGTCGGTGTGCGAGTGGGCGCTGATGCGCAAGCTGGATGCGCGGCTCGGGCGTATCGAGACTCCGCCCCAGGTCGAAGACACGATGCTGCTGCGGGCGGGGGAGCTGGGCGACCGTCACGAACAGCGGGTTCTGGCCGAGTTGCGCGCCTCGCGACAGGTCGTCGAGATCGAGCGGCCCACGTTCGACGAGATCGAGGTCGCCACCGAGCAGACTCTTCAGGCGCTGGCGGCCGGCACCGAGGTCGTCTTTCAGGCAGCGTTCTACGACGGGCGGATGCTCGGCTACGCCGACTTCATCATTCGTGGTGCCGACGGCCGTTACGAGGTGTACGACACGAAACTCGCCCGTAAAGCGAAGATCACGGCCCTGTTGCAGCTCGCCGCTTACAGCGACCAACTGACGTTGCTCGGCTTCGACATCGGCGAGCGTGTGCACCTCTGGCTCGGCGACGGTGAGACCAGTTCGCACCGTCTGCGCGACATTCTTCCGGTCTACCGCAAAAGGCGCGAACGCCTGCAGCAGATCATCGACGAGCGGGTCGACGACACCGAACCGACGCCGTGGGGCGACTCCCGGTACTCCGTGTGCGGGCGGTGCGCGGCGTGCAGCGAGCAGGTGCAGCTGCATCGCGATGTGCTGCTGGTCGCGGGCATGAAGCTCACCCAGCGCGCCAAACTCCGGGCCGCCGGCGTCGAAAGCATCGACGACCTGGGGGCGCGGGTGCAGCCGGTCGACGGCGTCTCGGAGTCGACGCTCGCCGGGCTGCGGGCGCAAGCCCTCATGCAGCTCGAGCCGGTGACCCCCGGGCATCCGCTGCCCTACGCCGTCGTGAATGCGGCGGCGCTCGCCGCAGTGCCTCGCCCGAGCGCGGGCGACCTCTTCTTCGACTTCGAAGGTGATCCGCTGCACCAGGAGGCGGGGCTGTGGGGGCTCGATTACCTGTTCGGCGTGACCTCGTCCGACGGGTCGTTCCGGGCCTTTTGGGCGCACGACCTCGCCGGCGAGCGCCGGGCTTTGATCGAGTTTCTCGAGTTCGTGCGATTACGCCGGGCCGAGCATCCCGACCTGCACATCTACCACTACGCCTCGTACGAGCGCACGCACCTGCTGCTGCTCGCGGCCCGGCATGGCGTGGGCGAAGAGCAGGTCGACGATCTGTTGCGAAACAACGTGCTTGTCGATCTGTACCCGGTCGTACGTCAGGGCCTGCGCATCGGCAGCCGAAGCTACTCGCTGAAGAAGCTCGAGCCGCTCTACATGGGCGCTCACTCTCGCACGGGCACGGCGACCGCGGCCGACTCGGTGGCCGAGTATGTGCGTTACACCGAGCTGGTGGCTGAGGGCGAAACGGATGCCGCGGCCTCCGTTCTGGCCGACATCGCCCGCTACAACGAGTACGACTGCCTCTCGACGCTGCGGTTGCGCGACTGGCTGCTCGAGCAGGTCGCGCACGAGGAGCAGATGGCGCACGAGGTGCAGGTGGCGCACGAGGTGCAGGTGGTGCGAAACGAAAGGTCCGCCACAACCGGGCCGCGAGCCGAGCCCGTCACCGAGCCATTAAGCGAGCAAGCAGTGCAGCCCGCACTGGTCGCCGTTCTCGAGCGCGAGCCCGACCCGGTGTACGTCGCGCTGGCCGCCCACATCGCGGGCGTCGACCCCGCGCTGCGCACTGCCGACCAGCGGGCCCTCGCCCTGGCCGCGGCAGCCATCGACTACCATCGCCGCGAAGACAAGAGCTTCTGGTGGGAGCACTTCGACCGCCTGAAGAGCCCCATCGACGAGTGGGCCGACACGCGAGACGTGTTCGTCATAGACCGCGCCGTTCTCGTGCGCGATTGGTCGATTGTCGGGTCAGCCCGCAACGCCTCGCGCGAGCTGATCGTGACGGGCCAGGCCGCCCCCGGCAGCCGGTTCTCGGGCACGGCGCCGCCCTTCGTGCTGTTCGACCCGCCCTACCCTGCGCTGCCCGAGCCTCCAGCCGGCCGCAGCCCCGGTACGCGCCCGACCCACGACCGGGTCAGCTTCACCGAGCTGCCCGACGGGCGGTTCTCGCTGGTGGAACGTTTGGCGACGGGCGCGGCCGCGTATGACCAGCGGCCCCTCGCCGTCACGCCACCCAGCCCGCCGAAAACCGAGAAGGTGCGGGCGGCCATTGCCCAGTGGGGCGAGCACGTGCTGGCGCACCTGCCGGCAATGGTTCCGGATGCCGCACTCGACATTCTGCGAAGGGTGCCGCCGCGCGTGAGTGCGTCTGGCGGGCAGCTGCATCGCGACCCTGACACAGTGCGGGCCATCGTCGGCTCGCTGCTCGACCTCGACCGCTCGTACATCGCGGTGCAGGGGCCGCCCGGCACCGGAAAGACCTACACGGGCGCCCGCGTCATTCGTGACCTTGTGCTCGAGCACGGCTGGAAGGTCGGCGTGGTGGCGCAATCGCACGCTACGGTCGAGAATATGCTCGCGGGAGTGATCGAGGCGGGGCTGCCGGCGGCGCTCGTGGGTAAGAAATCGAAGGCCGCGGCGACGCCGGGTTTTGCTGCGGCTGCACCCGAATTCACGGCGCTCACCGACAAGAACACCGCCGCGTTCGTTCAGCAGCCCGGAGGAATGGTCTACGGCGGAACGCAGTGGAACTTCGCCAACAGCGACGCCGTGGCCCGCGACAGCCTCGACCTGCTGGTGATCGACGAGGCCGGGCAGTTCTCGCTCGCCGCTACGATCGCGGCGAGCGTCGCGGCGAAACGGATTCTGCTGCTCGGCGACCCGCAGCAGCTGCCGCAGGTGAGCCAGGGCACGCACCCTGAGCCGGTCGACGAATCGGCGCTGGGCTGGCTCAACGCCGGCCACAATGTGCTGCCGCCTGAGTTCGGGTACTTTCTTGAGGCGACGCGGCGAATGCATGCGGCACTGTGCGAGCCGGTGTCGCAGCTCTCCTACGACGGACTACTGCATTCGGTGGCTCCCGAACGTGAGCTCGAGGGGGTGGAGCCTGGCCTTCACGCCGTTCCGGTCATCCACTCGGGGGATTCGACGCAGTCACTCGCCGAAGCCGATGCCGTTGTCGGACTGGTCGAGCAGACGGTCGGGCGGCGCTTCACCGAGGCGGGTGCGGGGGCAGACCCAGACACAGACACAGACACAGACACTCGCGCCGACGCCGACGCAGGCACCCGCGTGGGCGCGGGCGCCGGGCGACCCCTTGGAGAGCGCGACGTCATCGTGGTCGCGCCCTACAACGCGCAGGTTCAGCTCATCCGCGAGCGGCTGCGGGTCGCCGGTCTACCCGAGGTGCGGGTCGGCACGGTAGACACGTTCCAGGGGCAGGAGGCCGTCGTCGCGATCGTCTCGCTCGCGGCATCGTCGGCCGACGATGTTCCGCGGGGCCTCGAGTTCTTGCTGCTCGCCAATCGGCTCAACGTCGCCATCTCGCGGGCGCAGTGGGCGGCCTATCTCGTCTACTCCCCGGCGCTCACCGAGCACCTCCCTTCTAGCATCGCCGCCCTCGCCCAGCTGAGCGCCTTCATCACCCTCGTCGACGCCGCTGCCTCCGCCTGACCCTCGACGGCCCCCGCTGCCCCCGCTGCCCCCCGCTGCCCGGGCCGGCGCTTTCGTCGGAGCAGAGCAGACACGGCGACAATGCGTCGACATGCGGCGCCAGCTCCGACGGTTCTCCCCGTATCATTCGGCTGAGCATCATTCGACCGGCGTTTCATTCGACCGAGGGCGGGAGGCCGCAATGGCTGCAGCAGACGTAGACGCAGTGATGACGGGGTCAGCGATCATTCTGCAGACGCAGAAGCGCGACGGCAGCTGGGTGGCGACTCCGGTGACGCCCACCCGCCATGGCGACGTGATCTACGTGATGACCGACGGCGAGTCGGGCAAGGCCAAACGCATTCGCAACTTTCCGACCGTGAAGGTGTCGGCGGGCACGAATCGGGGAAAGGCCACCGGGCCTGTGCGCGTGGCGACCGCCAGGCGTCTCACGGGCGACGACCACCAGCGCGGCGCCTCGATCGTGCGGCGCAAGCATCCGATCATCTTCGGCGCGATCATCCGGTTGCGGTTCGCGTTCAGCAAGGCCGACCAGGCTGTGTTCGAACTCGCGGACTTCAGGCCGGAAGAGTAGCCGGCACCCGAATTGTCAGGCCGCCGGGCTCGACCCAGGCGTTGAAAGCGGTCGCCTCGCCGAGGGTGTCGCCGTCGATCTCGATCAACTCGGGCCGGCTCAGCCGCACCACGAGGCGTTTGCCGGTGCGGTAGCGCAGTTCGGGGTCGTTGCGGTTGCGGGGCGCGGGATCTTGCCCGGCGCTGTCGCCGCGAGCAGCGCCACCGCGACCGCGGTTGATGATGGCGACCTTGGCCCACACCGTGACCCAGCCGAAGAAGCCCGAGGGGCGGATGACCAGCACGTCGAGCAATCCGTCGTCGACCACGGCGTCGGGCAGCAGAAGGATGTTGCCGGGCAACGAGCCGCAGTTTCCGATGATGATGGTGTTCGCGGTGTGCCGGCGGCCCTTCACCCCATCGAGCGTGTATCGCAGGTGCAGCTCACGCTTGTCGCGCAGCGACACCACGACGGCGCCGATGTAGGCGAGCCAGCCGGCCTTCTTCTTGAGATCGTCGTTCGTGTTCTCGATCATCTTCGCGTCGATGCCCATTCCCGCCATCACGACGAAGACGTGCCGGTCGCGGGTGGTGTCTGTGCGCTCGATGTCGATGAGCCCGAGGTCGATGGGGCGGTCGTCTCCGACGAAGGCGGTGCGCACCGAGAGCGGCATGTCGTTCAGGGTGAGCTTGAGGTTGCGGGCGAGCAGGTTGCCGGTGCCGCTGGGCAACAGAGCCAGCGAGGTGCCGGAGCCGTGCAGCCCTTCGGCGACGGCGCGCACGGTACCGTCGCCGCCTGCAGCGATGACGAGGTCGACGTTCTCGGCGAGCGCCTGCTTCACCATGCCCTGACCGTTGTCGTCGACGGTGGTCTCGAACCAGAGCGTCTCTGCCCAGCCTGCAGACCGGGCCTCGGTTTCGACATTCGCACGCAGCACGGCGAGGTCGACCTTGATGGGGTTGTACACGACGGCGGCGACTTTCGCGGGGGAGTCGGTCATTCGCCCAGCCTAGGGGCGCGCTGTCATACCGGCCATCGGTCGAATATCATTCAGGTACGGGCATGCATCGTCACAGCGGTGCCCAAAACGCCTCACCCGCCCCCGCCACCCCAGTTTCGAGAGTCGGTACCGCCGCATGACAACCCCCAACGTGCTGAAAAGCGCCGCAGAGCCGCTGCTGCTCACGCAGCGCCGCATCTGGATCATCTTCGGCGCCCTCATCGCCGGCATGCTGCTCTCGAGCCTCGACCAGACCATCGTCTCGACAGCCATGCCCACCATCGTCGGGCAGCTCGGCGGGGTCGAGAACCAAGCCTGGATCACCACGGCCTACCTGCTCGCGACCACCATCGTGATGCCCATCTACGGCAAGTTCGGTGACGTGCTCGGCCGGCGCAGCCTGTTCATGATCGCTATCGCGCTCTTCACCCTCGCCTCGGTGGGCTGTGCGTTCTCGACGGACTTCTGGATGTTCGTGGTCTTCCGTGCCGTTCAGGGCCTCGGCGGCGGTGGCCTCATCATTCTCTCGCAGGCGATCATCGCCGACATCGTGCCCGCCTCGCAGCGTGGTCGTTACCTCGGCCCGCTCGGCGGAATCTTCGGGCTCGCGGCCGTCGCCGGCCCGCTGCTCGGCGGCTACTTCGTCGACCACCTCACGTGGCAGTGGGCGTTCTACATCAACATCCCGGTCGGCGTCGCTGCCTTCGTCATCGCCTGGTTCGCGCTCACCCTGCCGAGCAAACGGCCGACGATGCGCATCGATGTACTCGGCGTCTTACTGCTCTCTGCGGCGACGGCCTGCCTCATCTTCTTCACCGAATACGGCGGAAACTCCAAGCACGGCTGGGGCGACGGGCAGACGTGGATGTTCGGGGCCGGCCTGCTCGTAGCCGCCTGCCTGTTCATCTTCGTCGAATCGCGAGCCGAAGATCCGGTCATCCCGTTGTCGCTGTTCCGCAACAGCGTGTTCGTCATTCCGACCGCAATCGGGCTCGTGCTCGGTGTGGTGATGTTCGCGGCGCTCGGCTTCATTCCCACCTTCTTGCAGATGGCGTCTGGCACCTCGGCCGCTGCCTCCGGGCTGTTGTTGTTGCCCATGATGGTCGGCCTCATCGGGGCCTCGATCATCTCGGGTATCGTCATTTCGCGCACCGGAAAGTACAAGGCCTTCCCGGTCGCCGGAACCGTCGTGCTCGGCGTCGGCGTGTTCGCCATGACCACGCTCGCCGCCTCCACGCCCATCTGGCTGATCTGCGTGTACCTCTTCATCTTCGGCACCGGTCTCGGTCTCATCATGCAGGTCATCGTGCTGGTGGTGCAGAACGCGGTTCCGCCTCAGCAGGTGGGTACCGCGACGAGCACGAACAACTACTTCCGCGAGGTCGGTTCGGCTCTCGGTGTCGCCGTGTTCGGCGCGCTCTTCACCAGCCGCCTCTCTGACAAGCTGCTCGTCATCTTCGCTCAGTCGGGCGCGTCGCCTTCCGACGCGGCGTCGTCGACGGCGAACCTCGACCCGGCCGCCCTGAACAAGCTGCCTCAGGCGGTGCACGACCTCATCGTGACCGCCTACGCCGACTCGCTGGCGCCGGTGTTCTGGTACCTGCTGCCGTTCGTCGTGATCGCGTTCATCCTGTCGCTCTTCTTGAAGCCGATTCCCCTCTCAGACGTGGCCGGCATGGTCGCCCGCGGTGAGGCGGTCACCGGCGAAGAGGCCGACGCCCTCGAGGCGCAGCGCCTGGCCGACGCCAAGGCTGCCAAGGCGGCCCCGAAGCAGACGGACTCGGCGAACACGACGCCCCCGCCGACCTCCTAGCTCCGCACCTCCTAGCTCCGCGCCTCCTAGCTCCGCGCCTCCTAGCTCCGCGCCGCTACAGTTTGGCGCATCCGCTACTGCTCGAGCAGGCGCGGATGCGCCAAACTGTGGCGGTCCGCCCGAAAGGGGGTGCGAACGAGCGAATCGGAATTTAGGGTTGGAGTATGGCCCGCAAGAACGAGCGCAGCGATACGCGGTTGAATGTCGCCCGCTACCAGGTCGACGGCAGCACGCCCGGCGCCGGGGTCGACGAGAACGGCGCCGACGAGAACGAAGCAGACATCGCCGGCCAGACGCGCATGGAGGCGCGCGCGCAATACGTCGAGATCCAGATTCAGCAGGCGATGCGTGCCGGCGCCTTCGACAACCTACCCGGCGCAGGCAAGCCGCTCACCGGGCTCGAGCAGACCTACGACCCGGACTGGTGGATTCGTAAGAAGATCGAGCGCGAGAACATCACCGGTCTCGGGCCGCCGGCTCTCACGCTGCGCACCGAGAACCAGACACTGGATGATCGGCTCGACGCCGCGCCGTCGGAGCACGCTGCTCGGCAGCTGCTCACCGACTTCAACGCCCGCATCGTCGAGGCGCGGCGGCAGCTGAAAGGCGGCCCTCCGGTCATCACGCCGACGCGCGACATCGACGATGAGCTGGCGCGCTGGCGCGAGCGCCGCTCCGCCCGCATGAGCGCAGCGCACCAGGCCCGTGAACGCCGGGAGGCAGAGCTGCGAGCGATGTCGTGGCGCGAGCGGCGCCGCGCCCGGCGTGCCGAATTGGGGCCGGGCGCATGACGCGCCGGATGCCCGGGCAGGGCCGGCACGCACACCTCTCCGCACGCGGCATGGAGACGGGCGCATGACCCGCTCGAAGCAGCACGCCATGACCCTCGCCGAGGCGCTCGCCATCGAGGCGCGGGCCCGCGACGGGCTGCTCGACGAATCATTGCCGGGCACTCGCGACGTCATCGCGCAGGCGCACCGCGTGCATCAGATCGCCTACATGTGGGGGTCGGTGCGCGCCGAGGCGGCGCCGCCGCGCATCCGCTGGGGAATCGCGTTCGGGGTGCTGATGGTGCTCGTGACGCTCGGCGGGTTCGCGCTGGCGTTTCTCTCGTCGCACTGACGGGGGCTACCGCCCCTGAAGGGGCAGGAGTAAGTTATTTGGCACCGAGTGCCTCAATGACGATCGCTGCTTGTGTGACCTGCCGTGGGGCGCCCTGTGCGCCAGAAATCCGGCGCGCGCGAAGAGATTTCGCGCTCACGATGACACAAGGGAGTTTGAACGAAAATGGGTCTTCTCGACGGCAAAGTAGTATTCATCACCGGTGGCGGCCGAGGCCAGGGCCGCGCTCACGCCGTGGTTTCGGCGCGTGAAGGCGCCGATATCGTCTTCGTCGACACGACAAAACCGTTCGCCACGGTTCCGTACGCGCACACCACGGCCGAAGACATGGCCGAGACGGTCAGCCAGGTCGAAGCGCTCGACCGCCGGGTGCTCAGCATCGAGGCGGATGTTCGGGACCAAGACGCCCTCGACGCGGCCGTAGCCGAAGGCATCGCACAGTTTGGCAAGATCGACTGTCTCATCGCGAACGCCGGCATCTGGACCCTCGGCCCCGTACAGGAGATGAGCCGCGAGACCTGGCAGGAGATGCTCGATATTAACATCACGGGCGTCTGGCAGACGGTGAAGGCGGTCGTGCCGCACATGATCGAGCGGCAGCAGGGCTCGATCGTCATGACGAGTTCGGTGAACGGGCTCGAAGGTGGTCCGTTCTTCTCCCACTACACGGCGGCCAAGTTCGCGGTGGTCGGGTTCATGAAGGCGATCGCGGTCGAATTGGGGCCGCAGGGCATCCGGGCGAACACGGTCAACCCCGGCACGATTCTCACCGGCATGACCAACAATCAGCAGGGTTACGACATGATGGCCGGGCACTCCGGCGGCACCCGCGAAGACCTGCTCGCCGCGGGCCGTTCGTACGGCATCTTGAAGGGGTCGGGGTTCTTAGACCCCGAAGTCATCGCCAATGCGGCGCTGTATCTGAACTCACCGCTCGCGTCGAACGTCACCGGCATTTCGCTGCCGGTCGACTCGGGGCACCTCGCGATGGCGGGCATCAACCTCGACCCGAAGTAGAGACGCCCTAGCCCCGGCATCATCAGCCCGAACTCATAGCTCGATCTGGGTGATGGGCCGGGGCGATGGGTCGGGGTGATGGGTCGGGGCGACGGGTCGGGCGTCTAGTGCTTGCGGTGCTTGGCCTTGACGAGCGACGCGGCGCGCACCCAGAGCTCGCTGTAGGCCCCGGCCGCCTCGGTATTGGGGGCGTACTCGGTCACAGCTCGGCGTTCGGAGCCCATGCGTTCGATGACTACGGTCGACGGAACGACGATGTTACTCACTTCGGCGTGCTCTCGGGGCAGGTCTCGCACGGCGTCACGATGGGTCGATTTGCGGCGGTCGACCATCGACAAGAAGGCGAGCATCCGTGCCGGTTCGTCGGCCTCGGCGACGATCGACCTCACCTGGTCGAGCGAACGCATCGACAGCGGGGAAGGAACGAGGGGTACCACCACGAGGTCTGCCGTGTGCAAGGCGTTGCGAGCGACGACGGATTCGGCGGGCGGGCAGTCGAGAATGACCACGTCGTACTGCCGGGAGACCGGTTCGAGAATTCGCGAGATGCGTTCGCCCGATTTCTTCGCAGCGTCGAGCACCAGGTCGAGCTCGCGGTAGCCGGCGTCGGCGGGAATGACGTCGAGCCGGCGGTTAGCGGTGGGCCGGATGACGTTCGCCGTCGCCGTGCGCCCAGCTACGAGTGACTCGACGCCCCCTTTGAGCTTGGGTTTCACGTCGAGCAGGTAGGTCGCCGCGCCTTGCGGGTCGAGATCCCACAGCAGTACCCGAAAGTCGCGGGCGGCCTCCCACGCCAGGTTCACGGCCGTCGTCGTCTTGCCGACGCCACCCTTGGTGCTGTAGACAGCGACGACCTTCATGGCCGAAGCCTAAACCCGCCCCTGGCCGCAGCGAGGTTGCGCTGTCTCGAACCGCCGTCGTCTCGTTCGGAATGCGGCGGTACCCCGCTTGACGCTCGTGTCTTGACTCCCTTCGGCCGGCAGGTACCCCCCGAAGGGGAGGGAGCATACGCGCCCTCAGCGCGAAAGTCAGGTGTGAGTTCTCTCAGGCACCGGAGTCTAGTGTCGCGGCATCGGGAGAAGTACTGTGGTCGAACTCTGCACGGCTCCTGATTCACCTACCTGAGGTGGCTGCCATGACTACTTCCGCTGCACCATCCGCCGCATCGAGCTCTGCCTCCACGGCTACGGGATCGTCGCCCGCCCTGAAACGAACCGTCGGGTTCTGGGGGCTCACGTTCGTCTCGCTCGGTTCGATCATCGGGTCGGGGTGGCTGCTCGGCGCGCTGACCGCGGCGAAGTTCGCCGGCGGATCGGCGCTCATCTCCTGGGTGATAGCGGCGATCATGCTGATGGTGCTCGCACTGATCCACGCCGATCTCGGGGGCGCCTACCCCGTCGCTGGCGGCACGGCGCGCTACCCGCACTACGCGTTCGGCGGTTTCGCGGGTTTCACCGCCGGCTGGGTCACCTACCTGCAGGCGGTGTTCATCGCCCCGCTCGAGGTCGAGGCCAGCTTGAGTTACGTCAACTCGGTGGGCAACATCAAGAACGACTTTCCGCTGGTCAACGTCGACGGAACGCTGACCACCCAGGGCATCATCGTGGGCATCCTCGCCATGATTTTGTTCACCTTCATCAACCTCGGCGGCGCCCGCTGGCTCTCTGACAGCAATACGGGCATCGTCATCTGGAAGACATTCGTGCCGCTGCTGACCATCGTGGTACTCATCACGCTCAGCTTTCATCCAGCGAACTTCACCGCGAACGGGGGATTCGCGCCCTTCGGCTTCCACGGCATCTTTGCAGCCCTGCCCGCCGGCGTGGTGTTCGCCCTGCAGGGTTTCGAACAGGCGTCGCAGATGGCGGGCGAGGCGAAGAACCCCAAGAAAGACGTGGCTAGGGCGATCATTCTCGCGATGGCGATCGGAGCCCTGCTCTACCTGCTGCTCGAGGTGGCGTTCATCGGTTCGCTCGACCCCGCCACGCTCATCCAGAACGGCTGGGCGAACCCGATCGGCGCCGGCGACTACGGCCCGTATTACACGCTCGCACTTGCGGCCGGCGCGGGCTGGCTCGCGGCCATCCTCATCATCGACGCGGTGATCTCACCCGGCGGAACCGGCCTCATCTACGTTGGCACGACGGCGCGCATCTCGTACGCGCTCGGCCTGCCGAACGCCCTGACGCGCATCAATGCCCGGGGTGTGCCGATCTGGTCGCTGGCGCTGGCGAGCCTGCTCGGCATCGGCGCCCTGCTCGTGCCGGGTTCCGGCTGGCTGCAGCTGGTCGGCTACATCACCAGCGCCACCGCCATCATGTACGCGTTCGCGCCGATCTCGCTGGCCGCACTGCGCAAGGCCGACCAGAAACGGCATCACCCCTACAAGGCGCCGGCGCCGATGTTCCTCTTGCCGCTCGGCTTCGTGTTCGCGAACCTCATCATCTACTGGGGCGGCTGGGATGCCACCTGGCGCTTGTCGATCGCGGTGCTGATCGGCCAGATTCTGTTCGTGATCGCAGCTCTCGTGAAGGCGAAGAACGTCAACCTGGCGAAGACGCGCTGGCAGTCGGCGCTGTGGATCTGGCCCTGGCTTCTCGGCATGTGCGTGCTCGGTCTTCTCGGCAACTTCGGCAGCACTGAACTCAACATTCTGCCGACAGACTGGGACACCCTGATCGTGGCCGCCTTTGCTGTGGTGATTTTCTACTTCGCCGTCAGCCGTCGTATGTCGGCCGCCGACGTCGAGGCGCAGGTCGAAGAAGATCTCGAGCACGAAGAAGAGGGCGGCGGGCAGCCCGCCGTGCTGAGCGCCTGAGCCGCGCATGTGCCGCACGGCGTCGGCGACGAGCGAATCGACCGGGCAGTGGATGACCGGCAATACTTGAAGCTATGACACTCTCACCCGAACTGCTCGCCTTGCTTCGTAAACCGAGCCTCTGCTTCATCGCCACGACCATGCCCGACGGGTCGCCTCAGCTCACCGAGACCTGGGTCGACACCGACGGAGAGAATGTGGTGATCAATACGGTGGCGGGTTTTCAGAAGCTGCGCAACATCGAGCGTGATCCCCGCGTCGCCGTGGCGATCGCCGACGCTGACGAACCCACTCGCTACGTGCAGGTGCGTGGCACGGTCATCGAGACGCGCACCGAGGGTGCTGCCGAGCACATCAACGAACTCGCGCACAAATACCTCGGAACCGACTACCCCTGGTACGGCGGGCGCGATCAGACGCGGGTGATGCTGATCATCTCGCCCGAAAAGGTCAGCTCGCCGCGCAGCTAGCGTGCCGAATCGACATCGGCCACCGCGGCAGCGCTGGTCAGCGAATCGATCAGGCCGGGAAAACGCTCGTCGAGCTCCTGTCGCCGCAAGGCGATGCGGTGATGTCTCCCTTCGATAAGCACGGTCGTGAGCCCCGCTTCACGGAGGGTCTTGAAATGGTGCGAGAGAGTCGACTTGGTGATGTCGAGCCCGAACTCGTCGACCGTGCAGGCGTGGTAGCTGTCGTCGGCAAGCACCTGCAGCATTTTCACGCGCCCCGGGTCAGAGAGTGCGCGCAGAATGTCGGTGAGCCGAATGGCGTCGGCGTTCGGCTGCGGAAAAGATTTGTCGGTCATCCACGTGGTTTCATTGTTCGATGCTCATCAAACTATAGGATACGCTAACGGTATGACGACCATCGAACCATCGTACTCCGCGCGCTACTACCCGCGGCTCGCGTTGCTGGCACTCGGTCTCTTCGTGGTCGGAACGAACGCTTTCGTCATCGCCGGGCTGCTGCCCGACATCGCCGCGACGCTCGACGTGCGACCGGCCGATGTGAGCTACTCCATCACGTTCTACGCCATCGTGGTCGCTGTCGCGGCGCCCGCCGTGGCCATTCTGCTGCCGAGAGTCTCGCGAACGACGTTGATGGCCTCTGGTCTCGGGTTGATCGCTGTGGGCACGGTGATTGCCGCGGCGGCGCCGACGCTCGGAATATTCACCGTCGGGCGCATCGTCGCCGCCCTGGGTGGTGCGGCGCTGGTTCCCGCCGCGACCGCTGCTGCGGCCTCGCTGGCGCCGGCGGTCAAGCGCGGTCAGGCCATCGCCTTCGTCACGCTCGGCTTCACCCTGGCCAGCGCGCTGGGCTCGCCGCTCGGAACAGCTCTGGGCGCGGCCGGCAGCTGGCAGCTTCCGCTGTACATTGTGGCGGCGATGGCGGCCGTGCTCGGGGTGCTCGTCGCGTTCTTCGTGCGCAGGGTGCCGCTCGGCAACCCCGTGAGCATCGCCGAGCGCTTTGCGCCGCTGCGCGACCACCGCATCGTCGTGGTGCTCGGCGCCACCCTGTTCATGACCGCCGGATTCAACGTGGTCTACATCTTCAGCTCGGAGATCACCTCGGGCGCGACGAACAGCAGTGGCACGCTACTGGCGGTGCTGCTGCTCATCTACGGCCTCGCGGGCACTGTGGGCAACCTCGGGTCGGGCTTTCTGACCGACCGGTTCGGTAACCGGCGCACCGCGAGTGCGTTCATGATCATCCACTTCTTCGCGCTGGTGGCGCTGCCGATCATCGATCTCAACTACCTGGCGACGGCAATCGTCTTCGCGGTGTGGGGTCTGGCGGCCTTCTCTGCCGTGCCTCCGCTGCAGCATCGACTCATCGGCATCGACCCCGCCGCGTCGGGAATCGTGCTGTCGTGGTACACGACCGCCATGTACGCCGGAATCGCGCTCGCACCTCTGCTCGGGGGTGCCGCGCTCGCCATCGGAGGCGCGCAGCTGGTGCCCGACGTGGGCGCCGGCGCGGTGCTGATCGCGCTCGTGCTCTTTCAGCTCGGCTACCTCATTCGTCGGCGTTCGGCCGAGCCGGCGCTCGCCGCTCGGGTTGGCTGACCTAGACCTGCACGAAGGTGAACCGGTCTTTACCCGCGCGCTTCGACTCGTACATGGCCTCGTCGGCGAAACGGATGAGCGTCTCACCGGTCACGTCATTGCGCGACTCGTCGGCGCTGTAGAAACTCACCCCTACGCTCGCCGAGACCGGCAGCCCCGCCGCCTCGCCCTCCAGCGGCTGGCGAACGGACGCGCGCAATCGTTCCGCGATGTCGACGATCTGGTCTTCGCTGACGTTCTCGCAGACGATCAGAAACTCGTCGCCGCCCAGCCGCGCCACGGTGTCGCCCGCCCGCACCACCGACGTGAGCCGCTCGCTCACTTCGCACAGCACCAGGTCGCCGCCCTGGTGACCGAGCTTGTCGTTGACGGCCTTGAACCCGTCGAGGTCGACGAACAGCAGGGCGATCGCCCGGTCATCCGGAGCGTTCTGGGTCAGCAGATCGTCGAGCCTGCGCTGCAGGTAGAGCCGGTTCGGCAGCCCGGTGAGAGCGTCGTGCAGTGCCTGGAACACGATCTGCTCGCGCAGCCGGATGCGCTGCCGGGCCCCCACCGACTGCTCGGCGAGCGACTCCAGCAGTTCGATGGTGCTCGGTTCGAGAGTTCTGGGCCGGCCGAAGCCGCAGAGCAGCACCCCGGTCGCGACGCCCGCCTCGACGATCGGCACCGCCACGAGCGACTCGATTCGGGCGCGCCTGGCGGAGACTGGGCCGAAGACCCCGCCGGCCTGCGGAAATGCAGCGGCGAGTGTGGCCGCGTCAGACCAGGTCTGCGTCACGGCGCTCTGCAGCGCGAGTGTCGCGGGCGAGTTCTGCTCGGCGGTGATGATGGGCGCTTCGGCAGACGCCGGCACAAGATCGCCGTCGGGGTTGCTGAAGTAGACGGTGACCTGCGGCGCATCGGTGGCGGCCCGGGCCGCTTCGGCGAGCGTGGCGCCCAGGTCGGCCTCGGTGTCGGCGGTGCCGAATCCCGTGGTCGCCGCTTGCAGAATGCGAACCCGCTTCTCAGAGAGCTCGGCCGCGCGCCGCGCCGCGAGCAGCTCCCGTTCGTAATTGCGGCGCACGGTCGCGTCGAACACGGCGAACCGGATGCTCGGCACGACGGCCGAGTCGTCGACGGCCGCGTTGACGAACACCGACAGCGTCGACTCGTCGGGCAGCTGCAGGTCGAGCGCTATCTCGTTGATGCGCCTCTGGTCGCGCAGCAGCGGCATGAACCGGGTCTCGTAGAAGAGCTTGCTGCCGCGGGTGAGGCGCTCGATGAGGTAGTGGCCGACCACCTCATCGCGAGGAACCCCCACCATCTGCACGAAGGTGTCGTTGACCGTGGTCACTATCCCGCTCGCCGTCGCCGAGAGCAGACCGCACGGCGCATGGTCGAAAGCGTCGTCGTGCCGGTTCGGCTCGACTGCTGACGGCGCGGGTGCGGGTGCGGGCGCGGATGCGGGTGCGGGCGCAGGTGCGCTTTCGGCCTCGGTCACAGAAAGGCGCGAATCGTGTCGCTGAGCTTGCCCGGGTTCGCAAGGTGCACGTAGTGCCCGTCTGCCTCCAGCACCACCAGCTCGCTGCCGGCGATGGCTCCCCGCAGATACTCGCCCACGATCACCGGCGCCACGATGTCGTCGGTCGACTGCACGATGAGCGTGGGGGTCGTCACGTTCGGCAGCTCGGCCCGAACGTCTGACAAGAACGTGACGCGGGCGAACTGGCTGGCGACGGCCGGGTCGGCCTTCGCGAAACTGTCCACCAACTCGGCGGCGAGTTCGGGGCGCTCGGCGTTGCCCATGAAGACGGGGGCCATCGTGGACGCCCAGCCCAGGTAATTCGCGTCGAGCGAGTCGAGCAGGGCATCCACATCGGCCGCCTCGAACCCGCCCACGTAGTCGGCGTCGTTGATGTACCGCGGCGACGGACCCACCAGAATCAGGCTCGCGAACAGCTCCGGCTCGGCGATGGCGGCGAGGGCGCCGATCATGGCGCTGACCGAGTGGCCCACGAACACGATGTCGTGCAGGTCGAGCGCGTGGGCGATTTCGAGCAGATCGTCGGCGTACCCGTAGAGCGAGTCGTACTTGCTCGCGTCGTACGCCGCCTGGTCGGAGTCGCCGGAGCCCACGTGATCGAAGAGCACGACCTGGTGGTCATCGGCGAACTGCGGGGCCACGAGGCGCCACATCTGCTTGCTGGTGCCGTAGCCGTGCCCGAAGACCATGGTCGGCGCCGTGTCGTCGCCCAGAACCGAGACGTTGTTGCGTGTCAGAACGGCACTCGCGGCAGCGCCGCCGGGCATGGTTATCGTCATAGTGTCGCACTCCCCAGACGGCTCATCGCACCAGCATATCGAGGGTCTGTTTCGTGCGGGTCGCGGATGCTCGGGTCTGCGACGCTCGCATGTTCGGTTTCGCGACAGACGCCGGGCGGAGCCGCGGGGTGGGTGGGTCAGACGAGCTGCGACGACTCGTCGCGCGCCGACGCGCGCACGTTCGCTGCCTCGATGAAACTCGCCGCCGCGTTGTTCGCGTTCGCCACGGCGACGTCGAGATCGCGTCGGCCGGCGAGGCCGAGCGCGAGGTGGGCGCTGAACACGTCGCCGGCGCCGATCGTGGCGACGGAATCCACGGCCGCTATCGGTGCCGCCGCGACCTGGCGCGAGCGGCCCCGTTCGAAAATAGTCGCTCCGCGCCGGTTCTGCGTCACGACGATGGCGGTGTGCGGCAGTGCTCGCGACCATCCGCGGGCCGTATCGAGCGCGTCGGTGCAGTCTTCGTCAGAGAACACCACCACGTCGAAATGGGGGAGCACCTGCGCCCATTCGGTGAACTCGCGCTCGTGTACGACGTGGTCGGTGTCGACGCGGCGCATGTAGCCCTGGGGCAGCAGCAGGCGCATGGCGGAGGCGGCGACGTTCTCGAAGACGTCGTTCAGGTAGGCCGGGGCCAGGTTGCTCAGCAGCGGTGCGACAATCACGACATCGGACTCACGCATCAGCTTCGCCGTGTGCAGCTCGATGGGCTTCGGAACGGCGCTGTCAGTGTAAAGACACTGCTGGTGGCGCACGCCGTCGATGAAAGAATTGCGGTAGACGAGCGTGGTGTCGCCCCGTGCCGCGCCGAAGAACGAGATCTCGGGCGCGAGCGGGTCGAAGTCGGTGCCACGCGGAGCAAGCACCGTCGTGCTGACCCCCGTGAACTCGGCCAGCTGATGCGCAATGAAGACGGCGGGCGATCCGGCCGACCGCAGCACGTCGCCGCTGTCAGCGGTGTTCTCGTCGATGCAGACGTGGCCGACCACGCAGACGCGCAGTTGCCGCGTGGCCGGCGTCGAATCCGGGTCGACGGAGTGCGCAGCAGACGCAGACGCAGACGCGTCGGCGACGCGAGACACTGACAGAGGCATGGGCGGCGGGCAATCGGGGTCGGAGCTATCGGGGTCGAAGCTGTCTGGGTCTGAGCTATCTTGGTCTGATCTATCGGGATCGGAGCTGTCGGGGTCGCAGCTGTCGGGGCAGCGGTGATCTCGAGCGAAGAAGGGGGGTGGGGCGGCGTCGCTGGGCTTGTGGCCCGGTTGCCGTTCATTCATGTTAGCTGGCGATTCTCGGTGAACGCCGGGGGTTGTCATATCGCGCTTGGTGCAAGTACTTGCCGGTGTCGGGGGTTGGCGGTAGACCGGATGCATGACCGAATCCGTACAATCCTCAGAACCTCATGAGCACTCTGTGCCGCCCCTCGACCTCGTGCCACTCGCCGGAAGTGAGCGGCCTCCGCAACAGGGATTCGCGGCGGCGGCACAGTCGGTGGCGCCCGCCTCGGTGGTCGATGCCACCGTTGTGCTGCGCCGGGCGAACGCTGCACCGGCGGGCGATGCTGTGGGCGAAGCTGCGGGGCTGGCGGCGGGCGACGCGGTGTCCGGGGTGGCAGGCGATGCTGCGGGGCTGGCGGCGGGCGCAGCGGCGGCCGGTCTCGGGGCTGCGAGTGCCGATGTCGAGCTCGTCGTGAGCACCTTTCGAGAACTCGGGCTCGACATTCTCGAGGTCGATGCTCCGTCGCGGCGCGTTCGCGTGTCGGGAACAGTGGCCACGGTCGAGCGGGTCTTCGGCACCACGCTGCAGGTGGCGGGCGCTTCAAAGGGTGCGGGCGGGGTCGGCGGCGATTCCGGTGCTGCGGGTGGCCCGGCGGGCAGCGCGGGAGGCGGTGGCCTCGTTCAGAATCGGCGGCGCAGTGGAGGGCTGAGCATCCCGGCCGCGCTCGACGGCGTGGTGACGGCTGTGCTCGGCCTCGACGACCGACCGCAGGCGCGTGCCCAGTTTCGTCTGGCCGAAGCCCAGGCGGCAACCGCGAGCTACACGCCCGTCGAGTTGGGGCGTATCTACGATTTTCCTGCGGAGACGTCGGGCGCGGGCCAGACCGTCGCGATCGTCGAACTCGGCGGCGGGTTCACTCAGAGTGACCTCGATACGTACTTCGGCGGTCTCGGAATCGACGTTCCCGCGGTGCGGGCGGTCGGCGTCGACGGTGCCGCAAACACTCCCGAGCACAACGCCCAGGGGGCCGACGGCGAGGTGCTGCTCGATATCGAGGTGGTCGGCGCGCTCGCGCCGAAGGCGAGCATCCTGGTCTATTTCGCACCCAACACCGACGCCGGCTTTCTCGATGCGGTCGCCACGGCCGCGCACGCGAAGCCGACGCCGGCCGCTATCAGCATCAGCTGGGGTCAGAGTGAAGACCAGTGGACCGCCCAGGCCCGCACGGCCCTCGACGACGCCCTGCACGATGCGGCGGCGCTCGGCGTGACGGTCACGGTGGCCGCCGGTGACAACGGCAGCTCCGACGGCGACAGCGCCGGCACGAACCACGCCGACTTTCCGGCGTCGAGCCCACATGCGCTGGCGTGCGGCGGCACGAGCCTGCACGCGACGGGCAGCACGGTCACGTCAGAGACGGTCTGGAACAACGGGTCGGGCAAGGGCGCGACGGGCGGCGGGGTCAGCGACGTGTTCGCTCTGCCGACGTGGCAGAAGGCGGCCGGAGTGCCCGCGTCGTCGGCACGCGGGGGTGGCCGCGGTGTGCCCGACGTGGCCGCCAACGCCGACCCGCAGACCGGGTACGAGGTTCTGGTCGATGGCACCCGGGCGGTCTACGGCGGAACCAGTGCGGTAGCTCCGCTGTGGGCGGCGCTGGTCGCCCGCTTCGTCGAGGCGCTCGGGTCACCGCTCGGGCTACTGCAGCCGTCGCTCTACGCGGCAGCCGCAGCCGGCGCAGGGCTGCGCGACGTGACGGTCGGCGACAACGGCGCCTTCGACGCTCGCGTCGGCTGGGATGCGTGCACGGGGCTCGGCGTGCCGAGCGGTACCGCGCTGCTGGCGGCGCTGCGTGCGAGCCAGACGCGCGGGGTCGCCGGCGCGGCCGCAACTCCTCCTGAGGATGCGGCTCCCGATCTCGCAGACGAATTGCGCAGTATCCGCGCCATCGGCGAAAACCGCTGAGGGCACGCCGGCGCCGGTCAGCGACGGTGCGTCACTGCATCGCTGCGTCACCGCATCACCGCGGGAGGGAGTTACCGCGTCACCGCGTCATGGCGTCACCGCGTCACCGCGTCACGATGACGGTCGCGACGGCGGCCTCTTCGATGACGGAGTCGTGTTTGCGCTCGGCGAGCAAATCGAAGGCACCGGGAGCGGCGAGCTCGGCCAGCAGAAACGGGCGCAGCAGAGCACCCATGAACACGGCGGCGAGCAGGTTCGGCTGACCCTCGCGCGCCCCGCCCGACACCTGCGCCCGCCGGATGACCGCTTCGATGATCTCCAGGGGATAGACCGTGCCCGCTGGCAACTTCGGCAAAAAGGTGGGAACGCGCACAAGCGTCGCCACGAACGAGACGCGGTCGCTGCGATATCGAGAGATCGTTCGCCGCACGATCTCTCGTAGTGCGCGTTCTGCCGAACGGTCTGCTGATCGGTCGCAGATCTCGGCTCGCGCGCCATCTCCAGATTCGACGGCCTCGGCGATGAGCTGGGCGTACGAGGCCAGGTTCGCGGAATAGACCTGCGTCGCCAGATCGTCGAGCGAAGCGAAGTGCCGGTAGATCGAAGCCTCAGACATGCCCGAGCGTTCTGCAATGTGCCGAACACGCGTGTTGTCGTAGCCGCGCTCGGCGAAGCACGCGGTCGCCGCGGCCAGCACCTCGGCCTTGCGGCTAGGCCGGGGCATCGGCGTCGGCCTTGGCGGCATCAGCATCAGCATCAGCATCGGGAGCGCCGACCAGCGCATCCGCCAGCGTCGAGTGGATGCTCACGCCCGGCAATCCGCGCAAGAATTCCGGCCCGAAGGCGGCCGTCGCCGTCAGGGCACCTGCCGTCGATCCCGGCGCGAGCAGCCGCTCGAGTGCGGCCGCGAGGGCGTGCACGGTGAAGGCGTATCCTTCACCGGCACGCAGCCACGCCTCACGAGCGTCACCCGATTCACCCGCCACCCGCGCCCACGAGTACGACACGAACTCACCTGTTTTCGGCGCCGAATCAACTGCACGGGCATCCACCAGCCGGCGCAGCAGGCGTGAACGCATCGCTGCCGAAATGAGCGGTAAGGCGGTCGCAGCGCCGAGCCGCGGCAGCGCCAGGCCGACGGAGCTGGTGACGAAGCGAGCGCCGAGCGTCGCCGGTATGGCCGCGAGGTCGCCCGTCGCGGCAGGGATGAGCGTGGTCGGTCCGCTCGGGCCGACGAGCCGAGTGGCGCGGTGGCCGAGTGCGAAGCGGGTGAGCCGACCGCTCTCGACGGCGGCGCCGCCGTCGGCCAGCACCCCGACCACGCTGGTCGAGGCTCCGCGACTGCGTGCCGCGCTGTGCGGGAACATGGCGACGTTCACCCGCGTAACCCGTTCGCCGCCGTCGGCGGCGCCACCCCTGGACTCGCCGTCGTGCCCGTCAGCAGCGCCGCCCCGTCGCCTGGTTCTGGGTTGGTGAGCGGCGGCACCACCGCTCACGACGCCGGCCTTATGCGCGCCTGCGAGCGCTTCGGTAGCCGACGCGGTAAGCCACTCGGCGACCGACGCGGCCAGGCCCTCGGTCGCGACGGTTCCGAATCCGACTGCCGGCATCAGGGTAACTGCGCGATCACGGGCTTCGGCGTCGCGCGCGAGAACGGCCGCGACCGCCGCGTACTCGTTGGCCGCGTCGATGTAGTGGCACCCTTCTTCCGCCAGCGCAGCGCTCGACACGACCTGGGCGGTCGCTGCGAACGGACCGACCAGGTTCACTACCACCGAACTCCCGCTCAGTGCGGGCTCGAGTTCGTGAAGCGACAGCTCGCTCACCCTCCACCATTCTGCGTCGAACCGTTCGGCCAGCGTTCGCAGCCTGCTGAGGTCACGCCCCACGAATCGCAGGCGCCAGCCGTTCGTCGCCGCGCGAGAGGCGAGTTCGGCTGCCAGGGGGCGGCCGACGGCGCCGGTCGCACCGAGAACGGTGATGAGAGCCGTCACCGGGCGACGGGCCGGCTCGGTGTCGCGGGCGGCTTTGTTTGTGACCATTCACTTACATTAGCCAGGTCGGGAAATACCTGCAAATTAGTCGCCCATCTCGGTTGCCATTTGACGTAGTCTCGGCTCAGGTGTCTGCTGGGAGTACTCGTGCTGGAGAACATCGAATCCGTGTTCCGCAATTTCGACGAGAGCATCCGCGTGTCGACCGACGAGAAGGCGCGGCTCACGCAGCTGCGCAATCACGCCGTCGACGTGCTCGCAGCCGAGCCGAGGGTGCTTCGAGTCGTCGATGTGGGTTCGTACCGACACGGCACCGAGGTGGGCGGCCAGAGCTGGTTCGACGTTCTGGTGGTGCTTTCCGGTAAGCCGACCGGCCCAGCCAAAGCGGCTGAACTGGTCACCGACGCAGTGGCGCCGCTCGGTGACACCGGGCCCTGGGTCGTCGGTGCCGCACCAGACGACGGGCCACCCGGTCTGCGTCTCGTTCCCGCGTTCGAAGCGTCGGCGTCGGTCTCGGCCGCCGGGGGTGATGTCGTGGTGCTCGCCGACCCGGCAAAGCGGTGGGTCGCCACGCGAATCGGCGCCCGAGAGACGCTGCTCAACCGCATCGACGACGACGGCCTGCGCCCGCTCATCCGTCTCGTTCTGGCGTGGAAGCACCGCGTTCGGGCCTCGATGTCGTCGTACTACCTCGAGACCGCCGTCATTCGTCAGGCCCTGCAGCAACCCTCGTTCAGCGTGCTGTGGGATCTCTGCTGGACCTTCGAGCAGCTGGCGGCCGACGACCTCATGACGCTCACCGACATCTCGAGCCCGGTGCCGAGGCAGGGCGTTCGTGCCGCGGCGAGCCTCGCCCGGCGCATCGAGGGCGGCTACCTCGTCGAGCCGGCCGCCGCCCTGCTGCGCTCTGCCGTCAACGCCTCGATCGACGACGACAACGAAATCGTCGGCGATCGCCTGCGGGCGATGTTCGGGCCGCAGTTTCCGGCGCTCTGAGCGCTCTGGGCGATCTGACTGCTCTGAGCGCTCTGGGTGCACTGAGCGATCTGAGAACTCTGAGCGACCTGAGTGCTCTGGCGCGCTGAACCGCGCACCTTTGGCGCATGTGCGCCGTTTTGAAGGCGTGCGCGTCTGCCGAATGGCCTCGTGTGGGTGCTTCGGCTCGTCGGCGTGTGGGCGCGTCGGCTCGCTCGCTTCGTCGGCTCGCGCGTCGGCGAACCGGCGAGAGGATGCCCCGGCTCAGAGCCCCTGCGAAACCGCCGCCGCGGCCGCCAGCCACGCGCGCCTCGTGGCGGGCTGCAGCGCTCCGTACTGAATGCGGCCCGCCTTGAGCGCCGGGTCGAAGGGAACGATGACCACATCGCGCACGTAGGGCCGAAAGTCGTCGGCCATGCGCTGCGAGATGCTCGACTCCTTCGGCTGCCACTCCGACACCACGACCACCGCATTGCGCGCCAACTCGGCCGCCTTCTCGCTGCGGCTCTGCACGGCCTGCAGAGTGAGCAGGGCTGCCTGTGCGCGGTCTTCCATCGTGGTCGTCGGCACCACGAGCTGGTCGGTGTGGTCGATCATGCGCAGCCAGTTCTCGGC
>JAODBC010000032.1 GCA_025463765.1 Subtercola sp. | reverse complement strand
GCAATGATGTGCTCTCCACCGATCCCAGCCAGTGGCAGATCCAGCAGGGTTACCCGCCGCCGAACGGCACGCTGGTGATGGATGACCACACCGGAGCCTTCACCTTCACCCCGGCACCCGGCTACTCAGGCGTGGTTACCTTCAAATACATTCTGGTCGGCACCGGGCCCTACGTCTCCGGAGCCACGTCGACTCCCGCAATCGTCACCATCCATGTCGGGTGACAGCAGGTCGGGGTTACGGACGTCGAGGTTACAGAACAGAGAGAAGGATTCACAGATGAAGGCTCGTCAGAGAGGTCTCATCGCGGTGGCTTTGGCTGCTGTGGTTTGTCTCGCTCTACCGGTGCTGGCTGGGGGAGGACCTGCAGTCGCGGGGGCCAACTGTACGAATGAGAATCAGCCGCCTCGGCTGATTCCGACCGACGACGGCACGGGGCACGAGACCCAGTATTGTCTCGACGGCCAGTGGACCACCGTGCTTGTCGATCACGCTCAAGATGAAACGACGGTCATCCGCGAGACGGTGAAAGATCCAACCGATCTGAAGCTCGGCCTCACCGCTTCCGACTTCTTCGACCTGAAGAACTACGACCCGTGGAAGGTCATCAAGGTCTTCAACGACGCTGCCGCAGCGGGAACGAAGCTCGCTGGTGACGACGAGACCCAGATGCGTCTCTCCCTTGCCTACGCGCAGGCCCAGGCATTGCTTGCCCGGCAGAATTTTCGAAACATGAATCAACACTGCTCCGTGCGTTCGGTGCTGTATTCAGAACTGCAGGTGCGAACTTTTCGAGGCTGGCTCCCACCGGAGAACACCGGGTTCGCCGGCCAGCCGACCCAGATCACCTACGCCTTCGAGCCCACGGTCACAACCGCAGAGAAGATTGCGATTCTCAACGCGATCGAGCAGTACCCCGTCGCGGTCGCGGTTGCGGCGGGGGGTGCTGACAGCCCATACCCGCAGCTCATCGTGCCCCGGGATCCGGCCGATACGCGACCCCCGACCATCTGGTTCAACGGAGACGAGAGTGCCCTTCCTGCTCATGCGATGGCCGCCGCCAAGCCCAGCTTCACCGGCACTGCACCGGGGGCACAGCTGCAATGGGTGTCGGGTGAGATCCGTGTGCGATCGAGTATCAACCCCATGACCGTCGGTCACGAAATCGGCCACGTGTTGGGCATCAATCATCTGCCGGCGGACGTCAACGGCACAATGAACCCCACCGGACCACTCGACGCAACGCCGGGCTGGAACCCGAGCACCAGCGCGAGTGATGTGAGCAGTGTGGCCTTCGACCCGTGCATGTTCATTCCCGTCGATCGACCCATGCTCTGAACGCGCCGGGTAGACCCGCGCGCCGGCCGAATCTCAGGCGTGCTCGGCGATGAACTGCTCGAGCAGGGCCCGCGCGATGTCGTCGGGATGCTGAATCGCGGGGCTCTTCATGAAGTAGGCCGATGCCGCCTCGAGCGGCCCGCCGAGACCGGCTGCGCGCGCGATGGCAGCTGCGCGCACCGCGTCGATCACTACGCCTGCCGAGTTCGGCGAGTCCCACACCTCGAGTTTGTATTCGAGGCTGATGGGTGCGTTTCCGAAGCCGTGGCCCTCGAGGCGCACGAAGGCGAACTTACGATCATCCAGCCACGGCACGTGGTCGCTCGGCCCGATGTGCACGTCGCGCTCGGGCAGGTCGATGTCGATGTTGCTGGTGACCGCCTGCGTCTTCGAGATCTTCTTCGACTGCAGCCGCTTGCGCTCGAGCATGTTCTTGAAGTCCATGTTGCCGCCCACGTTCAGCTGGTACGTGTGGTCGATGGTGATTCCGCGGCTCTCCAGCAACCGGGCGAGAACCCGGTGCGTGATGGTGGCGCCTACCTGGCTCTCGATGTCGTCGCCCACGATCGGCAGACCCGCCTCGCGGAATCGGGATGCCCAGGCCGGGTCGCTCGCAATGAACACGGGCACGGCGTTCACGAACGCGACCCCCGCGTCGATGGCGGCCTGTGCGTAGAACCGCACCGCCTCCTCAGACCCCACCGGCAGGTAGCAGACCAGCACGTCGGCACCGGATGATCGCAGCACGCCGACCACGTCGGCGACGGGTGCCTCCGACTCTTCAACGAGCTCGCGGTAGTACTCGCCGAGCCCGTCGAAGGTCGGGCCGCGCTCTACCGTGACGCCGGTCGGAGCCACCTCTGCGAACCGCAGCGTGTTGTTCTCGCTCGCCCAGATGGCGTCGGAAAGATCGAAGCCGACCTTCAGCGCGTCGACATCGAACGCGGCCACGAACTCTAGATCACCCACGTGATGGGGGCCGAACTGCACGTGCATGAGCCCGGGCACGGGTTCACCGATCGGGGCGTCGCGGTAGAAGGTCACCCCCTGAACCAGCGAATTGGCGCAATTCCCGACTCCGGCGATGGCAACCTTGACACTCATCTAAAACACTCTCTCGACTACAAAACTCTCTCGACGTGAAGATAACGGATGTAATGCTATGCCGTGAGTCGTCGATACAGGGCGAAGGTCTCGTCGGCGGTCACCTGCCAGCTGTGCTGGGAGCCGTACTCTGCAGCGGTGGCCGAGAGTCGCGCGAGCGCCCCTGGCGTCGTGAGCAGGTGTGTCACGACCCGGGCCCAGCGCACCGGGTCGCGGTCATCGAGCAAGACCCCGCTGACCCCGTCGAACACCGAGACCGCCATGCCCGACGCTCGTGTACTCACGACGGGCGTACCCGAGGCGGCAGCTTCGAGCGCCACCAGGCCGTACGTCTCGCTGTGCGACGTCAGCAGCAATAGCGACGCCTGCCGCATCAGCTCGGCGACCTGGGCACGCGACTGCGGCCCCGCGAACTGCACCCACTCGGCGACCTGCAACTCCGCGGCCAGCGCCACCAGGCCGGCTGCATACGACTCGGCCCCCGGGGTGGGGCCGCCCGCGATGACGAGCATCGGGCGCACGGCCCGATCGATGGCAGCAAGGGCGCGGATCGCCAGCTCGTACCCCTTCAGCGGCTGGATGCGACCCAGCGCGAGCAGAAGCGGCTCCTGGGCATCCGCGGGGCGCTCGGCACGGAACAGCGTCGTATCGACGCCCGGCGAAATCACGTGCATCCGTTCGGGCCGTGCGCCGTACTCGGCCTCGATCGCCGCACGCTCGGCCGGAGTCGACACGATCGTCGCGGCCGAGCGAGTCACCAGAAGCCGTTCGGCGTTCAGGCGCGCCTGGGGTTCTGGGCGATCATCCACCCCCCGCTCGGCGTTCTTCAGCGCCGCCACCGTGTGCAGGCTCTGGATGTGCGGGCAATGGTTCATGGTGGCAACGGGCAAAGCGGCGAGCCCCGACAGCCAGTAGTGCGAGTGCAGCACGTCGAATCGCGGCAGCGCTGCGAGGGCGGACTGAAAGCGGCCGACAATCGGTGGCAGGTCTTCTTTGAGCACCTCGTGCGGCGGCCCCGCGTCGAGAAAACGCACCGGCACGCCGGCCGGGGTGCGCTGGATCTCGGGCTGCTCGAGGCTCGTGCGCCGCGTGAGAAGCTCGACCTCGACGCCCCGCTCGGCCAGGGCTTCGGCGAGAGCGACGACGTAGACGTTCATTCCGCCCGCGTCTCCGGTACCGGGGGTGGCCAGCGGCGACGTGTGCAGCGAAACCAGGCCAACACGCATCGAACTCACGCTGACACTCTAAGGGGTGAAACTCTCTCAACGATGCTGTTGTTATCGGTTCGGGTCTGTTAGGCTCTATAGGTTGTCTACGCCCAGTGGGGTTCTCCCACCGCGGGCGCAGACGTATGCACACACCCTCCTGCTACAGAACGTCTGTAGCCGATCTAGTCCAAAGGAGGTGGGTTAGTGACGCATCAGTACGAACTCATGGTCATCCTCGATCCAGAAATCGACGAGCGCACCGTGGCTCCGAGCCTCGACAAGTTCCTCAACGTCATCCGCAAAGATGGTGGCACTGTCGACAACGTCGACATCTGGGGTCGCCGTCGCCTGGCTTACGAGATCAACAAGAAGACCGAAGGCATCTACGCCGTCGTGAAGCTCACCGCTTCGTCGGAATCCACTGTGGAACTCGACCGCCAGCTGAAGCTCTCCGAGGCCGTCATGCGCACCAAGGTGCTGCGTGCCGAAGAGGCCATCGCTCAGGTCGCCGCAGAGTCGAAGCGCAAAGAAGAGAAGGCTGCCCGCGCGGCTGCCAACCCGAAGGCTTCTGCACAGAAGGCAGCGTCGGCGTCGGCTCCGAAGGCAGCCGCCGCCCCTGCGGCTGCGGCATCCGCACCGGTCGCACCTGCCGCTCGCGCTGCAGCTGCTGTCAGTGCCGCTTCGAAGACGCCCGCTCCCGCCGCAACGGCTGCCGAGTAGTCGCACATGGCTGGCGAAACCGTAATCACCGTGGTCGGTAACCTCACCGGCGACCCCGAGCTGCGTTACACGCAGAACGGGCTGGCGGTTGCCAACTTCACCATCGCTTCCACCCCTCGCACGTTCGATCGTGCGTCGAACGACTGGAAAGATGGCGAAGCACTGTTTCTTCGCGCAAGCGTGTGGCGTGAATTCGCCGAGCACGTGGCCGGATCGCTCACGAAGGGTGCCCGTGTCGTTGCGACCGGCCGCCTGCGTCAGCGCTCCTACGAGACGAAAGAGGGCGAAAAGCGCACCTCGATCGAGCTCGAGGTCGACGAGATCGGCCCCAGCCTCCGGTACGCCACGGCCCAGGTGACGCGCGCGTCGTCGGGTGCGGCATCCGGTGGCCGTGGCCAGTTCGGCGGCGGCAACGGCAACGGCGGCGGCGGCCAGGTCGCCGGCGGCGATGAGCCGTGGGCGGCAAGTGCTCCCGCGTCGGCCACCAGTGGTGGCGGCGACGTGTGGAACACGCCCGGCAGCTACAGCGACGAAACCCCCTTCTAAACTTCACCATTTTCAGAAAGCAGATCAATAACCATGGCAGGAAAGAGCAGCGGCGACCGCCGCAAGCCGATCCGCAAGGGGAAAGACGGTAAGAACGCCGCCCCCGCGAAGTCGATTCGCGTCGGCGTGATCGACTACAAAGACGTCAACACCCTTCGCAAGTTCATTTCCGAGCGCGGAAAGATTCGCGCCCGTCGTATCACCGGCGTTTCCGTTCAGGAGCAGCGCCTCATTGCCCGTGCAGTCAAGAACGCTCGCGAGATGGCCTTGCTGCCATACGCAGGCTCGGGCCGGTAGGAGCTAAGCCATGTCAAAACTCATTCTCACCCACGAGGTCACCGGCCTCGGATCAGCCGGTGACGTCGTCGAGGTCAAGAACGGCTTCGCGCGTAACTACCTGATTCCTCAGGGCTTCGCCGTGACCTGGAGCCGCGGTGGCGAAAAGCAGATCGAATCGATCAAAGCCGCTCGCGTCGCTCGTGAGCTCGCGACCATCGAAGAGGCTCAGCACCTCAAGCAGGTTCTTGAGAACAACACCGTCAAGCTCGCCATCAAGGCCGGCAAAGAGGGTCGTCTGTTCGGTTCGGTCAAGACCGGTGACATCGCTGACGCGGTGTCGGCAGCCGGCTTCGGCCAGGTCGACAAGCGCAAGATCGAGATCACCTCGCCGATCAAGTCCGTAGGGCTCCACGAGGCCTCGGTTCGTCTTCGCGACGACCTGAGCGCGACCATCACCATTCAGGTGGTTGCAGCCAAGTAGCTTTACCTGCATTTATGGGTGCGCCGCCGCTACCGCGGCGCACTCCACGGGGAGTCTCGGCGCCGTACTGGCGCTGGGGCTCCCCTTCTTTGTGCCGAAAGTCAAGTGTTTTGTACACAGGTCGTTATGGATTTGTGAACATTCAAGTGCGTGTCTAGACATCCACTTATCAACAGCCTGTGGCAAAGTAAATATGCTGGTCAGCGACAACATTGTCGCGAAAAGTTTTCTTGTTTCCACATCTCATTCCACAGGTTCTGCACAAGACGCGCGGCGTTTCTCCGATTTAGTGCACAAAGTTATGCACAGGGTGATTTGGCGCAGGTCGTTCGCCCTTTCTAGTCTTAGGCAGCTTGCTTGAGACCGGGGAACGCCAGCAGTGTCGGTGGCGAATGCGAGTCTGTTCACAACTGAAGGAGTACGGGTGTCAATTGCTCATCTCGGCCTGACCGGCGACCAGCGCGGCGGCACTGAGAGCCGCGGGCACGAGCGCACCCCTCCGCACGATCTGCTCGCCGAACAGAGTGCCATCGGCGGCATGCTGCTCAGCAAAGACGCCGTCGCCGACGTCGTCGAGGTGGTGCGGGGTGCCGATTACTACATTCCCAAACACGAACTCGTCTTCGACGCGATTCTCAACCTCTACTCGCACGGCGAGCCGACCGACGTCATCGCGGTCACCGACGAGCTGACGAAGACGGGCGAGCTCTCGCGCGCCGGCGGCGCCGAATACCTGCACACGCTCACGAGCCTGGTGCCCACCGCCGCGAACGCGGGCTACTACGCCTCTATCGTCGCCGAGAAGGCGATTCTGCGCCGCCTCGTCGAGGCCGGCACGCGCATCGTGCAGATGGGTTATGCCAGCGAGGGCGAGGTCATGGATCTCGTGAACAACGCCCAGGCCGAGATCTACGCCGTCAACGGCAACACCGAGACCGAAGACTACGTGCCGCTCACCACGGCCGTGAACGCTGCCATCGACGAGATCGAGGCCGCGAAGGGCCGCGAAGGGCAGATGACCGGGGTGCCCACCGGATTCGCCGAGCTCGACTCTCTGACGAACGGGCTGCACCCCGGCCAGCTCATCATCGTCGCCGCACGCCCCGCCCTCGGTAAGTCGACACTCGCCCTCGACTTCGCTCGTGCCG
>JAODBC010000011.1 GCA_025463765.1 Subtercola sp. | reverse complement strand
ATACGACTGCAGCTCGTTGCTCGCCACGCGCTCCTGCTTCATCGAGTCACGATCGCGAACCGTGACGGCCGAGTCGTCGAGCGAGTCGAAATCGACGGTGACGCAGAACGGCGTGCCGATTTCGTCTTGACGGCGGTACCGGCGGCCGATCGCCTGGGTGTCGTCGTAGTCGATGTCCCAGTACGCAGCGAGATCATCGGCGATGGCCTGAGCCAGCGGCATGAGCGCCTCGTTCTTCGACAACGGCAAGACGGCGACCTTGACGGGCGCGAGACGCGGGTCGAGGTGCAGCACGGTGCGCTTGTCGGTGCCGCCCTTGGCGTTGGGCACATCCTCTTCGTCGTAGGCGTCGACCAAGAACGCCATCAGGGCGCGCGTGAGACCGAACGACGGCTCGATCACGTACGGAATGTAACGCTCGTTGTTCGCCTGATCGAAGAACGACAGGTCTTTGCCTGAATGCTCGGCGTGGGTGCGCAGGTCGAAGTCGGTGCGGTTGGCCACGCCCATGAGTTCACCCCACTCGTTGCCGGCGAACTGAAACCGGTATTCGATGTCGACGGTGCGCTTCGAATAGTGCGCGAGCTTCTCTGCAGGATGCTCGAACCACCGGATGTTGTCGGGAGTCATGCCGAGATCGATGAACCAGGCCCAGACCGCATCCATCCACGTCTGCTGCCACTGTTCGTCTTCGCCGGGCTTGACGAAGAACTCGATCTCCATCTGCTCGAACTCTCGGGTGCGGAAGATGAAGTTGCCGGGCGTGATCTCGTTGCGAAACGCCTTGCCGATCTGGCCGATGCCGAACGGCGGCTTCTTGCGCGACGTCTGCACCACGTTCGAGAAGTTCGTGAAGATACCCTGCGCGGTCTCGGGGCGCAGGTAGTGCAATCCCGACTCGTCGTCGACCACACCGAGGTAGGTCTTGAGCATGCCCGAGAACTGGCGAATGGGCGACCACTGGCCGATCTTGGTGGGATGCTCGGGGTCGGGAATGTCGTCGAGACCGTTCACCGGGGCGAAGCCGTGCTCTGCCTCGTACGCCTCGAACAGGTGATCGGCGCGGTACCGCTTGTGTGTCACGAGCGACTCCGTCAGCGGGTCGGAGAACACCTTGACGTGCCCAGACGCCTCCCACACGGCCGTCGGAAGAATCACGGCAGAGTCGAGACCGACCATGTCGCGGCGACGACGGATGAACGCATTCCACCACTGCTTCTTGATGTTCTCTTTGAGTGCCACTCCCAGGGGGCCGTAGTCCCACGCCGAACGGGTTCCGCCGTAGATGTCTCCCGACGGGAAGACGAACCCGCGGTGCTGCGCGAGTGCGATGACGGTGTCGAGGCGTGACAGGTCGGCCATTGTTCTCCTAGTTAAAAACGAGCTTCCGGGCTGCGTATCCGGTTCCGTCATCTTACTGGCGCTAGATTTGGCTCACACAAAACGATCGGTAAAAGCGCGCGCGGCGGGAGCAGCATTGCCAGATTTTCTCCTCAATCTGAACCTCGTCGACGGGCCCGTCATCTACCTCTTCGTGGGGCTCAGCCTCGCCGCGGTCGTCTACTTCTTCGTGCGCAAGCCGACGGCGGTCTGGCTGCTCTCCGCGACCGTCGGGCTGCTCGCCGGCGCGGCGTTCGCCTTGCTGGCCGTCTACCTCACCGACAAGGTGTGGGACTGGTACGGCACCGACTTCTTGCCTGCGACGACGACCTGGATCGTCATCACCTTCGCTGCAGTCGGTCTCGCCATCGCGAGCTTCTTCGGCCGCGTGCGCTGGTGGCGCCGGGTCATCGCGGGCATCGCCATCGTGGTCTTCGTGCTGACCGGAGCGCTCGGGGTGAACGCGAGCATCGGCATCACCAAGACCATGGCCGCTCTGCTCGGCGTCAGCACTGAGAAGCCGCTCGACCTGCCCGACGCGAACGGCACGCACCCGGCCAATCCAGCCGGTCCGCTCTACCAGACGTTCACACCTCCCGCAGACATGCCCGCCGAGGGCACGCTGGGCACCGTCGACATTCCGAACACGAACTCGGGCTTCGTGGCGCGACCGGCGCTGGCGTATGTGCCGCCGGCAGGCCTCGTGAAGAATGCGCCGGCACTGCCGGTGATCATCCAGTTGAACGGGATGCCCGGCGGGCCCGGTCTCGACGACCCTAAAGCCATGCTCGACAAACTCGCGGCCGAGAACAACGGGCTCGCCCCGATCGTGATCAACCCCGACCAGCTCGGCTCGCCCACGACAGACCCGATGTGTCTCGACACGAAAGACCGGGGCCAGGTCGAGACGTACATCATGAAAGACGTGGTGCCGTACGTGAAGGCGCACTTCAATGTGCTGCAAGACCCGAAGTACTGGACGTTCCTCGGCTTCTCGAACGGCGGTGAGTGCGCGGCCTACTTCGGGGCGAAATACCCCAGTGTGTTCGGCAACATCGCCGACATCTCGGGCGACGAGTACCCGGGTGTCGAAGACGCATACACGGCGTTGGAGTTCTTCAATAATGATCAGGCCGCCTACCAGGCGACCTGGCCGGTGAACATCATGGCGAAGGGCACGTACCCCGACACGCTGGCCATCTTCACCGTGGGTGCGCTCGACGACAACTTCGCGCCGGGCGTGAAACGAACCTACGACGCAGCGGTGAAAGCCGGTATGAAGGCCTCCTACACCGCTATTCCAGGCGCGGGCCACGACGGCAACGCGCTCGACGGCGGTCTCAGCGTCGCCTACGCCGCCCTCTACCCGAGATTGGGGCTTTCGAAGCCATGAAACCCGTACTGAACTACCTGCGGGCGGCACCGGTGAGCGTGGGTCTCGCGGTCGTCGTCATCGTCACCTCGATCGTGACCGGTACCATCGTCACCCCCGCAACGACCGGCGGTGACTCGCTGGTCTGGGCGGCCGGCGTTCCGACCACCATCGACAGCGGCTGGTGGTGGACTCCGCTGACCGCGCTGTTCGTGCCGAACGACGTGGCGAGTCTCATCGTCAGCGTCGTGCTGGCCCTCACCTTGCTTGCCGTCTGCGAGCGGTTGATCGGGTCTCTGCGCACCGCGGCGGCGTTTCTGCTGACCGGCATCGTCGGCATTCTCGTCGGCGTGGTCATTCAGCAGCTGGGCATGAATCTCAACGAGAGCTGGGCCGTCGGATCGGCATTCGACTTCACGCTCGACCCGACCATCGGCATCATCGGTGCCCTGCTCACCGCGAGCGGGTTCGCTCAGGCGCTCTGGCGGCGCCGGATTCGGCTCATCACTTTCGCCATCGTGCTGGTGTTCGTGCTCTACAGCGGCGATCAAGACAACTTCTACCGTCTGCTCGCCGCGCTGGCCGGCCTGGTGCTCGGCATTCTCTGGAGCCCCGGCGGCGTTCACTCGTCGCGAAGAGGTCACAGCTCACAGGGCGAGTCGCGCAACCTCGTGGCGGTGATCGTCGCCATCAGCGCGATCGGCCCGCTCATCGCGCTGCTGCCGCCCGGCGGCAACGGCCCGCTCTCATTCGTGCAGTACGTCTTCGGCGCCTCGAACCCGGATGCCGACGCCACCCTTGCGGCGTGTACCGACAATTTCAGCGCCGAGTGCGACCGAAACCTCGCGCTGGTGAGCGCGGGCGGGGTGAGCCCGCTGCTGCTGGGACTCGTGCCGCTGGTGCTGCTCATCATCGCGGCGATCGGGTTGCGCAGAGGCCGCCGCTTCGCGTGGCTGCTCGCCATCGTGGTCAATGCCGCGCTCATCGTGCTGTCGATCGTGACACTGGGGCTCGGCGACATCACCGTCGACACCACTCGCACCGACGTGACGAGCATCGAGACGCTGTTCTGGATTCTCGCGACGGTTCTGGCGCCGGTGGCACTCATCGTGATGCTCGGCGTGACACGAGCGCGGTTCCAGATTCGTGCTCCGAAGGCGGCCGTGCGCCGATTCGGCATCATTGTCGCGACGGCGTTCGTCGTGCTGGCGGTGTTCTACCTGATCGTGGGTGCGGCATCCGTCGACGACTACGTGCCCGACGCGAACTTCGGCGACCTGCTGCTCGACACGATTCGCCGGTTCGTTCCGACCGGGTTCGACACCGGGCTCGGGCAGATCATCGTGCCGACGGGCGGCTTCGCGCTCTTTCTCTACCAGTGGGTGGGGGTAGTGTTCTGGGCGATCACGGTGGGCGCGCTCATCCAGTTGTTCGCGGCCGTGGCGCAGAGCCGTTCGGTGAGCGAAGAAGAGCACTTTCGCCGGTTGCTTCAGCGGTACGGCGGCGGCACGCTCGGCTTCATGGGTACCTGGGCCGGTAACGTGTACTGGTTCAGCGCCGACGGCGAGGCGGCGGTCGCGTACCGCGTGATCAACGGGGTGGCGATCACGCTGTCAGACCCGATCTGCGACCCGGCGCGCGGGCCCGAGGTGATCGCCGAATTCATCGCATTCTGCGACGCGAACAGCTACGTCTGCGTGTTCTACAGTTTTCACGAGCAATACCTGCAGGTGTTCGAGCAGCGCGACTGGCAGCACATGTCGGTGGGCGAAGAGACACTGATGGCGCCCGTGACGCTCGACATGGCGGGCAAGCCGTGGCAGAAGGTGCGGCAGGCGCTGAACCGTGGCACGAAGGCGGGCATCACCACCCTCTGGACCACGTGGGACGAGTTACCGGTCTCACTGTCGAACCAGATCAACGCCATCAGCGAGCAGTGGGTGGCCGAGAAGGAGCTGCCCGAGATGGGCTTCACCCTCGGCGCGATGCAGGAGCTGAAAGACCCCGAGGTGAAACTGTTTCTCGCCATCGGGCCCGACGGCGACATGCAGGCCATCACGAGCTGGCTGCCCGACTACCGCGACGGCGAGGTCGTCAGCTACACCATCGACTTCATGCGCCGCGGCGACAACTCCATCGGCGGCATCATGGAGTTCGTCATCGCGTCGGCCGCGCTGCACATGCAAAAAGACGGCATCGAGGTGCTGAGCCTCTCGGCCGCGCCGCTCGCCGAAAAGCCCGTGTCGCCGGGGGAGACCCCGCCAGAACCCACGGTCATGACGCGGCTGTTGGGGTTCTTGGCGCAGACGCTCGAGCCGGCCTACGGGTTCTCGACGCTGTTCAAATTCAAGTCGAAATTCAACCCGACGCATTCGACGATCTACATGGCCTATGCCGACCCCGTGACGTTGCCCGTCATCGGTGCCGCCATCGGTTCGGCGTACCTGCCGCACGCCACCCCCAAGGAGTACCTCGCGCTGGCGAAGACGCTGCGCAAGTAGGGATGCGCCGAACTACCGCGCGTCTGCCGAACTACCGCGCGTGCGCCGAACTACCGCGCGTCTGCCGAACTACCGCGCACGCAGGCTCAGGCTGCGGCGAGGAACGGGGCGTGGTGGTAGCCGTCAGGGTCGAGCACGGCCACGGTGGATTCGGGCACCTCGAGAAAGGCGCCCGGCAGGTCGTTCAGCGGCTCGGAGACCACCATGTGCGAGGTCGTTCCGAAGTCGTTCAGGTAGGCGAGGTCGGGGTACATCGCGTGCAGGGTGGGAATGTCGGCCGAGTGGAAGAGCGAACGTGAACGCCCCTCCGTCGAGTAGCGGAACGCCCACACGGTGGCGCCGTCGCTGACCGCCATGGTGCCTTGCATGGGAAAGTGCGTGCCGTGCGCCTGACCGACTTTCTCGATCATCCGGATTGCTGCACCGAGGCCCGCGATGGGGTCCTCACGCAGCCCGAGCGTGAGTGCCAGGTGAAAGAGCACCTCTGAGTCAGTGGTGCCCTGGATGTGCGGGTAGAGCGATGGGTCGACCGCGAACACCAGTTCGCGCTTGCTCGCAGCGAACCCCGTGACGAAGCCGTTGTGCATGAAAAGCCAGTTCTCGTAGCGATACGGGTGGCAATTCGTCTGCTGGATGGGCGGGCCGCCGGCGGCACGCACGTGACTGAAGAACAGGGGGCTTTCAATGGCCTGCGTGAGCTCGCGCAGGTTCGTGTCGTGCCACGCGGGCTCGATGGAGTGGAACAGCGCCGGAATGTTACCGGCGGTGGAGCCCTGCGGGTACCACCCGAACCCGAACCCGTCACCGTTCACGGTCTCGTTGCCGAGCGGCGAGTTCAGCGACTGGGCCACGAGCGAGTGTTTCGCGTCGAGCACCAGCAACGACGGCTTGATGGGTTCTCCTGCGTACGCCAGCCATCGGCACATGCCTTCATCTCCTTCGATGCGGCGCGCTTCACGCGCAGTGCCCACAGTACTCGCCACGACGCATCGCGGTCGTCTGAGACGCGGGAATTCCGGGGCGAACGCCCCGGCAATTTACGCCCTTCAGTAACGCAAAAATCCCTGGGCGGATGCCCAGGGATTTTGTGCGGCTTGAAACAAGCACAGGGAGCGAGTGGCAGGAGTTGAACACTGCATCTTCGACCGGGAAGGCCGACAGTCTGACATTGAAATACACTCGCGAGCGGGGGTGCTGAGATGAATCTAGCGGAATCGATCGGCACGCCGCAACACCGAATATTCGTCTCCCGTTCAGGCCCCGTTCAGCAGCTGCCGGATGACCGGCTCGAGGTGCTCGGCCGCCAGCGCGTGCCCGAGGTCTGTGGGGTGCAGTCCGTCGTTGCCGATCTGCTCCGGCGGCCCCGTGAACCACCAGCCGTCGGCGATGGGATCGACGTAGGGCAGGGCATCCATCGCCGCCGCGTCGCGCACCGCGTTGCGGGAGGTCTGGATTCCGTCGGGCACATCGGCGCTCACCCAGGGTGTGCTCACAACGAGAATGGTGGCGTTCGGCGCGCGCTGCTTGATGGTCTGCAGGGTAGTGAGGGCGGCATCCATGATCTGTTCGTAGGAGTACCCGGCGTCGTCGTCGCTGCCCATGATGACGACCAGGCTCGCGTCGGCGGGCACCTGTTCGGCGAGGTCGTCGAAGCGCAGGCCGTCGTCGCCGGGGTCGACGTAGCCCGAACCGCCGGAGGTGATGCTCTGCCAGTCGGTGTGCAGGGCGTCGCCGACGAGAGCGGGAAAGCGGTCTTGCGAGCCGGAGTCTTCGCTCGATCCGCCGACGAACGAGTTGCCGAGGTACACCACGAGTGGCGTGGCGTTCGGGCCCGGGGGCGTGCCGGTCGAGGGCGCGGCGGTCGAGGTCGTACCGGGTGACGGTGTGACGGGCGCGCTGGTTGCGGGCGCCGGCGTGCCGGAGGCAATGGTGGCCGACGGCGGCCCCTTCACAACCACGACGGCAAGCACCACCGCAATCGCCACCAGCAGCGCGATTCCCACGCCGATACCGACTCGAGTGCGTCGGGAGAGTCGGGTGGTGGCCACGCCCAGAACCTACCGGATGCGGCCGGGGAATGCTCGGGTAGCACCCTTCTTCGCAGGCATTGGCAGCCGCCGCTACCGCGCCGCGCTGGGTGCGCGTCGGGTCGCCCGAATCGCCCCGGCGAGCCCCGCAACGGTGAAGGTGAGTGTTCCGATGCCCACCACCACCAGCGGCAGGCCCCAGGCCCCCGTCGCGTCGTGAGCCGCACCGATGAGGGTGGGCGAGGTCGCGCCGAGCGCGTAGCCGACGCCCTGAACCATCGCCGAAAGCCGGCGGGCGTGGGTGCCGCTCATGGCGAGTTGCACAATGAGCATGAACACGAGCGTGATTCCGCCGCCCTGCGCCACTCCGCCCGTGAAACCCCAGACGTACCAGAGCTGCGGCGACACGAGCAGGCCGAGGGGGCAGCTCAGCCAGAGCGCCGCCACGATGCCGAAGGTGAGGGGCACCCCGATGCGCTTCGACAGCAGGGGAGCACCCAGAGCGCCGACGACCGCGGCGATCTGAAAGATCGACGAACTCGAGCCGGCCGCCGTCACCGAAAGACCGTCTTCGCTGACGAGGATGCTCGGGAACCACGCCGTCAGTCCGTAGTACGCGAAGGCTTGCCCGGCGAAAGCCAGCGAGAGCAGCACGGCCGAGGCGTCGCGCCAGGTCTGCGGCCGCGTACCGCTCAGGGCCGGCACCGAACTCGTGCCGATGGCCACGGTGTCACCCGCGCCCGTTTCGATGAGCGGCTTGACCGGGCCGAATCGAATGGCGGCCCGCGGCGTGATGGCGACCAGCCAGCCGATCGCCGCGATGACGACGAACCCCGTCCAGCTCAGCAGCGCGATCTGCCAGCCCAGCGCCAGCGCGATCGGCGCGGTCGCGAGTGACGTGATCATCGAACTGACGTTGAGAGCCGAGGTGTACGAGCCGGTCACGATCGCCACTCGTTCGGGCGGAATGTCGCGCCTGATCACGACCGGAATCACCACGTTGCCGATGGTGATGAACGCCCCCATGATGATGGTGCCGACGAACACGGCTTCGACCCCGCCAGCCGAGCGGATGATCGACCCCAGGCCGACCCCGATGATGGCGATCATCGTTGAGAAGTTCGCCCCGCCCTTACCCACGAAGAACGACGCGAACGGGGTGACCAGGGCGAAGCAGAGCACCGGAAGACTGGTCAGCAGGCCGAACTGAGCGGCGTTCAGACCCAGGTCTGCGCGCATGATTCCGCTGATGGGGGCCACAGCGATGATAGGGCCGCGCAGAATGAAGCCGATGAGCACGATGGCCACCAGCATCGCCCAGGGAAAAGGGCGTCGTGAGGTGAGCTGCATCGTGTTTCAAGCCTACGACGCGCCGCAGGGCCAGAAGCGCACGGAGCGGGTCTGCGCCGTTAAAGCAACCGTAATTGCATTTAGGCGAGGTCGAGAGTACAGTTCACGTAACGCAACCATAATTGCTTTAGGAGTGACAGTGAGCGACATGGCGAAAACCGGCCCCACGGGCATCCTGCAGCGCAGATCTCTGCCACCCACGGCTGCATTCGTCGGTACGGCTGCGGCGTTCGCCGCGCTGTATCTCGCTGCCGGTGCACCCACGTCGCTGCTGGTGCTGTTCGAGAAGGAGTGGGGCTTTCCGGCCTGGGTGCTCACTGTCGCGTTCGCGGCCTACGCCATCGGGCTGCTGGTGAGCCTGGTCGTCGTGGGGTCGTTGTCGGATTACATCGGGCGCCGGCCAGTGCTCATCGCCTCCCTCGCGCTCGAGCTCGTCGCCATGTTGATGTTCGTGTTCGCCACCGACATCACGGCGGTCATCGTGGCCCGTGTGGTGCAAGGGCTCGCGACCGGGGCCGCAACGAGTGCGCTGACGGCTTCGGTCGTCGAACTCGCGCCTGAGCGGTTCAAGAAACTCGGAGCAGTGATCGGCGGAATCGCACCGGCCGGCGGTCTCGGGCTCGGTGCGCTGTTCGCGGGTCTCGCCGTTCAGTTCACGGCGAACGCCGACGTCGTGGTGTTCGTGACCCTTTCGGTGGTCGTAGCCCTCGGGCTCGCCGTTGCGGTCTTCTCGGCCGAGACCGTGGGCCGCCAGCGTGGCGCGGTGCGGTCGCTCCTTCCCCGGGTGTCGATTCCGGCGGCGGCGCGGGCGGAGTTTCGGGCGACGATCCCCGTACTCACGGGCGCGTGGATGCTCGCGGGGCTCTTTCTGGGATTGGCCCCCACGATCATCCGCGACATCTTCGGCATCGACAGCGGTCTCGTGAACGGGGTGACGGTGTTCATTCAGCCTGGGGCCGCAGCAGTCGCCGGACTACTGCTCGGCGGCGTTCTCGCTCGCCGAGCAACGCTCGTGGGCGGTGTCGCCGTGCTAGTGGGCGCCGTCGTCATCGTCACGTCGATCGGGCTCGGTCTTCTGCTACTGATGTGGGTGGGCGCACTGATCGGCGGGTCGGGCTTCGGCGCCTCGTTCTCGGGTTCGCTGCGACTCGTCGGGCCGCTCGCCAAGCCGCATGAGCGCGCGGGGCTCTTCGCCGGGGTCTACCTCGTTTCGTACCTCGCGTTCGGCGTCTCGGTGATCATCGCGGGGCAGCTGATCGCGCCGCTCGGGCTGCTGACCACGGTTCTGGCGTTCGGCGTCGCGATCGTGGTGGTGGCGGGGTTGGGCATCGGCGCGCAGCTGCGTCGGCAGCGCCTGGTTCGAGGTTACGAGGCGAGCAGGGTGGGGCCTGACGAGCCCTTGCCGATCTGGTCGGGTACCGAACGGGCCACCTCGTGCAGCCACGGCCCCGGGCTCGGCCACGATCGTCCTGTCGGCAGTCGGCGCAGTACGCGGTCGAGCGAGGTGCTGCCCGCTGCCCACGGAATGACCCGCGTCGGCGCGGCCTGTGGCAGCACGCCCAGCCACCAGTGCTTCCAGGTGGGCGCGAGCGATTCCGGGTCGACCACGATGTAATAGTCGGGCATGCTCATCGAGCCGTTCTCGAGCGCAGACGACGCACGCTCGACCTCGAGGTCGAGGGTGCCGATGGTCGCGAGGTCGTCGAAGAACTCGACCCACGCCGCGGCGACGTGCGCCAGCGGATCGCGGTCGTGAACCACGTACGGGGCGTCGGCCTGCGTCACCCAGCGGGCGGCCTCTTCGTCAGAGCTCTCCGCAAGCGAGGCGGCCCGCACATTGGCGTGCCGGGCCAAAGCGCCGAAGGCATTCGGCGATTCGTTACCGACCAGAACGAGTGTGGTGCTTCGAGGGCTCCCCATGAACAGATCTTACTCGCGCTGCCTGGTTTGGGCGGTCTACCCGTCACCCGCGCCGCGAAACCCACCGCCGGCGTTGCGCGAAAACACCTCGTTCGGCGAGCGGAGGTGCTTTTGCGCAACCCTTGGGCGGGCATCCTGCTGCCGGGAGCCGGATGCCCGGGCTGCGCGTCAGGGTGAGGCTGAGCGAGACGGTCAGGCGCCGAGGCGAGCGCCCTCGGCGGCGGCGAGGGTGTGAGCGGCGGCGAGCTCGGCCTCGGCGCGTGGCAGCTGCTCGGCGAGAGCGGCCACCGAGTCGGCGAGGGTGAGGCTCGTGGTGATCACCGAGACATCCATTCCGAGCGCGGTGCCCAGGATGAGCTGCAGCACGGGCACCGCGTGATCCCACTCTGCGGTCGGGGTGCCGGCGTCGTATGACGCGCCCCGGCTGGTCACGATGACGGCAGGGCGCCCCGCCATCGGCTGGGTCGGAACGTCGAACGGGGCGGTGACGGCGGGCACGTGGATGTAGTCGATCCACGCCTTCAGAGCCGACGGCAGCGAATAGTTGTACATCGGCGCATCGACCAGCAGCACATCGGCGGCCGTCAGCTCAGCGATGAGCTCGGTCTGCAATGCCTCGGCCGCTACCGGTGGGTTCGCGTCGGCCGGGCGCAGCCGCTGCGGCCAGTGCAGTGCAGCATCGGGAAGGTGCGGCAGCGGGTTCGCGTGCAAGTCGCGGTACGTGACGGTGTTCGCGGGGTTCGCCGCGAGCCACGCCTCGGCGAACGAGCGCCCGATCGCGCGCGAACGAGACCGCACGGGGTCGGCTGAGGAGTCGAGCTGAAGCAGGTTGGCCATACCGTCACGTTATACCCGCGCCCGCGTGCGGCGCGTGCTGCGCGTGGTCGCGCGTGCGCCGAACGATCGCGCTTGCGCCAAACGACCGCGCTCGCGCCGAACCACCACGCCAGCGCCGAATTGCGGCGGCGGTCGGTTCGCACAGTTTGGAGCATCCGCTACTGCTCGAGCAGGCGCGGAAACGCCGAAGTGTGCGCGGCCCGAGGCCGTTCCGCTGGGCAGAGCGCTCTCGGTGCAGATGATGCAGATGCAGACGCAGAGAAGTGCGGGCGGCGAGGGTGCTCGACGGTGCAGAGCTACTGCTACTGCTACTGCTACTGCTACTGCTACTGCTATTGCTACTGCGATTGCGCGTGCGACTGCGGCGAGCGGATGATCGTGGTCAGGTCGACGAGGCTCGGAGTGGCCGGGGCCGAGCCGAACCCGAACGTGACAGGCGGGTCGAGTGGCGCGAGGGCGCCGAGGTTGCGCCCTTCCAGCGTTCCGTACACGGCATCGAGCGCGCGGATCGTGGTGACGCCGTAGTACTCGCGCCGCCCACCTCCCGCAGAGCCGCTTGTGTGCGCTCCCGGCACGAGCCGCGCCGCCACCGGATCGACCGCTCTCAGCCAGCGCGGATCAGTCGCGAGCCGCTCGGGTACGCCGCGCAGCACCCGGCCGAGTGGCGTGATGCGACCCACTCGCAACGTGACGTCGAGCACCGTTGCCGCGTCGCCCGCCACCACCGTGATCCCGCCCGCGACCCGCAGAAAACGCACGGGCACCACCCGCACCTCGTCGAAGGTGTACGTCGACGACACGTAGGTCGCCACACGGTCGGAAGGCGCCAGAAGAATTCTGCGAGCATCCGGATGCTCGATCATGACGTCGGCGAACCGTCCGTATGGCGACTGCGCCCACATGCCGATCACAATGCGCGGGCCGTGCACGCCTGCGGGGCTCGCGCCGCCGAGTCCGTCGCCGGTGGTGCCGAATCCGCCGCCGGTGGTGCCGAAGCCCGCGATTCGCCCTGTGAACCGCTCTTCGATGTACTCGTCAGGCGCGCGCAATGAAGGCGCAGCGGGAGTGGCGGCGTGTCTGCCCATGCTGCAAGGCTGTCACGATGGGGCCGTCGGGGGTAGGCGGCGGAGCCCCCTTGACGCCGCGTCCAAAATCGCAGCGCACGAGGTGACGCTGCGCACAGACTCGTCAGCCGTCAGCCGTCAGCCGTCAGCCGCGCGCCGAAGCCTTACCGCCCGTACGCCGACGCCGCAGGGCACTGGAAGCCGTCGCGCCCGGCGGCCAGCCCGACACGGTTCATGTACCGCACGACCGTGGCATACGCCTCGGGCAGCGTCGTCTCGGTGTACAGAATCGTGTGAGTGTCGCAGTACTCGCGGGCGATGACCTGAGCCGCACGCAGATGCGGGCGCGCCATGTTCGGAAAGAGGTGGTGCTCGACCTGAAAGTTGAGCCCGCCCATGAACCAGTTGATGAACCAGCCGCCGCTGACATTACGCGAGGTCAGCACCTGGCGGCGCAGAAAGTCGACCTTCGAGTCGCGGGGCAGAATCGGCATGCCGATGTGGTTGGGCGCGAACGATGAACCCATGTAGACGCCGAACACGGCGAGCTGAACCCCGATGAAGGCGAACGCCATGCCGAGCGGCAGCATCAAGAAGATCACGGCGACGTAGGCGCCGATGCGGGCGACCAGCATCACGATCTCGATGGTGCGCTTGTCGACCTTGCCGCGGCCGAACACGGTGCGAAAACCGTGCACGTGCAGATTCAGCCCTTCGAGGACGAGAATCGGAAAGAAGAACTTGCCCTGACGCTTCGTGAACCACGCGTAGATTCCGCGAGTCTCGCCGGCCTGATCTTCAGTGAACGAGACGACATCGCGGTCGATATCGGGGTCTTTGCCGAGGATGTTCGGGTTGGCGTGGTGGCGGCTGTGCTTGTTCATCCACCAGGAGTAGCTGATGCCCACGAACAGATTCGCGAGCATCCGCCCGGCCAGGTCGTTCGCCTTGCCCGACTCGAATACCTGGCGGTGCGAGGCCTCGTGGGCGAGAAACGCGAACTGGGTCAAGATGATGCCGAGTGCACCGGCCAGGATCAGCTGGAACCACGAGTCGCCGAGCAGAACGAACCCGGCGCCTACGCCGGCGAGAGCGACCACGAGCGAGGCGAACATCACGTAGTAGTACGTGCGCGCCCGGCGCAGCAGCCCGGCGTCGCGAACCGTGCGCAAGAGCGCCGAATACTCGGTGGTGGGATTCACCCGGTTGCCGCCCGGTTTGGTTCGCGTGAACGTGACGACGGGCTTCGCCGCTGCTGGAACCGACGCAGAAGCAGTCGACACAGAAGGAATCGACGGAGCAGGAATCGACGCAGCGACTTTCGCAGCGGGGATGCGCGGCTGCATGCCGAGGGGGATACTTGGGCTGCTCATTCTCGAGCCTCATTCCGCGGAATCTGTCGGGTTCGAAAGATCGAGCGGCCTTCGCTACTCGCGCTTTCGCGTAACTGGTAACCAAGGTCTGGGGCAGCCATGACTGACGCTACGGTAAGCGCTGTTGCGGCACGCTCGGCGGCCATTCAGACAGCCGTATTACCGGCAAATCAGCAGGTTCGCCCGGTGCCCGCGCTGGTGCCTGATGCGGCGCGCGAAGGGGGCTGTCGCGCGGTGGCGAAGCGAGCTGTTGCGCCGTGGCGAAGGGGGCTGCCGCGCCGTGACAAAGCGAGCTGGTGCGCGGTGGCGAAGCGAGCTTTCGCGCGGTGGCGAACGGGGCTGTCGCGCTGCGGCGAGAGGGGCTGCCGCGCGGCTGCGAAAGTGGCAGAGTGGGGTGGTGACCGATCAGCAGAACTTTGTCATCGTCGGCGCGGGGCTCGCCGGGGCATCCGCTGCGAAAGCGTTGCGCGAGCAGGGCTTCGGTGGAGAGATCCGGATGCTCGGAGCCGAGTCGCATCGCCCGTACATCCGCCCGCCCCTGTCGAAGGGCTTTCTCGCCGGCACCGACGAGCTCGACTCCGTCTTCGTCGAAGCCGAGGGCTGGTATGCCGAGCACGGCGTGACCCTCGACCTCGGAGTGACCGTCGACGCGATCGACCCCGAGGCGCAATTCGTGTTTCTCGACTCGGGGGAGGCGGTGATGTACGACAAGCTGCTGCTCGCGACGGGCTCGTCGGCGCGTCGGCTCGAGGTGCCGGGCGCCGACCTCGACGACGTCTTCACGGTGCGCACGCTCGACGACTCGCAGGCGCTGCGCGCCGCTCTGGCCGGTGGTGGCAAGCGCGTGGTCGTCATCGGCTCGGGCTGGATCGGCCTGGAGGTCGCCGCCACCGCCCGCACCCTCGGCAACGAGGTGACCGTGCTCGACCGTGGCCGGGTGCCGCTGGCCTCGGCACTCGGAGACGAGCTCGGGCAGGTGTTTCTCGACCTGCATCGTGAGCACGGAGTCGTCGTGCGGTCAGAGGTCGAGGTCGCCGAGTTGCTGGGCGACGAGGGCGTGGCGCCCCAGGGCGGTGCGGATGCCCGGGGCCGAAGCGCTGGCGGTGGCTCCGCTGAGGGTGCGGATGCCCGGGGTTCCGTCTCGGCTGTGAAACTCACCACCGGCGACGAGCTGCCCGCCGACATCGTGGTCGTCGGTATCGGGGCGACCCCGAACATCCGGCTCGCCGAAGCCGCCGGACTCGACGTCGACAACGGCGTGCTGGTGAATGCGGCGCTGCGCACGAGCGACCCGAACATCTGGGCGGTCGGCGACATCGCGAATGCGTTCCACCCGGTGATCGAGCAGCGGGTGCGCAGCGAGCACTGGGCGAACGCCCTGAATCAGGGCACCGCGGTTGCGGCGTCGATGCTCGGGCGGTCGCTTTCGTACAGCGAGATTCCGTACTTCTTCAGCGACCAGTTCGACCTCGGCATGGAGTACTCGGGCTATTCGGCGTTGGCCCGCGGTGCATCCGTTGTGTATCGGGGCGACGTGGCGGCGCGCGAATTCATCGCCTTCTGGCTCGCGGAGGGCCGTGTGGTCGCCGGCATGAACGTCAACGTGTGGGAGGTGAACGAGGCCGTGCAGGGCATCATCCGCCGCGCGAACCCCGTCGACCCGGCTCGCCTCGCCGACCCCGGCGTGCCGCTCGACTCCCTCTGATCGAGTGGCCTCACCTAACGAGTGGTGAGGTAAGAGCGACAAATGATTACGTCGCCCGTGACCCTCGAAATCAACACGCTCTAGTCGGGAGTCGGGAGTCGGGAGCCGGGAGTCGGGAGTCGGGAGCCGGGCGGGGCGCGCGGCGGCGGCCTACGAGAGGATGTCTTTGGTGCTGAAGCGGCCGAAGGCGAGGGCGCCGAAGACGGCCACGTAAGCCAGCTGCAGAAGGGCGTTCGAGCCGAACGACGACCAGTCGATGGGCTGACGCAGCAGGTCGGCGAAGTCGAGCCAGTAGTGCGTGAAGAGCCACGGATGCAGCCAGTCGAGCTGAGGTAGCGAGTCGAGCACCTGCGAAATGATCGACACCACGACGGTCGCCGCCATCGCGCCGACGGGAATGTCGGTGAGAGTCGAGATGAACATGCCGATGGCGGTGAGACCGAGCAGCGAGAGGGTCACGTACGCGGCGATCAGCAGCGCACGCACTCCGGCCTCGCCGAGACTCACGGTGTCTCCCGAGAGCAGCGTGACGGACCCGATGGGGAACAGCGCCGCGCCGATCAAGGCTCCGGCCACGATGATGACCAGCGTCGCCGCCACACAGAACGCCGCGGCCGCAACGAACTTCACGAGCAGCAGCCGTGCGCGCCCGACCGGCGCGACGAGCAGGTACCGCAGGGTCGACGAACTGGCTTCGCCCGCGATGGTGTCGCCCGCCACGACGCCGATGGTCAGCGGCAGAAACAGCGGAATGCAGATGATGAGCGCAACAAGCCCGACGAACAGCCCGTTGTTGGTGATCTGGCCGAGAAACGCGGGCCCGCGACCCGGGGTCGACCCGGCCGACGAGATGCGCACGGCCACCGCGATCAGCACCGGAATGGCGGCCAGAGCGATCAGCATCACCCACGTGCGCCGGCGCCGAAAGAGCACGGCGATCTCCGACCCCAGGAACGCCCATCCGGCGCGCGGTCGCGCGAGGGCGACGTAGGCGCCGTCGAGCGGATGCTCGGTAGAGGCGCCGGCCGAGAGTGGATGCTCGGCAGAGGCGCCGGCCGCGAGTGGTTGCACTGCCGCGGTGTCGCCGGCGTTCGGATGCTCGGGAGCGCTCTCTGGCGCGATCTCACTGGACAACGTCGAACCCCTCCCCGGTGAGCGCCACGAAGAGGTCTTCGAGGGTGGCGCGTTCGACCTCGAATCCTCGTACGCGAACTCCCGCCGCGACCAGTGCGCTGACGACCGTGTCGGGCGCGAGATCGTCGGTGATGGGCGCCGAGACGGTCACATCGGCGTGGCCGTCACCCCGGGCATCCGGATGCTCGGGAACCAGCCCGAGCCTGCGGAGCACCTGCTCGGCGGCGAGGTCGTCGGGGGTCAGCACCCGTACGCGAGCCTGGCCCGCTCTGCGCAGGTCGTCGAGGCTGCCCTGCGCCACGAGGTTTCCGGCGCGCATCACCGCGGCGTGGGTGCAGATCTGCTCGATTTCGGCCAACAGGTGGCTCGAGACGAAAACGGTGGTGCCCTCGGCGGTGAGCGAGCGCACCAGGTTGCGCACCTCACGGGTGCCCTGCGGGTCGAGGCCGTTGGTCGGCTCGTCGAGCACGATCAGGTCGCGCGGAGTCAGCAGGGCGTTCGCGATGCCGAGCCGCTGCTTCATGCCGAGCGAATACGCCTTGACCTTCTTGCCCGCCGCGTGGCTGAGCCCCACGCGCTCGAGGGCGGCATCCACTCGCGCATGCCGGGTCGAGCTGCTGACGTAACGATCTGCGGAGTCGAGCCGGCGCAGGTTGGCTTGGCCCGAGAGAAACGGATAGAACCCGGGCCCTTCGATGAGGGCACCGACCCGAGGCAGCACGCTCGCGAGCCGGCCCGGCAGCGGTTGCCCGAGCACACTGACCTCGCCGCTGGTGGCGCTGGCGAGACCGAGCAGAACCCGGATGGTCGTGGTCTTGCCCGACCCGTTCGGCCCCAGAAACCCGAAGACCGAGCCGCGCGGCACGGCCAGGTCGATGCCGTTGACCGCCGTCTGCTTGCCGAACGTCTTGGTCAGCCCGTGCGTCTCGATGGCGAGCTCAGCGCCCGCGCCGGCCGTCACCTGTCCGCGTTCGATGCCGGGGCGACCGCGCGGGACGGCACAATGGCTGAGGAGGTCACGGGGAGCGCCCTGACCACGATCACTTCGCAGCGGCCGCGGCCTGCAGCTGGTCTGCCGACACCGACCCGGCGTACACCCGGCCGTCGTCGGTCACGAGCACCGTGACGAGCGTCGTGCTGAGCACGTGCCCGCCGTCGACTGCGGTGGTCAGCTCGCCGAGCAACGGCGAACTCGTCAGGGCAGAGGCGTCGGTGCCCGCGGGCAACTCGACGATCGCGTCCCAGCCCGAACCGGTCACCACGGGCTTAGCCGCAGCTGAGCCGTCAGGGGCACCGGATGCTGCGCCCGAACCCGCGGCCGCCGAACCTGTCGGAGCCGGCTTCTCTGTCATCGTCTTCTCGGTCACCACCGTTCCGGCCGGGGGAGTGAAGCTGAACAGGTCGGCCGACGGGGTGCTGAGGTCGAGCGCCGTGAAGCCGGTGCTGAACGCCGCATCGGCAGCGCCGCGCGCGGTCACGCTGACCTGCAGCGGCAGCCCGGTGGCGGAGTCGACCGCGATCGACACGGAGCCGACCAGCGTGTCTGTGGCCTGTGGCGTGAGAATCAGGTCGTACGCCGAGCGCCCGGCGACCGTCACGTCGCCGCCGACGGAGACGTTCGTGGTCGGGTCGACGTCGTCGAGAAACTTCTGCGCCAGCTGCTCGGGAGTCTGAACGGTGGCGTCGCCTGAGTTGTCACCGGCTGAACCGCTCTTCGCGGGCAGGGTGGTGTGCACGGCGGTCTGCTTGCTGGAGTCGTACTGCCAGACGTCGCTGCCGTTTCGAACCAGGTCGGTCTCGGCGAGCTGGTCGATCACCTGAACGCGCTGCTGTGTGGCGCCGTCAACGTAGACCCGCGCGGTGTGCGTGCCGGTGAGCAGTTGCAGGGCCGAGGAGACGTCGGCAGCGCTCGGGCCGGCGGCTGAGCCCGACGAACCACTCGAACCACTCGTGCCAGACGAGCCGGTCGATGACGGCGAGGGGGAGGCATTCGAATCGGAGCCGGTGCCTGAGCCGGTACCCGAGGCGCCGAGCGAACTCGCCGAAATGCCAGCCGGCAGCTCGGGGAGCCCGAGGTTCGCGGTCTGCTCGACCGTGCCCGAGAACGCCGTCACCGTGCTGTCGCCGATCATCGCGAGCACGTCTTGCGGGCTCTTCGTGGGCAGGCTGTCGGTCGCATTCGCCGAGAGCGGCACGGCGATGGCCACGCCTGCGATGACCACCGGAATCACGGCGGCCGGAATCCAGCGCTTCCACTTGTTGTTCGTCACGACTGTGTTACCTCCGCTGCGTGTGCGCCATGGGTGCGCGTACTAAAGAAACGGTACTCTCCGTTTCCGTCAGTTTGCTTGGAGATCGCGCGGATGGCGTGGCGGCGTAGCGAGCCACCCATTCGCGCGACCTCTGAGTAGTCTTGGCTCATGTACAAGGTGACCTCGACCGACGGAACGACCCTCGAAGTCGAGCGCACCGGCGCCGGCCCGGCTCTGGTCATCGTCACCGGAGCCTTCAACACCCGCCAGTCGAGCAAAGACCTCGCCGCCTTACTCGCTGACGATTTCACGGTCTACGAATACGATCGCCGCGGTCGGGGCGGCAGCGGCGACACGCCTCCGTACGAGATCGCTCGCGAACTCGAAGACCTGTACGCGGTCATCCGGTCGGCCGGCGAGCAGCAGGCCGACGGTTCGGCGGGTGCACCGCCCTTCGTCTACGGCCACTCCTCAGGAGCCGTTCTCGCGCTCGACGCAGCCGCCAGCGGTGTGCCGATGACAAAACTGGCGGTTTATGAGCCTCCACTGATGTTCGATCATCCGGTGCCCCTGTCGACCGTCGAAGCCTTGAAGACCCTGGTCGCAGCCGGCGATCTCGAGGGCGCCGCGAAAGAGTTCATGCGCGGCACCGGCATGCCGGCCGAGCAGATCGAATGGGTGTCACACGCCCCGTTCTGGCCCGGGATGCTCGCCATAGCCCACACCCTGCCGTACGATCAGCTGCTTTGCGTCACCGGGTCTGCATCGAGCGACTGGCTCGCCTCGGTCGGTGTTGCGGTGTTGGCGATCGCAGGCGGAGACAGCGCTGCGTGGGCGCTCGCGGCGGCCGAACGCATCGCGAGCGTTGTGAGTACGGCGACCGTCGAGGTGCTGCCGGGTCAGAACCACGCCGTCGAGGCGGCTGCCGTTGCGCCGGTGCTGCGGTCGTTCTTCACCGCGGCGTAGCTGTGGGCCCGGCGGCAGCCTACTCAGAGACCGACCGAAGCCCGCGGCCGCTCTGCCGCTCTGCCGCTCCGTTGGCGCCTACCCGGCGCGCAGCCCTTCGTCAGACAGCTCCCTACGGAGGCGATAGCATTGCCGACGACTAATCCGTATGTGAGAAAGACGCCGATGACCGACCAGCCCGACTCCGTTGATGTGCCCACGTTCGACATCGGCGGCCAGCCGGTCTCTGCTGAGATCGCCCGCTCCTGGCTGCTGGTTGCGGCGACCAGGCCGGAGTCGTTCGACGCCGCCTCCGACTCGCGCGCAGACCAGATCATTCTCGACATCGAAGTCGCGGTCGACCCGAAGCTGAAGCCGAAGGCCCGCGAAGACGTGGTGGCCTGGCTGCACAACGGCGGCGAGGCCTGGGTGCGCATCAACGACCACTCAACCGCGTTCTGGTCGGGTGATGTGGATGCTCTGAAGGGCCTACCCGGTCTGCGCGGCGTCATGCTCGCCAAGACCGAATACGGCGCCCACGTCACCGAGACGTTCGACCGGCTCGGCGGCTCGACCCCCGTCATCGCCCTCATCGAGTCGGCCCTCGGAATCGAAGAGGCGCGGGCCATCGCCGAGGCGCGCGGTGCGTTCCGCCTCGCCTTCGGCAGCGGCGACTACCGCCGCGACACCGGCACCGGTGCCGACGACCTGGCCATGGCCTACCCGCGCTCGCGACTCGTCGTCGCCAGCCGCATCGGCGGCCTGCCCGGGCCGATCGACGGGCCCACCGTCGGCAGCAGCCACCCCGTTCTACGCGAGCAGTCGGCGCTCGCCGTGACCCTCGGCCTCACCGGAAAACTCTGCCTCGACGTGGAGCAACTTCCCGTGATCAACGAGGTCATCAGCCCGACGCGCTCCGATGCGACCTGGGCACGCGACTTTCTCGACGATTTCGAGAGCCGCGGCCGGGTCATTCGCGACGGCAGCGACCTGCCGCGCCTCGGCCGTGCACAGAAGATCGACCGCCTGGCTCAGGCCTTCGGCATCCGCCCGCTGTAGACGCACCAAACTTCTGAGGGAGCCGGCGTCGGCGGCAATCGTCTGCGGCGGGAATGCTGAACGGCCGACGGTTGCTGCACTAGACATGCGTGTTCAGCTGTATTCGTCGTCGTTCTGCGGAGCGTGCACCTCGACGCGCGCCGTGCTCGACCATGCCGCAGCGCTGGTGAACGGCGTTTCTGTGTCCGAGGTGAATGTGGCCGTTCATCCAGATGCCGCGGAGCGGGCCGACATCACCGCCACGCCGACGGTGATCATCGAGAACGACGCCGGTGAACAGGTTTTTCGCGCAGAAGGCGTGCCCACCATCAATCAGGTGCTGACGGGGCTGGCGCTCGCCCTCTGAGCCGCGGAACGCTGCCGGCGGCGGCGATTCGGGCGCCAGCCGGCGTGAGCGCAGTCGCTGTGAATGCGGCCGCCGTGAATGCAGTCGCCGTGAGGGCAGCCGGCGTCAGCGCGCGTAGCTCACGAAGCGGTAGCGGATGCCCGTGGCCGACTCGAGCCAGGGCGTCGCACCCTGGGGCTCCCACGTCGCGTCGATCGCGGGCGCGCGGGTATCGCCGCGAACGCCGAGATCCACTTCGGTGACCTCGAGCCGGGTCGCAAGCGCAAGAGCCTGCCGGTAGAGCTCGCCACCGCCGATCACCCACAACGCGTCGTCGCCGGCCATGAGCTGCGCCTGAGAGATCGAGTGCGCCGTCTCGGCCCCGGCCGCCGACCAGCTCGGGTCGCGGGTGAGCACCAGATTGCGGCGGCCCGGCAGCGGGCGGAATCGCTCGGGCAGCGAATCCCAGGTCTTGCGGCCCATCAGCACCGCGTCGCCAAGGGTGAGCTCGCGAAAGTGGGCCAGGTCTTCGGGCAGCCGCCACGGAATGGTGCCGCCGTCGCCGATGATGCCCGCGCGGGCTTCGGCCCAGATCATGCCGAGCGTCATGCGCGCGTCACACCGCGACCGGTGCCTTGATGGCCGGGTGATGCTGGTAGTTCTCGATCTCGAAATCGCTGTACTCGTAGTCGAAAATGCTCGGCGGGGTACGCAGCAGCTTCAGCGTCGGCAGCGGGTACGGCTCGCGACTGAGTTGCTCGGTCACCTGCTCGCGGTGGTTGTCGTAGATGTGGCAGTCGCCGCCCGTCCAGATGAAGTCGCCCACCTCGAGGCCGGCTTGCGCGGCCACCATGTGCGTGAGCAGTGCGTAGCTCGCGATGTTGAAGGGTACGCCGAGAAAGAGGTCGGCGCTGCGCTGATAGAGCTGGCACGAGAGCTTGCCGTCGGCCACGTAGAACTGAAAGAAGGCGTGGCAGGGGGCGAGGGCCATCTGGGGGATGTCGGCCACGTTCCAGGCCGACACGATCATCCGTCGCGAATCGGGGTCGCTCTTCAGCGTGTGCATGACCTGGCTGATCTGGTCGATGTGCTCACCAGACGGGGTCGGCCAGGAGCGCCACTGCACCCCGTAGACCGGGCCGAGTTCGCCGTCGGCGTCGGCCCATTCGTTCCAGATGGTGACACCGTTGTCACGAAGCCAGCCGACGTTGCTCTCGCCGCGCAGAAACCACAACAGCTCGTAGGCGATGGACTTGAAATGCACGCGTTTGGTGGTGATGAGCGGAAAGCCCTCGTGCAGGTCGAAACGCAGCTGGGCGCCGAATACACTGGTCGTTCCTGTGCCCGTGCGGTCGGATTTCGCCGTGCCCGTTTCGAGGGTGTGCCGCAGCAGGTCTTCATACGGAGTCGCGACTGTAGTAATCATCAGCACGAGCGTAATTGCAATTCGGGGGCAACCGCCAGCCCGCCGCACCTACGATGAGATCACGGGGCTGAAGCGCCCCGATTCGATGCAGAGAAGGCGGCACGATGCCCACGAAAATCACTGTTATCTACGACAACCCCACCGACCCCGACACGTTCGAAGCCGGCTACTCGGCCGGTCAGGTCGAACTGGCCAAGAAGCTGCCCGGGGTGGTCAAATTCGAGAGCTCGAAGGTGTGGCCGAAAGAAGACGGTACGCCGACTCCGGCCTACCGCATGTTCGACCTGTACTTCGACGACTACGACACCGCCTCGGCTGCTGTCGCCACGGCCGAGGCGGCGGAGCTGTTCCCGTCGATCTTCGGTCTCGCGACCGGCGGCGTGCGCATTCTGTTCTCCGACATCGAAGAGGGGGCGTGACCGTGGCCGACATCAACGAGATTCCGATCGTCACCATCGACGGCGGCGAGACGTCGCTCTCGGCCTACGGCGACAAGGTGAAGCTCATCGTCAACGTCGCGTCGCGGTGCGGGCTCGCGCCTCAGTACGAGAAGCTCGAAGACCTGCAGAAGACGTACGGCGATCGCGGCTTCACCGTGCTCGGCTTTCCGAGCAACCAGTTCTTGCAAGAACTCGGCAGCGAAGAGAAAATCGCCGAATACTGCTCGACGACGTGGGGTGTCACGTTCCCCATGTTCGAGCGCATCAAGGTCAATGGCCGGGGCGAGCATGCGCTGTACACCGAGCTCAAGAAGGCGAACGATGCCGAGGGCAAGGCCGGCCGTGTGAAGTGGAACTTCGAGAAGTTCGTCGTCACCCCCGACGGAGCCGTGCACCGCTTCCGCCCGCGCACCGAGCCGGATGACCCCGCCATCGTTTCGCTGATCGAGCAGTCGCTGCCCGCTGTGTAGCCGGTTCGCCGCCGCCCCTGGGGCGAACAGTGCGACTGGTTCTGGCACAACAGTCTTGGCCGCTACCCTCGCGGAACGCGACGAGCGTCGGTGAATCCACTTTGCGAAAAAGACCCTAAGAGGGCGTCTTTACAGCCATTTTCGCAAAGTCGATGGGCGAAGGCGCCGAGGGTGGGCGCACCACAGGGGGGTGCGGCAGAAAAAGGTCGGAGACGAGGCGGTCGGCGGTGGCCGCGTCGACGCTCGAGGGAAGAAAGATGACGCGGTAGATGATCGGCGCCACGAGGTGGTCGATCACCTGCTCGGCGGTGACGAGTGGATGCTCGAATCGCGCGACCATCATCGTGGCCTCTGCGCGGCGGTCGCGCAGGCAGTCCGATTCGCTTTCGCCAGCGGTCGCCGCCCCCGCGCGCAGCAGCGCGGCGTTCACGGGCTTGCGGTAGTGCTCGACGATTTCGCGAGCCCAAGCGGTGAGGTCGTCGCGCAACGTTCCCGTTTCGGGCAGCGGGCGGGCCGGATCGAGGTGATACGTGGCGATCTCATTGAGCAGGGTGGGCAGATCGCCCCAGCGGCGATAGATGCTGGTCGGGTTCACTCCGGCGCGCTCGGCGATCATCGGAACCGTGACTCGCTCGGCACCGCGCTCGCGAACGAGCTCTTCGACGGCCCTGCGCACGGCAGCGAGCACCAAGGCACTTCGACCGCCGGTGCGCTTCGGCCCCGCAGCAGCTTTCGCCGGGGTGGCCGAGATCACTGGGCCGGCCGAGATCGCCGTGCTGGTCGGCGTGGCTGGGGCATCCGCTGCGGCTTTCGACACCGAAGCCTCTGGCGCGACCTGACCGGGCGTCGCGACTCGAGTATGCATCACGACCTGAGTATTCATACAGACAGTCTAACGCCGTAAGGCAATCTTCGTTGCTTTTGCCCGCCGATCGCTAACGTTGAGTCATGACTCTCCCGGCCCGTACGCTCGCCTCGAAGGTACCTGAGATCACAGTCGCCTTCTGGCTGACCAAGGTGCTGACCACCGGGATGGGAGAGACGACCTCGGACTATTTCGCCGTTGCCTTCGATCCTGTCGTGGTCGTGCCGTTGACCGGCCTGACGCTCGTGATCGCCCTCGTGCTCCAGGTGCGCTCGCGGGCATACACACCGTGGCTCTACTGGCTCACCGTCGTGCTGGTCAGCGTGTTCGGAACCATGGCGGCCGACGTTGCGCACGTCGGCTTCGGGGTGCCGTACGTCGTCTCGACTCTGGTGTTCGCGGTGGTTCTCGCCGTGGTGTTCGTGTTGTGGCGCCGGGTGGAGGGAACGCTGTCGATCCACAGCATCAGGTCGCGCCGGCGCGAACTGTTCTACTGGGTCACCGTGCTGGCTACTTTCGCCCTCGGCACGGCCGCCGGAGACCTGACCGCGACCGTGTTCGATCTGGGGTACTTGGGCTCGGGCATCCTGTTCGCCGTGATCATCGCGATACCGGCCGTCGGCTACGCGCGCTTCGGCATGAACCCGGTGCTGGCGTTTTGGTTCGCGTACGTCGTGACCCGCCCGCTGGGCGCGTCGTTCGCCGACTGGATGGCCGTTCCCCCCTCGCGCGGCGGTCTCGGCCTCGGCACCGGCCCGGTGAGCCTCGTCTTGCTCGCCCTCATCGCCCTCTGCGTCATCTACCTCACCGCACGAAAAGGCCGGCAGCCCTCCTCTTAAGGGAACTGCCGACCTTTGGACGTACAGGACTGCTAGTCGGCGAGAATCAGGTACAGCGCGCGGCGCGCCTCGTCGAGTTTCTCGGCTGCTGCGGTGCGTTGGGCATCCGTCGCCGCGGAGCGGAACTGGTGCACGACGCCCATCAGCTTGCCGACGCTCTCGATGAAGGCCGTGTCGCTCTGCGAGCGGCCGGGAGTCGCCTCCCAGGCTTTCGTGATTTCGTCGGCGTGCTCGGTGAGGTACGCCTTGCCCGCGTCGGTGAGTTCGAACTCGGTGCGGCGGCCGTCACCGGTGGCCACGATGAGTTCTTCGTCGACGAGCTGCTGCAGCGTGGGGTAGACCGAGCCGGGGCTCGGGCGCCAGGTGCCGCCGGTGCGCTCGGCGATGGCCTTGATGAGGCCGTACCCGTTCGAGGCGCCGTCCCCGAGAAGCGACAGGATGGCCGAGCGGATGTCGCCCTTGCCTGCACGACGCGGGCCGCGCGGGCCGAAGCCCGGGCCGAACCCTGCGCCGAAGCCGGCTCCTGCGCCGGGGCCGAAGCCTGCTGCGCCGAAACCTGCGCCGGGGCCGAAGCCCCGGAACCCGTCGTGACCGTGTGGGCCGCGGAATGCGCGGTCTGCCGGGGAGTGCCCGTTGGGGCGCCCGTGACTCTCGTGCTGAGAGTCAGAGCCTGAAAAGTCGAAGTTGTTGTGAGTGCGCTTCATGATCGCGTTCACCTTTCTGTCTGTCGTCATTCGACAGCGGGTAAGAAGTCTTGTCAGAAGCCTTCCTCACGAAACCGAACGGTCTCGGAGTGCTCCCGATGCATCACCGCTATTCGGCGACGTGTTAACGATATATCGCAAACTATCGCAATGTCAACTCTCGCTCAGCGAATCACCGAAAAGTGCCCCAAAACCGAAATTTTAGGGCACTTTTCGCAAAGTCGGTCGCGCTCATGCTGCGGGGAGGAGGCGGCGCACGGAGCGTGGTCGGCTGAAAGCGGCGACCGCGCTCGTCGCTTTCAGCGTTGGTAGCGGCCAATAGCTGGAAGCGAGCGGCTAGTCGCACCGTGCGCCGCAGGGGCGGCGGCGCACCAATTCACACAGCAGTGGATGCCCGGATCAGCAGCTGGGTGGGCATGGTCGTCACGTGCTCGACCGACTTGCCCTCGATGAGCGCCACGAGTACTTCGGCCATTTTGGCGCCGAGCTCGTGGGAGGGCTGATGCACGGTCGTGAGCGGGGGAGTGGCGGTCGATCCGTAGAAGTTGTCGTCGAACCCCGCGACGGCGATGTCGCCCGGGATGCTCAGCCCGCGCTCGTAGATGGCGGAGTACGCTCCCGCCGCCATCTGGTCGTTCGCTGCGAAGACCCCGTCGATCGGCACCCCGCGGTCGAGCAGTCGGCGCATCGCCGCAGCTCCCGACTCCGGAGTGAAGTCGCCGACCTCGACGAGAGACTGGTCGAGCCCGTGCATGCTGAGCGCGCGCCGCCAGCCGCTGAGCCGGTCGAGGCCCGGCGGCATGTCTTGAGGCCCCGCGATGGTGGCGAGATGTCGCCGCCCGCTCTCGATGAGGTGGGCGGTCGCGCCGGCGGCACCCGCGGCGTTATCGACATCGACGAAGTAGCTTTCGCCCTCGGCTGCGAGCGGGCGGCCGCCGAAGACCATCGGCAGCGATTGCCCCAGGTGCGCATACGAGTGGTCGCCACTGTGGTGCGAGACCACGATTGCCCCGTCGACGTTTCCGCCCATCAGGTAGCGCCTCGTCTTCTCCGACTTCGTCTCGGACGAGATGAGCATGTTCAGCGTGTAGTCCGTGTCGGAGAGGTAGAGCGCGATGCCCTGCACGACGGTTGCGAAGAACGGGTCGCTGAACACCTTGGCCGTGGTCTCGGGAACGACGAGCGCGATCACCTGCGTACGCCTGCTGGCCAGCGATCGGGCCGCCCGGTTCGGCACGTAGTTGAGCTTCTCGATGGCCTCGTTGACGGCGTCGACCACTTGCTGCGTCACCTTGGGCGACGAATTGACCACGCGAGACACCGTGGCTCGCGAGACGCCGGCGAGTGCTGCCACCATTTCGAGCGTGGGAACGACGCGCGGGCCACCGGATTCCGCCTCGCCCGGCGCAGAAGTGCTGCTTGGCGTCTCCGTCGTCACAGCTCTCTCCTACGGTCGTTTCGGCAGGCCACGAGCATCCATTCGGCGCTCGTATTGTCTAGCTACCCTCAATTGTAAGCGTGTTCACGAGACTCCCTGATGATGCGGGCGTAGGCTCGGCCGCTGTCTTTGACTGTTCGCAGCTGGCTCTCATAGTCGACGCGCACGATGCCGAAGCGCTTGTCATACCCCCAGGCCCACTCGAAATTGTCGAGCATCGACCACAAGAAGTATCCGCGAACATCCGCCCCGTCGGCGATGGCCCGCCCGATCGCGTCGACGTGCGACTCGACGTAGGCGGTGCGCTCCGCGTCGTGAATGCAGCCGTCGGGGGAGACGACGTCGTCGTACGCAGCGCCGTTCTCGGTGACGTACAGCGGCGGCAGCGACGGATACTCGCGGCCGAGCCGCACCAGCAGCCGATGCAGCCCCTCGGGGTTCACTTCCCAGCCCATCGCCGTGTGCGGTAGCGCTCGCGGCGGAAAGGTCACGTACTCCGAGCCGACGAACGGCGAGCGCTTCTCCCGCGTGGTCGGCGCGGCGGTCGGCGTCGGCAGGGCGACTCCCTGCTCGTCGCCGGCTGCCGGGCCGGCGTCCGCTGTGGCGCTGACGACGGGTAGCGGATGCCCGCTGACATTGTCGTCGTGGTAGTGGTTGACCCCCACGAAGTCCAGCGGCGCCGAGATGATGTCGAGGTCGCCGGGCAGGATGAGTTCTGCCAGACCGTACTCCCGAACATCCTCGAGCACGTCGGCCGGGTAGGCGCCGAGCACAATCGGCTCGAGAAACAGCCTGTTCCACAGGCCGTCGATGCGCCGGGCCGCCTCGATGTCGGCTGGGTCGTTCGGGTCGTTCGGTACGGCCGTCGTGAGGTTGAGGGTGATGCCGATGTGGTCGCCGCCATCGCTCGTCTTGCCGCGCACGGCGCCGAGCTCGCGCAGCCGTGCCACCGCGAGCCCGTGGCCGAGGTGCTGATGGTGCGCGGCGGCGAGCCCGGCGCGCGGGTCGACACGACCGGGAGCGTGCTCACCCGAGGTGTAGGCGATGAGTGACGAACAGAGGGGTTCGTTGAACGTGGTCCAGTGGTCGACGCGGTCGCCGAGCGCCGTGTAGACCGCCTCGGCGTAGTCCGCGAAGCGGTAGGCGGTGTCGCGGTTCGTCCAGCCGCCGCGGTCTTCGAGTGCCTGCGGAAGGTCCCAGTGGTACAGCGTCAGCCACGGCAGGATGCCCGCCCCGAGCAGCTCGTCGACGAGTCGCGAGTAGAAGTCGAGTCCCTTCGCGTTGACGTACCGATCGCCCGGCTTCACCCGCGCCCAACTGGTGGAGAAGCGGTAGGAATCGAGGCCGAGTTCTTTCATCAAGGCGACGTCGTCGGGCATCCGGTGGTAGTGGTCGACTGCGACCTCGGGGGTGTCGCCGTTGATCACCGCGCCCGGAACGCGTGCGAACGCGTCCCAGATTGAGTCTTCTTTGCCGTCTTCGTGGGCAGCGCCTTCGATCTGGGCCGCGGCGGTCGCCGAGCCCCAGATGAAACCGGCCGGCCAGGGGTGGTTCGCAACCGACATCAGCCCTTCACCGCCCCGGCCATGATGCCCGATACGAGCTGGCGCCCGGCGAGGATGAACAGGATGAGCAGTGGCACTGTCGCGAGTACCGCCCCCGCGAGCACGATCGAATAGTCGACGTACTTCGCCGACTGCAGCTGGCTGAGGGCCACCTGCAGGGTCGGGTTCTGCGGCACGACCAGGAGCGGCCAGAGATAGTCGGTCCAGGCGGTCATGAAGGTGAACAGGCCGAGAATGGCCATCGCCGGGCGCGCCGCGGGAATGCCGACGTGCCAGAACGTGCTGATCATGCTCGCGCCGTCGACCCGTGCCGCCTCGATCAGCTCTTCGGGGATCACGTCGACGAGATACTGACGCATGAAGAACACGCCGAATGCGGTGACGAGGGTCGGCACGATGACGGCGCCGAGCGTGCCTGTCCAGCCGAACTGCTTCATCACCATGAACAGCGGAATGATGCCGAGCTGGGTGGGTACCGCGAGAGTCGCGATCACGAAGATGAGCAGCCCCTCCCGCCCGCGGAACTTCAGTTTCGCGAACGAGTAGCCGGCGAGCGTCGAGAACAGCACCACCGAAATGGTGATGACGGTCGACACGATGACGCTGTTCAGCAGCGACATCCAGAACGGAACGGTATCCATCACCTGGCCGACGTTCTGCCAGAACAGCCCGCCGGGCAGCAAGGGCGGCCAGGTCTGGGTGAGCACCGAACTCGGGCTCGACCCGGCGATGAACGACCAGTACAAGGGGTAGGTGCCGCCGATGAAGAAGACGATCAGCAGGGCGTAGGTCAGAAAGCCTGGCCGCTTGTCGATGCCGAGCGGTTTGCGCCTCTTCGGTCGCGTGGTTCGGGTGCCGGGCACGATCGCCTGGTTCGGCTTCTTCGGCTGGGGCGCGGCTGGGCGCTCGACGGTCGCGGTCATGACCGTTTCTCCTCTGCTGCGGCGGTCAAGGCAAGAGCGCCAGCCGCCTCGTTGTCGATCTTCTGGGTGTTATAGGCGGCGAGCACTTTGGCTGTCTTGCGCTTGGACGACCGCGCCTCGGTCGAGGCGATGCGTCTACCGATCACGAAGTTGAGCACTCCGAAGAGCACGATGATGAGAAAAAGCATCCAGGCCACGGCCGAAGCCTTGCCGAAGTTCTGCCGATTGAACGCGAGATCCCAAAGGTAGAGCACGGTCGTCTGGTACTGCCGTTGTGGGCCGCCGGGAGTGGCTGTTGTGGGGTTGAAGAGCTTCGGCTCGGTGAAGATCTGCAACCCGCCGACAGTCGCCGTGACAATGACGAAGATCATGGTGGGGCGGATGCTCGGCAGCGTCATCGAGAAAAACCGCCTGATCGCTCCCGCGCCGTCGAGTGCTGCGGATTCGTAGATGTCACGCGGCACGGCCTGCATGGCCGCGAGCAGAATGAGGGCGTTATAACCCGTCCAGCGCCAGTTCACCATGGTGGCGATGGCCACGTGCGAGGGGAAGGTCTCGGTCTTCCACATCACCGGGTTCAGGTGGAAGAACTGCAGCAAGTTGTTGATGGCGCCGTACTTCTCGTCGAAGGCGCTCGAGAAGATCAGCGTCACGGCGACCGGAGTGACCACGTAGGGGATCAGCACACTCATGCGCCAGAACGTTTTGTTTCGAATGTTCTGGTCGAGCACGGCGGCGATCAGAACCGCAATGACGAGTTGAGGGATGGCCGAGAGCAAGAAGATGCTCACGGTGTTGAACAGGGAGTTCCAGAAGAACGGGTCGGTCAGCTCGGCACCGTAGTTCGCCAGGCCGACGAAGCCGCCTGGCCCGGTCAGCAGGTTCCACTTGTTCAGCGAGACGACGAAGGTGTAGCCGAGCGGAAAGAGGCCGACCAGCCCGAACAGAATGAAGAACGGCGCAATGTAGAAGTACGGAGACGCCTTCACATCGAAGCGGTTGAGGCGGTGTTTGAACGGAACCTTCGGCTTCGTCGCGGGTGCGGCCGCGGCAGGCTTCTGCTCCTGCGGCGGCGTGAGTGTTGCGGTCATGAGGCTCTCTCCCGAGGTGAGGTCGGGCCCGGTAGCGTGTGCGACCGGGCCCGAACTTCAACTTCTATTTGTTGACGACGAGCTGGTTCAGCAAGGTGATGGCGTCATTCCACGCCGTCGGTCCGTCTGCTTTACCCGAGTCGATCTCCTGGATGGCCGGGCCGAACACCTGCGACTGGATCACCGAGTCGTCGGGCCCCTTGTACTGGGCGACCACGTTCTTGGCGCGAGCCGCGAGAATGGTGCCGATCGGCGCGTTGTTGAAGAACGTCGAGAGAGCGTTCGTGCCTGTCACCGCGGGATCGGTCTGCGCTGCGGTCACGCTGGGGAACGTGCCGGCAACACCGAAGGCAGCGGCCTGCGATTGGGCGTTGGTCAGGAATGCCGCGAGGTCGGCCGCCTCCTGCGGGTGCTTCGACTGCGTAGGAACGGTCAAGAAGCTTCCGCCCCAGTTGGCCGCGCCGCCCGGGAAGACGTTCGCGAAGTCCCAGCCAGAGGTCGCGTCGCCGCCAGCCGACGTCACCTGGCCCTTGACCACACCGAGCATCCACCCGGGGCAGACGAAGGTCGAGAACGAACCGTCGGTGAAGGCCTTGCCCTTACCCCAGTCCCACGCCGTCTGGTTTGCAGAAAGGCCTGACGAGGTGGCCGAGGCCAGCTGCGTCCACAGTGCTTCGAGCTGGGCGTTGCCGTCGACGTTCAGCGAGCCATCGGTCTTGTAGTAGCCCTCTTTCAGCTGGTTGACCATGGCGTTCCAGATGAAGCCGGACTGGTCGTAGAAGGCTTTGCCGGTAGCAGCTTTGTATTGCGCGCCGATCTTGAAGTAGTCGGCCCAGGTTGCGTTGTCGCCACCGAAGAGTGCGGCGACCTGGTCGCGATCGGTGGGCAGACCGGCCGCGGCGAAGTCTTTGCTGTTGTAGCAGAGACCCTCGGGTCCGATGTCGGAACCGTAGCCGATGATGCGGCCTTTCGCGTCGGTCGCCTGAGCGAGCTTCCACGGCACCCAGCGGTCTTTGATGTCATTCGCGCCGTACTGGCTGAGGTCGTTGAACTGATCGGAGACCTGCATGACCGCGCTGAGCCAGCCCTCTTCGACCGCCTGCACGTCGGGTAGGCCCGCTCCGGCCGCCTCTTTTGTCTGCCAGTCGGTCTTGGCGTTGTCGCCGGTGTCGATGTTCGTGGCGTTGATGGTGATGTTCGGGTGCAGTTGCTCGTACTGCTTGTACAGATCGTCGTAGCCCATGGTGCCGAACGTGGTGACGCTCAGGGTGATGGGATCGGTGGAGTTGCCCGTGCTGCTTGCGCTCGAACCTCCGCTCGAGCATCCGGTGGCCAGTAGTGCAAAAGCCGCGACTCCCGCGAGGGCTGCAGCTCCTTTGGTGCGTCGTGAGATTTTCACGGTCACTCCCTTGTGTGCGTGGTTGGGATGGGAAAGAATCGTGAGAGCGCTCTCTCGGTGAGTGCTGAGAGCGCTCTCACGATTTCAGAGTGAGCGTATGCAGTGATCGGGGGTGGTGTCAAGCGCGAGATTTTGCGGCTCATCCGGCCGCGGGGTGGATGCCCGGCATATGCCTCAGGCCGCATATACCGATTCGGGGCCATAATGGGGCACACTGGAGCGATGGACCTCCTTCGCGCCGATCCACTCGCTCAGCTCCGTCAGCGCACCAGTGTCAAGTGGCGCGCTTACCCCGACGATGTGCTACCGCTGTTCGTTGCCGAGATGGACTATCCGCTGGCCGAGCCGGTCAAGCGCGCGATGATCCGCGTGATCGAGAACTCCGACGTGGGCTACATCGGCGAGGTCGCGGCATTGGCCGAGCCGTTTGCGGCGTTCGCCGACGAGCGGTGGGGGTGGATGATCGAACCCTCGAACATCCGTACCACCACCGACGTCAGCGTGGCTGCCGTCGAGGCGCTGCGTCAGGCGATCAGCCCCGGTGACGGCGTCATCATCATGCCGCCGGTGTACCCGCCGTTCTTCGAGTACGTCACCGAGGCGGGCGGAACCGTCGTCGAGGTGCCGCTGCTCGAATCCGGGCCCGCCGATGCGGTCGACGCCGCGTCGTCTGCGCAATTCTGGTCGATCGACCTCGGCGGCGTCGAAGCCGCACTCGAGGCGGGTGCTCGCGCCATACTGCTCTGCAACCCGCACAACCCTCTCGGATTGCTGCACTCTTCGGCAGACCTCGAAGCGCTGGCCGCACTCGCGTTTGGCTTCGACGCTGTCGTGGTCAGCGACGAGATTCACGGGCCGCTGGCCTATGAAGCGGCCGATTTCACTCCGTTTCTCAGTGCGTCTGAGGCGGCGCGAGCCGTCGGAATCACCGTGACCTCGGCGAGCAAGGGCTGGAATCTCGCGGGTGCGAAGTGCGCCATGCAGATCGCTCAGAGCGACCGAACTCTGGCCATGCTCGATGCACTGCCCGACGAGGTGCACATGCGCACCAGCCAGCTGGGGCTGCACGGCAGCGCCGCCGCCTTTGCCGAGGCGGTGCCGTGGCTCGACCAGGCGATTGCGGCGATCGAGGCTTCGGGGCAGCTGTTGAGCGAGCTTCTCGCCTCGCAGTTGCCCGGGGTCGTCTTCAGGCGGCCGCAGGCGAGTTACCTCGCCTGGCTCGACTTTCGTGCGCTCGGCTGGGGCGAAGACCCGAGCCTCGTGGCCCTCGAATCGGCGAAGGTCGCGCTGATGTCGGGGCCGGAGTTCGGCTCCCAGGGTGCCGGCTTCGCGCGTCTGAACCTCGCCTGTTCGCCCGAGGTGCTGACAGAGGCGGTGGGGCGGCTCGCGCGCGTGGCCAGAGAGCGCGAGGCGAGAGGCGCCGCGCCGGCGCGATCGGCCTCAGCGGCGGTTTCGCAATGACCACCGCCGCACCGGCCGAGGTCACCGAGGGCGATATGGCCCCGCGCTTTCCGCGGCTGCGCGAACTGCTGTATCAGCGGCGCGGGTTCTCCGACACCGAGAAGACGGCTGCCGCGTTACTGCTCGTCGCCACCATCGTCGCGTTGATCTGGGCGAATCTGCCCAACAGCTCGTACGACGAGTTCTGGCGCTCCACGATCTCGTTGCAGGTGGGGCAGACGGGCATCCAGCTCGATTTTCGCTCGCTCGTCAACGAAGCCCTGATGACGCTCTTCTTCTTCGTGGTCGGCCTCGAAGTGAAGCGAGAGTTCGCACTCGGTGAGCTGAGCGAGTGGTCACGGGCGGTCGTGCCGGTGGCGGCGGCGATCGCGGGGCTCGCGGTACCGGCGCTGATCTTCTTGATCTTCAACCACAGCGACCAGACCTCGCACGCCTGGGGAGTCGTGATCTCGAGCGACACCGCGTTCTTGCTGGGCGCGCTCGCCATCGTGGGGCCGCGGCTCCCTGGCCATCTGCGCATCTTCTTGCTCGCCCTTGCTGTGGTCGACGATGTGGGGGCGCTCGCGGTCATTGCGATCTTCTACACCGACGAGGTGCATATCGCTCCGCTGATCGTGGCGGCTGTCGGCCTGGTGGTGATCTGGATGCTGCGCTACCTGCGCTTCGGCCAGGGCCCCGCCTATCTCGTGCTCTCCCTCGTCGTATGGGGTGCGCTTTATGCATCTGGCGTACAGCCGACGCTGGCGGGCGTGGCGATCGCGCTGGTGATTCCGGTGTATTCGCCGCGGCGCATGGAGGTCGAGCGGGCGGCGGAACTCAGCCGTGCGTTCCGGCAATCGCCGAACCCGGCGTATGCGCAAGCTGCGGTACGGGGGCTGCTCAGCTCGGTGTCGGTGAATGACCGGCTGCACACGCTGTATGCGCCGTACACGAGTTTCATCATCTTGCCGATCTTCGCGCTCGCGAATGCTGGTGTGCATCTCGACGCGGCGACTCTTGCCGCCTCGTTCGCGTCACCGCTCACCTGGGGAATCATCGTGGGTCTCGTCGTGGGCAAGTTCGTGGGTATCACGGGCATGACGGTGCTCGTGAAGACGCTGAAGATCGGGGTGCTTGCGCCCGGTCTGACGTTCGGACGCGTGGCCGGCGGAGCGGCTCTGTCGGGCATCGGATTCACGATCGCGCTGTTCATCATCGACCTCGCCATCCCCGACCCCGCGCTGCAAGACGAGGCGCGTGTCGGTGTGCTGGCGGCGACCGTGATCGCGTTCGTGCTGGGCTGGGCGGTGTTCCGCGTCGTCGACAAGGTGCAGCCTCCGTCGAAGATGAGTCTCGTGCTGGCGCGACCCGTCGATGCCAAGCGCGATCATTTTCGCGGCCCGATCGACGCACCGATGCAGCTCGTGGAGTACGGCGATTTCGAGTGCCCGTTCTGCAGTCGGGCCACCGGGTCGATCGATGAGGTGCGGGCGCACTTCGGCTCCGACCTTCTCTACGTGTGGCGGCATCTGCCGCTCACCAAGGTGCACCCGCATGCCACGCTCGCGGCGCGGGCCAGCGAGGCGGCTGCGCTGCAGGGCAAATTCTTCATCTACGGGCCGACGATGTTCGCCCATCAGGATGCGCTCGAGCTCGACGATCTGCTGGCCTACGCCGTCTCGCTCGGCATGGATGTCGATCGCTTCGAAGAAGACATGCGCTCGAGTGAGGTCATCAATCGTGTGCGCGACGACGTGATCGACGCCGAGCTGATGGACGTGCACTCGACCCCCACCTTCTTCGTCAACGGCAAACGGCATCGCGGCCCCTACGATGCCGCCTCGCTCATCCGCGAACTGAACGCGTCGCGCACCGATCGCACCGCGGGCGATTCGCCGAGCCGCCCGCCCGCCAGTGGCGCCGCCGGCTCCGGTGCGAGCCCGCACTCTGCCGCCGGCCCGATCGCGGGCAGCACCGCACGCACGGCTCCCGTCGGTGGTTCGGATGACCGTGGCGCGTCGAGTGGCCGAGTCGGCGGCGGCGCAGGCGCCACCGAGGCGCTGCGCGGTTGGGCCCCCGCAAACGGCGCTGACGTGCTGGATGACGCGGCCCCGGGCCCAGTGACTCCATCAGCCCCGCCCGCCCCGCCGGACGCGCCCGCCCTGCCGGATGCGCCGTCCCCGCCGGTTGCGCCCGCCTCGCCGGTTGCGCCCGCTCCGCCGGAGGAGGGCACGCGACGCGATCTCGGCCTCACCGAAAAACACTGATTCGCCCGCCCTCGTCGTGAGATGTGCATCCCTTTGGCACGTGCGCGCTCCTTCGAAACGGTGCGCTCTTGCCAAAGTTAGTTATGCGGCGGTGAGACCGATGGTTTCCACTCCGGCGCGGGTGGCTGCCGCGATCAGAACGGTGTCGAAGGTGGCCAGGGTCGAGCGGGTGGTGAGGGCGGCATGCAGGGCCACGGCGTCGGGCATGCGCACGCGATACTGCGCCCGTAGACGTGCCAGCTCGAGGGCGTCGCTGCTCGCGAGGGGAACGACGGCCAATTCGATGCGCTCGAGGGCGGAATACGCCCGATCTTGAGCGCCGGCAAGCGTCGGGTACACCAGGGCGTCGCTGGTGTTGCACCACGGTCGGCGAGGTGAACGTGCGCAATCAGCGGAAAGGGCTGAGGCCCATCTGGTTGCGCATGCCGGTGAGCTCGCCGACGTGATGGGTGAGATGCCCGATGAGGGGCCAGCGCACGAGAAACGCCACCGGCTGGTCGGCCCAGAGGCGGTAGAGCCAGTCGAAGGTGTCGTGCTCGATGCCGGCCGAGTCGAGCGCGGCCTCGACGTCGGGCAGGGCATCCAGTTCACCCTGCGTGAGCGAGAGCAGGTACGTCCGCACGTCGGCGAACACGCGCAGGGCGTAGGCCTCGACCTCGGCCGGGTCGAGCGAATCGGTAAAGGGTTGCTGAACCTCTTGCAGCCCGTTTCCGCCACGGGTCGCGACCGGGCCGAAGACGTCGAGGCGCGAATCGTGGATGCCCGGAGTGCCGGTCGCGACCGACAGGGCGAGGGCGGCATGCCGGGCCACGTGGTAGACGATCCACGTGACAGAGTTCGCTCCCGGCAGCCGCTCGAGCTGCCGTTCGCGCGGCACGAGCCCGAGAATCTGCGTTCGCAGTCGGCTGACGGTGTCGTCGAGTTCTGACACCAGGTACTGCGAAATGTTCATGCTCCTCATTCTAGATTCGCGGTCGACCGACCGTGGCGTCGAACAAAGTCGAGCCCGCAACCCGGGTGACCGCGTGGATTCTGCCAATTAGGCTTGACGAATCGACGCCCCGCAACGTGAGGAGAATGCGTGAAGAGGATGACCGGCATCGAGATTCGGCATTCGATCGTCAACGGATCGGCGACCGAAAGACTCAACATGGTGCTGCCGTCGAACTTCGTCGAACTCGACTGGGAGAACCTCGACTACCTCGGCTGGCGCGACTCGCATTCGCCGCACTTGGGGTACATCATCCGCTGGCAGGGCGAGACGCCGGTCGGCATCATCGTTCGGGAGGCCGACGGCCCGCTCTCGCGGCAGCGCATGATGATGTGTCAGCTCTGCCGGGCTACGCACACCGAACACGGGGTGTCGTTGTTCAGCGCCAAACGCACGGGCGAAGCGGGCCTGAACGGCAACACGGTCGGCACCTACATCTGCGCCAACCTGGGGTGCTCGAGCAACATTCGTGTCGAGGTGCCGAGCGCCTCCTACTACGCCGACCCGCAGAGCGTGCTGGCTCAAAAGGTCTCGGGCCTCGAGCAGCGCGTCTCCGGCTTCATGGCCGACGTCATGCGCGCGTAGGTCGGTTCTCACAGAGACCACAAAGTTCGTCTCGAACGCGGGGCTCTCAGGGCGATCTTTGTGATGTGGGTTCGGGTGGCTATACCCCGCCGAAGAGCAGGCCGAGCAGGTAGGTGACGGCGGCGGCGCCGTAGCCGATGAGCAGCTGGCGCAGGGCGCGACGAAGCGGCGGGCCGCCCGAGAGGATGCCCACGATGGCGCCGGTGCCCAGAAGTGCGACCCCCACCAGAACGGCGGCGACGATGAGCGCCGGCAGGCCCTGCAGGCCGAAGATGTAGGGCAGCACCGGGATGATGGCTCCTGATGCGAAGAAGCAGAAGCTCGAGAGCGCTGCGCTCAGGCCGGTGCCGACGGCCTCGTGCTCGTCGATCTCTTCGTTCGCGCTCGCGTCGGCGACGCCTGCGTTCAGCTCGGCGCGTTCGGTGTCTGCCTCGCCTGCCGCGTCAGGGCCGCCAGGAGAGCCGGCCGCGCCAGCCATGCCGGCCGCGCCGGGCAGAGCACCGCCGGCCGCAACGGCCGCAGCTGCCGGTGTCGACGAAGCCACCCCGAACCGGAGTTCGTCAGCCGCACGCGCGATGGAGCTGCGCGCCGTGTGAGCCGACGGGGAGCTGCGCGGGATGTGGATGGGTTGAGTGGTGGGGAACAGCACACTGTGCGCGTACGCCTCGGCCTCTGCCTCTGACATTCCGCGGGCGCGGTACACCAGGGCGAGTTCGTTGGCGTTGACGTCGAGGTTCGGCAGGGCATCCGTCGCGTCGGCGCTCGGCGTGGTCGACTCGAGGAGTTCGCGCTGGGAGCGCACCGAGACGTATTCGCCGGCTCCCATCGAGAGCGCCCCCGCGAGGAGTCCGGCCAGACCCGTCGCCAGCACGATGGAGTTGTCGACGCCGCTCGCCGAGATTCCCATCACGAGCGCGAGGTTGCTCACCAGGCCGTCGTTCGCGCCGAAAACCGCCGCGCGGAACGTGCCGGAGAGCCGGTTGCGGCCTCGGGCGGCGAGGCCGCGCACCACCTCGGCGTGCACTTGTTCATCTGCCGCCATCGCCGGCGTCGCGTCGGAGTCGGTGGCGTACGGCGAACGGGTCTCGGCGCGCTGCGCGAGCGCGAGCACGAAGACCGACCCGAAACGCCGCGCGAGAAAGCCGAGCGACCGCGTGCGCAGATCGCCGCGCTTCGGCTTGCCGACATCGTCGCCGAGCAGCGCACGCCAGTGCGACTCGTGGCGGGCTTCGGCCTCGGCGAGGGCGAGCAGAATGGTGCGCTCTTCGCCGGTGCGCCGCTCGGCGAGGTCGCGGTACACGGCAGCTTCGGCCTGTTCGTCGGCCATGTACTGCCGCCAGCGGCGGATGTCAGCCGGTTTGGGGCTGGCGGTGGTTGTCATGATTCCATTATTTCGTGCCCCTCTCGGCCAGGGCATGCTCGGGCCTCAGATGCTTTTGTTACTCTGTTCGAGAGTGAAGTGATTGCGGCGGCAGGTCGGCGCGCAACCGCTCGATCGAAGGGGTGGTGACGATGCCCCAGGCGTTGTTCGTGGCCGCCTGCGTGAGCTTCACCGTCAACGCCTTGTTCGGCACCTCGGTCAGAGCCGGCATTGTGAATTCGGCCGGTTTTCACTGGGTGCACTCGGCTCTGTACATCTGCACGTTCGTGCTCACGGGCGCCGCAATCAGCACCGTGTTCTGGGGCGGCGGCGTTGCGGGCTGGTTCGTTCTGCCCGCCGTGGTGCCGCTCGCGGCGCTTCCGTATGTACATGCACGGTCATGGGGACACGTCGCCCTCGCTCTCTCGGCTGCGCCGTTTGTTGCTGCTGGGCTTATCGTGGCACTGACGAGCTGACACCACTCGGTCAAAGGAGCAACCTGTGGAATTCTTCGACGTTGTGCACAACCGCAAAACCACGAACGGCGCTTTTCTGCCAGACCGGGTCAGCGAAGAGCACCTGCGCGCGCTCATGGAGTCGGCCAGTGCCGCGCCTTCACAGCTGAACAGCCAGCCGTGGCGGTTCGTCATCGTGGACGACCCCACGGTCATCCACCGCATCGGGGCGATCAGCGGCGAAAGCATGACGCAGGCGCTGAGCGAGGGCACGTTCTTCGAGCGGTATCGCCCGTATTTTCGCTTCAGCCAGGCCGAAATGGATGAACGGCGTGACGGCATGCTGTTCGACAAGTTGCCCGCTCCGCTGCGGCCCTTCACGAAAGCGGTGTTCACCAAGCGCGGGCAGACCGTGATGAACGGGCTGCGCGTTCCGCAGACGCTGGGCGAGCAGAACCGCAAGCTCGTGGCCGAGTCTCCGCTGCTGCTCGGTGTGATGCTCGACCGGTCGGAGTACCGCCCCGGCGAGCTGAGCTCGTTCTACTCGGTATTCAGCATGGGCGCGGCGATGGAGAACGTGTGGTTGTCGACGGTGGAGCTGGGCATGGGCATCCAGTTCGTGTCGTTCCCCATGGAGGTGCCGGGCAAGTGGGAGCTGATCGTGGACCTCTTGAAAGTGCCAGACGACCTCGAGCTGATGGCCGTGTACCGACTGGGCTACCTGCCCCCGCACGAGCGTCGCCCCGCCATCGACTGGTCGTCACGGCAGCGCAAGCGCCCCTCCCAATTCGTCTTCCGCGGCACCTGCGACACCCCCCAGCAGGGCTGGGACGAGAGCGCAAACTAGCGGCGTGGGGGTTTCGGTGCGATGGAGTTGGGGTTGGTGCGGGCGTGACGCTCGGCGCGCTCTTTCGCCTCGGCCTGCGCCGCGCGGTCGGCCTTGATGCGGGCGTTGTCGTCCATGACGCCGGCCTGGCGGGCGCGCTCGACGACGAGCCACTCGGGCGGCGAAGCGAGCAGCGCCTTGATCTCGGCGGTCGTGTACGGGTCGTCGACCCCGGCCCGAGTGAGCCCCGAGATCGAGACGCCGAGCTTTCGCGCGACCTCTTGCCGCGGGTGCGGGCCGTTCAACCGCAAGTCGACGAGCCACTGCGGCGGCGTCTGCAGCAGCGTGTTGAGCTCGGCTCGCGTGAGATCGTTCTGCTGAAACTCTTCGGGAGCCGCGGGCAGGTAGATGCCGAGCTTCTTCGCAGCGGTGGCGGGTTTGAGGCTCTGGGGCGATTTCTGCGCGGTCATCAGGCCAGCGTATCCTGAAGGCTGCGGCAGCTCTTCGTTGGGGGCGGCGGATGATCGGGGCCAGACTATGAGCGACGAGCCCGCTGAGGGGCCTGGTGCCGGCGCCGACGAGGCCATCGAGGTTGACGCGGCGGCCGGTGAGGCCGCGCTGGCTCAGGCTGAGGGGCCGGCGCCGTTCCGCATCGTGTTCGACCAGGGCGTGACCGTCACCAAGTGGACGCGCGTGTGGGAGCAACGCCTGCCGGGCATCCCGCTGCAGGTGACACGATCGGAGCCGGGGCAGCAGACATCGGCCCTGCTCGACGGCGTCGCTGACGTGAGTTTTGTGCGGCATCCGTTCGACCGCACGGGGTTCAGTGCCATCGAGCTGTACTCCGAGCAGCCCGTCGTCGGTGTCGCGAAAGACCACCCCGTCTCTGCCTTCGACCACGTCGATGTGGCAGACCTCGCGGCCGAGCACCTGTTGCAAGAGCCGAAAGAGTTTCCCGAGTGGAGCGCGGTTGCCGACGAGCTGGCCGATGGGTCGCGGAGGCCGCTGCTGGGCATCCACTCGCTCGACGATGCCGTCGAGCAGGTCGCCGCCGGCGTGGGGATCGTGATTCTGCCGCAATCGATCGCGCGGCTGCACAACAGAAAAGACGTGGTCTACCGGCCCGTCACCGGGGTCGCCGAGACGCCGGTCTCATTGGTCTGGGCTGCCGGCGATCCGTCGCCGCTCGTCGAGCAATTCATCGGCATCGTGCGCGGGCGGTCGGCATCGAGTTCACGCGGTGGGGGCTCGGCGGGCGCCGCGGGCGCCGCTGGCGCTCAAGCGCCTTCCGCCAGCGGGGCGGTGGATGCCCGGGGTCACCCGAACGCATCCGCTGCCGTAGCGGCATCCGCAGCCGCTGCTGTCGCCGCTTTAACCGGTGCTGCCGCGAAACCGCCGAAGAAGATCGGCCCGGTCGCCAAGGCGAAGGCCAAGGCGCGCGCAGCTCGCGAGGCAGAAGAGGCTGCGTCGGGTCGCCCCAAGCAGAACGCTCCGCGAAAGAAGACTCAGTCGGAGCAGGCGAACAAGGCGCATGCCCGCAAACGCAAGTTCGGCGGCAAGCGCTGATCTCAACCGGGGGAATCGGAGGGGGCAAGTGAGGAGACTGGTATGAAAGCGATCGAATACTCCGAGACGGGCGGGCCCGAGGTTCTGCGGCTCGTAGAGTTCGAGCCGGCCGAACCGGCCCACGGTGAGGTGCGGGTGCGAGTTGTGGTTTCGGGCGTGAACCCCACCGACTGGAAGGCGAGACGGGGGTCGAGCGGGGTGCAGCACTTCGAGCATCCGAAGACCCCCAACCAAGACGGCGCGGGCTTCATCGATGCGGTCGGCGCCGGTGTCACGCGGTTCTCGGTCGGCGATCGGGTGTGGCTGCGCGACACCGCGTTTGGGCGGAATACGGGCACCGCTGCCGAGTTCGTCGTGCTGCCGGAGCTGCTGGTGAACCCGCTGCCCGACGGAGTGTCGTTCGATGTGGGTGCATCGCTGGGCATTCCTGCGCTCACCGCGCACCGGGCGCTGACCGCACACGAGGGCGGACCGGCACGCCTCTCTCCCGGAGCGCTCGTCGGCCAGACCGTGCTCGTCGCAGGCGGAGCCGGCGCGGTCGGGCATGCGGCGATCCAGCTCGCCGTGTGGGCGGGAGCAACGGTCATCACCACGGTGAGCAGCCCGGCGAAGGCCGATCTCGCGTGGCGAGCCGGCGCGCACCACGTGATCGACTACCGCAGCGAAGACGTCGTGCGCGCCGTCGTCGCCATCGCACCGCACGGAGTCTCGACCATCGTCGAGGTGAATCCGCTGGCCAATCTCGGCATCGATCTCGAGATGATCGCCGTCGGCGGAACCATCGCGATCTACGTGTCGGGCGACCGCGACGAGGTGTCGATCGCCGCCCGCGCCAGCATGACCAAGAACGTGCGTTACCAGTTCGTGCTGACCTACACGACGAGCGAGGTGCAGAAGTCGAACGCCGTCGCGGCCGTGACCGCTGCGGCAGCCGACGGTGCGCTCGGCGTCGGCGACGCGAACGGGCTGCCGATCATCCGGTACCTGCTCGACGAGACGGGCGCTGCCCACCAGGCGGTCGAAGACGGGGCCGTGGGCAAGGTGCTGATCGACGTCGGCTCGTCTGATGCGGGGCACCAGGCTCGGGATGCCTCGGCCGCCGGCCTCGCCCCTGATGGTGATGCGTGGTGACGCCTGGCAGCGTGGCCGAGCCCGAATGGGTGACGCATGCCGTGTGGTGGCAGATCTACCCGCTGGGGTTCGTCGGAGCACCGACGGTCGCGGCCGAGGCTGGGGTGCCGCGTCTGCTCGAGCATCGCCTCGAGCGCATCGTGGCCTGGCTCGACTATGCGGTCGAACTCGGGGCCTCGGGCATCGCGCTCGGCCCGGTGTTCGCGTCAGAGAGTCACGGATACGACACTGTCGACTACTTCGTCATCGACCCTCGGCTCGGCGACGAGGCCGACTTCGATCGGCTGATCGCCGAGGCTCACCAGCGGGGGCTGCGGGTGCTGCTCGACGGGGTCTTCAACCATGTCGGGCGCGGGTTCGAGCGGTTTCGGCGCGCGGCGGAGGGCGACGCCGAGAGCGCGGCGTGGTTCGTGCCGGTCGGTGGCGCGGGCCATGGGGGCAGCGGGAGCGACGCGCACGCCGGTGCGGGTGCCGCCGGGCAGCCGAGGACCGCGAACTTCGAGGTGTTCGAAGGCCACGACTCCCTCGTGAAGCTGAACCACGACGAGCCGGCGGTAGCCGACTTCGTGGTGTCGGTCATGAACGACTGGGTCGCCCGCGGGGCCGACGGGTGGCGGCTCGATGCTGCCTACGCGGTCGATCCCGCGTTCTGGGCGAAAGTGCTGCCGCGAGTGCGGGCCGAGCATCCGCAGGTCTACGTCGTGGGTGAGGTGCTGCACGGCGACTACAGCGCCATCGTCGAGGCCGCGACGCTCGATTCGGTGACCCAATACGAGGTGTGGAAGGCCATCTGGAGCTCGCTGCACGACCGCAACTTCTTCGAGCTCGCTTATGCGCTCGGGCGGCACAACGAGTATCTGGCCTCGTTCGTTCCGCTCACTTTCGTCGGCAACCACGACGTGACGCGCCTGGCGACGGCAGTGGATGATCGGCGGCACCTCGCGCACGCCCTCATTGTGCTGCTGACGATCGGCGGCACGCCGTCGATCTACTACGGCGACGAGCAGGGCTTCACCGGGCTGAAGGAGCAGCGGGTCGGCGGCGACGATGCCATTCGGCCGGAGTTTCCGGCGGTGGGGCCGTCGGGGTTCGCCGCCGAGGGCACCGCGGATCACGCCGCGGCGCGCCAGGGTGAAGCCGCCGACGGCTGGACTCTGTACCACCTGCACCAGCACCTCATCGGGCTGCGGCGGCGGCACGCGTGGTTGCACTCGGCACGCACGCAGCAGCTTGAGCTGACGAACGAGTTCTTCGCGTACGAGGTCGTCGGTGGCGGCGACGGTGGCGGTAGCGGACCCGATTCGCAGGAGCGGCTCGTGGTGCTGCTCAACGTGGGAGACGAACCGTACGAGCTGCAGGTCACCCGGGCATCCACTCTTCTCGCAGGCTCGTGCGACGTCACCCCCACCGCGAGCGGAAGCGCCACCGTCACCCCGCCGCACGGCTGGGCGGTGCTCGGCGCCTGACGCGGCGGCGGCCGACGCCGAGCTGCGGATCGTTGCGGGTGATGGCCCCTTCGACCCGCGCTTCTGCCGAACTCGATGCGGCTCGTGGTGAACGATAGGGTCGAAGCATGTCGAACCAGCACTCCGCACCTGCGCCCGACTTCGCCGCCGTTCCGACGCTGGTCGGGGCGCGGGTGACGTTGGTTCCGCTGGCGCTCGAGCACGTGCCCGACCTGCAGCGGGCCGTCGCCGAGGGTGATTTGTGGCAGACCTGGTACACGCGCATCCCGAGCCCGGATGACATGACGGATGCAGTACAGCACCGCCTCGATCTGAACGCGGCCGGCGAGTGGGTGCCGTGGGCGGTGGTAAGCAACGACACCGGCACGGCCGTCGGTATGACGTCGTTCCTGAACATCCGGGCTGACAATCGTAAGCTCGAGATCGGCTCGACCTGGCTCGCGAAGAGCCTGCAGCGCACCGGAATCAACAGCGACGCGAAGTTGCTGCAGCTCACCCACGCTTTCGAGACCCTCGGCTGCGTCGCGGTGGAGTTTCGTACGCACTGGCACAACCAGCAATCGCGCGCCGCTATCGCCCGGCTCGGCGCCAAACAAGACGGCGTTCTGCGCAACAACGACATCTGGCGCGACGGCACCTTGCGCGACACTGTGGTCTTCTCGATCATCGAGTCGGAGTGGCCCACCGTGCGCCTCGGCCTCACCGAGA
>JAODBC010000007.1 GCA_025463765.1 Subtercola sp. | reverse complement strand
CGCGCCCGTGGGCGCCGCCGCCACGGCTGCCGCAGCGGCGCGGCCGGGCGCCAGCCGTCCCGGCGTGACGGGCCCCGTCGCTACAGGCCCCGTAGCTACGGGCATCACCGGCGCCGGTGCTACTGGTACCGCATTGGCTGGCCAGGTACGGCTCGGCGAACACACCTTCCCAGTGGTGTGTGAACTCGTCGACGCCGCCACCGCTCACCGCTTCGCGAAGAACCTCGCGCCCGTCGTCGACGTCGGCGCGCCCATCGACGACGCCTCCGATCTTCCGCAATCCGTGTCGTATCTGGCGTTGGCCGGCGTCGAGCTCGCCGACTCGCCAGACGCGGTGCTCGACCGCTGGCGCGAGAGCAACTCGATCTCGCGCCGCGACGGCTCGGCACCCGTGCGACGCGGCAAAGAAGGTTCTCTTCGAGCGCTGGTCGGCCATACCGGCAGCGAGCCGTTCTACCTCGACATACGAAGCCAGGGCCCGCACGCCCTCGTCGGCGGCACGACCGGTGCAGGAAAGAGCGAGTTTCTGCAGTCCTGGGTGCTCGGCATGGCGGCCGCCCACAGCCCCGACCGGGTGAGCTTTCTCTTCGTCGATTACAAGGGCGGGGCAGCCTTCGCGGAATGTGTCGACCTGCCGCACACGGTCGGTCTCGTGACCGACCTCTCACCCCATCTCGTGCGGCGAGCGCTGACGTCGTTACGCGCCGAGCTGCGGCACCGCGAGCACTTACTCAACCGCAAGAAGGCGAAAGACCTGGCGTCGCTCGAGAGGTCGGGCGATCCAGATGCCCCGCCCAGCCTGCTCATCGTCGTCGATGAGTTCGCCGCGCTGGCCACCGAGGTGCCCGAGTTCGTCGACGGGGTCGTCGACATAGCGCAACGCGGTCGTTCGCTCGGACTCCACCTCATTCTCGCCACCCAGCGCCCCGCTGGCGTCATCAAAGAGAACCTGCGGGCGAACACCAACCTGCGCATTGCTTTGCGCATGGCCGATGCCGACGACTCCTCCGACATTCTGGGCAACCCTTCTGCGGCGTATTTCGACCCGTCGCTGCCGGGCCGCGGGGCGGCGAAGACGGGCCCCGGCCGCATCGCCGCCTTTCAGACGGGTTATGCCGGCGGGCGAACCACCAGCGAGCCGACCCGACCGCGCATCGATATCGTCGAGATGGATTTCGGCTCGGGTCGAACGTGGGAGGCTCCGGAGCTCGAGGCAGTGGCCACAGCCGACCCCGGTCCTTCCGACATCGCGCGGCTGGTCACCTCGATTCGTGGGGCGGCCGGGGTCGCCCGCATCCCCGAGCCGCGCCGGCCGTGGCTCGACGAGCTGGCCCCTCTGTACGATTTCTCGCTGTTGCCGAACCCGCGCAGTGATGAGCGTCTCCTGATCGGAGTGATCGACGAGCCCAAGAACCAGACGCAGCCGACGGTCTTCTACGAACCCGACCGCGACGGCAACATGGCCGTCTTCGGCACCGGCGGCAGCGGCAAGAGCGCCACGCTGCGCAGCCTGGCCATCGCAGCGGCGGTCACCCCACGAGGCGGCCCCGTACACGTCTACGGGCTCGATTTCGGTTCGAGCGGTCTCAGTATGCTCGAAGACCTGCCGCACGTCGGGGCCATCATCGCCGGCGACGATCAAGAACGCGTCGTTCGGCTGCTCCGAATGTTGCGCGACCTGGTCGACGACCGCTCAGCCCGCTACTCCGCTGCCCGCGCCGGCAGCATAGGGGAGTACCGGCGACTGGCCGATGCCCCCGATGAACCTCGTGTGCTGGTGCTGGTCGACGGAATCGGCGCGTTTCGGGAGGCCTACGAATTCGGCGGGCAGTCCGCCTGGTTCACCGTCTTCTCGCAGATCGCGACCGACGGGCGGCAGGTCGGGGTGCACATCGTCGTCAGCGGTGACCGGCCCAACGCGGTTCCAGCATCGATCGGCTCAACCGTACAACGGCGTCTCGTACTGCGCATGGCCAACGACGACGACTACTCGCTGGTGGGCGCCCCGAAAGACGCGCTGACCGCCGTGTCGCCACCCGGGCGTGGATTGATGGGCGGCAACGAAGTGCAGGTCGCGGTGCTCGGCGGCGACTCCAACATCGCGATCCAGTCGCGCGAGGTCGCCCGGCTGGCGGAGTCGATGAGGCGTCAAGGCATCACGCCTGCTGCGCCGATCGGCCGGCTCGCCGACGCCGTCACGCTCTCGGCGCTGCCCGTTCTCGCGGGTGGGGTGCCGACCGTCGCCGTACGCGACGAAGATCTCGCGCCGTTCGGCATCAATCCGCGTGGCGCGCTGCTGCTCGGCGGCAGCGCAGGGTCTGGGCGCTCGACGGCGCTGGCGGCATTCGCCACGGCACTTCGCCGCGCGAAGCCCGACATCAAGCTGGTGCACATCTCACCCCGCCGCACCACTCTCACCGCACTTCCATTGTGGAGTCTGTCGATCTCCGATCCGTCGCAGCTGACCGCTTTCACCGATGATGTGCACAGTCAGCTCGACGCCGGCACGCTGCGGCACGACGACTTCGCGCTGTTCGTCGAGAACGTCGGCGAGCTGAACGGGTCGCCGCTGGAGGCAGACCTCGACCGCTTGATCCAACGCGTTCTGCGCGACGATGTCTTTGTCATCGGCGAGAGCGAGTCGTCCACGTGGTCTGCGGCGTGGACCCTGGCGGGGCCGTTCAAGAATTCGAAGCGCGGCCTGCTGCTGGTGCCGGGCGAGCTCGACGGCGACAGTCTGCTCGGCACATCGCTCGGCCGCTTCAGCCGAGCCGATCTGCCGCCTGGCCGGGGGTACTTCGTTCAGCAGGGCCGCGTGACAAAGGTGCAGATCGCGATGCCGACGGGGTGAGTGATCGCAGCCGCGCGCACGAAAATGCGACCACGACCGGCCTGCCGAGCCCGATGGGGAGTTCTCCCCATCGACCACTCGCAAGCCCCGCCCTACTGTTGAAACGTGAGAGAAAACCTCACACAGATGTAACGAAGTCGGAACAGCCGACTCCGTTTCGAAAATAATAAAAGGAGCACATCATGGCCGTATGGGGTCTCGACGTCGAGCAGGTTCGTTCACTCAGCAAGCAGCTCAACACGCAATCACAGCAGGTTCAGCAGATTCTCACCTCGTTGACCAGTGCGCTGCAGAGCGTTCAGTGGACCGGCCCCGACGCCGAAAGTTTTCGCAGCGAGTGGAACACCACCCACACCGCCGCCTTGAAGCAGGTCATCTCGGCCCTCGAGAGCGCCTCGCAGAAGTCGGCGAAGAACGCGGCCGACCAGGAAGCCACGTCGAACGCCTGACCCGATCTTCATCCCGATTGACGTCGACCAGAGGAGCTGAACATGTCCGGCGGATTTTATGGCGCAGATGTCGCCTCGCTGCGCACGCTGGCAAAACAGTTCGAAACGGCCGCCGCTCAGTTGCAGAGTCTCACCTCAACGCTCACCTCGACCGTCAACGCGACGGCCGCCTGGCGCGGCCCTGACGCGGCCGAGTTCCGATCCGAATGGAACGGCGCGCATTCGGCGAAGCTCCGCGCAGCGGTCACCGCGCTTCGGCACGGCAGCAGCGACCTGGTGAAGAACGCCGACGAGCAGAATGCCGCCTCCACCGATTCCGGTTCGGGCTCGGGTGGCGGGGCATCTACTGGCGGGTCGTCTACTGGCGGGTCGAAGGGCGGGTCGGGCACAGGTTCGGGCAAGGCGCCGACCCTGCCCGGCATCGGAGCAGGCGGGCTCGTTCCCGGCACCATCGCCTGGGGAACCAAGGGCCCGGTCACGGGCGACGGGTCGGCAGGTGGCGGGTCGGTCTACATCAAGAACGGCGCAAGCGCCCACGCCGACACCACCTACGGCCCGAACGGCCAGGTCGATCACACCGGTAAGGCCGACTGGGGCTGGGGTGCCGGCGGTGAGACGCACGGGTCGTTCAAGAACGGCGACGTCTCCGGGTCTGGCTCGCTCGACGCGTTCGCCGGGTCGAAGGCCGATGCACAGGCTCACTCTGGCATCGATCACAACGGGCAGGCCTACGCGAACGCCAAGGCGTCGGGAATGGCCGGCGAGGAGGCGAACGCGAAGGGCACCATCAAGCTGGCGCAAGGCTCGAGCCTCAGCGGCTCGGTGCACTCCCTGGCCGGTGCCGAGGCGGCAGCCAACGCGGGCGGAACCATCGGCCCGCACGGTGCAGGTGTCAATGCGGGCGCCGACGCATTCGCCGGTGCCAAGATCGGCGCCGACACCACGATGAACGTCGCCGGCGTCAAAGAAAAGGTCGGTTACGAGGCGTACGCCGGAATCGGCGCGCACGCGAACGTCGATGCCCAGTTCACCTGGGACAAGGTGCACTTGTCGTGGGATGCGGGAGTCGCCTACGGGGTCGGCGGCGGTTTCTCGCAAGAACTCTCGTTCAGCCCGAAAGACGCCGTCACCTCCGTCGAAAAGGCCTTCGGCTTCTAGATCGATCCACCCGACCTCCCTTCGACCGCTGCCCAGCGGTCATCCAGAAAGGCTAACCTCGTGTCTTCCCACCTCACGTTTCCCAGCGATGCGGCGCCGGCATTCCCGGCCCTGAGTCTCGAACTGCCCGACGACTGGGCGCCCTTCTCCACCACCGGCGCCGTTCTCGGGGCCGGTCGACACTCCGAGCACGGCGAGTTTCGCCCGAATGTCGTCGTGGCGGTCTCGCGATACGCCGCCGGGTACACGCTCGAGCAGGCCTCGGCCGACGTCGCCGCACTCGTCGAGGCGATCGACGGGGTCGTCGAGCTGGGTCGTGACAACCTGCCGGTGCTCGGGCAAGAAGGCTTTCGCATCGAATTCAGCTACCCCGACCCCCGCGTCGGAACGCTGATGCAGGGCGTGCGCATCGCGGCCATCGCCAACGGCCCGGTCGTCGACGTCGTGCAAATCACTGCGACGGCTACCGGCGAGCAGGCGACCACGCTCTGGGACGAGCTGCGCGAGGTTCAGGCCAGCGCGACCGCTGTCTGACCCCGGCCGGCCCGACTGGCCGGGCGGCACCGCGGGCCCGGCAGGCCCGGCGGCACCGACCCAGCCGGTGATTTCGTAGGAGATCTCGTGGGGGTAAGCCCCATGGGGCTCCACCCCCGCTAATTCTCCTCGGATTCGAGGGTTGTGCCCGCGCATCCACTCGCGGGCAAATCTCCTCGCGGGCATCCATCCCGCCCGAACCAGCGCGATAGGCATCCATCCCGCCCGAACCAGCGCCACGGGCATTCACTCAGCCGGGAACCGGCCCTGCTGTATTGCCCATGCGCAGAACCGACGCGAACGACACGTCTGACGCCGGTTCGCCGGCGAGCAGAGCCGTGACCGCAGCTCCCGCCGCCCGGCCTTTCTCGGTGGCCGGCTGCTTCATGGTGGTGAGCTGGTAGTCGCTGAAGCCCTCGATGCGAGCACCGTCGAATCCGACGACGGTGAGGTCGGCCGGAACCGCGAGCCCGAGCTGCTCGGCGGCGCGAATCACGCCGACGGCGAGCAGATCGCTCTGCGCCAGAATCGCGGTCGGCCTGCTCGAGACCGACCCGGTCAGCAGGCGCAAACCCGCTTCGAGGCCATCGTCGCTCGACGAACTGGCCGCAACGACGCCGTCGAGATCGGGAAAGACATCGCGAGCACCCTCGAGCCGGTCGATCGAGACGGCCGTGGTCGCTCCGGCGACGATTTCTTCGCTGAGGGGCCGCAGCGATCGCAGCGCATCGAGCGGAAGCGTCACCGTCGCCACCCTCGTGTGCCCGAGATCGTGCACCACCTGTGCGATGCGCCGGGCGGCCTCACGATTGTCGAGACTCACCGCCAGAACTCCGTCGAACGCCTGCCCCTCGATGGCCACCATCGGAATGTTGCGCTGCCGCATGATCTCGATCGACCGGGCCAGGTGCGGGCTGCAACCCATGAAGATGGCCGCGTCGAAGACGGCACTCTGGATGGTCGACTCTCCGTCTCCGACAGCGGTGAGTAACAGCATCCCGCTGCCCTCACCGAGCTCTTGCGAGATGCCGTCGAGGGCGGCCAGCGTCATCGGGTCACGGAATGAGTTCAGCACCCGATCTTCGATGATGACCCCGACGATGCCCGAGCGCCCCTGCCGCAGCGAACGCGCCCGCGGATCGGGGCCGAAATAGTTCAGTTCGCGCGCCGCCGTCATGACTCGCTCGCGCGTCGCAACCGAGATGGATCCCCCGCTGAACGCGAGCGAGGCCGTCGAGCCCGAGACACCGGCTCGCTTCGCGACGTCAGCCAGAGTCGAACGGGCCGTGTTCGTCGTGCTCGCTGCTTTCGCCGCGTGAGGTTGATTCTGTGCACTCACATCGAATAGCGTAGTGCACACCGATCGAATCGATTCGATTCTGGCCGGCCTCTCACTCGAAGATTCAGGATGCACCATGCCCCAGCCCGCGGATGCCCGCCCACCCCTCGGGGTGCCCGATGCCGACGCGACCGCGGTGAACACTCCGAAATCGACGCCACCCCACCTCATCGCCTGGCGTAATGCCGTCTTCATCATCTTCGCCCTCAGCGGCCTGTCGATGGCAACCTGGGTTGCCAGACTGCCGGCCGTGCGCGATCAACTGCATCTCGACACCGCGGCGGTGGGCCTGGTCATCCTCGGCCTGTCGATCGGCTCGATCATCGGGCTCGTCGTCGCCCCGCAGATCTTGGCCGCCTTCGGCCCGCGGCGTGGCATCGTCTTCTCGCTCACCATCGCGGCGATCGGTCTCGCGGGCGTGGGCATCAGCGCCGCTCTTCTTCCCGAGCCCGCCCTCGCCACCCTCTTTCTGGCCATCTTCGGGTTCGGCAACGGCTCGCTCGATGTGCAGATGAACGTCGAGGGCGCCGCCAGTGAGCGCGCCATCGGCCGCACGCTCATGCCGCTGATGCATGCGTTCTTCAGCTTCGGCACGGTGGTCGGCGCGGGGCTCGGCGCCGCGGCATCCGCTCTCGACATCCCCGTGAGCTGGAACCTCGGTCTCATGGCCGTGCTGATCGTGGTCGCCGGCGTCATCGTCGTACGGTACCTCCCGCAGACCGTCGACGTCGAAGACCCCTCCACGAGCGTCAAGACCCCGTTCCGGATGCGCGTGAAAGAGTCGCTCTCGGTGTGGGCCGACACCCGGCTGCTCTTGATCGGGTTGATCATCCTCGGTATGGCGTTCGCAGAAGGCTCGGCGAACGACTGGATCGCGCTCGCCACCGTCGACGGCCACCACGAAGACAACACCACCGGCGCACTGATGTTCGGCGTCTTCGTCGTCGCCATGACCGTCGGCCGCGTCGCGGGCGGGCCCGTTCTCGACCGGTTCGGGCGGGTGCCGGTGCTGCGCATCTCGGCTCTGGTGGGGGCGATCGGGTTGCTCGGGTTCATTCTGGCGCCCGGCCTGCCGACGGCGATGATCGGGGCCGCGCTCTGGGGAATCGGCGCATCGCTCGGGTTTCCCGTGGGAATCTCGGCGGCCTCCGATGACCCGAAGACCGCTGCCGCCCGGGTCAGTGCCGTCGCCATCATCGGCTACATCGCGTTCCTGGCTGGGCCCCCCCTGCTCGGCTTTCTCGGCCAGCACTTCGGCATCCTGAACGCCCTGTTCGTGGTACTCGTGCTGCTCGTGCTCGCCGCCCTGGCGGCCCCCGCGGCGCGCGAGCGCACAGGCAGGTTCAGCGCTTGATTGTGCGCCGCCGCCTCTGCGGCGCACTGCTGGCAGAACTGGATCGGCGATTCTTGGTGCGCCGAGCACGCAGAATGCGACGAGCGCGGTCGCCGCATTCTGCCGACCTCGCCTGGTGTGCATAAACTCGGTGCGTGCGACTTGTTATAGCGAAATGTGCCGTGGATTATGCAGGGCGGCTGAGCGCGCACCTGCCGCTCGCCACTCGGCTGCTCATGCTGAAGAACGACGGCAGCATCTTGGTGCACTCCGACGGCGGCTCCTATAAACCGCTCAACTGGATGAGTCCGCCGTGCACTCTGCAGGTCATCGAGCCCGATGCAGAACAGGTGGATGCCGGCATCACCGAACTCTGGAAGGTCACCCACGCGAAAACGGCTGATCTTCTCGTGGTGTCGATTCACGAGGTGTACACCGACACGTCTCACGATCTCGGGGTCGACCCCGGTCTGGTCAAGGACGGTGTCGAAGCCCACCTGCAGAAACTCCTCGCCGAGCAAATCGAGTTGCTCGGCGAAGGCCACACCCTCGTGCGTCGCGAGTACATGACCGCCATCGGCCCGGTAGACATCCTCGCCCGAGACGCCAGCGGTGCCGCCGTCGCCGTCGAACTCAAGCGCCGCGGCGACATCGACGGGGTCGAGCAGCTCACCCGCTACCTCGAGCTGATGAACCGCGACCCGCACCTGGCCCCCGTCACCGGCATCTTCGCCGCCCAGGAGATCAAGCCGCAGGCTCGCACCCTGGCCCACGACCGCGGCATCCGCACCCTTTTACTCGACTACGACGCCATGCGCGGTCTCGACGACTCTGCGAGTCGGTTGTTTTGATTGCCTCGCCGCCGCCCCTACGGAGCGCCGGAGGCCAGCCACAGCGCGAGCACTGCGAGGGGCACCGTCACGACGACCGCGAGCGCACCGAAGAGCATGAAACGCGGCCACGACACCGTCACGCCGAGCGCCGTCACGCGCTGATGCCAGAGCAGCGTTGCCAGCGACGCCCACGGAGTGATCAGCGGCCCGAGGTTCACCCCGATGAGCAGGGCCGCGAGCCGAACCGACGAACCCGCGGCAGCCGGCTCGAGCACGAGGTAGGCCGGCAGGTTGTTGATGCCGTTGGCGGCGAGCATCCCGAGGCCCGAGAGCTGCAGCAGCGAAAAGAACGACGACCCAGAACCGGCCACAGTGCCGACGAGCGTCGATAGTCCGTGTACCTGAGCCGCCTCGACGATGACGAACAGCCCCGCCGCGATCGCCACCGGCGACCACGGAATGAGCCGCCACGTCAACGGCGAGTAGCGCCGCCGCAGCACGAACGCCAGAACCAGCACAACGGCGCCGGCCGTGGCGGGAATCCATACCGGCAGACCCGACACGAGCAGCGGCAACAACACCACCACCACTACACCCGCGACCACCAGCAACCGCCGGTCACGCACCGCCGTCGCGGCCGGAACGACGAAAGCGCCGCGCAGCCGCCGCCGGAACAACAGCGACAGCAGCACCACGGGAACCACGATGCCGACCAGCGCCGGCGCCCACACCACGGCGACGAACCCGGCCGGCGATCCGCCCGACATCTGTTCGGCCGCGAGCAGGTTGGTGAGGTTCGAGATCGGCAACAGCAGCGACGCCGTGTTCGCGAGCCACACCGTCGCGACGGCGAACGGAATCGGCGAGATGCCCGCATTGAGCGCGAGCAGCACGACGACCGGCGTCACCAGCACCGCGGTGGTGTCAAGCGACAAGAAGAGCGTGCTCACGGTTCCGAGTACGAGCACGAAGACCCAGAGCATCCACACCCGCCCGCGACCCCACGCAGCAAGCCGGTCGGAGACCACCGAGAACAGCCCGGCGTCGGCCGCCAGCTCGGTGACCACCGTGATGGCCACGACGAATCCGAGCACCGGCCCGACCCGCTCGGCGAGCTCGACCGACGACGCAGCCGGCAGGATGCCCGTGACCACCACCACCGCAGCGACCAGTACGAGCGCCGCGACGAAGACCCTCCCGGGCGTCAGCCGACGACGTCGGCGCTCACCGCCGTTCGGCGTCGATGTCTCACCTCTGGAACGCGCGCCGGAGCCGTCGGCAGCCACGTCGTCGTCGCCTGAGGATGCCATTTGCATAAAAGTGCACACTACACGCGGCGACCACCCGCGTCTCGCCCCTTGCCGTGTGAACGAACTCGTAACACCCGCCCTCTAGAATTGCGCCAAATGACTAGCTCACCCGAGACCCACGTCGCACCCGAGAATGCGTCCGCGAGCGGCGCCCGGCCCGCGGACGGCGCCCGCCCGGCATCCGGAGCGGCCGCGACCGCGCCGGCCAGGCCCACGCCGGCCGGCCCGCACAAGCCGTGGTCGTGCATCCTCTTCGACCTCGACGGAACCA
>JAODBC010000025.1 GCA_025463765.1 Subtercola sp. | reverse complement strand
GGGCATCTTCGGTACCCGTCGCCGCCGCTGACGCCGAGCCTCGCCCTTTCGGCGCTCCGGCGGACGCTTCGAGCGGTGATCGCTGGATCACTTTCGGCGACGCACGATGAAAATCACAAATACCGTCGACGCTGCGAAGACCGCAATTGTGATCAGCCACCCGAGCGGGCTCGATGGGGTATGAGCGACTGTACTACGGTCAATACCCATTTAATGAGCATATATCGTATATGCATATCGCAATGCGGGGTTCAGGCGACCGCGCGGTCGGCGAAGCCGGCCTTGGTGGCGCGGGCGACCGCCGCCGGAAGGGCCGCGACCAGAGCATCCACTTCGACCGCCGTCGTGCCGTGCCCCAGCGTGAAGCGCAGCGCACCGCGTGCCTCGAGCTCGGGAACACCCATCGCCACGAGCACGTGCGACACCTCCGGCACGCCGGCCTGACACGCCGACCCCGTCGACACCGAGAATCCGGCCACATCGAGCAAGAACAGCAGCGAATCTCCCTCGCAGCCTTCGAACGTGAAGTGCGCATTGCCCGGCAGACGACCCACGGGCGTGGGGTCACCCCGAAGAACCGCCGTCGGTACCGACGACCGGATGCCCGAGACCAGCCGGTCGCGCAACTCCCCCAGCGCTGGCGCAAAAGCCGGCAGCGTCTCGACCGCGTTGTGGGCTGCCGCCGCAAAAGCTACTGCGCCCGCCACGTCTTGCGTTCCGGATCGCCCGCGCTGCTGCCCCCCGCCATGAATTAGCGGCACGACGTCGGCCGTTCGCGACAGCAGCAGCGCGCCTACGCCGACCGGCCCGCCGATCTTGTGTGCCGAGACGCTGAGCGCCGCGACTCCGATGGCGTGAAAGTCGATGGGAACGTACCCGTACGCCGACACAGCGTCGACGTGCACCGGTACCCCGTATTTCGCGGCGACCGCTGCCAGCTCGGCAACGGGCTGAATCGTTCCGACTTCGTTGTTCGCCCACAAGAACGACACGAGCGCGACGTCGTCTGAGCCGCCATCGGCGAGTGCCGTCTCGAGCACCTCGGGGTGCAGCCGCCCCACCGAATCCACCGGCAGCCACTGAATCACGGCGCCTTCGTATTGCGCCAGCCACTCCACCGCGTCGTTCGTCGCGTGGTGCTCCCCGCCCGGCACCAGCACCCGCGGCCGCCGAGGCGCTCTCGCCGCGCCACGAGCCCCACCGGGAGCCTCACCGGGAGCCCCACTGCCGACCGCGCCCTGCTGCCGCTTCCAGTACAGTCCTTTGACCCCGAGGTTGATCGACTCGGTACCGCCCGACGTGAACACCACTTCAACCGGGTCTGCCCCGAGCGAAGCCGCCACGACCTCGCGGGATTCCTCTAGCATCCGCTTCGCCTGCTGACCCTGCGAGTGAATAGACGACGGATTGCCCACCACACCGAGCGCCGAGACGTACGCCGACAGCGCCAAGGGCAGCAGCGGCGTGGTCGCCGCGTGATCGAGGTAAATGGCCATAGCGGGCAGCACAACTCCAGTTTTCATTGCCGAAACAACTACTCACTACTCTAAGACGCATGACCCAAGCCGACCCCCTCGCCAACCTCGGTATTCGACAGACGGCGTCGGGCGGCGAGCTGAGGGTGTGGTCGGAGCATGCCACGCACATCGACCTCTGCTTGTTCGACAACAAAGACTCCAAGTGGATCTTCAAAACGGTCAGCCTCGTGCGTGACGCGAACAACGTCTGGTACGGCAAGACCAAATCCCTTGCGCCCGGTCGAAAGTACGCCCTCAAGGTCAGCGGGCCCGATGGCCCCATGAACGCGTTCGACCCGACTCTGCTGCTGCTCGATCCCTACGCACGCGGCCTCACCCGCACCGGCCCCGATACCTGGCGCGGCGTGGTCATCGACGACTCCTTCAACTGGAACGGCGTCACCAAGCCCAACACTGCCCTCGACCACACTGTTATCTACGAAGGCCACGTCAAAGGCCTCAGCAAGCTGAACACCCGCATGCCCGAACACCTGCGCGGCACGTACGCAGGCCTCGCGCACGAGACCACCATCGGGTACCTGCAGAAGCTCGGGGTGACGGCAGTGCAGCTGCTGCCGGTGCACGCCTTCGTCTCCGAACGCCGCCTCATGAAGCAGGGCCTCAGCAACTACTGGGGCTACAACACGCTCAACTTCTTCAGTCCGCAGAACTTCTACGCCACCCGCGAGGCACAGGCCGAGGGCCCGAGCGGCGTGCTGCGCGAGTTCAAGGGCATGGTCAAGCTGCTGCACGAGGCCGGGCTCGAGGTGATTCTCGACGTCGTGTACAACCACACCGCCGAAGAGGGCCGTATGGGCCCCACCACGAGCTTTCGCGGCATCGACAACGCCAACTACTACCGGCAGACACGCAACGGAAACTACATCGACGTCACCGGGTGCGGCAACAGCGTCAATACGTCGGTGCCGGCCGTGTCGCGGTTGATCCTCGATTCGCTGAAGTACTGGGCGAACGACGTGCAGGTCGACGGCTTTCGGTTCGACCTCGCCGCCACGCTCGGTCGTAATGCCGACCATTCGTTCGACCCCGGGCATCCACTTATTCAGGGCATCGTCAACGACCCCGACCTGAAGGGTGTCAAGATGATCGCCGAGCCGTGGGATGTGGGCATGGGCGGCTGGCAGACCGACAACTTTCCGCCCGGCTGGCAGGAGTGGAACGACCGCTACCGCGACCGCATGCGCAAGTTCTGGCTGCGAGACATCCGCTCGATTCGCGAGAACGGCTCACCGGGCGACGGGGTCGGGATGCTCGCCACCCGGCTCGCGGGCTCGTCGAACACCTTCTCTCCTGCCCGCGGGCCGCTCGCCTCGGTCAACTTCATCACCGCCCACGACGGCTTCACCATGGCCGACCTCACCGCGTACGACGTGAAGCACAACGTCGGAAACGGCGAGTCGAACCGCGACGGAACCGACAACAACATGTCGTACAACCACGGCGTCGAGGGCGCGACCCCGAACCGGGCTATCGAGGCGAGCAGGCGGCGTACGATCCGCAACCTGATGGGCACCTTGCTGCTCTCGGCCGGCACGCCGATGATCACGGCCGGCGACGAATTCGGCCGCAGCCAGAAGGGCAACAACAACGCCTACTGCCACGACTCCGAGCTCACCTGGCTCAGCTGGGATCGGCGCAAGTGGCAGAACGGCCTCTGGCAGACCACGCAGCACCTGCTGAAGCTCCGCCGCGAGAACCCGGCACTGCGCCCGGTGCGTTTCGGCGTTTTCGGCGAGACCACCCCGAGCGCCAGCCAGATGGACTGGTACGACGGCGGCGGCAACTCCATGAGCGTCTACGAGTGGAACTCGGCCGAGAACCGCACGCTGCAATTTCTCGCCGCGTCGACCCCCGAGCACGAGCCGTTCAACCGCATTCTCGTCGTGATCCACGGAATCGAGTCGCCCACCACCGTGATTCTGCCGCACCACGAGGGCGTCACCCAGTACGCCCTGCTCTGGGACAGCTCGTTCGACTCGCCGCCCTCGCTCGAGGCCCCCGCGGACATCCGGATGCCCGGCGGCGAGTACGACGTAGCTGCCTCGTCTCTGCAGCTCTTCCGCGCCGACTAACCCGCCGACGGCGCCACGCGGACGAAAGAAGGTGAGTCGGTCGAGAGAAGCCGGTGCAACGCCTTCTCTCGACCGAACCGCCTTTTCTCACGGGGCATTGCAGGCCGCGTCTACAATCGCGCGATGCCGTTTCCGTTCGCTCGACGGGGGAGCACTCCGGCATTCGAGAGGCACTGGTGCGCTTTCTCGAGATACACGTTGATGAGCCAAAGCTGTTCTCGCAGTGCGGCTTCGAATCCGGGATGCGGCGACGTGGCGTTCAGCTCGAACTCGTTCGCGTCGTCGATCGCCCACTCCGCGGAATCGAATGCAAGTCTCAGCATTGCGACGGGCGGCAAGGAACCTGTGTGGTCACGATCGAGAATCCTCCCCAGGAGTGCACCCTCCAGAAAAGCCATCGTCACGCAGACGTCTTTCAAGGCGCTTGCAGCGGGGCCGACTGTTCGGAGCTCGTCTTGAGCGCCGACCGCGGAATCGACTAGCGCTTGAACATGCCGCAGACGACTCGAATCACGGCTTGGCTCGTGTACTCGCGCACGCTCGTCCATCAATGCATCATCTCATTGTCGAGCATACTTCACAGAAGTGGGGCCACCTCAATCAGGAGTCAACGCCCGTCGTTCAGATAGTCCACGCAACGCCCGAAATGTGATGATTGGCCAGCGGAACGGGTCAGTGCGCCGACGCGATGAGGCCCAGCTCGGCCGAGGAGGCCAGGTTGGCGTGCTTGGGCACGACACGCACGGTGTAGCCGAACGAGCCGGCATGCTCGAGCACGACCGTGCCCGAGAAGCCCCAGAGGCCGTCGGAGTCGGTGTGCTGCGAGCCCGGATTGATGATGGTGATCGGGGTCGTCGTGGTGGGCAACTGAGCGGGCGAGAGCGCGACGGAACTCACCGCGGTGAGCACGTCACCGGCGGCGGCATGACCGTAACAGACCTCGACCGAGACGTCGTCGGGCGTCAGCGAGCCGAGCTGGATGCGCGCCCTCACCTGCAGCTCGTCGCCGACCTGTGGCGTGTCGTCGAGCCCGCCGGACTCGACGTGCACGACAGCGACCGACGACCAGGCGGCACGCTCCCGCTCCTTCCACTCCGCAAGCTCCACGGCCGGCGTGTAGTCGTGCCCCTCGATGACCCGCGCTGCCGCAGCCGCAGGAACATAGAGCCGCGAAACGTACTCCGACACCATGCGCTCCGCCGACAGCGCCGGCGAGAGCGTCGCGAGGGTGTGCCTGATCGACTTGGTCCAGCGCACCGGCAGCCCCTGAGCTGTACGGTCGTAGAACCGCGGAGCCACCTGGTGCTCGATGAGGTCGTACAGCGCCTCCGACTCGAGTTGGTCGCGTTCTTCGGGGGTGTCGGCCGAGTCTGCCGTGGGAATCGCCCAGCCGTTCTCGCCGTCGTAGAACTCGTTCCACCAGCCGTCCAAGATCGAGAGGTTGAGCCCGCCGTTGAGGGCCGCCTTCATACCGGATGTTCCGCAGGCCTCGAGGGGCCGCAACGGGTTGTTCAGCCACACATCGGTGCCCGGGTACAGCTTTTGGGCCATTCCGATGTCGTAGTTCGGCAGAAACGCCATGCGGTGCCGCACCTCGGGGTCTGACGCGAACTGCACGAGCTTCTGGATGAGCCGCTTGCCCTCCTCGTCGGCCGGATGCGACTTGCCCGCGATCACCATCTGCACGGGCCGCTCGGGGTTCAGCAGAATCGCCTTCAGCCGGGCCGGGTCGTGCAGCATGAGCGTGAGCCGCTTGTAGGTGGGTACGCGCCGGGCGAATCCGATGGTCAGCACCTCAGGATCGAGCAGGGTGCGGTACCAGGCCGGCGGAATGGAACCCGGGCTACGCTCGAGCCAGGCTTCGGTGATGCGGTGCCGGGCATCCGTCACCAGCTGCCGCCGCATGTCGTTGCGCACCGCCCAGATGTCTTCGTCGCTGACATCTGACGAGAGCCAGTTCGCGTGCGCCGTGTCTGAGGTGCCGAGCTTGTTCTCGGCGAGCTCGATGAGCAGCGGGTCAGTCCAGGTGGGGGCGTGCACTCCGTTGGTGACCGAGGTGATGGGCACTTCGCTCTGGTCGAATCCGGGCCAGAGCCCCGCGAACATGCCCCGGCTGACCTCGCCGTGCAGCTGCGAAACGCCGTTGGCGCGCTGCGCGAGGCGCAGGCCCATCACGGCCATGTTGAACACGTCGGCGCTGCCGCCGTTCGCGACCTCGTTGCCGAGCGCGAGAACCTCGTCGACGTCGACCCCGGGCAGCAGGTCGGTCGAGAAGTACCGCCGCACCAGCGACGCGTCGAAGCGGTCGATGCCGGCCGGAACGGGCGTGTGGGTCGTAAACACCGTGCTGGCTCGAACGACCTGCAGGGCGACGTCGAACGAGAGCCCCTCGCCGATGAGGTCGCAGATGCGCTCGAGGCCCTGAAAGCCCGCGTGTCCCTCGTTCGTGTGAAAGACCTCGGGCTCGTCGGTCTGCGTCAGCTCGGCCAGAATCTTCAGCGCGCGAATACCCCCGATGCCGAGCAACAGCTCCTGCAGCAGCCGGTGTTCTCCGCCGCCGCCGTAGAGCCGGTCGGTGACCGAGCGAAGGTCCTCGTCGTTGTCGGGAATGTCGGTGTCGAGCAGCAGCAACCGGATGCGCCCCACCTGCGCCTGCCAGATGCGGGCGTACAGCGCCCGGTCGTCGGGCAGCGAGAGCACGATCTGCGCCGGTGACCCGTCGGCCAGCCGCAGCACGTTCAGCGGAAGCCCGTCGGGGTCGAGCACGGGGTAGCTCTCTTGCTGCCAGCCGTCGCGCGAAATGGCCTGCCGAAAATACCCGGCACGGTAGAACAGCCCCACACCGATGATCGGCACACCGAGGTCGGAGGCCGCCTTGAGGTGGTCGCCGGCCAGAATGCCGAGACCCCCCGAGTACTGCGGCAGCGCTTCGGCGATGCCGAACTCGGGCGAGAAGTAGCCGATGCTCTTCGGTTTCTCGCCCTCGAGGCCCTGGTACCAGCGAGGCTCGCGGATGTACCGGTGCAGGTCGTCGCGAAGACTGTTCGCCCAGGCGACGAATCCCTCGTCGCGGGCCAGCTGGGCGAGGCGCTCGGGACTCACCGCGCCGAGCAGCGCGATCGGGTCTCCGGTGGTCGCCTCCCAGTCGTCGGGCGAGATGTGGGCGAGGAGTTTTCGGGTCGGCTCGTGCCACGACCAGCGCAGATTGGCGGCCAATTCGCCCACAGCGCTGAGCTCAGGAGGCAGTACAGAACGAACGGTGAACTTGCGAATCGCTTTCACGGGTGTGAGCTCCTTCTGGGTTCCGTGGCGCCAGCCTAGAACAGGTCGATCCTGTCTCCCAATTGGGCACGGCGGCGAGATAGCCTGCCGACCGCCAAGCGCGCAAGGGGCGATGTTTCTCAAGCCCGGCTGCGGCTTTGTTGGTACGGTCGAACCGTGGCTAAGTCAGTGGTTAAACCAGCATCGAAAAGCACACCCCGATCGACAGTGAAGACGCCGGCAGTAGCTGCCTCGGCAGCGACAGGGGCGGTCGGGGCCTTCGAGCCGATCATCGGGCGCATCCCCATCGTCGACGTCTTTCCGCAGGTCTCGGGTGGGCGCTGGCCGGCAAAGGCCTACGCCGGCGAGGTCGTGCCCTTCGGGGCGACGGTGTTTCGCGAAGGCCACGACGCCGTTGGCGCTCAGGTCGAGCTCGTCGACCCTTCTGGCGTCTCGTCGTCGTACGGATTGCGGATGATCGGGGTCGGCATCGACCGTTACCAACGCCTCGCGCACCTTCCTCTAGCGGGCACCTGGCGCTTTCGCATTCGCGCCTTCAGCGACGATTACGCCACCTGGCAGCACAACGCCGAAATCAAGGTGCCGGCCGGAATCGATGTCGAGCTGATGTTCCTGATCGCGAGCGAGCTCTTCGTGCGGGCCGGGGCCGAGGCAGCGCGGGGCGCGGCCGACCGGTCGCTCTTCGACGATCTGGCACTGCTCGTGGCTGACACCGCTCTGCCCGCCGCCGACCGGCTCGTCGCAGCCACCGCTCCGGTCGTGATCGACGCGGTCGAACGCTTTCCGATCGCCAGCCTCGACACGTACTCGGAATGGCAGACGGTCAAGGTCGAGCGCGAGCGCGCCGGTTACGGCGCCTGGTACGAGTTCTTTCCGCGCTCGGTCGGTGCCGTCGCAAACGCCGACGGCAGCATCACGAGCGGCACTTTCCGCACCGCCGCCCGGCGCCTGCCGGCCGTCGCGGCGATGGGGTTCGACGTGCTGTACCTGCCGCCGATCCACCCGATCGGCGAGGCGTTCCGCAAGGGCCCGAACAACTCGCTGACACCAGAAGCAGGTGACCCAGGGTCGCCCTGGGCCATCGGCTCGGCGGCCGGCGGGCACGATGCCGTGCACCCCGATTTAGGCACTGTCGCGCAGTTCAAGATCTTCGTGCAGGCCGCGCAGAAGGCGGGGCTCGAGGTGGCGCTGGACTTCGCGTTGCAGGCCAGCCCCGATCATCCGTGGGTCACAGAGCACCCGGAATGGTTCACGACGCTGCCCGACGGCTCGATCGCGTACGCCGAGAACCCGCCGAAGAAGTACCAAGACATCTACCCGATCAACTTCGACAACGACCCAGAAGGCATTCGCGCAGAGGCGCTGCGCATTCTGAAGTTCTGGATCGCCACCGGTGTGCGCATCTTTCGTGTCGACAACCCGCACACGAAGCCGCTCGACTTCTGGGAGTGGATCATCACCACGATCAACCTCGAGTTTCCCGACATCATTTTTCTCGCCGAGGCGTTCACCCGCCCGGCGCTCATGCAGACGCTCGCGAAGGTCGGCTTTCAGCAGTCGTACACCTACTTCACCTGGCGCAACAGTAAAGAAGAGCTCGAAGAGTTTCTCGACGGCCTGGCGCACGAGACGGCAGCGTTCTTTCGGCCCAACCTGTTCGTCAACACCCCCGATATTCTGCACGCCTACCTGCAGTTCGGCGGGCGCCCGGCCTACAAGATCAGGGCCGCCATCGCTGCGACGGGCTCACCGACGTGGGGGGTCTACTCGGGTTACGAGCTGGTAGAGAACGTCGCCCGGCCCGGCTCCGAAGAGAACATCGACAACGAGAAGTACGAGCTGAAGGTGCGCGACTACGCCGCCGCGGAGGCTGCCGGAACCTCGATCGCACCGTACATCACACAACTGAACCAGATCAGGCGCGAGCATCCTGCCCTGCACCAGTTGCGCAACCTCGACATCCACGCCAGCGACGACGACTCGATTCTGGTGTACAGCAAGTACATCGCGGGCGAATTCACCGACAGCGGCGACGCCGACGGCATCATCGTGGTGGCGAACGTCGACCCCTGGTCGGTGCGCGAGACCACCGTGCGGCTCGACGTCACGAAGTTCGGTCTCGAGCCCGGCGCCCGGTTTCGCGTGACCGACCTCATCACGGGCGTCACTTGGCAGTGGGGCGCCGATAACTATGTGCGCCTCAACGCCTTCGGCGAGCCGGTGCACATCTTGCGGGTGCACTACGGCGCCGAAGCGGATGCCGCTGCCGAAACTCCGATCGAAACGACGCCGTGAGCCAGACCGCAGCGCGCGCCGCCACGCTCCCCTCCCCGAGCGAAAGCTCGCCCTCGACCGAAAGCGCAGACCTCTGATGTCACAGATCGACGGGCTCACCACCCTCAGCCTCCCCCAGGTGCCGGAATCGGTTCTGCAAGAAGTGGCGACCGGCTCGTACTTCGACCCGCACAAAGTGCTCGGGCAGCACCTCGTGAAGGGCGAAGGCGTGAGCGACCCGATCACGGTGATCCGCACCCTGCGCCCTCTGGCGAGCGAAGTCGTCGCCGTACTCTCGAACGGCGCCCGCGTGCAGCTCACGCACCTCTGGGGCGGAATCTGGCAGGGCTACACGCTCACCGGGCTGAACGACTACCTCATCGAGGCGACGTACGACGACGCATCCACCTGGACGGCCGACGACCCCTACCGCTTCTCCCCCACGCTCGGCGAGCTCGACCTGCACCTCATCGGCGAGGGTCGGCATGAGCAGCTGTGGGATGTTCTGGGCGCCCACTATCGCACCCACTACGGCGCCGAGGCCGCGTTCGCCGGCACCGCATTCGCCGTCTGGGCTCCGCACGCGCGTGCCGTTCGGGTGATCGGCGACTTCAACGGCTGGGACGGCATCCGCCACTCCATGCGCAGCCTGGGCGCCACCGGCGTCTGGGAGATCTTCATTCCCGACCTCGAACCCGGCAGCAACTACAAGTTCGAACTCCTCGCCCAGCACGGCGGGTGGGTGCAGCACGCCGACCCGATGGCGCGTCGCACCGAGGTTCCGCCGCTGACGGCATCGGTCATCACCGAGTCGTACTACGAGTGGGCCGACGGCGACTACATGCGTGCCCGCGGCGAGCGCGACCCGCACAACTCCCCCATGAGCGTCTACGAGATGCACTTGGGCTCCTGGCGCCCGGGGCTCGACTATCGCAGCCTCGCCGACCCGCTCATCGAATACCTCAACGAACTCGGCTTCACGCACGTGGAGTTCATGCCGCTGGCCGAGCATCCCTTCGGCGGATCCTGGGGCTACCAGGTCACCTCGTATTACTCGCCTACGGCACGTTTCGGCACGCCGGATGATCTGCGGTACCTCATCGACCGCCTGCACCAGGCCGGGTTCGGGGTGCTGCTCGACTGGGTGCCGGGTCACTTTCCGAAAGACGCCTGGGCGCTGGCGAAGTTCGACGGGGAGGCCCTGTACGAGCATCCAGACCCCCGCCGCGGCGAGCAGCCCGACTGGGGAACGCTGGTCTTCAATTTCGGCGACTCGAAGGTGCGCAACTTTCTGGTCGCGAACGCGCTGTACTGGCTCGAGGAGTTTCACATCGACGGGCTGCGCGTCGACGCCGTGGCCTCGATGCTCTACCTCGACTACTCGCGCAAGGCCGGCGAGTGGCTGCCCAACCAGTACGGCGGCCGCGAGAACCTCGAGGCGATCAGTCTGCTGCAAGAGGTCAATGCGACCGCCTACAAGCGATACCCCGGCATCGTGATGATCGCCGAAGAGTCGACCAGCTGGCCAGGCGTCACCCACCCCACCAACCAGGGTGGCCTCGGCTTCGGCATCAAATGGAACATGGGCTGGATGCACGACACCCTGTCGTACATCGAAACCGACCCGTTGTACCGCTCGTACCACCACGGCGAGATCACCTTCTCGTTCATCTACGCCTTCAGCGAGAACTTCATCTTGCCCATCTCGCACGACGAGGTGGTGCACGGCAAGGGCTCGCTGCTCTCGAAGATGCCCGGTGACCACTGGCAGAAGCTCGCGAACCTGCGCGCGTACCTCGGCTTCATGTGGGCGCATCCCGGCAAGCAGCTGCTTTTCATGGGTCAGGAGTTCGGCCAGCCCTCCGAGTGGAGCGAAGAGCGGGGCCTGGACTGGTGGATTCTCGACCAGCCCGTACACCGCTCGCTGCTGCACCTCGTGTCGTCGCTGAACCGGGTGTACCGCGAGAACCCCGCGCTATGGCTGCGCGACAACGAGGCCGGCGGCTTCGAGTGGATCGACGGCGGCTCGAGCGAGAAGAACCTCGTCTCGTTCCTGCGATGGGATGCCGAGGGCAATCCGATTGCGGTGCTGATGAACTTCAGCGGCGCCCCGGTCGGCCCCTACCGCGTCGGTCTGCCGTTCGGCGGCCAGTGGAACGAGATCATCAACACCGACGCCACCGAGTATGGCGGCTCGGGTGTCGGCAACTTCGGCGCCGTGCAGGCCGAGTCAGTGCCGTGGTCGGGTCGCCCGGCCTCAGTGGAGCTCACCCTCCCGCCCTTGGCAGCGCTGTACCTCAAGCCGGCCCCGCGCTAGTCACTCCCGCCTCTCGGGGGCGCGTTTGTCGAAAGTGGCGTAAGCGAAACCCGCGTGCGTTGTCTCTGTTCACGAGGAGCCCGTTTGGGCTCCTCTGACGAAGGGACCATCTTGACGAACATCCACCTGCTCTCGCGGAGCCGAAACACGCGGGGCAGAACCCTGACAGCAGCGGCAGCGATCGCAGCCGTCACGCTGGCCCTCATCAACGGCACTGCGAGCGCGGAGGCGGCGCCCGCGCCGCCCAAGCCGACTCTCGTCGCTCAGGTGCCCTTCGTCGTGCCGGCTTCGCTCACCGCGGGCGCTCCTGTCGGCGTCATAGCGACGATCTGGCACCTGCCTGCCACGGTTGACGCAGCAGACGTCATCGCGTGGGTGACCTGCCAGGGAGCCCGCGTTCCGTCAGCGTATCCGGTTACGAAGATCGTCGATCACACCACGCATCGCATTCTGCTCTCGACCGTCATCGACAGCACGAAAGACGACAAAGACTGCGTTCTCACCGCCGTGCCCACGGCGCTGGGCACCCACGTCGCGTTCTACGACGCGATCACCGACTCCCACATCGGCGCCGTGCAAATCGACGGCGACTACGTCGTAGAGGGGGTGGTCGCCCGCTAGGCGACGCCGTCGCCGAGATGAGCCCCGAGTCTCCGACTCGTCCCAGCCTCGGCGCCTCTCAGTCTCGGCGCCTCTCAGCCTCCCAGCCAGCTCACCCGTCGAGCTGCCGAATTATGCGGGTACGAACCCCGCACACCCATACGAATCCGTAGCTGGATGGTGTGGCGTTACCCGCCCGCCTTATTTGGCGTCTTGCTTCGGGAAGACGACCTTCTCGATGATGATGATGGCCGAGGCCGCGATGGGGATAGCGACAAGTGCGCCGAGCACGCCAGCGATGGCCGCACCGGCGACGGCCCCGATGACCACGACGGCACCGGGCACCGCCACAGCACGGTTCATGATGCGCGGGCTTAGAACGTATGCCTCTACCTGCATGTAGATCAGATAGTAGACCGCAGCTACGATCGCCGTGAGCGGCGAGGCGAGCAAACACACGAGCACGATGATGACTGAGCCCGACACCGTTCCGACCAGCGGAATGAGAGACAGCAAGAACGCGATGAACGCGAGCAGCACCGGCAGCGGCGCACCGATGATGGTCAAGAAAATGAAGCTCAAGATACCGTTGACCAGTGCCAGGGCGATCTGACCCACCACATATCGCCCGACGGCCCCCGTGATCTGCTCGGTGATGTCGGCGAAATTCGCACGCTTCGTGGCCGGCACGAACCGGTAGGCGACCCGCTTCATCGACCGCAGCGAGGCGAGAAAGTACAGCGTCAGAATCAGCACGATGACGGTACCCGTGATACCGCTCGCCACGCCCGCCCCGACCGCGAGCAGTCCGCCGCCGAGCGAGAGCACCTTGTCAGGGCTCAAGAAGCTCTGCAAGTTCTTCACCACGTCGTCGACACTGACCACGCCCGAGAGCTGCTGCTCGAGACTCTTGAACCAGTCCGCGTTCTGCAGGTTGGTGATGTACGTCGGAAAGTTGTTGATCAGGTTGCTGGTCTGCGTGACGATGATCGGGATGATCGTGAGCAACAGCCCCGCGAGAACGAGTACAACGACGCCGAACACGATGGTGATCGCCAGCGCACGCGGCATTCGGCGGGCCAGCCGTGAGACAAGAGGATCAAGGCCGAGCGCAATGAACAACGCCACCCCGACGTAGATGAGCACGGTGCCCAGCTGCGTGACGAGCCCGCCGATGACGAGCGCCACCAGCACACCGAGACCGCCGAGCAGGCCGATCTTGAAGGCGTTGATCTGCGCGAACGTCTCGCCGCCGGTCGTCACCGACTGAATCTCGGGTGAAACCTTCATCTGCGGCGTGATGGTCGTCGACGCGTCTTTCTTACGACGGAGAATGCTCATAACCCGACTGTATTGCTAATGAGGCTCGCTCGCCCGCAACGCAGCCACCGATTGACATGCGCTCGCAAATGTGGCTGAAGCGGGCGGTGGTCTCAGTACAGCAGCATGGTCAGTCGGCGTCGCGCGGCCGTCACGCGCGGATCGTCGAGACCGACGACCTCGAACAGTTCGAGCATGCGCGCCCGCAGCGTGTCTTTACTCGCCTGGTCGGCTTTCGTGAACAACGACAGAATGCGGTCGAAGGCGTCTTCGACGTGACCGCCCGAAACGTCGAGGTCGGCGACGGCGAGCTGAGCGTCGATGTCGTCGGGAGCCGCGGCGCCCGCCGAGCGGATCTCGTCGAGCGATTTTTTGTCGAGACGGTCGAGCAGCTTCACCTGTGCCAGACCTGCCACGGCGAGGGAGTCGCGCGGATTCTGCACGATGGCCTTCTCGTACTCGGCGATGGCGGTCTTGTAGTCGCCCTGCGAGATGGCGTCGAAGGCTTCGGCGTGGTGCGGCGGCAGCGGCTCTTCGACGGGCTCTGCCGGCGTTTCGCCGTCGGCCTCTGCCCCGACTCGGCCGTCTTGCGGCAGCGCATGGCCCGTGACGCCGTTCTGTGCCGCGAGCTGCACGACCTGGTCGAACACGTCACGGATGCTCTGCTCCGGCTGCGCGCCCTCGAAGAGCGCGACGGGCCGGCCGGCGATGATTGCGGCAACCGTCGGCACCGACTGCGCCTGGAAGGCGGCGGCCAGCTGCGGGTTGGTATCGGTCTCCACGCGCACGAGCACGAACTGACCGCCGTACTCGAGGATGAGCTTCTGCATCAGCGGCGCGAGAAGTCGCGAGCCGTCAGACCACGAGGCCCAGAGCTCGACGATGACCGGAACGGCGTTCGACAGATCGAGAATCTGCGAGAACGTGGCGTCGGTTCCGTCGAGCAGCAGACTCGGAACCGCGACCCCGGCACCGGGCGCCCCACCGACAGCGCCGGGGGCCGCAGGGGCCCCCGCAGCGCCGGGAGCGCCTGCAGGGGCGGCGGCACGATTGACAAGCGATGAGAGGTCGACAGCGCCTCTCAGACTGGCGGCGGAGGGGGGGACGTTACTCATGGCAGCTCCTTGGCAGACAGCAGGCCCTGGGCGAACCCGAGGAGTTGAACCTTCGAGGTATCGCCCGACGCCGGAACGTAGAACAACAATTGATAATCGTAGATCGCTTCAGTGCCCTTGGTGGTGCCGCCGGCAGAGACTCCCGACAGGGCCTGCACCGCACCCGTGGGGGTGACTGTGGCGCCGGCCTCGACCGGTTTCACCGTCACCGATTCCCGAATATTCGCCGTCACGATGGCGCCAGACTGGTTCGTGGCGAGGGCGATGGTCTGCCCGGGCGCCGCGACCTTTGCGAAGTCGATGCTCGCAGTGTTCGGCAGATTGGCCTTCTGCTGCGCCTTGTAGTCTGCGCCGACGCTCGTGCGCAGCGTGTCACCGGTGGCGTCGAACTTGTCGAAGTACGGGCTCTGGTCGCCGACGGCGAGGATGTCCGCGTAGCCGGTGGCCACGTCGGCGGGCGTCATCGACAGCAGCTTGGTGTCGTTCGCCAAACGCGAGGTGCCGACGGTGGCCGGCGCAACGGGCGGCAGCGTGGTCGACGGCTCGAGCGGAACGGCGTAATACACCTTGTACTGACTGCGCGGCGTGTCTTGAGTGAGCATCAGCGACAGCGGGGCGACGGTGGGGTCGGCAGGGTTCTCGACGATGGTGAAGACCGTGCGCGGCCACTCGTTGGTCGCCTGCGGCAGAACGACTGAGGAGGGGCCTGCGGGAATGGCAGCTTGGGCCGGGTAGTCGGCATCGGTCTTGCGAATGGAGTAGGTCGCGGTGCGCAAGTCGAGCGCCGGGCCGGTCATACGCGCGGCGAGTGTGGTCGAAGCGGCAGCAGTATCGGTGGCGGCCGCCGCATCAGAAGCAGTGACGACCGTCGAGACCTTGCCGAGAATCGTGTCGAGTTGGGATTCGGAGACGACGGGCGGCGGGCCCGAGTCCGGAGTCGGAACCGGCGTGGGCAGGTCGGTTGCGCTCGGCGTGGCGGTGCCGCTCGGCGTGGCGGTGCCGCTCGGCGTTGTCGTGCCCGTGCCGTCGGTCGCAACGGGCGTAGGCGTGGCGGTGTCGGCGATGGCCGCCGGAAGCGACTGCGACGAGAGCGGCAGAACCGAGCATCCGCTCAGCGCAGCGACGCTCAGCACTGCGGCAGGCACCAGAACGGCGACCGACTTGGTGATGGAACGACGACCGCGCCGCACGCCCGACTCGATGCCGTTCGTGCGCGAAGACGAGAAGCGCTTGCCCTTCGGCAGAGCGGGCTGTTTGCGCCTGGGGCCTTGCGACTTCTTCATCTGCCGCAGGCCCAGCAGCAGCAGAATGAGGCCGACGATGAGAAAGAACGCCCCTGTCAGCAGCAGTGGCACGGCCATGGGGGTGCTGTCGTCGAGCGGCCACGAGATGGTCACGGTGGTCGGCGCGGGCGCTGTGCCGTCGTCGGCGATGATGAGCGCGTACCCTGCCGGCAGGTTGAAGGTTCGCATCATCGAGCCGTCGGTGCTGTACTGATCGAGCCAGAGGTCGGAGCCCGACGGATCGGCCGAACCGCTCGCGACGTTGGCCGCGCCCGCCGGGTCTGCGGCCACGGTCGTCGAGGTGAGGCTCGGCTTGTCGCCCGGCACGACGCTCAGGTCGGCGTAGGTCGAGCCGTTCAGCCACGACTTCACGTCGTCGGTGCGGCCGTACGCCACGAAGGTCTTCGCACTGCCGGTGAAGGTGACGGTCTGGTCACCCGACTCGGCCAGCAGAGAGTCGCTGCCGAGAAAGAGGTAGGGCGCCCCACTGGTCTGCGTGGTCTGCACGCTCACCGACGACGGCGGGAGAAAAACCGTTCGCTGGGCGATGCCGATGCCGATGAGCGCCAGCGCAATGACGAAGGCGATGATGGCAAGAATAAAACGCACGAATGAACTCCAGACAAGACATTAAAAGATAGCCGATCCTGCTTGTGAATGCTCCCAGACTTCTGGGTTGTGATGTGCAGGCGCTAGATTTGCTGGCAGAGCACGACCTGAGGAGCGATGGTGAAGATTCGGAACGCCTTCACCTTCGGGCTCGTCGGCACACTCGGCGTGGGCCTCGGAATCGTCATTCTGGTAGCCATCGGCAATCTCGCCACCGTGCTCACCTACGTGGGCATCGCCATCTTTCTCGCGCTCGGCCTCGACCCGGTTGTGTCGTGGCTCGAGACTCGGCACGTCAGGCGATCGCTCGCTATTCTGATCGTGATCGTCGGGGTCGCTGCCATCATCACCGGGCTGGTGTTCGCAGTACTGCCGATCATCATCGACCAGCTCACTCAGCTGTTCGGGCAGGTGCCCGTGCTACTGCGCGGCTTTCAGTCGTCGACCTGGGCGTCAGACCTGAGCGACCGGCTCGGCGGGTTCATCGACGTGCAGGCGGTCGTCGATGCTGTGACGAAGTATCTGCAAGACCCCGGCAACATCACGACCATCGCCGGTGGGGCTCTCGCCGTAGGCGTCGGCATCGCGAACGGCATCTTCGGAACCGTGATCGTCATCATTCTGACCCTGTTCTTCACGGCCAACCTCGCCATGATGAAGCGCACGGTGTACCTGCTGGTTCCGGCGTCGAAACGCGAACGGTTCGCCGATCTCGGCGAGCAGGTCACCGACGCGGTGGGGCGCTACGTGATCGGGCAGGTGGTGCTCGGCATGTGCAACGGAGTGCTCAGCTTCATCTTCTTGTCGATCATCCAGGCGCCTTATGCCGCCGTGCTGGCGTTCATCGCGGGGCTGCTCTCGCTGATTCCGCTCGTCGGAACCATCTCGGGGTCGGTCATCATCGTGGCTGTCTGCCTCATCCCGGGCATCGGCTCGCCGCTCACCGCATTGGTCGCGGCAATCTACTACCTCATCTACATGCAGGTCGAGGCGTACTTCTTGAGCCCGAACATCATGCGGCGGGCGGTTTCGGTGCCGGGGTCGGTGGTGGTGATCGCGGCGTTGGCCGGCGCTTCACTGCTCGGCGTGCTCGGGGCGCTGATCGCGATTCCTATCGCGGCGTCGATCATTCTCGTCGTAAAGCAGGTCGTGATTCCTCTTCAGAACGAGCGCTGACGCCGCCTTTTCAGAACGAGCGCTGACGCCGGCCCCTTCAGAACGAGGGCTGAAGCCGCCTCCGGGCGAGTGGATGCCCGGCGGATGCCCGGCAGAGCCTACGCGAGCTCGTAGGTCTCGGGCAGCGGCGCTGCGGCGGGATTCACGTTCGACACGATCTCGTTCAGTACGCGTTTCACCTGCGACTCCCCCACCCACAGATGCTTTCCGCCCGCAATCTCGACGAGGTCGATGTCGGGCACGACCGAGAACCTCTCTCGAGCCTCCTCGGGGCGCAAGAAGTCGTCGAACTCGGGAATGAGAGCGACCAGCGGCACGCTGTTCGTCGCCCAGGCGCCGAGCTCGGCCTCCGTCGCACGGTGCAGCGGGGGTGAGAGCAGAATGGCGCCGTCGATGTCGTGCTCCAGCCCGTATTTCAGGGCGAGTTCGGTGCCGAACGACCAGCCGACCAGCCAGGGGTGCGGCAGGTGGTTCTCGGTTACGAACCGCATGGCTGCGTCGAGGTCGAGCCGTTCATCCGTTCCCTCGTCGAAGACCCCGCCGCTTCTGCCGCGCGGCGAGGAGGTGCCGCGGGTGTTGAAACGCAGCACCGCGAGGTCGGCGAGCGCGGGCAGGCGGTTCGCCGCCTTGCGCAGCACGTGCGAATCCATGAATCCGCCCGCCGTGGGCAGCGGATGCAGCGTGACGAGGGTCGCGACGGGCGGCTTGTCAAGGGGCACCGCGAGTTCGCCGACCAGGGTGAGCCCATCGGCGGTGCGCAGCTCGATCTCGGTGCGGGTCGCGGGCAGCTCGACGCCGCTTCGTACCTCGATGGTGCGTGCCACGTTATGTTCCGATCTTCCAGCAGTGGGTATGCCAATGGCGGCGCGCGGCGAGGTCGGCAGCGTCACCGAGCACTCCGTCGGCGCGCCAGGCGACGAGGTGCGCGGTGCCCGGCGTGATGGCCTTCAGGCAGCCGGGGCACATGTACTCTTTGGTCGCCTGTAGCGCCGAGATGGGCTGCACGTTCCAGTCGCCCGAACGGCGATGCTCGGTGCTGCGCCAGCCGGTCAGCAGGCGCTCGATGCTCGGCTCGTCGTCGTCCGGGCCGCCGACGGAGCCGCTGCCGCCCGCCCCGCCGTCGCCGGCGCCCGACCGGCCCGGCGTGGCGCGCTTCGCCTTGCGGGGGTGGTTGCTGCGGGGCATGCCTTCCATCCTACGATCGCCCGGCGGGCAATCGCCGAGCCCGCATCGCGCCGGCTCCGTCGCAGGGTGTCCCTCCGGTGGCCGCCGCCGAGCAACCACGCGGCCCTCGGCCAGCGTCTCAGTCGGCCAGGCCCTCGTTCTGCACCAGCCGGGACTCTTCGAGGTCGAGCATCTCGTGGGCCTTCGTGATGGCGTGCGAACTGAACGACTCGCGGTCACGGGCATCGAGCAGCGTCTCACGCTCGACCCGCAGAACCTCGAGGCGCAGCTCGCGGTACTGCTCGCTCGCCGGCAGAGCTCCCGGAGCCACCGCAGCGTGCTCGGCGGTCTGCGCGAGCTCCCAGGCCGACTGACTGCGCAACAGCGCATCATGGCGCACCCGCTCGACCACCTCGGTGTCGGGAGCGGTGCCGTCTGACAGCACGAGCGAGGGGTTCTCGAGCATCCCCCGGCCCGCCTCTTGCAGCTCGTCGACGAGTGAGGCGAACTCCTCCCTATCGGCGACGGGGCTGGCCAGACGGATGCCCGACCACCGAATCACCATCGGCAACGTCGTGCCCTGCAGCACGAGCGTCACGATCGCCACCGTGAACGCGATGAGAATCAGCTGCGGCCGGTACGGAGTGTTCTCGGGCAAGGACTGCGCCGCGGCCAGCGTCACGACGCCGCGCATGCCGCTCCACGACAGCACCAGGCCGCCAGACGCGCCCGCCGGGGCCTCCGGGGCGCCTGGGTCGAAGGAAATGCCAGTACGGGCAAGCCTGCGCCGGTAACGCCACTTCATCAGCACTGCCGGCGGCATAACGAAGACGAAACGCAAAACGATCAGCACGACCGTCGCGTACAAGCCGAACAGCACCGCCTGCTGCACGCTGAGCTTCTCGTCGACCACGGACTCGACCAGGCCCTTGAGCTGAAGGCCCATGATCAAGAACACGGCGTTCTCGAGCAGAAACGACAGCGTGCGCCAGGTGAGCCGCTCGCTGATGCGCGACGGCGCCGAGAAGTACTTGGCACCGAAATGACCGGTCAGCAGGCCGGCAGCGACAACCGCGAGTACGCCTGAGGCGCCGACGGCCTCGGCCGGCACGTAGGCCAGAAAGGGCACCGCGAACGAAATCGCGGTGGTGAGCACCGGGTCACGAAGCTGAGAACGCACCCACACCGTGACGACACCCACGATGGCACCGACGATCGCGGCCACGACGACCGAGTAGATGAACGAGCCGCCCACCTGCCAGATGCTCACCGCGCCCGCCGTGGCGGCCACGGCCGAGCGCAACAGCACCAGAGCCGACGCGTCGTTGACGAGACTCTCACCCTCGATGATCGCGGTCAGCCGGTGCGGCAGGCCCAGCCGTTTGGCGATCGACGCCGCTGAGACTGCGTCGGTGGGGCTGATCACGGCGCCGAGCGCGATCGCCGAGGCGAGGCTGAGCTGCGGAAAGAGCCAGAACAGCAACAGCCCGGTTCCGAATGCACTCACGAAGACGAGTGCGACCGACAACCCCGTGATGCTCACGATGTTCTTGCGAAAGTCGCTGAGCGGCAGGTTGATGGCCGAGGCGTAGAGCAGCGGCGGCAATACTACGGTCAGAATCAGCGCGGACGGCACGACGACGGGCTGCACTCCGGGGATGATCGAGATGCCCACCCCGATCAGAACGAGGATGATCGGCGCCGCGATCTTCAGCCGCGGAGCCAGGGCGGAGACGCCCACGATGACGATGACGCCGATGACGGCCACGACCTCATTGCGCATGGTGTCTCCCCCGAATCTTCGCCCCGAGCATCCGCAACCCGTGCGGTGTTATTGCACCGAGAGCATCACGTCGACGACCGCGTCGAGCACCGCGTCGACCTGAGCCTCATTGTAGCCGCCCAGCTTCGGGCGAAAAATGGCGTTGCGCACGTCGTCGACCGTGACCGTCGCCGTGCCTCTGAAGTAGCCAGCGACCGTCTCGCAGAAGTCGTCGACGTCGCCGCGATCGTAACCGCCGGTGAGAATGCCGACCCGGCGGAACTTGTGCCCGCGCCCGCGCTCGAGGCGCCCGACGATCTCCCGAGCCCGGTCGCGGCTCAGGGTGTACCACTTGTCATCGCCGATGTCGTGCTTAGCCCGCGCACGCTCCCGCGCAGAGAAGGCGTCTTCGAGTCGCTCGAGTGCGGCGTCGACGTGAGTGGTCGAATACCCGCCCTTCTGCAGCGAGAACGAGACCCGGCGGATGGCCCGCGAATCCAAGTCGACGTCTGACGCCTCGCGCGAAGGGTCGCCCTGGGCCTCGTAGGCGGCGCGGGCGTCGCTCAAGAACTTCTCTACCTCGTCGACGTTGTAGCCCAATGCTGACTTGCGACTGACCGGAAACGTTTGACTCACGCACCCATTGTGCCAACTCTTCTGGTGCCAAGCTGACCGAAGGCCGCACGCAGTGTCAGTGAAAGATCACAAAAAGCGCGTACGCGGCGACGGCAGAAGGCAACATCGAGTCGAGCCGGTCGAGAAAACCACCGTGCCCGGGCAGCCAGGTGCTCATGTCTTTGATACCCATGTCGCGCTTCAGCAGCGACTCGGCCAAGTCGCCGAAGGTCGCCGTCGCGGTGATCACCGCCCCGAGAATGAGGCCAACCCACCAGGGCTGCTGGAGCAAGAAGATTCCGAGAATCAAGCCGGCGATCAGCGCCAGGCCGGCGGCACCGGCAAAGCCCTCCCACGTCTTCTTCGGGCTGATTCTCGGCGCCATCGGGTGTTTGCCGAAGTTGAGCCCGGTCGCGTACGCGCCCGTATCGACGCAGATCACCACGATCATGAACGACAGCACCCACCAGCGCCCGTCGGGCTGAGCCACGAGCAGAATGGAGATGCTGCCGAGAAAGACGACGTAGGCCTGAACGAAGAACCCTGCCGCGAGATCACGAAGAACCGACGCTGCGCTGGTGCGATACTTCGGCACCACGAGTTCGACGAGGCGCCATACAAACACGAAGACGCTGCCGGCCAACAGAATGAGCCACTGGCCCTGCTGCCCCCAGAAGAACGCCGCTACAGACACGGCAGCGGCCGAGATCAGCGTGGGAATCAGGGGAACATGACGCCCTGACTTGCCGAGGGCACCGACGAGCTCAGCAGATGCCAGGCACGTCAGAACACCCACGAAGATGAAGAACACGACCGGAAAGAACAGCAGGCTGAAGAGCATGATCAGCCCGAGGCCGAGGCCGATGGCTATCGCGCTGACGAGGTTTCGCCCGGTGCGCGCAGCGATCTTCTCGTTGACCTCGTCGAACTGCTCTCGACGGGCCCGTACGCGCTCTTCGAGTTCGGCCCGCGAGATGCCCTGCCCGGCACGCTTCGGCTTCTGAGGCTTCGCCGCCTGATCAGCCGCCCCGGGGTCATTGGTCATGGGTGGCCTAGATTTCCAGCAGTTCGGTCTCTTTGCGCTTCAGAGCATCGTCGATGGCATCGACCGTGGCTTTGGTATTCGCCTCGAGTTCTTTCTCAGCCCGCCCGACCTCGTCGTCACCCACCTCGCTCTTCAGAGCGTCGAGATCGTCTTTCGCCTTGCGCCGGATGTTGCGCACCGAGACCTTGCCGTCTTCGGCCTTGCTCTTGACGAGCTTAACGAACTCTTTGCGGCGCTCTTCGGTGAGGTCGGGCAGCGTGACACGAATGATGTTGCCATCGTTCGTGGGGTTCGCCCCCAGATTCGGCATGTCGCGGAGGGCCTGCTCGATGTCGCGCAAGGCACCCTTGTCGTACGGCGTGACGATGATCGTGCGAGCCTCAGGGTTCGCAAGTGACGCGAGCTGGGCGAGCGGAGTCGGCGAACCGTAATAGTCCACCAGCACCTTCTGGAACAACGAAGGGTTCGCACGGCCCGTGCGCACAGTCGAGAAATCTTCTTTGGTGGCCTCGAGGGCCTTTTTCATGCGTTCGGCGGCGTCGGTCAGCACATCGGCAATCACGGTGGAACTCCCTTACTTCAAGCCCTAAGTTTAGAGGTCGCGCAGATGTTCTGCTTGCTGGTGCGAGTCGGTCTGGTCGAGTTGCTCGCGCGAGGCACTCGTCACTCGTGCGAGGTGTGTACCAGCGTGCCGATGTCTTCGCCGAGTATGGCGCGGGCCACGTTGCCGTTGGGCTCCATGCCGAACACCACCATGGGCATCCGGTTGTCCATACACAGGCTGAACGCGGTGGAATCGACGACCTTGAGCTCACGCTGCAGCGCGTCGATGTAGGTCAGCCGGTCGATCTTCTTGGCGTCGGGGTTGGTGCGCGGGTCGGAGTCGTAAACGCCGTCGACGCCGTTCTTCGCGACCAGCACCACGTCGGCACCGATCTCGAGGGCACGCTGAGCGGCGACCGTGTCGGTGGAGAAGTACGGTAGCCCGGCGCCGGCACCGAAGATCACCACGCGGCCCTTCTCCAGATGACGCTCGGCACGGCGCGGGATGTACGGCTCAGCAACCTGGGTCATCGAGATAGCCGACTGCACCCGCGTCTCGGCCCCGGCCTGCTCGAGAAAGTCTTGCAGCGCGAGTGCGTTCATCACGGTGCCGAGCATGCCCATGTAGTCCGCTCGGCCGCGATCCATGCCTCGTTGAGAGAGCTCTGCGCCCCGAAAGAAGTTGCCGCCACCCACCACGACGGCGATCTCGACGGTCTTCGCGGCCTCGGCGATCTCGCGGGCGAGGGCTCCGACGACATCGGGGTTCACACCGAGTGCGCCACCACCGAACGCCTCACCCGAGAGCTTCAGCAGTACACGCCTTTTCTTGGTTGTGTCTGTCATGTGAGGCAGATTCCCTTCGTCGCTACGTTCAACAGGCTACCGGTAAACCGCGGGAGCTTTCGGGCGCGAAAAAGGGGGCAGCTCACGCTGCCCCCTTTTCACGAAATGGCCCCACACCAGCCACGCGGCGGCCGCTGAAGCGACTCACCCCTGCCGGGCGGCGACCGGCGCGCTAGTGGGTCGCTACGCGCCGACCTTGAACCGGGCGAAGCCCGTGATGGTCAGGCCTGCGTCGGCGACGACCTTGCCGACCGACTGCTTGTTGTCTTTGGCGTAGTCCTGGTCGAGCAGTGCGACCTGCTTGAAGTAACCGGTCAGGCGACCCTCGATGATCTTGGGCAGCGCCGCGGCGGGCTTGCCCTCGTTCTCGGCGATCTCGGTCACGATCTTGCGCTCGGCCTCGACCGCGTCGGCGGGAACGCCTTCACGAGTCAGGTACTCGGGGTTCGCGAACGAGATGTGCTGCGCGATGCTGCGCGCGGTGTCTGCATCGTCACCGATGTAGCCGACGATGACGCCGACCTGCGGGGGCAGGTCTTTGCTCGTGCGGTGCAGGTAGATCGCGAAGTGCTCGCCACCCACCTGGGCAACGCGACGCAACTCGAGCTTCTCGCCCAGAATCGCGGCCTCGTCGGTGATGACCTCGGCGACGGTCTGGTGCGGGCCGCAGGCGGCACCCAGAGCTTCGGCGACAGTGCTCGCATTCGCGGCGACGGTCGCGTCGAGAACCTTCTCGCTCAGGTCGATGAACTTCTGGTTCTTCGCCACGAAGTCGGTCTCACAGGCCAGCTCGATGAGCGTGGCGCTGTTGCCGTTCTCTTTGGCGGCCACAAGACCCTCGCTGGTGGCGCGGCCTTCACGCTTCGCCACACCCTTCTGGCCCTTGAGACGCAGAATCTCGATGGCCTTGTCGATGTCACCATCGGCCTCGACCAGAGCATTCTTGCTGTCGACCATTCCGGCACCGAGGCGGTCACGCAGGATCTTAACGTCGGCAACGTTGAAATTTGCCATGTGCTTTCTTTACTCCTAGCTAAATGACTGTGCCCGAGTCACCCCGGGCACAGCTTGTTGTCATTTCTCGAGTCGCAATCGTAGTTGCGACCAGTGGTTCTCTTCGGCCGGTGGTTATTCGGAGAGCGTCTCACCACGCGACGGGGCGACGGGGTGCGCCACCGGGTCGCCGATGTTCTTGCCGATGAGCTGCGCGTCAGCGTCGTTCTCTTCGGTGTTCGGCTCTTCGGCCAGCTCGACGATGTCTTCGACGATCTCGGCGGCATCGGTTGCAGCGGCCTCGACGACGGCCTCGGGCTGGCCCTCGACCTCGAGCTCGACGGCTACTTCGATCTCGGTCGCAGCCAGCTCGACGGTGCTCGTCTCGAGCAGCTCGCGCTCCCACTCGGCGAGGGGCTCGACGGCCGAGACGTTGCCGGCCTCTTCGGGCTTCTGGTGACGCTGGATGAGGCCTTCGGCCGCGGCGTCGGCGATGATGCGGGTCAAGAGGCCCACCGAACGGATGGCGTCGTCGTTACCCGGAATCGGGTACTGAACCTCGTCGGGGTCGCAGTTGGTGTCGAGAATGCCGATGACGGGGATGCCGAGCTTGCGCGCCTCGTCGATGGCGAGGTGCTCCTTCTTGGTGTCGACCACCCAGAGCGCCGACGGGGTCTTTGTGAGGTTACGAATACCACCGAGGCTCTTGTGCAGCTTGTCGAGCTCGCGCTTCTTGATGAGCAGCTCTTTCTTCGTGAAACCGCTCTTCGCGGTGTCTTCGAAGTCGAGCTCTTCGAGCTCTTTCATGCGGGCGAGACGCTTCGACACCGTCTGGAAGTTGGTGAGAAG
>JAODBC010000009.1 GCA_025463765.1 Subtercola sp. | reverse complement strand
GACGGTATTTGTGATTTTCATCGTGCGTCGCCGAAAGTGATCCAGCGATCACCGCTCGAAGCGTCCGCCGGAGCGCCGAAAGGGCGAGGCTCGGCGTCAGCGGCGGCGACGGGTACCGAAGATGCCCGAGGGACTGTTTCGCCCTCGACTTTGCGAAAAAACCCCGAAAACGGGGATTTTGGGTGCATTTGTGCAAAGTCGATGGAATTTGTGCGGATACGCCAAGGCGGCTCATCGCGCGAGGGCGAGCGGGGGAGAGGCGTCAGAGGTTGAGCGAGGTGAGAATGGCGCGGTGGTCGCTGCCGCCGGCGGCGAGGGTGGTGTTCGACGTGACGGTCATGCCGCGCTGCAGGAGGTGGTCGAGCCGCGTCACGGGGAGGTTCGACGGCCAGGTGCTGCCGAGCATCCCTTCGCTTTGATTGGCCTCGGAGAGCTGCGACTCGATGCCGCCCATCGCACGGTCGGTGGTGGCGGCGTTGAAGTCGCCGACCGCGATGACTCGCTTGTTCTCGTCGTTCGGCAGCGTCTGCGCGAGCGCCGCGAGCATCGAGTCGCGAGCTGAAACGTCACCGGGCCTGGCCGATGCGGCGTGGATCACGTAGATACTTACGAGCCCCTGCGGTGTCTGCAGATCGGCAGCGAGCGCACGATTCCAGCCGAGGCCCAGGTTGAGGGGCTGGGCGTTGACGACGGGATATTTGCTCCAGAGCCCGACGGTGCCGACGCCATAGGAGTAGGGATACGCCGACGCCAGAGATGCCGAGATGGTGTCGAAGTCGTCTGACGTCATTTCTTCGAGCGCGATGACGTCGGCCCCGGTAGCGGCGAGGGTCTGCGCCGATTGCCGGCCGGTACCCGACGACGCCTCGATGTTCTGGCTCGCAACGGTGAGGTGGGTTCCGACGGCGGTGGATGCCGCGGGCGCACTCCATTGCAACGGCACGAGCCCCGGCCCGAACAGTGCGCCCCACAGCACCGCAGCCAGCAGCACGAAGACCAGCGCGCTCACCCGGCGAGCCACCAGCGCCATGACGGCCAGCGGAACGATGAACAGCCCGAACCACGGGATGCTCGTGTCGAGCAGCAGACCGATACCACCGATGTCGGGCACCGCCGTATGGAACAACACAAGCCCCGCGAGAACGAGCGACAACACGATGGTGAGCGCTGTGAGCCGCGGGTGGCGGGCAGTTCGCACGGGGCTGGCTGGCACGCCGCCCGTCGGGATGGGACGAGTGGGGAGGAGCAATGACATCGCACTCAGTCTCGTCTACCTGTCTGGAGCTTTCGTGAATGAATGATTCACAGGGCGTGCGTGTCGCGCAGTTCTGCACAGTCTGTCGCTTTCTCGGTGGGGCGTCAGTGGCGCCGTTTATGCTTGTGGCATGAAGGTTCTGGCAGCAATGAGTGGCGGCGTCGACTCCGCAGTGGCCGCAGCACGCGCGGTCGAGGCGGGGCACGACGTCGTGGGGGTTCACCTCGCCCTCAGCCGGATGCCCGGTACCCTCCGCACCGGCAGCAGGGGTTGCTGCACCATTGAAGACTCCTCCGACGCCCAGCGCGCCGCCAACATCATCGGCATTCCGTACTACGTGTGGGATTTCTCCGAGCGCTTCAAGCTCGACGTGGTCGACGATTTCATCGCCGAATACGCCGCCGGCCGCACCCCGAACCCCTGTATGCGCTGCAATGAGCGCATCAAGTTCGCAGCCCTGCTCGAGAAGGCGCTCGACCTCGGGTTCGACGCCGTCGCAACGGGGCACTACGCCACCATCGTGACCGACGACCTCGGCAATCGTGAGTTGCACCGGGCGAGTGCCTGGGCGAAAGACCAGAGCTACGTGCTGGGTGTGCTCACGGCAGAGCAGCTCGCGCACTCCATGTTCCCGTTGGGCGCGACTCCGTCGAAGGCGCTGGTGCGTGCCGAGGCCGCCGAGCGCGGCTTCAGCGTCGCGAACAAGCCCGACAGTCACGACATCTGCTTCATTCCCGACGGGGATACCCGCGGCTGGCTCGCCGAGAAGGTCGGCACCGCGACCGGCGACATCGTCGAGCGTGACGGCACGGTGATCGGCTCGCACGAGGGCGCGCACGCCTACACCGTGGGTCAGCGCCGCGGCCTGAACCTCGGTGTGATGGCCGAAGACGGTCGCCGCCGGTTCGTGCTCGAGGTGAAGCCCGCAACGAACACGGTGGTCGTCGGGCCGAAAGAGGCGCTGGCCATCGCAGAGATCGCCGGGTCACGGTTCACCTGGGCCGGGCGTGCCCCCGAGCATCCAGAGGCCGCGTTCGACTGCGAGGTGCAGATCAGGGCGCACGCCGACCCCGTGCCCGCTGTGGCGCAGGTCGTGACCGTGGGTGAAGAGCGTCTCGACGGCGGGTCACGCGAGCTCGTCATCCGGCCGAACGAGCCGCTTATCGGGGTGTCGCCGGGGCAGACCGCGGTCGTCTACATCGGCACGCGCGTGTTAGGGCAGACCACGATCGACCGCACCACGAGTGCCGTTCCGATAACCGTCGACTCGGCGGCCGGTTGAATCCGAACGTTCGACAGTCAGCGACAGAACCGCGCAGAACCAGCCCACGGAGAGCATGATGGCGCAATCAACGGCGACAACGAAGGCCACGCCTGCGGCTAGCGTCGGCGGGGCGGCCACTTCGCAAGCCGCGACCGAAGAGCTGACGCTCGAGCAGGCGGCCGACGAAGCCTCGGCGCTGACCACGCGCATTCAGGAGCTGCGCGACGCGTATTACGACAAAGACGCGTCGCTCGTCTCCGACGAAAACTACGACCGCATGCTGCGGCGGCTCGGTGAGCTCGAGCGGCTCTTTCCCGAGCTGCAAAGCCAAGACAGTCCCACGCAAACCGTGGGCGGTCGCGCGGAGACCACACTGTTCTCGCCGGTGCAGCACGCCGAACGCATGCTCAGCCTCGACAACGTCTTCTCGCTCGACGAGTTCGCCGAATGGGCGGCCAAGGTCGAACGCGACTCCGGTCGAGCGGTGCACTATCTCTGCGAGCTGAAGATCGACGGCCTCGCTATGAACCTGCGGTACGTGAACGGAAAGCTGGTGTCGGCGGCGACTCGTGGCGACGGCGTCGTCGGCGAAGACGTCACCGAGAACGTCGCCTATATTCCGGGCATCCCGGCGAAACTCGACGGCACCGGGCATCCGCCCCTCATGGAGGTGCGCGGCGAGATCTTCTTTCCCGTCGCCACGTTCGACGAACTGAATGCGGCGCAACTCGCCGCGGGCGACCGCCTGTTCGCCAACGCCCGCAACGCCGCGAGCGGGTCACTGCGGCAGAAAGCCGAGAACAAGACCGCTGCAGGCCTCGACCTCATGCATCGGCGCCTCACGGGGCTGCGCATGCTCGTACACGGCATCGGCGCCTGGCCGAACCCGCCCGTCGAGACCCAGTCGGGCATCTACGACCTGCTGAAATCGTGGGGCCTGCCCACGAGCACGCACTATCAGGTCAAGCCCGACATCGCGGGGGCGTCGGAGTTCATCGAATACTTCGGCGAACACCGCTACAGCGTCGAGCACGAGCTCGACGGCATCGTGATCAAGGTCGACGAGCTGGCCCTGCACGAAGAACTCGGGGCCACCAGCCGGGCTCCGCGCTGGGCCATCGCCTACAAGTACCCGCCCGAGCAGGTGCAGACGAAGCTGCTCGACATCGTGGTGAGTGTCGGGCGTACCGGTCGAGCGACGCCATTCGCTGTCATGCAGAAGGTGCGAGTCGCGGGCTCCGAGGTGCGGCAAGCCACCCTGCACAATCAAGACGTCGTGAAGGCCAAGGGTGTGCTGATCGGCGACACGGTCATCCTGCGCAAAGCCGGCGACGTGATTCCCGAGGTGCTCGGGCCGGTCGTCGAGCTGCGTGACGGAACCGAACGCGAGTTCGTGATGCCGGAGTTCTGCCCCGAGTGCGGCACCCGGCTCGCGCCCGCAAAAGAGAACGACATCGACCTGCGCTGCCCGAACGCGCGAAGCTGCCCGGCTCAGGTGCGGGGCCGGGTCGAGCACGTCGGTTCGCGCGGGGCGCTCGACATCGAGGTGCTCGGCGAGGTAGCGGCGGCCGCCCTCACGCAGCCCGACCAGCCTGCGCAGGCGCCGCTCGACACCGAGGCCGGCTTGTTCGACCTGACGCTCGAGCAGATCTTTCCCATCACAACCATCGTTCGCGACTACGAGACCGGCCTCGAGAAACTGGATGACCGGGGGGAACCCAAGCGTGAGGCGCCGTTCCGCCGCCGCCGGCAGAAGAAAGACGGTGTGTTCGATGCGTCTGCAGCTTTCAGCGGCGACGAGCTGTACGTGCCCTCCGCCAGCGCGATCAAGCTCATCGAGAACATCGACAAAGCGAAGACGAGCCCGCTCTGGCGCATTCTCGTCGCTCTGAGCATTCGGCATGTCGGGCCTGTCGCGGCGCGCGCGCTCGCCGACTATTTCGGTTCACTCGATGCCATCCGTGCTGCGACCCGTGAAGAGCTCGCCGCCGTCGATGGTGTCGGCGGCATCATCGCCGATGCTCTCATCGACTGGTTCGCGGTCGACTGGCACGTAGAGATCATCGACCGCTGGGCGGCGGCCGGCGTGCAATTCAGCACCCCCGGGCATCCGGGCCCCGGCGCGAACGTCGGCGCCGGCGGAACCCTCGACGGCCTCACCGTCGTCGCCACCGGATCGCTCGAGGGCTTCACCCGTGAGGGGGCGATCGAGGCCATCATCGCGGCCGGAGGCAAGGCAGCCTCGTCTGTTTCGAAGAAGACCGACTTCGTGGCGGCCGGTCCCGGTGCAGGCTCGAAGCTCCCCAAGGCCGAAGCCCTCGGCCTGCGCATCATCAATGCCGAGCAGTTCGCCCTGCTGCTGAAGGAGGGGCCCGCCGCCCTGGCGGAGCCCGATCCCGAGGTCGATCCCAATCGCGAGCCCGAGCCCGATCCGGAGCCCGATCCCAATCGCGAGCCCGAGCCGGTTCTCGAGCTGGATCCCGAGCCCGCCGGAGGCGAGCCTGCGCCGTAACCTGAGCCCCCTGGGGCGCCGAGCAACCGGCGCAGCCCTGGGATCGCGGACGCGCGGTACTGTGGCCCATCTGCAGTAGTTCGAACGGGCCAAGGAGCGCCGAAGAACCGCGCACGCGCCAAACCACCGCGGCTGCACCGGAGGCCACGACGGGAATCCGTGGCAGCGAATACACTTGATGGGTTCCCGGCGCCAGGCCGCGCCGCACAGACACGTGGCCGGCGGGCAGGGCGCCGCCCGGCCCGACAGCACAACCGAGCAGTAGGAACCCAGTAGCAACCCAGCAGTAGGAACCCACGAGCACAACCCAGCAGTAGCAACCCAGCAGTACGGAGCCGCATGTCTACCGAAACACCCTCGAGCAGCGAGGGCGAGCGCGAGATCGCCCGCCCGGCCACGAGCGCCAACAGCCGCCCCGCGCCCGCAGAAGGCGCCGGCGGCCCGGGCGAGATCACGACTGCTCAGGTGGCGCACTTGGCCGGTCTCGCTCGCATCCACCTCACCGACGACGAGATAACCAAGCTCACCGGTGAGCTCGCAGCCATCGTCGAGAACGTGGCCAAGGTGACCGAGGTCGCGACCCCCGACGTGCCTGCCACGAGTCACCCGATTCCGCTGCAGAACGTGTTCCGTCAAGACGTTGTGGGCGAGACCCTCACCCAAGAGCAGGCGCTCTCGGGTGCACCCGAACACGACGGCAGCCGCTTTCGCGTCTCGGCCATTCTGGGAGAAGAACAGTGAGCCACGACCTGACCCGCCTGAGCGCCTCGGCGCTCGCACAAAAGCTCGCGACCCGTGAAGTCTCGAGTCTCGAGGCAGTGGATGCCCACCTCGACCGCATCGCAGCAGTCGAGCCCGACGTGCACGCGTTCCTGCATGTGGCGGCAGATCAGGCCCGAGCGACGGCGCGTGCGATCGACGCTCGCCGGGCATCCGGTGACCTCACCGCAGACGAGACCGGAGCCGCGCGCGGCAACGGGAGTGAACTCGCCGGCGTGCCCATCGCCATCAAAGACGTGCTCTGCACCATCGATATGCCGAGCACCGCCGGGTCGAAGATTCTGCAGGGCTGGGTTCCGCCGTACGACGCGACCGTCGTGGCCAGGCTCAGAAAAGCCGGGCTCGTTCCGCTTGGCAAGACGAACATGGACGAGTTCGCTATGGGCTCCTCTACCGAGCATTCGGCGTACGGGCCCACGCACAACCCGTGGGATCTCGATCGCATCCCGGGCGGTTCCGGCGGCGGCAGCGCGGCGGCGGTCGCCGCGTTCGAGGCGCCGCTGGCGCTCGGCAGCGACACGGGTGGCTCTATTCGCCAGCCCGCTGCGGTGACGGGAAGCGTCGGCATGAAGCCGACCTACGGGGGAGTGAGCCGCTATGGCGCCATCGCTCTCGCCTCGAGCCTCGACCAGGTCGGGCCCGTCAGCCGATCGGTGCTCGACGCCGCGCTGTTGCACGATGTCATCGGCGGCCACGACGCGCGCGACTCGACGAGCCTGCGCGACGAGTGGCCGAGTTTCGCCGCCGCAGCTCGCGAGGGCGCCGCGACACGAAGCCTGAAGGGCCTCAAGGTCGGCATCGTCAAAGAGCTTCAGGGTGAGGGCTTTCAAGCCGGTGTCACTCAGCGCTTCGAAGAGGCGGTCGCTCTGCTCACGGCGGCCGGAGCCGAGGTCGTCGAGGTGAGCACCCCGAGCTTCGAGTACGCCATCTCGGCGTACTACCTGATTCTTCCCGCCGAGGCCTCGAGCAACCTGGCCAAGTTCGATTCGGTGCGTTTCGGGCTGCGGGTCAACCCGCCCGGCGGCGGAACCGTCGAAGACGTCATGTCGGCGACCCGCGAGGCCGGTTTCGGGCCCGAGGTGAAGCGGCGCATCATTTTGGGCACCTACGCCCTCAGCGCCGGCTACTACGACGCCTACTACGGTTCGGCGCAGAAGGTTCGCACGCTCATCCAGCGCGACTTCGCCCGCGTCTTCGCCGATGTCGATGTGCTGGTCAGCCCGAGCGCCCCGACTACGGCGTTCAAGCTCGGTGAGAAGCTCGACGACCCGCTGGCGATGTATCTGAACGACCTCACGACGATTCCCGCGAACCTCGCGGGCGTGCCCGGAATCAGCCTGCCCGTGGGGCTTGCTCCCGAAGACGGGCTGCCGGTGGGCATCCAGTTCATGGCGCCTGCGCGAGAGGATGCGCGGCTGTACAAGCTCGGCGCGACACTCGAAGCGCTGCTCGAAGAGAAGTGGGGGCATCCGCTGCTGAGCGAAGCGCCAGATCTCGCCCCCCAAGAAATGTTCGCGTCTGAAGAAGGGGCCGTCTGATGGCCAAGCCCGAGCTGATGGATTACGACAAAGCCCTCGAACTGTTCGAGCCGGTGCTCGGCTTCGAGGTGCACGTCGAGCTGAACACGAAGACCAAGATGTTCTCTGACGCGCCGAACTTCTTCGGCGGCGAGCCCAACACGAATGTGACGCCGGTCGACCTCGGGCTGCCGGGTTCGCTGCCCGTGGTTAACGAGCAGGCCGTGAAGTACGCGATCAGCCTGGGGCTGGCACTCGGATGCTCGATCGCACCGACCTCGCGCTTCGCGCGCAAGAACTACTTCTACCCCGACCTGGCGAAGAACTACCAGATCTCGCAGTTCGACGAGCCCATAGCCTTCACGGGTTCTGTCGAGGTGGAATTGCCCGACGGGCGCCTGTTCACGGTGCCGATCGAGCGCGCGCACATGGAAGAAGACGCCGGCAAGCTCACTCACGTGGGCGGGGCGACGGGTCGTATTCAGGGCGCCGAGTACTCGCTTGTCGACTACAACCGCGCCGGGGTGCCGCTGGTCGAGATCGTGACCGACATCATCTACGGAGCCGAGGCCGACGCGCCCGAGCTGGCGAAGGCGTACGTGTCGACCATCCGCGACATCGTCGTGGCGCTCGGCATCAGCGACGCCAAGATGGAGCGCGGCAACCTTCGTTGCGACGCGAACATCTCGTTGCGCCCGAGAACGGCACCGGGGGAGCCGCCGGCGAAGCTCGGTACACGCACGGAGACGAAGAACGTGAACTCGCTGCGTTCGGTCGAGCGGGCCATCCGGTATGAGATTCAGCGTCAGGCCGCGATTCTGGCAGGCGGCGGAACGATCGTGCAAGAGACCCGGCACTGGCACGAAGACACCGGCCAGACCTCGGCGGGGCGCCCCAAGAGCGACGCCGACGACTACCGGTACTTTCCCGAGCCCGACCTGCTGCCCGTGGTGCCTTCGCTCGAGCTAATCGAGGAGCTGCGTGCCGCGCTGCCCGAGGCTCCGGTTGCCCGCCGGCGGCGTCTCAAGGCCGACTGGGGCTTCACCGATCTCGAGTTTCAAGACGTGGTGAACTCGGGGTTGCTCACCGAGATCGTCGAGACGACGAAGGCTGGGGCATCCGCTCAGTCCGCGCGAAAGTGGTGGACCGGCGAGATCGCCCGCGTCGCGAACCAGCGGGGGGTCGACGCCTCGACGCTCGTATCGCCGCTGCACGTCTCGGAGCTCATCGCTCTTGTCGACGCCGGAACCCTCACCGACCGCCTCGCGCGCCAGGTGCTCGAGGGTGTCATCGAGGGTGAAGGCACGCCCGACGAGGTCGTCGCCGGTCGCGGGCTCGCGGTCGTCTCTGATGACGGTGCACTCATTGCGGCCATCGACGAAGCGCTGGCCGCGCAACCGGATGTTCTCGCCAAGATTCGCGACGGCAAAGTTCAGGCTGCCGGTGCCGTGATCGGTGCCGTCATGAAGGCCATGAAGGGCCAGGCCGACGCCGCTCGCGTGCGCGAGCTCGTGCTCGAGCGCGCTGTCTAATTGGTGCGCGGCCGCTCCTGCGGCGCACAGTGCGATTGGTTGATCAAATAGACGTATCGGCCGCTACCAACCGAGAAAGCGACGAGCGCGGTCGCCGCTTTCTCGGATTCCGTTTGCCGCACCGCCGGCTCTGAGAGCGCGGCGCACCACGTTACTTGCTCGCTAGACCTGCCACGAGGTTGATGGCCGAGGCCAAGATGACCGCGCCGAAGAGGTACGAGAGCAGGGCGTGCCGCAGAGCCTGAGCGCGAAAAGCGCTGTTCTCGAACGTGGTGTCGGAGACCTGATACGTCATGCCGATGGTGAACGACAGGTAGTAGAAGTCGCTGTACCGCGGGTCTTCTTTCTGGTTGAAGTCGACACCGCCCGGTGTACCGCGGTAGTACAGCGACGCATAGCGCAGCGTGAAGAGAATGTGCACCAGTATCCACGACAGGGTCAGGCTCAGCACGCCGAGGGCTCCGGCGCCGAACTTGTCTGCTCCGTGCTCGTCGCTCGACCCGAGAATGACGATGACGACTGCGGCGATGCTGCCGAGACTTGCGAGTAGCAGCAGCAGCTCCGCGGCCGCACGAGAAGGGTCTTCGCGAGTAGCATGCTTCGCGGTGTCTGCGGAATTCTTGTTGTGGGTGCGCGCCCAGGTCCAGATGTTGTACACGAGGGCCGCGCAGATCCAGCCGATGACGGCAGAATCCGCCCAGCCGCCGAAGGCCCCGGCGATGAACCCGGCCGCAACTCCGACGAGAAGCATAATGACGGCGCGGGTGGCCGATCGGCGCATGAGGGGGATGGGTTCGCTCGTGGTAGTCACTGTGAGATCATCGCACGAGCCCGGGCCACTCAGTCGTCAGCTCTGACGATGCTCACGAACCGGGGGCCGGAGTGCAGGGTGAGCCGCAGGCGCAGCCGACCCTGCTTCGCCAGAATGGCGCCGATCACCGCCGCCGCTACCACCGGCGCCAGACCCGAGATCGCCATCGCCCGATGCGCGCCGAATGTCTCGACGATGAACCCCATGAACGGCCCGCCGATGGCCTGGCCGCCGAGCAGCACGAGCACGTAGACCGACATGACGCGGCCCCGCACGGCCATGTTCGAGGAGATCTGCACGAGCGAATTCGCACCGGTGATGAACAAGAGGTTCGCAAAGCCCACTCCGATCAGAACCACCGAGAAGAAGAGCTGGCTCGGCATGACACCGGCGAGGGCCTGCAACCCGCCGAACAAGGCCGCGGTGAAAATGACGGTGCGCAACCGGATGCCCATCCTCCGCGTCGACGCAATCGCCCCGGTGAAGGCTCCGACCGCCAGCAGAGTATTGAACAGGCCGTACCCGCCTGCGCCCACGTCGAAGACATCGCTCGCGAACGCGGCGAGCAGCACTGGCATCGAGAAGGTGAACAGAGAAAGCACGGCCATCATGACCATGGTCCAGAGAATCGACGGCTTCGACACGACGTAGCGCAGCCCCTCGCGCAGCTGCCCTGGAGCCCGCGGAGCGGGCGTCGTTTTGTGCAGGTCGGCGACGCGCAACAGGAGCAACGCCGCCACGACGAACAGACAGCTGACGGCGTTGATGGCGAACGACCATCCGGCGCCCACGGCCACCAGAAGAGCACCACTCACCGCCGGACCCACCAGGCCCCCCAGCTGAAACACCGACGAGTTGATGGCGATGGCGTTGTGCAGGTATTTCGGCCCCACGAGCTCGTTTACGAATACCTGGCGCGCCGGGTTGTCGAATACGGTCACCATGCCGACCAGAAACGCGATGATGTACACCTCCCAGACCTCCACGACCCCGCCCAGAGTGAGCGCGGCCAGGGCGGCGGCGAGGATGAACAAGGCGACCTGTGTCGTGATGAGCAGCAGGCGGCGCGAATGCCGGTCGACGAACACGCCCCCGAAGAGGCCGAACAACAGCATCGGTGTGAACTGCATGGCAACGGTGATGCCGACCGCGGTCACACTGCCGGTGAGTTCGAGAACGAGCCAATCTTGGGCGATGCGCTGCATCCAGGTGCCGGTCATCGAGACCATGTTCGAGAACGTGAACAAGCGGTAGTTGCGAATGCGCAGAGCGACGAGCGTGTCGCGCCACGGCGGGCGGTGCTGGATGATCGGGATCGGGGCCGTGGCGGGAGCCGAATTCGCCGTACGGATCGGCGCTTCATTTCGAACGATGGGAATGGGGCGGGTGGGCGGTGGAGCAGTCACGTATAAATCCTGAGTTGCGTAGTAATGAGTGGTGTTCTTCGACCGTATCCCGAGGGCATCCATTCTCTTGCTAAATTGAGACTATTACTCCTATTACAAAATCGAATGACGAGGTTCGGCTCATGTTCGACCCGGTGCTGCTCACCACCTTTCTGGCGGTCGCTGAAACCCACAGCTTCACGGCTGCCGCCCATCGGCTCGGCATCAGCCAGCCCACCGTGAGCCAGCACATTCGCAAGCTCGAAGACGCGGCAGGGCGTCAGCTCGTCGCTCGCGACACGAGAGACGTACGCATGACCGACAACGGTGATGCGATGGCAGGGTTCGCGCGCAGCATCCTTGCAGCTCATTCCGCAGCGACTGCGTATTTCAGCGGATCTGCCATGCGCGGAAAGCTGAGGTTCGGGGCCGCGGACGACCTTGCGATCACGCAGCTGCCGCGCATTCTGCGGCACTTTCGCCAGCTGTACCCGCAGATCAACCTCGAGCTCACGGTGAACCAGAGCACGCCGCTGTACCGGCAGCTGAAGGCGGGCCGGCTCGACCTCATCTTCATCAAGCGCATGTCGGATTCAGACGAAGGTGCGCTGGTTCGGCGCGATACGCAGGTGTGGGTGGGGCAGCCGAAGACGGTTGTCGACGCGGGGGAGCCGGTGCCGCTCATCGTCTATCAGGCTCCGAGCATCAGCCGGCAGAGCGCGATCGACGCGCTCGAGGCGGCCGGGCGAACATGGCGGGTCACGTGTAATACGCGCGAGGTGAACGGGCTGCTTGCCGCCGTACGGGCCGGTATCGGCATCGCGGTGTTTCCGCAGTCTCTGATTCCCGACGACCTGGTGCCGGTGGGGGCCCGGTTCGGCCTGCCCGAACTGGGCTACGTCGACTTTCGCCTGCTGGCGAACCCCGCGGCGGCGGCCTCGCCCGTCGAGGCGCTCACCTCGGCCATCATGGGGCGCCCCCTCTCCCGCCCCGCGGCCTGACGCGCTCCCGCCGCCCCGCGGCCTGATGCGCTCGCGCCGCCGCCCGGCTCCTGTGGCGCTCCGTGAGACATCTGCGCCGAAATGAGGCTGGCATACCGCCCGCAATTGGGCGCAGGTGTCTCGCGAGACAGATTGGGGGCGCGGGGCGCGGCAGGGCTGCGGGACGGGCCGACCTGGGCGGCGGGTCAGTCGGTGGGAAAGTGCACGCCGGTGAGCTCTTCGGAGCGCAACCAGAGCAGCGCGAGCTGCTTCTCGTTTTCGGCGCGCCGGGCGAAATGCGCGAAGTTCGGTTCGCCGGTGAGCTCGAACAGCCCCGACGGCCCGAAGTAGTCGCCGCCCAGAACCTCGTCGTTCGTCGCCGCGAAAAGCTCTGGCAGCGCGCCCTGTTCGGCGCTCTGCGTCATTGCGGGCACGGCGTTCATGGCGCTCATCATTCGCGACGGCTTCGCTCGCCCGAGGTTCGGCCCTGAAGACTGCAGGTTCGTGCGACTGAAACCCGGGTGAGCGGCCACGCTCAGCACACCCCAGCCGAGCATCGCGTTGCGCCTCGCGAGCTCTTTGGCGAACATCAGGTTCGCCAGCTTCGACTGCGCGTACGCGCCCCACGCGCTGTACTTGCTCTCGCTCTGCAGGTCTTCGAAGTCGATGCGCCCCATCCAGTGCATGATGCTCGACATGGTGATCACCCGGGCCTTGTCTGAACGCATCAGCGCCGGCAGCAGCAGGCCAGTGAGAGCGAAGTGACCGAGATGATTCGTTCCGAACTGCAGCTCGAAGCCGTCGTCGGTGAGCGTTCGACGCGGTACGGCCATCACTCCCGCGTTGTTGAAAAGCAGGTCGAGCGGATGCCCGTCAGCCACGATCTCGTCGGCGAGCCGCCGCACCGAGCCGAGGTTCGCCAGGTCGAGTGAGGCGAGGCTCGCGGTGCCCTGTGTCACCGCTGCGGCCAGGTCGGGCGACCCGGATTCGAGCTGCGCGTCGGACGAGCGGCCCGCGGCACCGCCCTGAAGTCGACGCAGAGCCTCTGCGCCCTTCTCTGCCGAGCGCGCGGTGATCGTCACATCGGCGCCGGCCGCCAGCAGCCGCCGGGCCGTCTCGAAGCCCAGCCCGGAGTTGCCGCCTGTAACCAATGCCCGATGACCCGTTAGATCGGGCAGCGGGATGTCACCGTGTTTTGCCATCGTCGCCCTGTCGTCTCGATCGTTCGCCTCGCTTACCTGCGCCGGCTACTCGCGGTCGTCGCGGCCGGTGAGCGCGAGCAGTCGCGACTGCAGCGGAGCGTCGTCGGCGATCGGAACGGGCGAGGCGAACAACCCGCTCGCCTCGAGCGTGTCTTTCTGCGGCTCGAACACGGTGTAGACGGCCTCGATCAGCGCGGGAGCGAGCGAATCAGACGAATGGGTGGCCTTCGCGAGATCCCACGTGTGAATGGTCACGTCAGAGACCTGCTCGCGCAGGTACTCGCTGGCCGGAATGGTTCCGTACGACACATGCACGGGCGTCTCCGGGGCAGCCTTGGCCCAGGCCGATGCGGCCGCTGCAGAGTAGCGGTGCCACTCGCCGATGAGGTCGTCACCGAGCGGCCGGATGAGGGGATGCGCGTCGCGCACCGTGCGGCCTTCGAGCAGAAGCGGAACCCACTGCTGCTCTTCGATGACGTGCTGCACCAGTTGATGCGTGTTCCACTCGGTGTCGGGCGTCGGCGCCGACCAGTCGGTGACGGCCGCGAGGCGCGCACCGAACTCGTCGTGTGCCGTTTCGTGCAGGCTCAGCCAGTCGATGCTCATCGAGTCTCCGTTCATGTCACTACAGTAAAGCGCAACCGCCGGGTATCCATTCCGGCAACCGCGCCCTGTGCACAACTCCCACAGCGTGCGGCCTGTGGATGTGTAGGTTCGAGTCATGACACCTCACGTGCGTGCCACCCGATCTGATGACGTAGCTCAGCTGCTCGCCATGAACAATCTCGCCGTGCCCGCGGTCAACGAGCTCGACGAGCCGGCGCTGCGGGCGATTCTCGCCGAGGCGCGCTTCGCATTCGCGGTCGTCGACGACGCCGAGCCCGACGCCGACTCCCGCGTACTCGGGTTCGCACTCACGCTCGTCTCGGGCGCCGACTACGACAGCGAGAACTGCCGTTGGTTCGAGGGTCGCTCGAAAGACTTTCTCTACGTCGACCGCATCGTCGTGGCCGAGGGGGCGCGTGACGCGGGCGTCGGGCGGTTGCTCTACGCCGCCGTTTTCGACGCTGCCCGCTCCGAGGGTGTTGCCGAAGTGTTCTGCGAGGTCAACCTAGCGCCGCCGAACCCGGGGTCGTTACGGTTTCACCACCGACTCGGGTTCGTCGAGGTGGGGCAGCAGGCCACGAAGGGCGGTGCGGTCGTCGTTTCGCTGCTGGCTGCGCCGGTGCACGCGAACCGAAACAGCTGACTCGACCCGAATGCCGCCTCACACGATCGCGACGCCGCGAGCCCGCAGCATGCGCCGATCCGCGTCGATGGTCGCGAGCAGCCGGTCGCGTGTGTCGTGAATGTGGGCGACCACCCGGCGAACGGCGTCGTCGGCGTCGCGGCGCCGCAGGGCATCCACTATCGCTCGGTGCTCCGACACGGCCAGAGCGCGCGACTGCTCGGTCTGCACTTCGAGCCAGCGGGTGCGTGAAAGCCGAGTCATCGATGCCTCGGTCGCGGTGACGAGAAAAGGATTCTGCGACAGCCGCATCAACTCCACATGAAAGTCGGTGCCCGAGCGCAGCCCCTCTTCGCTCGACTGGCTGACGTCGAACGATGCGAGCAACTCGTCGAGCGCCTCGATGTCGGCGTCGACCGCGCGCTCGCAGGCCAGCCGCACACCGGCAGATTCGATGACTTCGCGGTATTCGAGCAGGTGGGCGATCTCGGCGAGATCGATGGGTGCGACCATCCACCCGCGCCCCTCGCGCTGAACCAGCCCCTCAGATTCGAGACGCATGAGCGCGGCCCGCACGGGAGTGCGCGACGCCAGCAGCTCCGTCTCGAGGCCTCGTTCGGTGAGCCGCTCGCCCGGCGCCATCGACAGGCTCAGGATGCCCTCCCGAAGCCGCGCGTAGATCTGAACGGTCTGCGAGATCTCTACCATGCTGCGAGTCTAGCAAGCTTGGTATACCGTGGTGGTATACCAATCGAAGGATGACCGGAACATGACTGAGCGACCCGAGACCGCGACCGCCGCAGCGAGCCGCGCAGCGAGCCCCGCAGCGAGGGTCGAGGTCCCGACGACCGCGCCCGAGTCCGCGACGACCGCGACGACTGCGCCCGCGCCCGAGACGACCGTCGCCGCCGGCGCGAGCCGCCTGACGGCCACCCTCGGCCTGCGCCCCTGGTTCATGCTCGCGCTCGGCCTGTTCGCCCAGGTCGCCGGAACCGTAGCAGTCACCACTCCGGCTTTTCTCGTCACGCTGCTGCACGACCAACGCGGCCTCTCTCTGGCGCAAGCCGGCCTGGTGGTGGCTGCACCTTCGCTCGGCATGGTGCTGACCCTCATCGCCTGGGGCGCCCTCGCCGACCGCGTCGGAGAGCACTGGGTGATCGCGGCCGGCCTCACGATCACGGCACTCGCCGCACTGGGCGCCCTCTTGGCCGGCGACCTCACCGCGATCACGATCTTCTTCGTGATCGGCGGCATGGGTGCGGCGAGCGCCAACGCGGCGGGCGGCCGGCTCGTGGTCGGCTGGTTCCCGCGCGAGCGCCGCGGCCTCGCCATGGGCATCCGGCAGATGGCACAGCCGCTCGGTGTCGCCGTCGCCGCCATCGTCGTGCCGCCGATCGCCGCCGCGAACGGCCTGAACGCCGCGCTGCTGCTGCCGTTCGCGGTGACGGCGGCCGCCGCCGTGCTGAGCGCCATCTTCATTCGAGACCCGAAGCGTGCCCCGCACGACATGCTGCCCGTCGGACAGAAGCCGCTGAACCCGTACCGCACCACGTCGTTGCTCTGGCGCATCCACGGGGTGTCGGTGCTGCTCGTCTTTCCGCAGTTCGTGGTGTCGACCTTCGCTCTCGTCTGGCTGATCACCGATGAGGGCTGGCAGCCGCTGGCGGCAGGCATCGTGGTCGGCGTCGCCCAGTTCGTCGGGGCGCTCGGGCGCATCGTGGTGGGTCTGGTCTCCGATCGCGTGGGCAGTCGTATGCTCCCGTTGCGTGTCGTGGCTGGGGCAGCTGCGCTGATGATGATCGTCTTGGCGCTGACGGACTGGTGGGGCTTCTCGGGGCTCGCGGCCGTCGGGGTGATTCTGGCCTCGGCCATCACGGTCGCCGACAACGGCCTGGCCTTCACCGCTGTCGCCGAGATCGCAGGCAGTCGATGGTCGGGGCGCGCCCTCGGCGCTCAGAACACGGCGCAGTTTGTTGCGGCTGCGGCGACTGCACCCGTGATGGGCGCGCTGATCGGGGCTTTCGGTTTCGCTGCATCGTTCGGGCTGACGGCCCTTCTGCCACTCGTCGCCATTCCGCTCGTTCCGCTCATCGACAAGCGTTCCGGCAAGAAACTCTAGACCCGTTCGCCGCACCCCGCTGGCGCGGCGAACGAACGCCGCGCGCGCGTGGTACCGTGCAAAAATGCCACGTATCGCGGGAGTAGCCGCAGCCTTCCCCCCACGTTCTTATCCGCAGCATGAACTGACGGAGCTACTCGGTTCGATCATCACCGAGAATCCCAGCAAGATGGCGCTGGTTCGCCGCTTGCACGCGAACAGCAAAGTGAACAGCCGCCATCTGGTGATGCCGTACGAGTGGTATCGCGACAACGATCTGACCTTCACGCTGACCAACAACACCTTCATCGTGGCGGCGTTAGAGCTGGCCGCAGAGGCCACGGCGGCGGCGCTGCTCAAGGCCGGCCTGCAAGCCACTGACGTCGACTTCGTCGTCTTCACCTCGGTCACCGGCATCTCGGCTCCGTCAGTAGATGCTCTGCTCGCCCTGAGGCTCGGCTTTCGTGACGACGTCAAACGCATGCCGATGTTCGGCCTGGGCTGCGTGGCGGGCGCGGCCGGCATCGCTCGCGTGAACGACTACCTGCTCGGGCACCCAGGCGAGGTCGGCCTGCTGGTCTCGGTCGAGCTCTGCTCGCTCACCATTCAGCGCGGAGACGACTCGATGGGCAACCTCGTGGCGACCGGCCTCTTCGGCGACGGCTCTGCCGCCGTCATCATGGTCGGCTCTGACCGGGCGAAACGCATGCCCGTGACCGGCCCCGACGTGATCGACACGCGAAGCCGGCTGTACCCCGGCACGCGCGAGGTGCTCGGCTTCAACCCGAGTGCGAGCGGGTTTCGCATCGTGCTGACCGCCGGCGTCGCCGATGTCATCGACGAGCATTTCGAAGGCGACGTGCGAGGAATGTTGAACGCGCACGAACTCGGGGTCACCGACATCGAGGTGTGGCTCGCGCATCCGGGCGGCCCGCGCGTGCTCAATTCGTTCTCGTCGGCGCTCGACCTGCCCGACGGCGCCCTCGATGTGAGCTGGCAGTCGATGGCCGACAAAGGAAACATGTCGTCGGCCTCGATTCTGCACGTGCTCGCCGAGACGCTGGAGCAAGACAAGTTCGAGGCCGGCGGCCTCGGCTTGCTGTTCGCGCTCGGCCCCGGAGTCTGCGCCGAGATCGTGCTGCTGAAGTGGCCCGACGATGCCGAGGCCGCCCGCTAGTGCTCTGGTACGCGGCGCTCATTCTGGCAACGGGGGCGGAACGATTCATCGAACTCGGTGTCTCGTCGCGGAACGCTGCCTGGGCGTTCAAGCGGGGCGGAGTCGAGTTCGGCAAGAGACATTTTCCGTTCATGGTGTGCCTGCACACGGGCATGCTGCTCGCCTGCCTGGCCGAAGTCTTTCTGCTGAACCGTTCGTTCACACCGTGGCTGGGTTATCCGATGCTCGTCATCGCCCTCGCCAGCCAGGCCCTGCGCTGGTGGTGCATCGCTACCCTCGGCAAACGCTGGAACACCCGCGTGATCGTGGTACCCGGGTTGCCGCTGGTCGACCGGGGGCCGTACCGGTTCTTCACCCACCCGAACTACGTCGCCGTCGTCGCTGAGGGAATCGCCCTGCCGCTGGTCTACAACGCTTACATCACGGCGACGGTGTTCACGGTGATCAATCTGGTGCTGCTGCTGCGTTTTCGCATTCCGGTCGAAGAGCGAGCACTCGCGTTCGGGCTCGCGCAGGCACCGGATGCCCGGGCCGGAGCCTGACGCACAAGCGCGTGCAACGCGGTGCAGTGCTGGCAGTTCTCCGTCAAGGGGGTCTCGCGGGCATCCGCCGGGCGCAGACTTGATGCGTGAGTATCTTTCCCGAGAGCATGCGTAACCGACTGCGATCGACCTTCACCGGGCAGCTCGAAGGGCAGCCGGAGTGGGTGCTCGCTCTCGACCAGGGTGATGACGCGGGTTTCTTCGACCCGGCGTCGGCCACCTGGGCGGTGCACGGCCAGACCGCGACAATCGTGGCCGGCGTTCGCGCTCTGCTCATGCAGGCGTTGCATCCGGGTGCGATGGCGGGCGTGCACGATTGGTCGCGTTATCGCGAAGACCCGCTCGGCAGGCTCGCGGGCACCATCCGCTGGATCTTCACGGTGACGTACGCCGATACCTCGACAGCCGTTTCTGCGTCGAACTGGGTGCTGAAGCTGCACGAGCGCGTGGTCGGAAGCTATCTCGACGCTCAGGGGCGCGAGCGCGGCTACGCGGCGAACGACCCCGAGCTGCTCAGCTGGGTGCACCTGGCGTTCACCGACTCGTTTCTCGCCACGGCAAAGCTCTGGAGCACGCCCATTCCCGGCGGCCCCGACGCGTACGTTCGCGAGTGGGCGAAGGCAGGGGAGTTGATGGGAGTGCCGAACCCACCGAGATCTGAGGCGGAGCTGCACGCTCAGATCCGCGCGTTTCTCACCTCCGGCACCCTGAAGAGCGACGAGCGTGTCGCCGAGGCGGTTCGGTTCATTCGCCGGCCGCCGCTGGCACGCGGGCTGATGCCGGGCTATCGTGTGCTGTTCAACGGCGCGGTAGCGTCGATCGCGCCCGAATACCGCCGGATGCTCGGGCTGCAGCCGGCGCGTCTGTGGCGGGTACCGCTTCCTAGTATCACCGCGACTCGGCTCGTGCTGAAGGTGGTGGGCAACATGCTCGGCACGGGGCCCGGCCCGAGCGAACTGGCCGCCCGGCGTCGGCTCGCGCGGCTCGCGCGGCTCGCGCGGGTCTCCGACCCTGCGCCCACAGCCGTGCCCACGCGGCACTGACTTCGCGCGTCGCTTTCGGCCACAAAATCACGGACTTGAGACTGAAAACGACGCGCGAGCGTGCGCGCACGACGCGAGCGGCGGGCGAAGGCCCTCACGGGTTGGAGGCGTCGCAGAACGGATCGATCAGCGCAGGCGCTGGGTCGGCGGCATCGGCTTCGGCGGCTCAGACAGCTTGCGCACCCGGCGGCGTTCCAGTCGAGCAGACACCACCATCACGAGCGCGAAGACGATGCCCGCGAGCATGATGATGAGCAGCACCGTGCCATAGGCGCCGTGGGTGACGGCGTCGATCACTGCGGCGACCACGACGATGAACGAGCCGCCGAGGCCGAGCAGAGAGAAGCGGGTGGCGCGATCCATCGCCGACCCGCCTAGGCCAGCCGGTGGGAGGGCGACTTTGTTTTGTCGGCGCCACGCTCGACGACATCGCCGAGCGCCTCGTCGATGCGTGTCAGCACCTCTGGCTCGAGCTTCACGCCGGCCGCGACCACGTTCGAAGCGATCTGTTCGGGCTTGGATGCCCCGATGATGGCCGAGGCGACGTTCGGGTTCTGCAGCACCCACGCGACCGCGAGCTGGGCCATCGTCAGCCCCAAGTCGTCGGCGATCGGCTGCAGCTTCTGCACCCGGGTCAGCGTCTCATCGCTCAGCCAGCTCTTGATCATGTCTTCGCCGCCCTTGGTGTCGGTGGCGCGCGAGCCCTCTGGCGGTGCCGCACCGGGCTTGTACTTGCCCGTCAGCACGCCCTGTGCGACCGGCGACCAGACGATCTGCGAGATGCCGAGGTCGACGGAGGCGGGCACGACTTCGGCCTCGATGACACGCCAGAGCATCGAATACTGGGGCTGGTTCGAGATGAGCTGAAAACCGAGTTTCGTCGAAAGCGCGTGTGCCTCGCGAAGCTGGTCGGCGGTCCATTCGCTGACACCGATGTACAGCGCCTTGCCGGCCCGCACGATGTCGGCGAAGGCCGTCATGGTTTCTTCGAGCGGGGTCTCGTAGTCGTACCGGTGCGCCTGGTAGAGGTCGACGTAATCGGTGCGCAAACGGCGAAGCGAGCCGTCGATCGATTCCATGATGTGCTTACGGCTGAGGCCGGTATCGTTCGGGCCCATCGGACCGGTCGGAAAGTACACCTTGGTGAAGATCTCCAGCGACGCACGACGCTCGTTCTTCAGCGCCTTGCCGAGCACCTTCTCTGCCGCCGTGTTGGCGTAGCCGTCGGCCGTATCGAATGTTGTGATGCCGGCCTCGAGAGCGGCCTGCACGCTTTCTCGGGCGATCTCGTTCTCGACCTGCGAACCGTGGGTCAGCCAGTTTCCGTAGGTGATTTCTGAGACCTTGAGGCCGCTGTTTCCGAGGTACCTGAATTCCATGTCTCCAGCGTAGCGCCGCCCGGCAGAGCGGATGCCCGGCGGAACCTCCCGCGTGAGTCGACGGATGCCCGCAGGCATCCGTCAGCGCTGCAGGCCCATGCGCGCGATGCCCACCAGCGACTCGTTCGGCAGAAACGCCCGGGTCAGCCCCAGGGCGATCTTCGGCAGGTCTGCCTCGTCGCGATAGAGCAGGCTCATGCGCTCGTACCGCGGGTTGAACTTCGTCTTGAAGTTGTGCAGCGACTGAAATCCGTAGAGCGGCTCGAGAACTTTGCCGAGCGATTCGAGCAGAGCGTCGATGCCCTCGGGCTCACCCTGGTCGTCGGCGCGAGCGAGCGGCGCGCCCGACAGCGAAACGAAGAGCGCGCCCTCGGCCTGAAAGTACAGGCACGACGAGGCGATCAAGAACTCCATGACGGGCTTGAACCCGTCGTCTTTGCGTCGCATGAGGTCGAGAGTCCAGCCGCGCACCGTGTCGCCGTCGCCGTACACGGGCAACCACGACAACACGCCCTGCACCGTCTGCGACTCGTCGAGCGCGAGGGCGGTCTTCACGTGCGGGTCGAGTGCTTCATCCACCCCGCCCAGCGTGAAGCCCATTTCGGGCAGGGCCTTGTCGCCGACCCACTCCTCAGAAATGGCGCGCACCTGCGACACGATCGACCAGGGCTCGTCGGCCAGGTTCGTCATGCGAAAGGTGATGTTCTCACGCGTCGCCCGGTTCAGCGACGAGCGGATGGCCTGCCATTTCTTGCCCGTCATCTCGAGGGTCGGCAGGTCGATGATGGTGTCTTCGGCCACCTGGAGGTTCGTCCAGCCTTCGGGAGCTGCGGCGAGCGTCTGATCGGAGACCGAGAAGAAGCACGGCACGAGCCCGATGCGTTCGCACTCCGCCACGAATTCGGTCACGGTCTGCTCCAGGTTCTCGGCGGGGCCGACCGGGTCGCCGAGCGCGATCGCAGCGCCCGAGTAACGCTGGTAGGCCACGTAACTCTGCCCGTCGGCGGTGATGAAGTGCGAGTTCGCCTTCCACATGGTCATCCACGAGAGGGTGCCTCCGCCGTCTTCGGTCAAGATGTCGAGCGGGCTCTTGGGGGCATCCACTTGCCGAACGACGCGCCTCGATCTGCGCCAGGGCACGCGATAGGCGCCCCGGCCGAGCATCAAGATCACGAGAAGGGCGATCCAGAGCGACGAATTGGTGAGGGCCTCGAACAGGCTGGGCGGAAAGTCGACCGCGACGATGGCGTAGATGGTCAGCCCGACGAACTCGAGCACGTTGAAGGCGCAGAGGCACACGGCTATCACCCACGGCAGCCGGTATCCCTGCCTGATTCCGTTTGCGATGAGGGCGATGATCACCACGTCGATGGCCAGGTCGACCCAGGTGCTCGTTCCTGGGCTCGCGCTGGTCGCCGGGTCGTCAGAGGGCAAGAGAGTGCCGATGATCTCGACGACGGCGAGAATCACCAGGCTGGCGAAGGCCAGAATGCGCCACTCCCGCACCGACGGCCGCCCCTGCTTTCGGTGAAAACCCTGAATGAACGGGGCGGCGACCACAACGCCCAACACTCCGAGAAAGTGCTCGAGGTCGGCCAGCGACGAGATGTAGATGAGCGCCACCGTGACCGCAGCGAACAGCGCGAAGCGAAGACGCAGGCGCCAGGGCGCGCGAAGCGTGATCATGGCGGCCGCCAGGCAGGCGAACATGCCGCCCGAGGGCCCGACGTCGTACTGGGTGGCGAGGTCGTTCGCCCACGAGCTGTCGAACGAGCGCGCGGCGAGCAGGATGAACAGGCTGCCCACGACCGCAACGATCTGTCCGGCCGCGAAGATGCCGAAGGCCCGGCGTGAACCGAACTTTCGCTCGGCCCAGCCCACGCCCACGATGAGCCCCACGAGCACCAGCGCGTAATGGATAGGCAGCTGCGAGAAGAAGGTGCCCGTGATCAGCGTCCACCACTGCCCGTCGAGAAACGAGGGAACCCCGTAGGCGATGCTGTGATACCAGGGCTGACGATGCACCGGATCCCAGAGGGCACCGGTACAGATCGCCAGAATCAGAAAAATGCCGAACAGCCCCGTGGTAAACGGAAAGCGCCGCGCTGTACGCCCGATCGGCCGAAAGACGACGCCTGCCGCCTGGGCGATGCCGGCGAACCCCGAGACCCCGGCGAGGCCGGGAACGGCGGCGACCCCAGAGGCGCTCGTCTCAAGACCCGCGCGCGCCGCGAGCGGGCTGAGGCTGCCGTCGGGCTCGAACAGGTCGCTCAGCTCGAGCGTTCCGGTCGCGGTGTCGGCGGGGTCGACGGCGCGAGGGTCGGCGGCAGCATGCGCGGCGGGGTCGGCCGACTGATCTGCGGCTCGGGCGTCGGCCCGGCGCGATCGGTACACGACGACGATGGCGAAGACGACGACGGCGACGAGCACCACGAGCAGGGCGATCCAGGTGAACTGGTGAATCAGCTCGATGGCAGCGTGGCCCAGCATCGAGACGATCAGCGTGATCGCTCCGGCCCAGAGAATGGCGCCAGTGACGTTGGCTGCGAGAAAACGGCGGTAGGGCATCCGGAGCGTACCGGCGAGCGGGCCGACCAGAATGCGCAGAATGGCCACAAAACGACCGCCGATGACGGCCAGCGCGCCCCACCGGTTCATGGTGCCGATGGCCCGGTGGATGATCTCGGGGCTGAACCTGTTCGGAAACCGGCGCGAGCCGACCGCGAGCAACCGCACGCCGAACCGGCGCCCGATGAGGTACCCGACGGAGTCTCCGATCACGGCTCCCACCACCGCCGAGCCCCAGACCAGCCAGGGGGAGATGTGGCCGTCGAGCGAAACGATGGTGGCGGCGATCAGCACGGTCTCGCCCGGCAGTGGAACCCCGATGCTCTCGACCGCGACGAACCCGGCGACGGTGAGCATGATGAGCAGCGGCGGAATCGTCGCAAGCCACTGGTCCACTGTTCGCCCCTTGTCGTCGGCCTGCCGTCGGTGCTGCTGGTGCTGCAGGTGTGACTGGTGTTGCTGCTGCGCCAATCACCATAGTAGGGGCGTGCCCGGGGCTATTCTTGAGCTCATGAGCCAAGTCGAGATCACAACCGTCTCCTACACCGTTTCGGCGGACTACTACGCGACCGTGGGTGCCGATTTCGACACCGAAGCCGTCGACGACGCGGTGCTCGCCCAGCTCAATTCGATGCTGCCAGTGGGCATCGTCGTGCACCGCAACGGCAAAGCCTTCGCCGAGCGTGAGCTCGAGGCGGAGGCCCGCGCCATCGACTGGGACGCCCTGCTCAAGCGCATCGACGTCGACCAGATTCTCGCCGACAACCCGCGCTGAGACGTCGATGAGATCAGAAGAACTCCCTGGAATCGCTGACTTTGTGGGAGTTTTTGTGATCTCGCGGGGCGCAGTCTCGGGAGGGGCGACAAAGTGACCGCAACACTCGTCGCAAAGAACCTGTCGGGCGGGCACGGGCACCGGGTGCTGTTCACGGGGCTCGATCTGACGGTCGCCCCGGGAGATGTGGTGGGGCTGGTGGGCGCGAACGGCGCGGGCAAGACCACTCTGTTGCGTCTGCTCGCGGGGGTGGATGCTCCGCTCGCCGGCACCGTGGCGCTCGCCCCGCCCGATGCCTTCGTCGGCTGGCTGCCGCAAGAGCACGAGCGTATCGAGGGCGAGACGATCGCCGAGTACATCGGTCGGCGAACCGGCTGCACCGAGGCGACCGCCGACATGGAGCGAACCTCGGTCGAGCTCGGCAGTGACGACCCGCTGGCCGCCGATGCCTATTCGGTCGCCCTCGACCGCTGGCTGGCGAGCGGTGCCGCCGATCTGGATGACCGCATTCCCGCTACGCTCGCCGAACTCGGTCTCGAGGCCGACGTCACCGCCCTCATGACCGGGCTTTCGGGAGGTCAGGCCGCCCGCGTGGCGCTCGCGGCGTTGTTGCTCTCGCGTTTCGACCTGGCGCTGCTCGACGAACCCACCAACGACCTCGACCTCGACGGCCTCGCCCGCCTCGAAGCCTTCGTTCGCGGGTTGCGCGGTGGTGTCGTGCTCGTCTCGCACGACCGGGAGTTCTTGGCTCGCTGCGTGACGACGGTGGTCGAACTCGACCTCGCGCAGAACAGCATCGGCGTCTACAACGGCGGCTACGACGCGTTTCTCGACGAACGCGAGACGGCCAAGCGCCACGCCCGCGACGAATACGAGGAGTTCGCCTCGAAGAAGGCCGACCTCGTGGGCCGGGCGCGAACTCAGCGCGAGTGGTCGTCGCAGGGCGTGCGCAATGCCCTGAAAAAGGCTCCCGATAACGACAAGATCCGCCGCCGGGCATCCGTCGAGTCCAGCGAGAAGCAGGCCCAGAAGGTGCGGCAGATGGAGAGTCGCATCGCGCGGCTCGATGAGGTCGACGAGCCGCGCAAAGAGTGGCAGCTGCAGTTCTCCATCGGGCAGGCGCCCCGGTCGAGCGCGGTCGTCTCGACGCTCAGTGCGGCGACGGCGCACCAGGGCGACTTCACTCTCGGCCCGGTCTCGCTGCAGATCGACGGCGGCGACCGCGTGGGAATCACGGGGCCGAACGGCGCGGGCAAGTCGACGTTGCTGCGCCTGTTGCTGGGTACCCAGCAGCCCACGGAGGGAACCGCGAGTCTCGGCCGCACCGTTGCCATCGGCGAGATCGACCAGGCGCGTGCGCTTCTCGATGGCGAGACGCCGCTGCGTGAAGCCGTCGCCGCCCAAGTGCCCGATCTGCCCGAGGCCGAAGTTCGCACCCTTCTGGCGAAGTTCGGGCTGAAGGCCGACCACGTCGACCGGCCCGTTTCGAGCCTGTCGCCCGGTGAGCGAACGCGCGCCGCGCTCGCACTCTTGCAGGCGCGCGGCGTGAACCTGCTCGTGCTCGACGAACCGACGAACCACCTCGACCTGGTGGCGATCGAGCAGCTCGAGCAAGCGCTCGACAGCTATGACGGAACCCTGCTGCTCGTGACCCACGACCGGCGCATGCTCGAAACGGTGCGGCTGACGCGCCAGCTCAGTGTGAGCGACGGAATCGTCACGGAATCCTGATCGCATGCCCGAAGACGTATACGTTCACGTCGCCCTCGCTCGAGGGATCAACGTGGGTACCAGCCACCAGGTGAGCATGGATGATCTGCACGGCGTCTTCGAGAATCTCGGCTACACCGGGGTACGCACTCTGCTACGCAGCGGCAACGTCGTGTTCTCAGCAGCTGCGCTGGTCGGGCCGGCCGAGGTCACGGCCATCGAAGCCGAGTTCGAGCGAATCGCAGGGTTCACCGCGGGCTTCGTGGTGCTGGGCGGCCCGGAATTTCTCGAGATCACCGACGAGAACCCTCTGCTCGACATCGCCGTCAACCCGGCGCGGGCCCTCGTCGCCTACGTGCCGCCGACACCGGATGCCCGTTCCGCGCTTGCGGCCGAAGACCTCGAACCGCCCGACCCCGAGTGGCTGGCGCCCGAGGTGATGGCGGTCGGCACGCGCGCTGTGTATCTGTGGTGCCCGAATGGTGTCTCGAAGAGCAAGGTTCCCCCGGCGTTCTGGAGGCGGGTCGGCCCGGTGCACACCGCGCGAAACGTGAATACCACGAACAAGTTGGGCGAGATGGTGCGCGCTCGACTGCTGTAGTGACCGCAATGTCGACCTGAGCCGGCGGCGGTGCCGACCGGCGTCGGTGTCAGTGTCAGTGGCAGTGGCAGTGGCAGTGGCAGTGGCAGTGTTGATGTTGATGTTGATGTTGATGTCGGTGGCGCGGCCTAGGCTGAATGCGTGGCAGAGGGCGCGAAACGAGCGGCCGACTGGGCGCCCAAACCGGTGCCCACGGCGGGTTCGGCGCGCCCGACGGTTTTCGGCGCGCTCGACGACGACGGCACTGCAACCATGCTGCACATCGACATGGACGCATTTTTCGCGTCAGTAGAACTGCTCGAGCATCCGGAGCTCGTCGGCAAGGCCGTCATCGTGGGCCACGCCGGCGGCCGGGGAGTCGTGACCTCGGCGACCTACGAAGCGCGCCGGTTCGGCGTGCACTCGGCCATGCCCGTCGCCCGCGCTCTGCAACTCTGCCCGCACGCGGTCGTGCTCCCCGGTCATCGCGAGAAGTACACGCACTACTCGGGTGAGGTGATGCGTATCTTTCGCGACGTGACCCCGTTGGTCGAACCGCTGAGCATCGACGAGGCCTTTCTCGACGTAGCCGGAGCCCGCCGGCTGCTCGGCTCGCCGTCGACCATCGGCGCAGCCGTGCGACAGCGGGTCTTCGAGGAGACTGGGCTTACCTGTTCCGTGGGAGCGGCGTCGACCAAGTTCATCGCCAAGATGGCCTCCGGCCGGGCCAAGCCCGACGGGATGCTCGTCATTCCGGCCCGGGCGACGCTCGACTTTCTGCATCCGCTGCCGATCTCGGCGCTGTGGGGCGTCGGGGCGACGACGGCCGACGCGCTGGCGCGGCTGGGCATCCGCACGGTCGCCGATCTCGCCTCGACCCCGCTGCCCACGCTGAAGAACCGCGTGGGTGAAGCGAGTGGGCAGAAGCTCTACGACCTGGCTCACGGGCGCGACACGCGCCCCGTCGTCACAACCCGCAGCGAAAAGAGCATCGGGCACGAGATGACGTTCGAGCACGACGTAGCGGATGCCCGGCAGGTGCGGCTCGAACTGCTGCGCCAATCCGATCAGGTCGCCGTTCGGTTGCGCCGCGCGGGTCTGGCCGGCAAAACGGTGTCGCTGAAGCTGCGCTTCACCGACTTCTCGACTATCACGCGGGCGCGCACCCTTTCGGAGCCGACCGATCTCGCGCAGACCATCTCTGACGCGGCTCGCGATCTGTTCGACGCGCTCGGCCCGATGGTTCAGCGCGTGCGGCTCATCGGAGTTCGGGTCGAGAACCTCGTCGAGGCATCCGATGTGGTGCATCAGCCGTCGTTGTGGGCCGACGAGTCCGCCCCGTCAGACGGCTGGCGTGACGCAGAGGTGACTGTTGACCGAGTCGCTGCCAAGTTCGGCCCGGGCGCCGTGCGGCGGGCCTCTCTCGTGCGGCCGGCCGGCGAGCATCCGGTGACGCCGCCGTTCTCGCCCGACTCGTAACACCCGGGGCGGCCCGGCATTTCGTAGGAGATTTCGGGGGTGAGGGCCGAAATGGCGCTCACCGCGTCGAATTCTCCTACGAAATACCGCTGCCGCGCCGTCAGGAGCGGCGGAAGACCGTGGCGGAATGCGGTGGCAGAGTGGCGAGGTCAGCCGAAATGGTGCGCGTCGCATCGCCCGCGGCGGCGTCAGCTCCGACGGCGTCGGGAGAGGAACGCGTTGTTGTGGCGGCATCGGCATCAGCGTCGGCGTCGGTATCGGCCAGAACGTCGTGGGTCGCCAGCAGCAGCTCGCCCACCTCTGCGTCGAGCGTGGTGCCGTCGATGGGCGAGTCAGAGAAGTTGATCAGAATGCTCACCGCGCCCCGCCGAAGCTCGAACCAGCGTGCGGCCTCGTCGTAGCGCACCAAGGTCTCGGTGAAGCGCGGGTCGGTGAACTCGGGTGAGCTGCGGCGCAGCGCCGCGAGCTGGCGGTAGAGGCGCAGAAGCCGCTCGTGGCGGCCCGACGTAGCCTCGGCCCAGTCGAGCTTGGAGTTCTCGAACGTCGCAGGGTCTTGCGGGTCTGGCACGGCAGACTCGTCCCACCCCATCTTCGCGAACTCTGCGATGCGGCCCTTCGCGGTGGCCTCGCCGAGCTCGGGCTCCGGATGCGACGTGAAGAACTGCCACGGAGTCGAGGCCGCCCACTCCTCGCCCATGAACAACATCGGGGTGAAGGGCCCGAGCAGAGTGAGTGTCGCGGCGATGCCGAGCTGACCATCCGTCAGTGACGCGCTGAGCCGGTCGCCCGTAGCACGATTGCCGATCTGATCATGGTTCTGATTGGCTACAACGAGGCGCCACGACGAGGTGTGCTGCGTGTTGATGGGCTTGCCGTGGTTCGTCTCACGAAAGCTCGAGTAGGTTCCGTTATGAAAGAAGCCCTCTGTCAGCACCTTCGCCAGCGCCGAGATGGGTTCGAAATCGGCGTAGTAGCCCGTCGTCTCGCCGGTCAGCGCGACGTGCACGGCATGGTGGAAGTCGTCGCTCCACTGGCCCGTGAGGCCGTAACCCTCGCTTTCGCGCGGCGTGAACATGACGGGATCGTTCAGATCGGATTCAGCGATCAGCGTGAGCGGGCGGCCGAGGAACGACGACAGCGCTTCGACCTCGGTCGAGAGCTGAGCGAGCAGGTGAGGGTCGGAGTCGTCGTGCAGCGCGTGCACGGCATCGAGGCGCAATCCGTCGACGTGGTAGTCGTTCAGCCACATGAGCGCGTTGTCGATGATGTACCGGCGAACCTCGGCCGAATCGTCGCCGTCGAGGTTGATCGACGAACCCCAGGTGTTGGCGCTGGCGTCGTTGAGGTAGGGGCCGAACAGCGGGAGGTAGTTGCCGCTCGGGCCGAGGTGGTTGTAGACGACGTCTTGGATGACCGCCAGACCTTTGGCGTGGCAGGCATCGACGAAGCGCTGGTAGCCGGCGGGCCCGCCGTACAGCTCGTGCACCGCGAACCAGAGAACGCCGTCGTACCCCCAGTTGTGCGTGCCATTGAACGCGTTGACGGGCAGCAGCTCGACGAAGTCGACACCGATCGACACGAGATGGTCGAGCTTGTCGATGGCGGAGTCGAGGGTGCCTTCGGGCGTGAACGTGCCGATGTGCAGCTCGTAGATCTCGCCGCCCGCAAGCTGACGTCCCTTCCACGAGCCGTCGCTCCAGGTGAAGCTGGAGGGATCGTACGTGCGAGAGAGACCGTGAACACCCTCCGGTTGCCGTCTCGAGCGAGGGTCGGGCAACGTCTGGTCGTCATCCGAACCGGAAGGATCGATCACGTAGCCATAGTCTGCCTCGATGAAGCCGCTGAGTTCGGGCGCACTCCACCAGCCGCCGGAGCGCGGAGTCATCACGACAGAAGTCAGGTCGGCTGAGGGCTCCCCATGCTTCAGCGTCTCCGAAGGGTTCAGTGTCTCCGAGTACTTCAGTGTCTCCGAGTACTTCAGAGTCACCGCGGAGGCCCGCGGTGCCCAGACATCGAACTGTTTGAGTGCCATGATTCAGCTTTCCGTCATCGGTACGAGCAAGGCCACCGGGTAGGTCGCAAGAAGGTCGGCGAGACGGATGCCCTCACCGACGTACGAGCGACCCGTGATCGCGTCGCGCACCCGCTCATAGTCGGTCGAAATCGTCGTCTCGCCCCAGCCGCCGCGCTCGGCGAGCCCGACAGGCAGGCGTGTCGCCACCGTGACCGCCTCGTCGCGGTCGAACGCGACGACATGGTCGGCGGCGGGCCCGGTCGCGGTGAGCGGCCGATAACCCTGAAACTGTCCGGGCTTATCGCGACGCAGCCGAAGGGCACGTGAAGTGACGAGCAGTTTCGCCGCCCCGGTCTCATCGATCGGCGGCAGATCGCCGGCATCGAGTCTCGCCAGCATGCTACGCCGCATGTCGAAGTCGACCGCGCGCCGGTTGTCTGGGTCGACCAACGAGGTCTCCCACAACTCGCTTCCTTGATACACATCGGGTGAGCCAGGCGCGGTCAGCTGCAACAGCTTCAGCGAAAGCGAGTTCGACCAGCCGGGTTGCTCGACGAGCTTTAAGAACCCCGCTAGTACACGCCGTACCTCGTGCGAGTCGAACGCGCTGTCGATGAGCCGGTGCATGCGAGCCTCGAACTCTTCATCGACGGTGAGCCAGCCGGTCGAGTCACCTGCTTCACGCGCTGCCTTCTCGGCGTAGGCGTGAAGTCTCTCCCGCGATGCGGGCCATGAGCCGACGATCGCCTGCCACAGCAGATTCTCGAGTTGCCCGTCGCCGAGCGGGGCGAGAGTGCGCAACTGGCCGAGAGTGGATGCCCACTGCTCGGGCATTTCCGAGATGACGCTGATTCTGGCACGGGTGTCTTCACCCCGCTTCGTGTCGTGGGTCGACAGGGTGGTCATCGTGTTCGGGTGGCTTCGCAGGCGCGTCACCTGTCGCTTGTGGAACTCGGCGACCGAGATGGCGAACTCTGCCGGGTCTGCGCCGACCTCGTTGAGCGATGTGAGTCGGTTGAAGCGGTAGAACGCGGTGTCTTCGACGCCCTTCGCCATGACCATGCCCGAGGTCTGCTGAAAGCGTTTCGCCGCAATGTTGGAAGCGTCGCTGAGGGCGGGCAGCAGTGCATCGATGGTCGCGGCCAGATCGGGTCGATAGGTCTCGGCCAGGTCGGCGGCTTCTCGCAGCTGTTCGACACCGAGCGGCAGGTACGTGCGGTACACCGCAAGACAGGTCAGCAGTTCGGCGATCGCGTCGGCGATGGAGGTGGCATCGAGAGTCGGCAGCCCTGTGAGAAACGGCTCCCCACCGGTTTGCACTGTGCCCGAGACATCCACTGCTCCGCTCGCGGCGAGCTCGCGAACGATGCGCAGCACCTCCGAGCGCAGAATGCCATCGGCGATGCCGCGTTTGGTCGTGTGAATGAGGTCGGCGAACGAGTCGGGTGCCGGGCGGGCATCTGTCGCGAGCTCTTGGTCGAGCTGGTCGAGCGGCTGTCGACCTGCGGGGTCGACCAGCACGCGGTCGAAGTCGGCAAGCGCGTCATACCCGGTTGTGCCTGCCGTCGCCCACTCGGTGGGCAGCGGCTCGCGGCCCTCGAGAATCTTCTCGACGAGAACATAGCTGTGGCCGGTGAGACCGCCGAGCCGCTCGAGGTAGGCCTCGGGGTCGCGAAGGCCGTCGGGGTGATCGACCCGCAGTCCGTCGGCGAGACCCTCGTCGAACCACCGCGCGATCTCGACGTGCGACTCATCGAACACGCCGGCGTCTTCGACCCGGATGCCCGCGAGCGAGTTCACGGCGAAAAACCGCCGATAGTTCAAGTCGTAGTCGGCGCGGTGCCAATTCACCAACTCGTAGTTCTGGCGAGAGTGCACGGTGCGGGCATCTGCCCCGTCTTCGTAGCTGCCCGGAGCAAGCGGATAGCGGTTGTCGTAGTACCGCAGCTCAGACCCGACGATCTCGAGGTCGTCGAGCGAATCGTCGCCGAGCACGGGAATACGCACCTTGCCGTTGCCGAACTGCCAGTCCACGTCGAAGGCCACGGCGAAACGCGATTGTTGCCCGTGCTTCAGCAGATCCCACCACCAGGTGCTCTCTGCGGGCGTCGCGACGCCGACGTGGTTCGGAACGATGTCGATGAGCACTCCGAGGCCGAGTTCACGTGCTGCGCCCACGGCCTGCTCGAGGCCCGCCGCGCCGCCGCGCGCGGGGTCGATCTGCGAGTGGTCGACCACGTCGTAACCGTGGTTCGAGCCGGGCTCGGCCTTCAGAATGGGGGAGAAGTACAGCCAGTCGACGCCGAGGTCTCGGAGGTACCCAGCCACGTCGTCAGCCTGCTGAAGCGTGAACTCCGAGGTGATCTGCAATCGGTAGGTCGAGCGGGGAACGCGCATCAAGGTCTTCTCTCATTCACGAGGTGTGGGCAGGGGCGGTCGGCAGCCGGCTCAGCCCGCTGACGGCCGGTTGGCGGGAATCACGGGCACCGCGCCGGTCATGCTGCTGAGCGAAGCGGCGACCGAGTGATCTGGGTCAGGCACATCGGCGCGGTGGGCACGCAGTACCATCATCGATTTGGGGTGCACGGTCACGATGTCAGCCGGTCTGCTGGGTGCTTCGTCGGTCGCCTGGCCCGCCGTGTCGATCACGACGTCCCATGCGACCCCGTACTCGGCGCTGGGCAGCGTGAAGGGAACCTCGACGTCGTCCGCGTTGAAGTAGAGCAAGAAGTTCACGTCGGTGACTCGCTCGCCGCGATAGTCACGACCGCGGATTCCCTGGCCGTTGAGGTAGACACCGACGGAACGGCTGAGCGGGGCATCCCATTCTTCTGGCTCCATCTCGCCGGCCTCGGGGTTCAGCCACACGATGTCGGGCAGCGGCTCACCGCGCCCGCGTCGCACGGGCCGGCCGTCGAAAAACCGGCTGCGCCGGAAGGTCGGGTGCTCTTTGCGCAGCCGCATCACCGCAGAAGTGAACTCGGTGAGCGGCTCGTCTGCGCGCTTCCAGTGCACCCACGAAAGCTCGTTGTCTTGCGCGTAGGTGTTGTTGTTGCCGTTCTGGGTGCGCCCGAGTTCGTCGCCGTGAAGCAGCATCGGCACGCCTTGTGACAACAGCAGTGTCGCGAGGAAGTTGCGCTGCTGACGGGCCCGCAAGGCACGGATTGCCGGGTCGTCAGTGGGGCCTTCGGCTCCACCGTTCCAGCTGCGGTTGCTCGACTCGCCGTCGTTGCCGTTCTCGCCGTTCGCCTCGTTGTGCTTCTCGTTGTACGACACCAGATCGGCCAGCGTGAACCCGTCGTGCGCCGTGACGAAGTTGATCGAGGCCACGGGTCGGCGACCGGAATGCTCGTAGAGGTCACTCGACCCCGTGAACCGCGAGGCGAACTCACCCAGCGTCGACGGTTCGCCACGCCAGAAGTCGCGGACGGTATCGCGATACTTGCCGTTCCACTCCGACCATTGTGGAGGGAAGTTACCCACCTGGTAGCCGCCCGGCCCGACGTCCCACGGCTCGGCGATCAGCTTGACCTGCGAGACCACCGGGTCTTGCTGTACGAGCTCGAAAAAGCTCGACAGTCGGTCGACGTCATAGAACTCCCGCGCCAGGGTCGAGGCGAGGTCGAAGCGGAATCCGTCGACGTGCATTTCGATGACCCAGTAACGCAACGAGTCCATGATCAACTGCAGCGAGTGGGGATGACGCACGTTGAGGGTATTGCCTGTGCCGGTGTAGTCCATGTAGTACCGCTTGTCGTCGTCTGTCAGGCGGTAGTAGGCCTCGTTGTCGATGCCGCGAAACGAGATCGTCGGGCCCAGATGGTTGCCCTCGGCTGTGTTGTTGTACAAGACGTCAAGAATGACTTCGATATTGGCCGCGTGTAAGGCCTTGACCATTCCCTTGAATTCCTGCACCTGCTGGCCGCGCTCGCCGGCCGACGAGTAGGCGCTGTGCGGGGCGAAGAACCCGATGGTGTTGTACCCCCAGTAGTTGTGCAGCCCCTTGTCGAGCAGTGTGGAATCTTGCACGAACTGGTGCACCGGCATGAGCTCGATGGCCGTGATACCGAGCCGCTGCAGGTGTTCGATGGTGGCGGGGTGCGCGATGCCCGCGTAGGTGCCGCGCTGGTCTTTCGGAATCTCGTGGTTGAGCTCGGTGAGCCCTTTCACGTGCGCCTCGTAGATGATGGTCTCGTTGTAGGGAACGCGCAGTGCCCGGTCGCCAGACCAATCGAAGAACGGATTGATGACGACGCCGTACATCATGTGCTTGGCGGAGTCGAGGTCGTTCTCGCTGTCAGGGTCGCCGAAGTTGTAAGCGAACAGCGACTGGTCCCAGTCGATGGTTCCGCTGGTGGCCTTCGCGTACGGGTCGAGCAGCAGCTTGTTGGGGTTGAACCGCAGCCCGTTCTTCGGGTCGTACGGCCCATAGACGCGGTACCCGTAGCGTTGGCCCGGCTGAACCTGCGGCAGGTAACAGTGCCAGACGAAGGCGTCGACCTCATGCAGCAGAATGCGAGTCTCTGCGCCCTTCTCGCCGAACAGGCACAGTTCGACCTTCTCTGCGCCTTCGCTGAAGATCGCGAAGTTGGTACCACTGCCGTCGAAGGTCGCTCCGAGCGGGTAGGCGGATCCTGGCCAGCTGTCCACAAATGACTCCAGTTGATGTATTCGTTCGGTGATCGTCGGTCGGGGCAGGCTACGCGTAGTTCACGGCAGCCGGTAATCGGCTACCCGGTTTACCCGGCGACGTGCGGGGCGATCTCGCTTGCGATGAACTCGAGGTGATCGAGGTCGTGCAGGTCGAGCACTTGCAGGTATAGACGCTCGACGCCCTGCTGCTTCAGCCAGCCGATGCGGTCGATGACTTCGGATGCAGTACCGGCCAGGCCGTGCTCCCTCAGCTCGCCGGGTTCGCGGCCGATCGCACCGGCGCGGCGGGTGAACTCCGCCTCGTCGGTGCCGGCGGCGACCACTAGCGCGGCCGAGTAGATGAGGCTGGCCGGGTCGCGCTCGAGCGACTCGCACGCTGCGCGCACCCGCCCGAACTGCGGCGCGATGGTGTCGAACTCGGGGAACGCCTGGTTGTACTCCGTGGCGAAGCGGGCGGCGAGCTTAGGGGTGCGACTTGGCCCGTTGCCGCCGACGATGACGGGCACCCGGCTCTGCACCGGCTTGGGCAGCGCCGGCGAGTCGACGAGCGTGTAGTTCTCGCCGCTGAAGCTGTACTTCTCACCGGGCGGCGTCGACCAGAGACCCGTCACGATCTCGAGCTGCTCTTCGAGCATGCCGAACCGTTTTTCAGGAAAAGGGATGCCATAGGCCTCGTGCTCTGCCTTGAACCAGCCGGTGCCGAGCCCGAGCTCGGCGCGGCCGCCCGACATCTGGTCGACCTGAGCAACCTGAATGGCCAGGATGCCCGGCACACGATAGGTGACGCTCGAGACGAGCGTGCCGAGCTTGATGCGGCTGGTTTCGCGGGCGAGCCCGGCGAGGCTCGTCCAGGCGTCGGTGGGGCCGGGCAGGCCCTCGCCGCCCATAGCGAGGTAGTGGTCGGAGCGGAAGAAGGCGTCGAAGCCGAGGCGTTCGGTGGCCTGCGCTACCGCGAGAAGATCGTCGTAACTGGCGCCCTGCTGGGGCTCTGTGAAGATGCGCAACTGCATGACTTCAGCCTGACACACTTCGACGGGCGGTCGTGTGGGGTTGCCGGGAGCTGTGCAGATGTGAAAGGTCGGGTGGATTGTGGATAATTCAGGCGTCGCGCAGTCGCACCCGGTGCCACGTGGTCGGTGCGGGCCCGAACCCCACGCGCATCCGGTCGTGGTTCGACGGCTTGGCCTGGTCGTAGAGCACGGTGACTGCCCCCTGCGACTGGGCGACGGTGAAGGTCATCGCTCCCGAACGCGGAATGAGACTGCGCGAGATGCCGTCTGTCGCGGTGAAGGAGATGATGGTCACCGTCTTGGTGAGGCGGGAGATCAAGCCGGCAGACAGCGGCGGGGCCACAGTGATCGCCTGGCCACGTGTTCTGGTGCCGTTGTGGCTCAGCCAGCTCTCGGTCATGCGGCGGTGCGCATAGACGGCGAGAACCAATATCGCCGCGAAAACGGCGATCGCGAGAATGAACAAGGGCATGATCATTCAGAATATGGGATACTTGCGGCAACACGGGAGTCCGGTGAGCCGGGCTGAGAGGAAGGTTCTCAACCTTCGACCGTCTAACCTGATCTGGATCATGCCAGCGCAGGGAGCAGACACTCTCGAGCCGTCGTTATTAGTGCGCGGCCGAATGGATGCTCTGCAGGCCCAGCACCGATCGCGGCGTCTCACAACCCGTGCCCTTCACAATTCGTCTAACGAAAGGGCACGAACAGTGCAAACAACAACCGCATCACTCAAGGTCGCATCCGGTGTCACCACAGGCCGCTTCCGCTGGCGGGTCGTCGACATCATCGTTGCGAGCGTCGTCGGCGTCGCTTCCGGGCTCATCTTCTGGGCGTGGGGGCAGGCGTGGAACCCGCTCAGCGCACCCCTCGAGGCGCTCGCTCCCGGGCTGGGAGCGCTGCTCGGCGGCGGGTGGCTTTTTGCCGGCGTGCTCGGTGGGCTGATCATCCGCAAGCCCGGCGCGGCGCTCTATACCGAGGTGCTCGCGGCCGTGGTATCGATGCTGGTCGGAACCCAGTGGGGCATTCTGACGCTGCTCTCGGGTGTCGTGCAGGGCATCGGTGCCGAGGTGGTGTTCGCTCTGTTCCTCTATGTGAACTACCGTCTATACGTCGCGCTGCTGGCGGGCGCAGGGGCGGGGCTGGCGCTCGCCATCAACGATCTGCTGGTGTCGTACCCTGGCTCAGACACGCCGTTCATCATCATCTACACGGTGTCGTCGATCATCTCGGGCATTGTTCTGGCAGGTCTGCTGTCGTGGCTGGCCGTGAAGGGTCTCGCACGCACGGGTGCGCTCTCGCGGTTTGCGGCGGGCCGGGAATCCGCGGTGCGGGTCTAACCCGTGGCGTCTCGTGTCCCTGTGAGCGGCGGCGGCGAAGAACCCCGCGGCGGGGCCGAGGTCAGCGCGCGCGGCTGGGGGTGGCGGCACGCCGGGCGAGCCGCGTGGGCCGTTCGTGAACTCGACCTCGAGATCGGTGAGGGCGAGCGGGTGCTGTTGCTCGGGGCCTCCGGGGCCGGCAAGTCGACGCTGATCTCGGCGCTCGCCGGGGTGCTCGGCGGCGCTGACGAGGGCGAACACGAGGGCTCGCTGCTGGTCGGCGGCGGTCGGCCAGAGGATGCCCGGGGCAGGGTCGGATTGTTGCTGCAAGATCCGGACTCCCAAGTGATGCTCGCGCGGGTCGGCGACGACGTCGCCTTCGGCTGCGAGAACCTCGGCGTTGCTCGTGACGAGATCTGGCGGCGGGTGAGCGACGCGTTACAAGCCGTCGGGCTGTACCTGCCGCACGAGCATCCGACGTCAGAGCTCTCAGGCGGGCAGAAACAGCGCCTCGCGCTCGCCGGGGTGCTCGCGATGCGGCCGCAACTGTTGCTGCTGGACGAGCCGACAGCCAACCTCGACCCGCAGGGAGTCGTGGAGGTGCGCGACTCGGTGGCGCGAGTGTTGCAGCACTCGGAGGCGACCTTCGTGGTCATCGAGCATCGGGTCGAGATCTGGCGGCACCTGGTGAATCGTGTGATCGTGCTGGCCCCGGGCGGGGGCGTGCTCGCCGACGGTGCGCCCGACGACGTGCTTCGCGCCCGCGGGGCCGAGCTGGCGGCGTCGGGTGTGTGGGTTCCGGAGTATCCGCCTCCGCGTCCGGCGCGCCGCGGTCGCTCCGCGGGGCGGGCTCTCGCCTCCGCGTCGGCTCTCGGCTCCGCGTCGGCTCTCGCCTCTTCTGGCCCACCCGCCACCCCCGACCTTCTCCGTGAGACACCCGCGCCAAAAAGAGGCCACTACGACGACCGCACTACGGCGCAGCTGTCTCACGAGACGGGTGCGGCCTGCAGCGTCGACCTTGGCGTCGAAGGCGGCACAGGTTCGGGCGTGCGCGGTGGCGAGACGGGTACGGCCCGCGGCGGGATGGCGGCCGCACGGCCTGGCGACGAGTCCAGCGACGACACGGGCGCCGTGCTGCTGCACGCCACCGAGCTCGCCGTATCGCGCGTAAAGGGGCGACCTGTCGCGAGCGGGCTCAGCCTCGACGTCGTCGCGGGCAGCGCCACGGCGATCACGGGGGCGAACGGATCGGGTAAATCGACCCTCGCCCTGACGCTGGCCGGGCTTCTGCCACCGGCAGGCGGAACTCTCCAGGCCAGCCCGGCGTTCGCGGCCGGAGCGGGAGCGGAGCCGATCCGCTGGCGCTCCCGGCAGCTGCTCAGCCGCATCGGAACCGTCTTTCAAGACCCCGAACACCAGTTTCTCGCCGCCACCGTGCGTGCCGAACTAGCAGTCGGTCCGCGAGCGCTGAAGATCGCGCAGCGCCAGATCGACGAGCGCGTCGACGAGCTGCTCGAGCGCCTGCGGCTCACCCGTCTCGCCGCCGCCAACCCCTTCACGCTCTCGGGCGGCGAGAAACGCCGGCTGTCTGTCGCGACCGTTCTCGCCACGCGGCCGCAGGTGCTCGTGCTCGACGAACCGACATTCGGGCAAGACTCCCGCACCTGGGCCGAACTCGTCGCCCTGCTCGCCGAACTGCTCGACGAAGGTACGGCCGTGGTGGCTGTCACCCACGACTCAGACTTCGTCGACGCCCTGGCCGACCGCGAATTCCGGATGCCCGTTCCGGCCGTCGCTTCTTCCCTGGCCGCCGCGCGCCTCACCCCGGCTGCCGAGCTCACAAAAACTCCCTCAAAACCTTTCGGGAACACGACTTTTCGTGATCTCGACTCCGCTGGGCGTGGGCCCGCTGCGCCCGCTTCGGCAGCACCGCGCGAGAGCGGGTCGGCATGAGCATCCTGACCCCGCATCGCGGCACGCAGGCGGTGTACTCCATCAATCCGGTCGCCAAGATCGGTGCAGCATTTGTGCTGAGCCTGACGCTGCTGCTTTCGATCGACTGGGTGTCGGCGTCGGTCGCGCTGGTGCTGGAGGGTCTGCTCTTCTTCTGGGCCGGGCTCACACCCAAGGTGTTCTTTCTGCGCACGCTTCCGGTGTGGATCGCGGCGCCGCTCGCCGGACTCACGACGGTTCTCTACGGTCGGCCGTCGGGGCAGACCTACGCCCAGTTCTGGCTCGTGCACATCACCGACGGATCGATCGAACTCGGTGTCGCGACGACGCTGCGGGTGCTGGCGATCGGTCTTCCTGCCATCGTGCTCTTCGTGACGGTCGATCCGACGGACCTCGCGGACGGGCTCGCGCAGGTGCTGCATCTGCCGAGCCGATTTGTGCTCGGCGGGCTCGCGGGGTTGCGTCTCGTGGGGCTGTTTCTCGACGATTGGCGCTCACTCAAGCTCGCACGACGGGCGCGTGGAGTCGGAGACTCGGGGCGCATCCGCAGGTTCTTGAGCCTCGGTTTCGCTCTGCTGGTGCTGTCGATCAGGCGCGGCAGCAAGCTCGCCACGGCCATGGAGGCGCGCGGGTTCGGCGCTCCGGGGCGCCGAACGTACGCGCGGGAGTCGACGTTCGGCTGGCGCGAGACGCTGCTGATTCTCATCGCGGCGGCGGTTGCGCTGACCGCCGTTGTCGTGTCGGTGTCGACGGGGCACTGGAACTTCATCGGCAGCTGAGGTGCCCGCGGTAGTGCGCGGTGCGGCGCCGAAACCGAGGAGATTTCGATGGGGTGCGGCGTGGACGGCGGTACCGCTGCAAAATCTCCTCCGTTCTCGCACCGGCCGCCGTACCACGGTGTGCAGCGCGAGCGCCAGCCGCGGGCATCCGGATGCCCGTGTCGGCCGGTCGCGCTACGGTGGAGTCATGACAGACTCAGCTTCTACCCCCGCCACGTACACCGTCGAATACGCTGACGGGCCCCTCAAGGGCCAGATCGACGAGCGCATTCTCATCGGCGGCGACTACGACAAGACCTTCGGCGTCATCGCCCTCGTCGACGGAATCGAGTCGAACTTCGAGTACACCGCCGTCTCGACCCGCGAACTGAACGGCCAGCTGCACGTCAGCTACTCGTTCGAGGCCCAAGACAGCGACCCCTTTGTCAGCGGAGACGACACCGACCTCGGCGAGGCGCTCGTCTGACGCTCAGACGCTCTGACGCTCAGACGCTCAGACTTCTCCCTCGCACGTCCCTCGGTCTCGGTTCCTTGGCCGCGCTGACGTCAGCCCGCAGGGGTGGGCGGAGCCGCTGACGTCAGCCCGCGGGAGTGGCGGAGCCGCCGACGGCAGGCGTAGCCGCAGCACCCGTAGCCGCAGCACCCGTAGCCGGAGCGTTCGCTCCCGGTGTGGCGGGCGACGGTGCCGGCCCGCTCGGTGCGACCGAACCCGGGGCGTCGCTTGACCCGGCGCGTGAGTCGACGAACGACTGGATGACCGGAACCGGGTTGGTGAGCCGCCACAACGGTCCCGGGTCGGAGAGCGCGTTGCTGAGTTTGAGGGCGACCGTCAGCGGGCCCCCGGGAAGATCGAACGTCGCGGTGCCCGCGGAGGTTCCGCCGAGGGCTGTGGTGACGGGTGCCGCCGCCACAGTGTGAGTGACGGGCGTGGTCGCCCAGAGCATCCGTGAGTCGCCGGCGACCGCCACGCCGTCGGCCGATTGGCCCCAGGCCGTTGTGTAGTGCACAAAGACGTCTCCGGCCGTCACGACGGTAGTCGGTTTCAGATTCGCCGCGGCGCTCGTCAGCAGCGTGGTCATGTCACCGTTGAGCGTGTCGTAGTCGGGTTCGCGCAGCATTGCTCCGTAGAGGCTGACGGTGGTTGCGGCAACGGTCACCTCGGCTTTGTACAAGAAGCACAGTCCCGCCTGGTCGGTGTAGCTGAGCGAGAGGCCGGTCACCCCCTTGTCGGGCAGGTAGATCGCGAGATTATTCACGTAGCGTCCGCCGTTCACGGTGACCGCCGGTTGGGCGATGATCTCGCTGATGACAGGGTTGGCGAACGCCAGCTGGGCGATGCGGGTGAGATCGGATGCCGTGCCCACCGAATTGCTCGAAAGCCCGGTCGCGTCGACGACTGTCGTGCCGCTGAATCCGTTCTTCGTGAGCCAGGCGTTCGCCGCGTCGACGTAGGCGTCAGTAGACCCGAACGCCCACGCGGCGAGCGCGTCGGCGTGATTGTTGCTCGAGCCCATGAGCATGGCCTGCAGCATGTCACGCTGGGTCCAGGTTTCGCCGGCGATGAACGACACCGCTCGGGTGCTCTGCGAGATGTACGCGATGTAGTCGGCGTAATCGGCGGGCGTGATGACGATCGAGGCGCCCTGTTCGCCCGCCAGCATCGGTTTTGCGTCGAGAACGACGAGAGCGGTGATGACCTTCGTTGTGCCGCCCAGAGGCACCGGATCGGTGATGCCCGCGGTTGCGAGCACGCTGGTCGCTCCGTCGGCGGTGATGCCACTCGCCCCGGTCGAGGGCAGTGTCGGCGGGGCGGGGGGAGTGAGCGTGCCCGTCGCGTCGATGACGGTCGCCGTCGCAGGCGGCAGCGGGCCGACGAGGGTGACCGGGCCGTACAGGCCGATGCCGAGGATGACCAGCGCACCCACCCCGATGAAGATTCCGCGGCGGATTCGTCGTGCTGCGGTCGAGGCCATGCGTTCAGGTTAGGCGGCTCTCCCGCCGCTCGCCGATTCGCCCCGCCGTTCGTAACCCGTCTGTAACCCTCACGCCCAGCCGAGTTCGTGCAGGCGGGCGTCGTCGATTCCGTAGAAGTGGCCGATCTCGTGCACGAGGGTGGTGTGGATCTCGTCACGCAGCTCGGCGTCGTCGGCGCAGATCGCCAGCAGAGGTTCACGGAACAGCACGATACGGTCGGGCAGCTCGCCGAAGCCGTAGTCACCGCGCTCGGTCAGGGCAACACCCTCGTACAGGCCCAGCGTGTCGAGGGTTCCGTTCTCTGGTCGGTCTTCGACCACGAACACCACGTTCTCGAGCCCGTCGACCATCTCGTCGGGCAGCAGGTCGAGCTCGGCGACCACCAGCGCTTCGAACGCCTCGGCATCGACCTCGATCATCCGCACCCCTCCCGTGAATCGCACCCCGCCCGTCAATCGCACAGCCTCGACCAGCAGCCGCTCAGAGTACGCCGCTCGGAGTACCGCGCCAGCCCTCAGGGTACCCCGCCAGATAAAAAGATTGGCCCGGCGAATACCGGGCCAATCTTTTTCTTCAGTAACGCTTGTTACTAACACGAGGGTGAGTAACGGGGCTCGAACCCGCGGCCTCCTAGACCACAACCAGGCGCTCTGCCAACTGAGCTATACCCACCAGGCTCCCCGCAAAACGGGGCTGTTGCTGCCTCGCCTGAACGAGGCAATTGCCGAGCGTGAGCAAGGCAACTCAACGATTCTATTACAGCTTCGCGTCGAATTCGTTCACGACCGCCGTCGCGATGTCTTTCAGCTCGGCAGAAGGCGGCCCCGGGGGCGCCACGAAGATGGCCTTGCGATAGTACTCGAGCTCGCGGATCGACTCCAGAATGTCGGCCAGCGCCCGGTGCCCGCCGTCTTTCGTGGGGGCGTGAAAGTAGATGGGCGGAAACCAGCGGCGTGCCAGCTCTTTGATCGACGAGACGTCGACGCTGCGGTAGTGCAGGTGAGCATCTACTCGCGGCATGTACTTGGCTAAGAACATGCGGTCGGTGCCGATGGTGTTGCCCGCCAGCGGTGCCTTCAGCTCGTTGGGCACGAACTTCAAGATGTACTCCAGCACCTCGAACTCGGCCTCGGCCAGGCTGACACCGTTCGGAATGAGTTTGTCGAGACCCGACGTGGCATGCATGTTGCGCACGAAGTCGTTCATGTGTTCGAGCGCGGAGTCGTCAGGTTTGATGACGATGGTGAAACCGGGGTCGAGCAAGTTCAGCTCGAAGTCGGTGACGACCACCGCGACCTCGACGAGTTCGTCGACGCTGAGGTCGAGGCCGGTCATTTCACAGTCGATCCAGACCAGACGGTCTGTTGATGCACTCATGCCCCGAGTCTATCGGCGCCCTTCGACGGCCGCGTCGGCTGCTCGGTGTCGAGCGATTCAGGCCGCGGGCAGCTGCGAGATACGAACCGTGTTGCCCGACGGGTCGCGAAAAGCGCAGTCCTTCGGGCCCCACGGCTGGTCGATGGGCTCCTGCAGTACTTCGGCACCGGATGCGCGCACCTTCTCGAAGGTAGCGTCGACGTCGTCGGTGGCGAACACCAAGATGGGCAGCGACCCCTTGGTGAGCAGCTCTTGCAGGGCATCCCCGTCGGCCTGCGAGCGGCCGGCGTGCGGTTCGGAGAGCACAAGCTGGAGATCGGATGGGTCGTTGCTGCCGATGGTCAGCCAGCGATATTCGCCGTTCGATACGTCGTTCACGACCGTGAAACCGAGGGCGTCGCGATAGAACCCGAGCGATTCGTCGACATCGTTGACGGTTACCTGGCAGTACTGAAGTCGAATTGTCATGACTGCAACGCTAGATCGTGGGGCGGGGCATCCGCTTCTTCGATTCTGCTCGATCGGTCGAGGCGGTTCTCGTCGGTCGACCGTGGCAGTGCTGAACTGACCGGTGCGCCGACCGACGATGACGCTGAGGGCTTGCGGGCAGAACGCAGGCTGCTCGGCCGCGTGCGCAGCATCGCCTCCCGTGTCGGCATAGCCCGCACCGCGTCGTGCTCGCGCTGGCGGTAGGCACTCGGCGTCTCGCCGTTGAGTTCGGTGAAGCGCGAACTGAACGACCCGAGCGATGTACAGCCGACCGTCATGCACGCGTCGGTGACGCTCATTCCGGCCCGCAGCAGGGCCATCGCGCGCTCGATGCGACGGGTCATGAGATACCCGTACGGCGTCTCGCCATAGGCCGCCTTGAACTGCCGTGAGAAGTGCGCGGGCGACATCAGAGCGCGCGCAGCCATCGTGGGCACGTCGAGCGCCTTGGCGTAGTCGCGGTCGATGAGGTCTCGCGCTCGCCGCAGGTGTGTCAGATTCTCGAGCTCCTGCGGGGTCATGGCACGAGGGTAGCACCGCCATGCAGACTGGAGGCATGACCGAGAGCGAGTACGTGGGAACGCAGCGGGCGAGCGTCGACGAGTGGATGAACGGGCTCGGTGAGACGCGGGGCGACCCAGGTGGCGGGGCCGCGGCCGGGGTGATGCTCGCGATTGCGGCGGCGCTCACGGCGATGATCGCGGGGTACACCCGCCCAGCCGCGGCGGGTGCATCGGGCGACGGGGCGAAGGCACCTAGCGACCGAAGGGCGTCTGATTACGCATCGGCTGTCGCTGCTCTCGCCGACGAACGCGACGCCGTTCTCGAACGCGCGCACGAGTTACGGGTGGCGGCGCTGAGGCTCGCTGACGACGATGCGGTGGCGTCGAGGGAGTTCGGCGGCGCATTCCGGCTGCCGAAGGGCGACGAACGCGACCGGGCGATTCGGCGCGGCTCGGTCGACGGCGCACGGTCGTCGGCCGCGCTCGGTGAACGGGCGATCGGTGCGGTGGATGATCTGCAGTGGCTCGCGCAGCACGCCAATCCGGCGCTCATCGCCGACCTCGCCGTGGCGTGCGGAGCCCTGCGCGCGGCGCTCACGGCAGCCCGCACCAACCTCAGTTTCGACCTGGCGGCCCTGACCGCCTCGGGGGAGTCGCTCGAGCAGGTGCACCTCGAGCATCCGGTGCTCTGGGGCACGGTGCCCCGCTTCGACGATGCCATCGCGCGCATCGACGGCATCACCGCCGCCATCGACGCCCGCGCAGCGCCCACCGACTGACCCGCAGGCGGGCACTCCGATCGAGCTGCGAGTTTGTGCGGGTCAGCAACGGGCGCACCCGCACAAACTCGTACCTCGATGAGGCGAAAGAAGGTGGGGTGGCGGATGGGGCGTCGATGGTACTCCTAGTCCCAGTATCGCGGGGGCCCTCGCTCCGGTCGCCACGAGGAGGGAGAGTGGATGCACACCGGTACGGTTTCGGCCGCGCCGCCACTTCTCGTCGAAAGAATTTCACATGAGCACAACACTCCTGCCCGGCGGCACTTTTTCTGCAGCGCCCGATCTGACCTTCACCCGCATGGGATACGGTGCGATGCAACTCGCCGGTCCGCACGTCTTCGGGCCACCGGCCGATCGCGAAGAGGCGCTCGCTGTGCTGCGTGAGGTGGTCGAACTGGGCATCACGCACATCGACACGAGCGACTTCTACGGGCCATTCGTGACGAACGAGCTCATCAAGGAGGCGTTGCATCCGTACCCGGCCGAGTTGCGCATCGTCACCAAGGTCGGCTCGCTGCGCGACGCCGAGGGCAACTGGCCCAAGGCGCTTTCGCGCGACGAACTACGCCAGGCCGTTCACGACAACCTCACTCGCCTCGGCCTCGACACGCTCGACGTCGTCAACTTGCGGGTCGGCGGCTTCGACAGCCCCACCCCGGGTTCGCTCGCGGCGCCGTTCGAAGTGCTCGCCGAGTTGCAGAGCGAGGGCCTCATCAAGCACCTCGGTGTGAGCACCGTGACCATGGAGCAGGTGGCCGAGGCCCGGTCGATCGCCCCGGTGGTCGAGGTGCAGAATTTCTACAACATCGCCAACCGGCAGGATGATCGGCTGATCGACGTGCTGGCCGAAGAGGGCATCGCGTATGTGCCGTACTTTCCGCTCGGCGGGTTCTCGCCGCTGCAGTCCGACACGCTGGCCGGCGTCGCAGACCGGCTGGGGGCGTCACGCATGGCCGTCGCGCTCGCGTGGCTGCTGCAGCGCTCGCCGAACATCCTGCTGATTCCTGGCACCTCCTCGGTGGCGCACCTGCGTGAGAACGTCGCCGGCGCAGCTCTCGAGCTGTCGGCCGACGATGTGGCCGAGCTCGACTCGATCGCGGGCTGAGAAAGATCGGCGGCTGGAAAACGATCTGGCACTGAGAAAAGATCGGCGGCTATCGGCGGCTGAGAAAGTTTGCCCGCAGCTGTCGATTGCCGCTGGGCTCTGCGTCATGTTCGAGGGGCGAGAAATTCCCGCCTTCGATACCATCAGCCAACGACCTCAGTAAGGAAACTCCGATGGAATACATGATTCTGATCGCCGAAACCGTCGCGCACGAGCAGTACGCTCCCGGAACCGCCGAATTCGAGCAGTACATGGGTGCGTGGATGGCTTACAACCAGTCGCTCATGGACGGCGGCAACTTCATCGGCGGCGGCCGTCTGCAGCCGGGCGATACCGCCACGACCATTCGCCGATCGGGTGGCGCCGATACCCTCATCGACGGGCCGTTCGTTGAGTCGAAAGAGCAGCTCGGCGGGTACTATCTCATCACCGCGACCGACCTCGATGAGGCGCTGCGGCTGGCAGCAGCGATGCCGATCGACGACGCGGCCCTCGAGGTGCGCCCCCTCGCCTTTCGGTCCGAGTCGCTCTGAGCCGTGCGTGGCTGACGTTCGTGAGGCCGTCACCCGCCTCGCCCGCGAGCAGAGCGGGCGCGTTCTCGCTCTGCTCGCGGCCCGCTTCGGCGATCTCGATCTCGCCGACGAGGCGGTTCAAGACGCCCTGCTCGCCGCGAGCCAATGGAAGCACGTTCCCGACAATCCACCGGCGTGGCTCTACACGGTTGCGCGCAACAACGCCATCGATCGCCTGCGCCGCGCCGCCGTCGAACGACGGCGCCTGCTGGCTGCTGCGCCCGACCTGACAGCGCGAAAGCCATTCGGCGACCCTGAGCACGACGCAACCGAGGAGGAGCCGATGGTCGTCGAACACTCCGAGGTCGGCGACGAGCAGCTTCGTCTGATGCTGCTCTGCTGCCATCCCGCTCTCGATCGCGACACTCAAGTCGCGCTCACGTTGCGCCTGGTGGGCGGCCTGAGCACTCCCGAGATCGCGGCGGCCTTCCTGCTGCCCGAAGCAACCTTGGCGCAGCGCATCGTTCGGGCGAAACGCAAGATTCGTGACGCGGGCATTCCGCTGAGCATCCCGCAGCGACTGGATGATCGTGTGCAAGCACTTCTCACGGTGCTCTACCTCGTGTTCAACGAGGGCTATCTCGCGCGCGGGGGTGCCCCGGGCATCCGCATCGACCTCGTCGACGAAGCGATACGGCTCACCCGTCAAGCAGCCGAACTGCTGCCGGATTCGGCTGAGGTCGAGGGGCTGCTGGCTCTCGAGCTGTTCACGCATGCGCGCAGCGAGGCGCGTTTCGCGGCCGGCGAGCTCGTGCTTCTGGACGCCCAAGATCGAAGCCGGTGGGATGCCCGGCTCATCGCTTCGGGCGACGCCGTTTTGGCGCGGGCTTTGCGGCGCATGACTCCGGGTCCCTTTCAACTGCAGGCGATCATTGCGGCATATCACGCGAAAGCGCGCACTTCGGCCGAGACCGATTGGCACGCCATCGTGCGCACGTACGATCAGCTCGTGGTGATGATGCCCTCGCCTGTGGTCGAACTGAACCGTGCGGTCGCGGTGTCGATGGTGGAGGGGCCCGAAGCGGGTCTCCGCCTGCTCGACACGATCAGCGGCCTTGACGAGTACTACCTCTACTGGGCCGTGCGCGGCGAACTGCTGAGCCGCGCCGATCGCCCGGAAGGCGCTTTGCTCGCGATGGAACGTGCCCTCACGCAGGCCACCAACCCGGCCGAACTGCAGCACCTGCGGGGGCGTCTCGCCGCGTTCGGCGAGCGCGTGAAGCCGTGATCTGCATCGCGTGCGGTGATCAGTGAAGCTGCTCGCCCGGCGGAACGAGCACGATCTTGCCGCTGCGGGGTGAGAGCGCGCCGGCCGCGACATGGGCTTCGGCAGCCCGTTCGAACGGCAGAACGTGATCGATCCGAACGCGAAAGCGACCCTGGGTGGCGAGCGCGGCGGCAGCCGCCAACCCGTGACGGCCGTCGGGTTCGCCACCGATCTCTCCGACCGACACTCGTACTCCGAGAGAGGGCCCGGTGAAGTCTGAAAGCGTCACGACCGCGTCGGGCGAGCCGGTGAGCGAGATGAGTTCGGGCAGCGCGTTCGCGCCCGAAACGTGCAGCGCGCGGTCGATCGGGGTCGTCGCTCGCGCGGTTGCCTGCAGAGCAGGCGCTTGGAGAGTTTCCGCTTGCAGAGCCGCCACCCGCCCGGGCAGCCCTGGTCCGTAGGTCAGCGGCTGGGCGCCGAGCGACGCGAGATACGACTGGTTGGCCACGCTGGCCGTGCCGATGACGCGTGCACCCCGCGCGAGAGCGAGCTGCACGGCGGCACTCCCGACGCCGCCGGCGGCGCCGTCGATCAGCAGAGTCGTGCCCTCTGTTATGTCGAGCAGGTCGAGGGCGCGCGTGGCCGTCTCGATGCTGCTGCCGGATGCCCCGGCCTGCGCCCAGGGCAGCGCGGCAGGTTTTTTCGCCCAGAACGATAGCACGGCGAACTCGGCGCTCGCCCCGCCCAGTTTTGCGATGTCGACCGACCCGAACACCTCGTCGCCGAGCGCTACCCCTCGTACTCCGGGCCCGATTTCGTCGACGACTCCGGCGGCGTCCATTCCGGGAATGTGGGGGAGGGTCAATCGCGAGGCTGACGGCGACCGGCCTGACCGAATCGACAGATCGACCGGGGCGACACCCGCCGCTCGCACGGCGATGCGCACCTGACCGGCCTCGGCGTGGGGCTGCGCATGCGGCCTCACGGTGAGCACCTCGGGCGGCCCGAACTCGGCGTACTGAACCGCGAACATCGAGTCGGCTGCGCCGGCGTCGGCGCCGGCATCGCTCGCGGCAGCGCCGGGGCGAGCATCGCCGACGGCCGCGCGGGCGCCCAGCCCCTGCTCGCTCACTGCTGGGCTCCCAGCCACTGCAGCGCGGCGACGGTGAGCGCCGAGACACCGGCGTCGAGCGTGGGCTGGGGCACCGGGGCGAAGAACGGGGAGTGATTCGCCGGGATGTCACGTTCGACCGTGCCGGCCGCTACGGCGGCGCCGTAGACCCGGGCATCCGTACCCCCGAGCAGCCAGAACACCAGCGGTGCGCCCGCGGCCGTTGCGAGCAGGCTGACATCTTCGCTTCCGGTCACCGGGCCGGGGTCGATGACGCGCTGGTCGCCGAACGAGCGCTTAAAGGCGCCGAACACGCGGGCGCTGGCGTCGATGTCGTTCACGAGAACCGGAAAGCAGTCGACGGCGACGATGTGCGGCTCGCGCTCGGCGCCCGAGGCAGCCGACTCGGCGTTGATGATGCGGCGCACGGCAGCGACGACCCGATCGCGAACGCCCGAGTCGAGGCTGCGGATGGCGACGCCGAACGCCGCCTCGTCGGGAATGATGTTGTTCTTGCTGCCCGCATGAATTTGGCCTACCGTTAGCACCGCCATTTCGCCGCCGGCCACCTCGCGCGAGACCACGGTCTGCAGCCGCAGGATGGTCGCCGCCGCCATCACAATGGGGTCGATGGTCGTCTCGGGCCGCGAGCCGTGGCCGCCGCGCCCGAACATACGCACGTCGAAGGCGTCGGTCGCGGCGAATGCCGGGCCGGCGTGCAATCCGAGTAGACCGGCGTACAGCGGTGCGACGTGCTGCCCGAGCACCACGTCGGGTACCGGAACGCGCTCGAACAGGCCGTCGTCGACCATCGCCTGCGCCCCCGCGCCCAGCTCTTCGGCCGGCTGAAAAACCACTTCGAGCGTTCCCGACCACGTGTTGCGAGCCGAGGAGAGCACCTCGGCCGCGCCGAGCAGGCAGGTCGAGTGCACGTCGTGCCCGCACGCATGCATGACGGGCTGTTCGATGCCGGCCGGGTCGAGACCTCGCGCCGTGCTGGCGTAATCGAGCCCGGTCTGCTCGAGAACCGGCAGAGCATCCATGTCGGCGCGAAGCAGCACGGTCGGCCCGTCGCCGTTGCGCAGCACACCCACGACGCCGGTGGCGCCGACCTTCTCGATGACCTCGAAGCCCAGCTCGGCGAGGCGTCTGGCCACGATGCGGGCGGTGCGTTCTTCGTGAAACGAGAGCTCCGGATGCTCGTGCAGGTCTTTGTACAGCGCCACGAGCGGGGCGGTCACAGCGGTCAGGTCGTCGAGCACCGAAGTCATGATGCTCACCCTAGCGAGGCCTGCTTTCAGTTCGCCGAGACGGCGTCGAGCGCGACCATGATCTCGTCGCTCAGCTTGATGTCGCCGACGGCGACGTTCTGTTCGAGATGCGCGATGCTGCTCGTTCCCGCGATGAGCAGCATGTTCGGGCCGTGCTGCAACAGCCACGCGAGCCCGACCTGGCTCGGCGTGACCCCGAGCTGGCGCGCGGCCTCGATGACGGCCGGCTGCTCCACGACCTTGGGGCGACCCGGAAAGGCGGAACCGAGCGGAAAGAACGGCGCCCAGGCGATGTCGTTCGCGCGGCAGAGGTCGAGCATCCGCTCGCCCGAACGTTCGACGAGGCTGTAGCTGTTCTGCACGCACGCGAGGCCGGAAGGCAGGGCCTGCTGCAGCTGCTCGAGGCTCACGTTGCTCAGACCGAACGCGCCGATCAGGCCTTCGTCGCGAAGCGCACTGAGCTCGGCCAGTTGGTCGTCGAGGTTGACGATCTGGTCACCGCTGGCGATGATGCCGGGCTGAGCATCCGCTCGCCTCAGGTTGACGACGGCAATGCGCTCGCGGCCCAGACTCTTCAGGTTCGCCTCGACCGAGGCGCGCAGCTCGTTCGGTTTCTGAGCGGCAACCAGCCGAACCGGGGCATCGACTCTGTCTGCGCCGACCTTGCTGACGATGACGACCTCATCGGTGTCGCCGAACGCTCGGCGGATCAGCTCGTTCGCCGTACCGTGCCCGTAGAACTCGGCCGTATCGATGTGCGTGACGCCGAGCTCGAGCGCGCGGTGCAGAAGCGCGATGGCGTCGTCGGCGTCGACCGGCGGCCGGCCCGGGCGCTCGGCCAGTTGCATCGCGCCGTACCCGATACGGGCGACCGGATGCCCGGCGAGCAGCCATTCGCCTCCGGGCCTCGTTACTACTTCTGCGGGTGTCGTCATGGCCGTGCCCATCTCGTCGTACTACTCTGGTCAGTAACGGAGGAACCTCCGTATCGCCGACCCTAGCAGAAACGGAGGTGCCTCCGATACATGGACGAGGCAACTTCTCAGCCGACCCGTGTGCGTGCGGATGCCCAGCGCAACCGCGAACGACTCATCGAAGTGGCGCGACGAGCGTTGTCGGCGCCGCACGAGGGCGCGGTTCCGTCAGGCGCGGTAGCTGCGGCTTCTGCGGCCTCCCCGGCCTCTGCGGCCTCTTCTGCCGCGGCGGCCCCCGTTTCGCTCGAGGCAATCGCCCGCGAGGCCGGCGTCGGCATCGGCACCCTCTACCGGCACTTTCCCACGCGCGACGCCCTCGTCGAGGCCGTCTATCGCACCGAACTCGATGCCGTGCTCGCTCGGGGCGCAGAACTGCTGGCGAGCACCGACCCCGCGGAGGCTTTGCGGCAATGGATGCTCGCCTACGCCGACTTCGTCACGACCAAGCGCGGCATGGCCGAGAGCCTGCGCGGTCTGCTGCAGACCGGGGCCATCGCGTCGTCGCAGACCCGCGCACGCGTCACCGAGACCATCGCAGCGTTTCTCGAGGCCGGCGCTCGTGCGGGCACTCTGCGGTCGGATGTTCGCGCCGAAGACGTCGCGGCCAGCCTCGTCGGTGTCTTCCTAGCCACCCCCAACCCCGACCAGCGCCCCCAAGCCGACCGTATGCTGGCCCTGCTCCTGGCGGGGATAGTGAGCAAAACTGGCTAAATAGATCTCATCGTATATACTCTGTTTTATGGCAGAATCAGCGGCTCGCATCATCCGTGGCGCTCGTGAGCGCTCGGCACTGAGCCAACACGATCTCGGCGTTCTGGCAGGCGTTCCTCAGAGTGCGATCAGTGCCTACGAGAGCGGGCGAAAACAACCCTCGTTCCAGGCTCTCGCCAGAATCGTCGCGTCGGCTGGATTCTCGTTATCGGTCGTGTTGCGCCCGGCCGAAGCCCCCGTACCCCCAGGATTCGCTGGCCCGGCCGGCCGAAAACTGCAGCGACACCGTCAACAATTCCGAGAGCTGCTTGTGCGGCGCAACTTCGAACGGCCTGAAATTTTCGGCAGCATAGCGCGAGGCGACGATCGCCCCGACAGCGATGTCGACGTGCTGGTCGACGTGCCCGATGGCGTTGGCCTGTTCGCTCTGGCGGCAATGAAACGGGAGGCTGAAGACCTCCTCGGAATGCCGGTCGACCTCGTGCCGCGCGCCGGGTTGAAGTCAACGATCGCCGAGACGATAGCCCGCGATCTTGTGCCGCTGTGAGCCGTGCGGATATCGAACGGCTCGATGACATCGGCTCGGCGATTGCCGCTATTCGCGAGCATCAGCGCCGAGGCCCGTTGACCGACGGACTGGTATTCGATGCGATACGAGTCCGCTTGATCGAGATTGGCGAGGCGGTGAAAACTCTCTCGCCTGCGCTCGTCGAACAAGAGCCGACTCTTCCATGGCGGGAGATAGCCGGAATGCGCGACTTTCTTGCACATCGATACTTCGACGCGACGCACAGCATCGTTCAGCACACCGTCGATCACGATCTTCACGACCTCGCGGGAGCAATCGCGAGGCTTCGGTCGACGCTCGGTTGAATAAACCACCCGAGCGACGGGTCAGGCGCCGACGTAGGCAGCCAGGTGGGTGCCGGTGAGGGTGGAGCGGGCGGCGACGAGGTCGGCGGGGGTGCCCTCGAAGACGATGCGACCGCCGTCGTGAACGGCGCCGGGGCCGAGGTCGATGATCCAGTCGGCGTGGGCCATCACCGCCTGGTGATGCTCGACGACGATGACCGACTTTCCGGAGTCGACCAGGCGGTCGAGCAGGGCGAGCAGCTGTTCGACATCGGCGAGATGCAGGCCAGTGGTGGGCTCGTCGAGAATGTAGATTCCGCCCTTCTCCGACAGGTGCGTGGCGAGTTTCAGCCGCTGACGCTCGCCTCCCGAGAGCGTGTTCAGCGGCTGACCGAGACTGAGGTAGCCGAGCCCGACGTCGACGAGGCGGCTCAGTATGGTGTGCGCGGAGGGCAGCCGCGCGTCGCCTGCGCCGAAGAAGCTCTCGGCATCCGTCACCGACATCGCCAGCACCTCGCTGATGGTGCGGCCGCCGAGATGGTACTCGAGAACGGAGGCCTGGAACCGCTTGCCCTCGCACACCTCGCAGGTGGTGGCCACGCCCGCCATCATTCCCAGGTCGGTGAAGATCACGCCGGCACCGTTGCAATTGGGGCAGGCGCCCTC
>JAODBC010000004.1 GCA_025463765.1 Subtercola sp. | reverse complement strand
AGATCGTGCACGTCGACATCGACCCGGCCGAGATCTCGAAGATCCGCATGGCCGACGTGCCGATCGTGGGAGACGCGAAAGACGTCATCGTCGACCTGACGGCGGCGTTCGCCGACATCGTCGCTGCTGCCACCGCGGTTGCCGCTGTAGAAGCCGCCACTGCTGCCAGCACCTCCACGACCGCGGGCGCTGCGGCCACCCCGGGCGGCGCGACCGCCGAGCCCGTCATCGCCGCGATACCCGACCTCTCCGACTGGTGGGATCGCCTGCGCGAACTCAAGCGCCAGTATCCGCTCGGCTACGACGAACCCGACGACGGCCTGCTGTCGCCACAGTACGTCATCGAGCGCATCGGCCAGATCACCGGTCCCGAGGGCATCTATGCCTCCGGCGTGGGGCAGCACCAGATGTGGGCGGCGCAGTTCATCAAGTACGAGCGCCCGAACGCCTGGCTGAACTCCGGCGGCGCCGGCACCATGGGGTACGGCGTTCCCGCCGCCATGGGAGCCAAGGTCGCCAACCCCGACCGCACCGTTTGGGCGATCGACGGCGACGGCTGCTTCCAGATGACGAATCAAGAGCTCGCGACCTGCACGATCAACAAGATCCCGATCAAGGTCGCCATCATCAACAACTCCTCACTCGGCATGGTGCGGCAGTGGCAGACGCTGTTCTACGACGGCCGCCACAGCTTCACCGACCTCAACACGGGCGACGGAACCATCATGATTCCCGACTTCGTGAAGATGGCCGATGCCTACGGTGCCCTCGGCATCCGTGTCACCAAGAAAGAAGACGTGGATGCAGCGATCAAGCTCGCCATCGAAACGAACGACCGCCCCGTGGTGATCGACTTCGTGGTGAGCCCACACGCCATGGTGTGGCCGATGGTTCCTCAGGGGCTCAGCAATTCAGCCGTTCAGTATGCCCGTGAGCACGCCCCCGAGTGGGAAGAGGAGTAGGCCATGAGTCACCACGTTTTGTCGCTCCTCGTCGAAGACAAACCCGGTCTGCTGACCCGTGTCGCCGGGCTGTTCGCCCGGCGCGGGTTCAACATCGAATCGCTCGCGGTGGGCACCAGTGAGATCGAAGGCCTCTCGCGCATCACTGTTGTCGTCGACGTCGATGAGGCTCCCCTCGAGCAGGTCACCAAGCAACTGAACAAGCTGGTCAACGTGATCAAAATCGTCGAACTCGACCAGACCCAGTCTGTTCAGCGCGAACACCTGCTCGTGAAGGTTCGGGTCGACAATTCAACCAGGTCGCACGTTCTCGAGGCGGTCAACCTGTTCCGCGCACGGGTGGTCGACGTGTCGACAGATGCCCTGGTGATCGAGGTCACCGGCGACACCGGTAAGACGAATGCGTTCTTGCGTGTCGTCGAGCCCTACGGAATCAAAGAGCTCGCGCAATCGGGCCTGCTCGCCATCGGGCGCGGCAGCAAGTCGATCACCGAGCGCGTGTACAAGAGCTAAGACGCTCGCCCCGGGCATCCAATTTTCATCTGCAACACCGTCAAAAATATAAGGAGCAAGAACTCACGTGACTGAAATCTTCTACGACGCAGACGCCGATCTGTCGCTCATCCAGTCGAAAAAGGTAGCCGTTGTCGGTTACGGCTCGCAGGGCCACGCGCACGCACTGAACCTGCGTGACTCGGGCGTCGAGGTCAAAGTCGCCCTCAAGGAGGGCTCGAAGTCGATCGTCAAGGCCGAAGAAGCCGGCTTCGAGGTCGTCTCGGTCGCCGAGGCCACCGCGTGGGCCGACGTCATCGTCATCCTCGCGCCCGACCAGCACCAGCGCGGCATTTACGCGACAGACATCGCGCCGAACCTCAAGCCCGGCTCGACGCTGGTCTTCGGGCACGGCTTCAACATCCGCTTCGGATACATTCAGGCGCCCGAGGGCACCGACGTTGTGCTCGTCGCTCCGAAGGGCCCGGGCCACACCGTGCGCCGCGAGTTCGAGGCCGGCCGTGGTGTTCCCGTCATCGTCGCGGTCGAAGAGGATGCCTCGGGCTCAGCCTGGGCGCTCGCCTGGTCGTACGCCCGTGCAATCGGCGGTCTGCGCGCCGGTGGCATCAAGACCACCTTCACCGAAGAGACCGAGACCGACCTGTTCGGCGAGCAGGCTGTGCTTTGCGGCGGAACCTCGCAGCTCGTCATGTACGGTTTCGAAACCCTGGTCGAGGCCGGTTACCAGCCGCAGATCGCCTACTTCGAGGTGCTGCACGAGCTGAAGCTCATCGTCGACCTCATGTGGGAGGGCGGCATCGCCAAGCAGCGCTGGAGTGTCTCCGACACCGCGGAGTACGGCGACTACGTCTCGGGCCCGCGCGTCATCGACCCGAGCGTGAAAGAGAACATGAAGGCCGTTCTCGCTGACATCCAGTCGGGTGCGTTCGCCGCACGCTTCATCGCCGATCAGGATGCCGGAGCTCCTGAGTTCCTGGCTCTCCGCGCCAAGGGTGCCGCCCACCCCATCGAAGAGACCGGCCGCGAGCTGCGCGCCCTCTTCGCGTGGAAGCAGACCGACACGGATTACACCGAGGGTTCAGCCGCGCGCTAACCCTGCCCAACCCATCCCGCACCCGAGGATGGATCACAAAAATCGCCCCAAGACCTCGGTTTTGGGGCGATTTTTGTGATCCATGTGAGGGGGTTGGTGCAGGGTCAGGGGTGGTGGGTGACCGTGGCGAGAATGCCGAGGCGCGTCAGCTCGGAGCCGACCGCCTGGTCGAGCTCGGTGAAGACGTCGGCCGAGCGTGAGACTCCGATCACGCCACCCATCGCGCCGGCACCGCTGGAACGGTTGAGGCGTGCGACCAGCTGCCCCTCGTACTCGAAGAATTGCATCGAGTACTCCAGGCGCTGATTGTTCTTGCCGGCGAAGGCGCCGAGCCACACGGTGGCGCCGACGCTGCCGCGCGTGATGTTCCAGCCGCCGATGGGCGACGTCGCCACCTCGAATCCTTGAGCCCGTAGGGCCGCAGCGAGAGCGTTTCGCGCCGCATCGTGATCGCCGGTGATGAAGTAATCGACAGCCGCCATGCGCCCATCGTAATGACACCGGCCACTCACAGCGAAGGCGACGAGCTCGACCGAGTACCCTGAAGGCATGAAACGCGGTACCGACGACGACGCCCTGAGTTGGGGTGACGAGAACGATCCGACATACGTCGCCCCCGACCTCGATGACGCTGACGACGAGCTCGTGCCGGAGGTCGTCGAGACGGCCCCGTCCGATGCCGCGTCCGCGGAGGCGGAGGCGGGTGTGGATGTGGATGCTGCGGGGTCGCCCCGCTGGGCATCCGCCCCGGCCCCGAACGTGGTCGCGTCGAACGATGCCGCCATGGCGAAAGCCCGTAGCGCTCAGGCTGAAGCCGATGACGACGCAGCCGTCGAGAACGAGCTGCTCGACGCCGAGGCGGCCGCTGCGCCCCTCAGCTCCGCCGCGCTGATCGCATTCGGCATCTTCGGCGGAATACTGTTTCTCTACACGATCGGCTGGCTGGTCGGGTTTCTGCGAAACCCTCCGACCGGTGACGGGCTCGGCGGAATCGTACAGGCCGTTCTGTCGGTGCTGACGATCTTCGCGCCGGCGCTGTGGTTCATCGCCACGCTGTTGCTGGGTGCGAAGCGTGCGGTGAGAACGCGCCTTCTCTGGCTCATCATCGGAGTGATCGTGCTCGTTCCGTGGCCGTTCGTGACGGGGTATTGAAAATGACTTCACAACCGATCGACGAGACGCCGGCCCGCAAACGCCGACGCGGCAGGGCTGGCTGGGTCGTCTCTGTCGTCTTCGCGTTCGTATACGCGTTCGCCGTCTTCGGTGGCCTGTCGAACCTGATCGCCCTGACCCAGCAATACGCTTCGTTCGGCGTCGCAATGCCCGGTGGCGCGCTCGGAGCGCTCATCGGTCTGGTCGCGGCGCCCGTCGTGATCTATGCGATCGCGCTGTGGGGCACCCGGCGTCTTGACGTTGTCGCCGCCACTATCGTCTACATCGTCGGGTTCGCCGTCACTGCCGTCGTCACTCTCGATCTGCAGAGCCTGTACGCAGCAGCGCTCAGCGTGTAGTCAGCCGAACACGAGCCCGAAGGCGGCCCGACCGCGAGGGCGTTCACGAGCTGAGTGACCTCGAATGTCGTGCGTTCGATGCTCCCGGTGCGCAGGCACTAAAGTTGAGGGGCTACGTCGCCCGCGATCCCGCCGCCGACGCCTCACTGTGTCCATACCCCCCCTGTAAGGAACTCACTTTCGTGTCAAAACCGGTCGTGTTGATCGCAGAAGAACTTTCTCCCGCCACCGTTGAGGCTCTGGGCCCCGATTTCGACGTTGTGAACGTCGACGGAACCGACCGTGCGGCCTTGCTGAGCGCATTGGCCTCGGCCGACGCGATTCTCGTGCGCTCGGCCACCAAGGTCGACGCCGAGGCGATCGCCGCGGCGCCCAACCTCAAGGTGATCGCTCGTGCCGGGGTGGGCCTCGACAACGTCGATATCAAGAGCGCCACCCAAGCCGGTGTGATGGTGGTCAACGCGCCCACCTCGAACATCATCTCGGCCGCCGAGCTGACGGTCGGGCACATCCTGAGCCTCGCGCGGCACATTCCGGCCGCGCACGAGGCGCTGGCCCAGGGGCAGTGGAAGCGGTCGAAGTACACCGGCGTCGAGCTCTACGAGAAGACACTCGGCATCATCGGCCTCGGCCGCATCGGCGCGCTCATCACCGCCCGTCTGCAGGCCTTCGGCGTGAACGTCGTCGCCTACGACCCCTACGTCACCTCGGCGCGTGCACAGCAACTGGGTGTCACACTGCTGAGCCTCGACGAGCTTCTGGCCCAGAGCGACTTCGTGACCATCCACATGCCGAAGACGCCCGAGACCACCGGCATGATCTCGGATGCTCAGCTCGCCCTCATGAAGCCGACGGCTTTCATCGTGAACGTGGCCCGCGGCGGCCTCATCGACGAAGACGCGCTCTACCGTGCGCTCACCGCGAACGTCATCGCCGGAGCCGGCCTCGACGTGTTCGTGAGCGAGCCGCCGAAGAACCTCGACCTGCTGGCGCTCGACAATGTCATCGTCACACCGCACCTCGGGGCATCCACTGACGAAGCCCAGGAGAAGGCGGGCGTCTCGGTCGCCAAGTCGGTGCGCCTGGCGCTGTCGGGCGAGCTTGTACCCGACGCGGTGAACGTGGCCGGCGGTGTCATCGAAGAGACCGTGCGCCCCGGTATCGCCCTCATCGAGAAGCTCGGCCAGCTGTTCTCCGGCCTCGCCGACAGCCCGCTGACCAGCCTCGACGTGGTCGTACGCGGCGAAATCGCGGCCTTCGACGTGAGCGTCTTGAAGCTCGCGGCGCTGAAGGGCGTTTTCAGCAACGTCGTCAGCGAGACCGTTTCGTACGTGAACGCTCCGCTGCTCGCCGAGCAACGCGGAGTCACCGTGCGCCTCATCACCGACCCCGCCTCAGAGGAGTACCGCAACGTGCTCACCCTGAGCGGCGCCCTGAGCGACGGCTCGCAGCTCTCGGTCTCGGGCACGCTCGTCGGCACGAAGCAGATCGAGAAGATCGTCGAGATCAACGGCTACGACGTCGAGGTTCCGTTCGCCGAACACCTGCTCGTCATGATCTACGACGATCGCCCCGGCATCGTGGCTATCTACGGCAAGGAGTTCGGCGACGCATCCATCAACATCGCCGGCATGCAGATCGCGCGCACCACAGCCGGAGGCAAGGCCCTGAGCGTGCTCACCATCGACTCGCCCGCGCCCGACGAGCTGCTCGAACGGGTTCGCGTCGCGATCGATGCCGACGTGCTGACCGAGATCGACATCACCGAGTAGCCGGCGGGTAGCGGATGCCCGGCTCTACGCCGGCGAATCGTCGACATAGTCGATCGAAACGGTGTCGCTCGACGAGTGCAGCAGTGCACCCGTTCCGAACGTGAACGATCCGGCGATCACAAATCCGCCCGTGTGCACGTTGTGCGCGGGCCACGTGATGGTGAAGAAGAAGTAGACCGTGCTTTTCGCGGCAACCGTGAGGGGGCCAGCGGAGACGAAGCTGAACGTCGTATCGGTCGGGGCGTGGCTGGCCAAGACGAAGAGCTTGTTGTCGACCGGCGTATCGGTCGTCGTGGAATCGGCAGGAGCCGCGTAGGTCGTCGCGTCGGGGTCGTAATGGACTACGAGGTCGGCCGGAATATTCGACACGTCGAAATGGGCGGCGTCGCTGACGGCGTTCGCGCCCGAGTTGGCAAAACAGCTCCCCGAAAGTGTCAGAGACCACTATAGGGGTGGGTGTGCGGTCAGTGCGGCTGCGTGGCCCGCACGAGCTCCTGCACGATAGCCACGAGCTCGTCCATGTTCTGCGCGGCTCGACTCGACGTCTCGGTAGGCGAGGTCGGCAGCAGTGCCGAGTTGTAGTAGAGACCGTCGCTGATGAGCATGACGGTGCGCGCGACGGCCGGGTCGCCGACCGCTTCGGCAACGACGTCGAACCACGAGCGTTGCATCGACCGCAGCGCCTCTTGCGCCTTCGGCTGCGAACCCTGAGCCAGACGAGTCGCGGCGATGATGGCGCGGTCGAGCGGGCTCTCGGTGTTCACCGAACTGCGCACGAAGTAGTCGACCACGCCGTTCGGTGCGGTGCGGATGTTCTGCACGTCGTCTTCGACCAGCCCTGACAATCTCTCGACGAGGCCGTCGACCAGGGCATCCTTCGACCCGAAGTGGTAGAGCAGGCCGCCCTTGCTCACTCCGGCCTCTGCTGCGACAGCGTCGAGGGTCGCAGCTCGTTCACCGTGCGTGATCAGAATGTTCTCGAAAGCGTCGAGCACACGATCACGAGCAGACGGCGCTTGGGTCATTTACCCATGCTAGGGCGTTTCGGGCGCCCGCTAGCCATTGCCGTTGCCGCTCTCATTTGCCGACCGTGAAGAGCAGAATGCCGCCATCGGGAGACGTGACCGTCGGGGCATCGGGATTGCCCCCCGCGGCCGCGACAAAGGGCTTCCACGCATCGACGTGATCGGAGTACCCGTCGAGGTTCACCGAGATGGCGCACGCCCCCGTCGATTTCACGGTGGCGCCGAACAGGTCGGGAGTGTTCGCGTCGGTCCACAGTTTGCGGCCGACCGTTCCGTCGACCGAGCCGTAACTCCAGCGGATGTCGCCCGGCTGCGTGTACAAGAACGGCAGCGCCAGTTCGTGCTCGGGCATGGAATCGGTCGGGGGAGTCTCAGGAAAACCCGCCATCGGCAACTGCACGACGCCGCAGCCGTTGGGCAGCGCGCTGTCGACGGCGGCGACGTACGACTTTATGTTGTCGTCGGCGGTCGGCTTGAGCGGCACGGCTGCGGCCACCCCCACCATCTGGTCGAAGACGGCCACGACCGCCAGCAGCCCGGCCGCACCGAAGCGGATGCCGTATTTCGACGGCAACGCATTCACCACCATCGCGACGAACGCCAGGCCGAAGAGGGTGAGAAAGATGCACACACGCACCCAGGCTCTGACCTGGGTTCCGGCCACCATGGCCACGGCCACGCCGAGCCCCGACACCATGAAGAACAGAAACGCCCAGAGCAGCGCCACCGCCAGCACCCGAGTGCGGGGGTCGGTCACAATCCGGTTGATCCACGTGTCGGCGAGTGTTCGGTTGCCGATCAGAATGCCGATCAGAACGACGAGCACCAGAGCAATCATGCCCACGCTGGCGATGATCGGTGTACCGGTCGCCTCGGTGTAGGGCAGCACGTTGCTTGCCGACGCGTAGTGGTTCGCGAGCCGGCTTGCACCGGGAAAGCCGGAACCGAGCCAGGGCAACAGCAACGACATCAGCTTGCCCGAATAGATTTCGGAGTCGGAGATCAGTCTCGCCCCGGCGTACGACTGGTAGCGAACCCCGTAGTTCTGAGCCATCACGAGCAGGTTGATGCCCACGAAGAAGACGAGACTCACCGGAACGATGGCCGTGGCCGCAATGGTGCGCCAGGGTGTTCGGGTGAGCAGGGCCCCGCATGCGCCGAACAGCCAGACGCCGCCCACGATGAGAACGGCGAAAACGAAGTAGTAGGGCTCACCGGTCGCCACGACGAGCGACAAGATGACCGGGGGCAGTGCGGTGCGCACGATTCGCCCGCGGCGTGACGCGGCGCGTGCCGCCCAGGCGGTGAACGGATTCGTTCGTGGCCCGGCAGTGATGAGCACGAGAATCCCGGCGAGCGGCACGACCCAGTAGTTCTCGATGAACGTGTGCCCGTACCAGACACGAAGAAAGTGATAGGGCGCGAGGCTGAAGATCACCGCGAACAGCACTGAGAGCCAGCGTCGGATGCGCAGGGCCCGGAAGAACGCGTACCCGCCGAGAGCGACCAGCGCGAATGTGCCGAGAACGTAGAGGTTGTGCGACAGAATTCCGTTGTGCACGATGGCGGCCAGCACGCTCATGGCGAGCGCCGACTGCATGTCGACCTGAGCCACGAAGAAGGCGTCGAGCCCCGATGGGAATCCGAGGTTCGGGTTGGTGGTGTACGAGAAGGTCTGCGTGCTGTTCACGAAGAGCAGGTAGTGCAGCACTCCGTCGGGGCTGCTGATCTGCCACCGTTGCATCATGTCGGTGGGGCTGATGCGAAGAGCGATGACGGCAGCGACCACCGAGATCACGGCGGCGAGAACCGCGCTGACGATCTCGCGAACCACCCTCGAGCGCACGCTAAGTGAGGTTTTGTCAGTGAGGGTCACTCTTTACAGTATCACGACCGGTTCGACGATCTGCTGAGCCTCGCGGGCTCGGGCCGCGGCATCCGCTAGCCGGATGAGCGGGTCTCGTCCGCGAGGCGGCGAGGGGCCTTGTCAGTACACCTGCGCTGCGTCGAGCAGCAGGAGTTGCCCCGTTGTGCGCTCGTAGACCTCGAACTTCAGTTGCGTGTGGCCGGCGTTTGTGATGGGAAGAGTGACCGTCAGTTTGGTCCAGGTGCCGCCCACGGTGAAGTCCGTGGAGCTGCCCTCGGTCGTGCCGCCCAGCCCCCACAGCGCCAGGGTGCCAGTGAACGTCTGGTTCGGGTTGAACGATCGCACCCAGACCTCTGCGGTATACGTCTCCCCGACGTTGGTTGTCCGCGCGATCTGCTGGGAGAGCGAATTGCCGCTGACGCTCGTGTTGCTGGCGAGAAAGTAGGTGCCCTCTTCGGGTGTGACGCCGGTCTGCGGCCCGGTGAAGACGGCCCAGTTCATCGAGCTGGCGCTCGTGCTCCAGCCCGAGAAAGAGTTGCCCTCGAACGACCCGGAGCGCAGGAGCTTGTGGGTCAGCGATGCGTCGTCGACGAGAAGGTTGATGCCCGTTGTGAACAGATAGATTTCGGGCTTCAGTACTGTGACGCCGCCGCGCGTGATGTTCACCGTGACCGACACCTGCGTCCACTGTGAGGTCGCGGTGAAATCGACGCCGTTCGAGAGGTTCGGGCCCCCGCCAAGGCCCCAGAGGGCCAGCCGGCCGGAGAAGGGCTGAGTGACGCCGCCTCCCGCCTTGACCCAGATGGAGAAGACGTAGTCGTCCCCGATGCCGGGGCTCGCCGGCACCTCTTGGGCGAGAGAATGCGCGGGCGTCGCCGTATTGGCGGCTCCGAACCACGTGCCGGAATGCGCCACTGAGGCGTCTTGCCAGACGGCACGGTTGATGTCGCCGTTGCCGGGAATCCAGCCACCGAGCTGGCCTTCGAACCCAGGGTTCGAGAGCAGGTTCTCCGAGGGGCGTACGACCGGAGCCACCGGTGCGGCGCCGAAGCTTAGCGTGGCGTTGTCGAGAAACAGGGTGTCGCCGGTGGTCGTCATGTAGACCTCGAAACGTAGCGAGGAGTGCGACGACGACACGACCGGCAACCGCACGGTGAACTTCTGCCAGGTGGTGCCCACGGTAAACGGCGTCGATGCCGACTCCTGGGTGTTGCCGATGCCCCAGAGGTTGAATTGGCCGCTGAAGGTGCCCCAGGCCGCGCGCAGCCAGATCGTTGCGGTGGCTTGCTCGCCCACGCTCAGCGTTCTTTGCACGTCTTGCGCCATCGAGTGCCAGGGAACCGCTGTATTCGACGCCAAGAACGACGAGCCGTCTTCGGCGGACGAGGGATCGGTGTAGATGAGTTGATTCACCGTTCCGTTACCAGGGAACCAGCCCGTGATCGAGTTCTCGAACGATCCGTTGACGAGGCTACCTACCGCGCCGCCTTTCGATCCCTTCGAAGCGAAGGACTTCAGCGCGTCGAGGTTGCCGTTGAAGAGGTCTTGGTCGCCGGGAAAGATGCCGGAGTCTGCGTACTGCCACATCGCGTAATCGCTCCAGCCGGCGGGCAGCGTGCCCGCGCCTGAGGCAATGTTGCTGGGCCACGACGCGATGAACAACGGGTTCGCTCCGAAGTCTGCGGAGTTGCCGGTGCAGGTTCGCCACCACCCCGTTGTGCTGTAGATCATCGGCAGGGTGCCGGTCTTGGCGAGCACGGTGTTCGAGAAGTCCCGAATCCAGGCGACCATCGCCGACGCGCTCAATCCGTAGCAGGCGTTGGTGTGATCTGAGCCGGTGTACGGGTCGTACTCGATGTCGAGCATGGGCGGCAGCGTCTTGCCGTCGACACTCCAGCCGCCGCCGTGCGCGACGAAGTAACTGGCCTGCGTGGCCCCGCTCGACTCGTACGGGTTGGCGAAGTGGTAGGCCCCGCGCACCATTCCGACGTTCGTGGCGCCGGCCCACTGACTCGTGAAGTAGCTACTCGAGTAGTCGTCGCTCTCGGTCGCCTTGATGTAGACGAAGCGCGCCCCGTTCGCCCAGACGCTGTTCCAGTCGACGGTGGGCTGCCAGCCGCTGATGTCCAGCCCTTGAGTGGTCGCGCCCCCGTTCGCGGCGTTCGGCACCGCTTGCGCTTGCCGCGAGAACGCGTTCGGCCCTGATGCGGCGGGCTCATTGGCGCTGATGGTGGAGCCCATCGAGTGGTTGTGCGCTTCGTTCATCTGCTCGAGCGTGGGGTCGCCCGCGACGCCGTCGGTCGGCACGTCGGTGGATGGACTGCTGCTCGTCGGCGTCGGCGTCGGCGTAGGTGTGGGGGGCGGTGTGCTCGGCGCAACCGCTGCGGGTGGTGTGGCCGAAGCTGAGGGGGCGACCGAGGGTTTCGGTGTGCCTGAGGGTTTCGGTGTAGCCGAGGGTGTCGGTGTGACTGAGGGTGTCGGTGTAGCGGAGGGCGCCTGTCTAGCTGAAAGTGTCGGTGCGCCCGAGGCCGACAGGGCGCTCGAAGCCGATGAGGCACCGGATGGCGCCGGGGTACTCGAAGGCGCGGCGCTCGCCGCCCCGAGCGAGAGGCCGCCCGTGAGCACCAGCGCGGCGCTGACCACTGCCGCGGTTACCGCATTACGTGTGAGTCGAGTCATCGATTTCATGAGATCCCCTCAGATTACACCCCAACGTGTCTCCTCACCATACGGTGCCGCCACCACATTGCTCGCACGCCACGTACCGAGTCGCCGATCGTTTGCTACTGTACCGACTAGACGGTATACTAGACTTTCAACACCCGATCTTCAGGAAACGCATCATGTCCAGCTCCAGCTCCACCGCCACCCGTCCCGTGAACATCCCGGCACGCGACAATTCCGTGCGCGACAACCCCGTGCGCAACATCCCGGCACGCAACAACCCGGGGCACGGCATCCCCGCACCCCGCGGCGCCCAGCCGGCGACCACGCCGACTCTGCGTGTCGGCAAGCGCGGCTGGCTCGCGCTCGCCGTGCTCATGCTGCCGGTTCTGCTCATCTCGGTCGACAACACCGTGCTGAGCTTCGCGCTGCCGGTCATCTCTGAATCGCTGCACCCGACGGCCGCTGCCCAGCTGTGGATCATCGACACCTACCCGCTCGTGCTCGCCGGCCTTCTCGTCGCGATGGGCAACCTCGGCGACCGCATCGGCCGCCGCAGGCTGCTGCTCATCGGCGCCGTCGGGTTCGGTGCCGTCTCTATCGTCGCGGCGTTCGCGCCGACCCCCGAGCTGCTCATCGCCGCCCGCGGTGCGCTCGCCTTCTTCGGCGCGATGCTCATGCCCTCCACTCTGTCGCTGCTGCGCAGCATCTTCGCCGACCGCGGTCAGCGCCGGCTCGCCATCGCCATCTGGTCGGCCGGATTCGCTGGAGGCGCCGCACTCGGCCCCATCGTCGGCGGCATTCTGCTCGAGCACTTCTGGTGGGGATCGGTCTTTCTCATCGCCGTGCCCGTGCTGATTCCGCTGGTCATTCTGGCACCGCTGCTGATTCCCGAGAGCAAAGACCCGAACCCGGGCTCGCTCGACCTGCTCAGCATCGGCCTTTCGATGGTGATGCTCGTTCCGGTGGTCTTCGCCATCAAGAGCATCGCGACCGAGGGGTTCAGCTGGGCATCCGTTGGTCTGTTCGCGCTCGGCCTGGCGGCGGGGTTCGCCTTCGTGCGCCGTCAGCTCACTCGAAAGAACCCGATGCTCGACATGCGGCTGTTCCGTGTCGGCGCCTTCAGCGGCGCCGTCGTGGTGAACCTGCTGAGCGTCGTGGCGCTGGTGGGCTTTCTGTTCTATGTCTCGCAGCATCTGCAGCTCGTGCTCGGTCTTCGGCCGATGGATGCCGCACTCGCCCTGGTGCCAGGCCTGATCGTCATGGTCGTGGCTGGTCTCGCCGTCGTTCCCCTGGTTCGACGGGTGAAGCCGAGCCTCGTGGTCGCGGGAGGCCTGATGCTCTCGGGCCTGGCGTACACCATCATCATGCTCACCGGGCAGAGCGCCACTGCCGTGACTCTCGCTCTAGCCTTCGCCCTGCTCTCGCTGGGAATCGGCGCGGCCGAGACCATCTCGAACGACCTCATCATCTCGGCGGTGCCAGAAGACAAGGCAGGCGCTGCCTCGGCAGTGTCAGAGACCGCCTACGAACTCGGTGCTGTACTCGGCACCGCAGTGCTCGGCAGCATTCTCACGGCGTTCTACCGCTCGAACGTGGTGCTGCCGTTCGGGCTGACCGACGGCCAGGCCAGCTCTGCCTCCGAGACGCTCGGTGGCGCCGTGGGTGTCGCCAACGACATTCCGTGGAGCCTCGGCACGACACTGCTGCAGTCGGCGCGCGACGCGTTCGACAGTGGTGTGTTCACTACCTCGCTGATCGGCGTGCTGCTCATGCTCGCAGCCACAACCGTCGCCCTCATCACCCTTCGCAAGGCCCGCGCCTAGCCCGCGAGCCCACCGGTACAGAGGTGGGGGCGCGAGTGAGTCGGGGAGCGGGTTGTACCCTAGAGGTACTCATTCGATGAAGTGTTGGAGCGCCTTATGTCTCGCGTCATTCGCCTTGCTGTCATTCCCGGCGACGGAATCGGCCCTGAGGTCATTGCCGAGGCCGTGAAGGTGCTCGACGCGGCCGTGGCAGCGACCGCGGGAACGGCGGCCGAGGGTGACGGCGGCGACGTGGTCTTCGAGAAGACCGAGTTCAAGCTCGGTGCCGCGCGCTTTCTCGAGACCGGCGACGTGCTCACCGAAGACGACCTCGCCTCCATCGCCTCGCACGACGCCATTCTGCTCGGCGCGGTCGGCGGAGTGCCCGGCGATCCGCGCCTGAAGAACGCGAACATCGAGCGCGGGCTGCTGCTGAAGCTGCGGTTCGACCTCGACCACTACGTGAACCTGCGGCCGACCACGATCTTCCCCGGTGTCACCAGCCCGCTGGCGAATCCGGGCACTGTCGACTTCGTCGTCGTACGCGAGGGAACAGAGGGCCCCTACACGGGCAACGGCGGCGCGCTGCGAGTCGGCACTCCCAACGAGATCGCCACCGAGGTGTCGCTGAACACGGCCTTCGGCGTCGAGCGGGTGGTTCGGTTCGCCTTCGACCTCGCTCAGAGCCGGCCGCGCAAGAAGCTCACCCTGGTGCATAAGACGAACGTGCTCGTGTTCTCTGGTTCGCTCTGGCAGCGCACGGTGAACACCGTCGCCACCGAATACCCCGATGTGTCGGTCGACTACCTGCACGTCGACGCCGCCACGATCTTCTTCGTCACAAACCCTGCTCAATTCGATGTCATCGTCACAGACAACCTCTTCGGCGACATTCTCACCGATTTGGCCGGCGCGATCAGCGGCGGCATCGGCCTGGCGGCCTCGGGCAACATCAACCCGACCGGCACCTTTCCCAGCATGTTCGAACCTGTTCACGGGTCAGCACCCGACATCGCAGGCCAGCAGATCGCCGACCCCACGGCCGCGATTTTGTCGGTCGCCCTTCTGCTCGACCAACAGGGTCTGCCAGAAGCTGCGGCGATCATCCGTGAGGCCGTCACCACCGACCTCGCCGGCCGAACACCCGACTCCGCTTCGCGCACGACGAGCCAGGTCGGCGACGCCATCGCGGCCTCGCTGAACTCGCTCGTAACCGCTTCCTGAGGCGCTGCCGCCGCTGGCGCCCCGCTTTCTGACTTCTCTTCAAGAGGAACCCCGATGACAACAACTGCTCCCACCCCCACCCAGTTTCCGCTCGCCTTCGCCCTCACTCCGTCGACGGATGCCCGTGCCGACGCCGAGCGCGACGCGATCCTCTCCGATCCCGGCTTCGGCAAGCACTTCACCGACCATATGGTGCAGATCGAATGGACTCTCGCCGACGGCTGGCACAATGCCGAGGTGCTGCCGTACGGCAAGATCTCCCTCGACCCGGCCGCCTCGGTCTTCCACTACGCGCAAGAGATCTTCGAAGGTCTCAAGGCCTACCGGCACGCCGACGGCTCGATCTACACCTTTCGCCCGGAAATGAATGCAGCACGGCTGCAGCGCTCTGCGGCGCGCCTGGCCCTGCCCCAACTCTCCACTGCCGACTTCGTCGAATCGCTGAAGCAGCTCGTCGCGGTCGACGGCGCCTGGGTGCCCGATGCGCCGGAGACCAGCCTGTACATCCGCCCGTTCGAGATGGCGACCGAGAGCTTTCTCGGTGTGCGTGCCGCTCAGAAGGTCGGCTTCTACGTCATCGCGTCGCCGGCCGGCACCTACTTCGCCGGGGGAGTGTCTCCCGTCAACATCTGGCTGTCGACCGAATACAACCGCGCGGGCCGAGGCGGCATGGGCGCGGCCAAGACGGGCGGCAACTACGCCTCGTCATTGCTGCCGCAGGAACTCGCCTACGAGAAGGGCTGCGCACAGGTGCTCTTTCTCGACTCGCAAGAGGGCAAATACCTCGAAGAGCTGGGAGGCATGAACCTCTTTCTCGTCTACAAAGACGGCACTCTCGTCACGCCCGAGAGCGACAGCATTCTCTCGGGAATCACCCGAGACAGCATCATGCAGCTCGCGCGTGACCGCGGCCACAACGTCGAGCTGCGCCGCGTGAGCATCGAGGAATGGAAGTCCGGCTCGGAGTCGGGCGACATCGTAGAGGTGTTCGCCTGCGGCACGGCGGCGGTCATCGCTCCCGTGGCCCAGCTGCGCTCGGAGCACTTCACGCTCGGTGAGGCGAACGCACCCGCCGGCGAGTTCACCATGTCGCTTCGCCAGGAGCTCACCGACATTCAGTACGGCCGCCTGCCCGACAAGCACAACTGGCTGACCCGCCTGAGCTGACCGGCCTCAACTGACCCGCCTGAACCGACCCGGCGGCGTTGCGCGGGTTAGGCTGAACGAGTGAAGATTGCGCGATTCAGCACGGGCGGCGACCCGCAGTACGGAATAGTCGACGGCGACGAGCTGGTGGTGCTGGTGGGCGACCCCATGTTCAACGGGTTCGAGACCACTGATGAGCGCGTACCGCTCTCGAGCGCCAAATTGCTGGCCCCGGTCATCCCCCGGTCCAAAGTCGTCGCGGTCGGCCGCAACTACGCCGAGCACGCTAAAGAACTCGGCAACGACGTGCCCGACCATCCGATCATCTTCTTGAAGCCCAACACCAGCGTCATCGGCCCAGGCGACACCATCGTGCTGCCGCCCGATAGCAAGCAGATCGAGCACGAGGCCGAGCTGGCCATCGTGATCGGCAGCATCGCGAAGAACGTGCGCGCCGAAGACTACGCTGACGTCGTGTTCGGCTACACGGTCGCGAACGACGTCACCGCACGCGACCTGCAGAAGGTCGACGGCCAGTGGGCCCGGGCGAAGGGCTACGACACGTTCTGCCCCATCGGCCCCGTCATCGAGACCGATTTCGACGCGACGGATGCCCGCATCGAAGCTCGCGTGAACGGGAACGTCAGGCAGCTCGGCACCACGGCCGACATGATCTTCTCGCTCGGCGAGATCGTGGCCTTCGTGTCGCGCATCTTCACCCTGTTGCCCGGGGACATCATTCTCACTGGAACCCCCGCGGGTGTCGGCCCCTTCGTCTCAGGCGACACCGTCGAGATCTCGATCGCCGGCATCGGCACGCTCACGAACGTCGCGCGTTGAGCTTCGTCGCGGAGGAGTCCCGCTACGACACCATGCAGTACCGCCGCACCGGCCGCAGCGGCCTGAAGCTGCCCGCTCTGTCGCTTGGGCTCTGGCACAACTTCGGCTTCACCAAGCCGCTGGATGACCAGCTGCGCATCGTGCGCCGCGCCTTCGACCTCGGCGTCACTCATTTCGACCTCGCGAACAACTACGGGCCGCCGTACGGTTCGGCCGAGACGACTTTCGGGCGCATTTTCGCGTCAGACCTGAAGCCGTACCGCGACGAAATCGTGGTCTCGTCGAAAGCGGGCTACGACATGTGGCCCGGCCCCTACGGTGAGTGGGGGTCTCGCAAGTACGTGCTCTCGTCGCTCGACCAGAGCCTCGGCCGGCTCGGGCTCGACTACGTCGACATTTTCTACTCGCACCGCCCTGACCCCGAGACGCCGATCGCAGAGACGATGGGGGCTCTGGCGACGGCCGTGCAGCAGGGCAAGGCCCTCTACGTGGGTGTGTCGAACTACTCGCCCGAGCAGACGCTCGCTGCCCAGGCGGCGCTTGCTTCGCACGGGGTTCCGCTGCTCATCCACCAGCCCCGGTATTCGATGTTGGATCGCCGCCCCGAAGACTCCGGCCTGCTCGACACGGTCGAAGCGGCCGGCGTCGGCGCGATCGTCTACTCACCGCTCGAGCAGGGGATGCTCACCGACCGGTACCTCGACGGCAGCATCCCGCCCGATTCCCGGGCAGCCGTCGGGCACTTTCTCACGGCCGACCGGCTGCAAGACGACTATCTCGCGATGGCGCGTGCGCTGAACGATCTCGCAGCGTCGCGAGGTCAGTCGCTGGCTCAGCTCGCGCTGACCTGGGCGCTGCGCGCGCCGGCCGTCACGTCGGCCATCATCGGAGCAAGCTCGGTGCGGCAGCTCGAGCAGAACATCGCCGCCCTCGACGGCGCCCCGCTCACGGCCGACGAGCTCGCGCGCATCGACGAACTCACGGGTCGCGCTGCCGGCTGAGCATCCGCACCGGCCGGCGCCCGCCAAGCGCACCCTTTTGGCACGAGCGCAGCCGTTCGAAGGGGTGCGCATATGCCAGAACGGCGCGCTCCGCGCCGTGGGAGTGCGAGAGTGCGCTCGCTACGCGTCGAGCACCGAGAGCACGTTGCCGGCCGGGTCGAGAAACCAGGCGATGGTGGGGCCGTTGCCTCGCATGATGCCCTTGTCGTCGACGGGCATGCCCGTTCCGTTGTAGATCGTGGTCACGACTCCGCGGGAGTTCAGATCATCTACCGCGGCTTCGACATCGTCGACCGGAAAGTTCATGATGGTGAAGCTCGCCGGCTCGTGGTTCGGCTTCGGATAGATCAGAACCTTCGCACCGCTGTCGAGCTGCAACTCGATGAACCCCATGGAGTTCTCCGTCACCGCGATTCCGAGCGTCTCGCCGTAGAACTGTTTGGCGGCAGCGATATCGTTGACGGAAAATCCGCTGAAGGCTTGGGCTGGGCTGAACATGGCTGCTCCTCGCGCTAATGTGTACATTGTCAACAATCACATGTGATGCGGCTCTTGTCTAGGGTTCGCCTGGCGACGAAGGAGCAGGGGAGCTTCGGTGAGCAGCGAGTCCCGAGTCGGCGAGCCGGGCGAACGCGAGCCGGGCGGTCGCGACGCGGGCCGTCGCGAGCCGGACGGGCGCGATCCGGGCGGGCGCGCGTCGGGCGGGCGCGAGCCGGGCGACCCCCAGCCAGGTGAGCGCGAGCCGGGTCGTCGCGACGCGCATGTACGCGAGCCGCGTGACCCCGCCGAGTCGGCCACCCGCGAGCTCGGTGACCCTGAGCTGGGCATTCGCGAGCCGGGTAGCCGCGACGCGGGCCGTCGCGCTGCGCGAGTTAGTTACCGGCATGGTGACCTGCGGGGCGCCCTGATCGAGGCGGGATTGACCATGGCGCGAGCCGGCGGCCCCGACGCGGTGGTGCTGCGCGAGGCGACGAGGCAGGCTGGAGTGAGCCCGAACGCTGCGTACCGGCACTTCGCCGACCGGAGGGCTCTCCTTCGCGCGGTCTCAGACGCGGCGCAGGGCTTGGCCGCTGACCGCATGGAGGCCGAGGTGGCGCGCGTGGCTCCCGGCGACTCGGCGGCCGACGGCGCCATCCCGGCCAACCGCGCCACATCGGTCACCTCGGCAGCCCCGGCCACCTCGGCAGCCCCCGCCACCCGGGCAGCCCCCGCCACCTCGGTCACCTCGGCAGCCCCCGCCACCCCGGCAGCCACCGCCACCGACCCCACAACCGACCCCGACCGCGCCACCTTGGCCGACCGTGTCACCGCCCCGCCCGACCGCGCGATCCCGCCTGACCGCGCCACCGCACCCGACCGCGTCACCGCGGCACGGCTGCTGCTGCGGGCCGTCGGCACCGGGTACCTGGCCTTCGCGCGCGAAGAGCCGGGGCTGTTCCGCACGGCTTTCTCTGTACCCGATCATCTCACCCACAGCCTGTCACCGGCGAAGGCCGGAATCGCCGGGCGCACCCCCTTCGCCATACTGAGTTCGGCGATCGAGGCGTATTCCGCTGCCGGCATACTTCCGCCAGAGCGCCGACCCAACGCCGAACTGTTCGCGTGGTCGGCTGTGCACGGCCTGGGAATGCTCGTGATCGACGGCCCGCTTCGCGGCCTCGACGGCGCCCTCGTCGACGCCGCGACCACTCGCGTGCTCGACATGGTCGAACTCGGGCTCTGACGTAGAAGCGCGGGTTGCGCAAAAGCACCTCACACTCGGCGACAAGGTGCGTTTGCGCAACGCTCGCGGTGTCGGCGGCACGCCCGCCGAGCTCCAGCGCGGGCATCCACTCACCCCACCCGCCGTGCAGGCCGCACCGATACAATCGACGGCAGTATGTCTTCTACAGAACTCCCCCCTTTCTCAACCGCCACCGGTGCCGATGTGCGCGTGCGGTTCTGCCCGTCGCCTACCGGTACGCCGCACGTCGGGCTCATCCGCACGGCGCTGTTCAACTGGGCCTACGCCCGGCACACGGGCGGCAAGCTGATCTTTCGCATCGAAGACACCGATGCCGCGCGCGACTCCGAAGAGAGCTACGAGCAGTTGATCGACGCCCTCACCTGGCTGCGCATCGACTGGGACGAGGGCGTAAACGTCGGCGGACCGAACGCACCCTACCGGCAATCGCAACGCATGCCCGTCTACCTCGACCTCATCGAGAAGCTGAAGGCATCCGGGCACCTCTATGAGAGCTTCTCGACGCCCGAAGAGGTCGACGCGCGCAACCTGGCCAACGGCCGCGCGAAGCAGCTCGGTTACGACAACTTCGACCGCGATCTCACCGACGAGCAGCGCGCAGCATTCCGCGCGGAGGGCCGCAGTCCGGCGCTGCGCCTGCGTGTTCCCGACACCGACCTCAGCTTCGACGACCTCGTGCGTGGCGAGATCACGTTCCCTGCAGGCAGTTCTGTCGACTTCGTGGTGGTGCGCCCGAACGGAGCCCCGCTGTACACGTTCGTGAACCCGGTCGATGACGCGCTGATGGGCATCACGCACGTGCTGCGCGGCGAAGACCTGCTCAGCTCGACCCCGCGGCAGATCGCCCTGTACGACGCGCTCGTCGACATCGGCGTCACCACGTTCATCCCGCGCTTCGGGCACCTGCCCTACGTGATGGGCGACGGCAACAAGAAGCTCAGCAAGCGCGACCCGCAGGCGAACCTGTTCTTGCACCGCGACAACGGGTTCATTCCCGAGGGCCTCGTCAACTACCTGGCGCTGCTCGGCTGGTCGCTCACGCACGACCGCGACGTGTTCTCGATCGACGAGATGGTGGCGGCGTTCGACGTGGTGAACGTCAACCCGAACCCGGCGCGCTTCGACGAGAAGAAGGCGGTGTCGATCAACGGCGACCACATTCGCTTGCTCGAGGTCTCTGACTTCGCGGCCCGCACGATTCCCTACCTGGTGGCCGCGGGCACCGTATCCGAGCCGCTGACGGATGCCCAGCAGGCCCTGCTCGCCGAAGCCGCCCCGCTCGTGCAGTCGCGCGTTGCTCTGCTCGGCGAGGTGCCGGCCCTGCTCGGCCCGCTCTTCGCCGCCGCGGATGCTTTCGAGTACGAGGAGGATGCCCTGGCCACCCTCACCAGCAGCACGGGCGAGATTCTCGCGGCAGCCGTCGCGGCGCTCGAGCTCGTCGAACTCGAGAACTGGAACCACGACCGCATCAAAGCCGACCTCGAGATCGCACTGATCGAGGGGCTCGGGCTGAAACCGCGCAACGCCTACGGGCCGCTTCGTGTTGCTCTGAGCGGGCGCAAGATCTCGCCGCCGCTGTTCGAGTCGATGCAGATTCTCGGCAAGGCCGAGACGCTCGCGCGCCTCGACCGTCTCGCGGTGTGGCATGCCGAGGCCGGCACTGCCGCGGCGCACGCGGAGCCTCCCGTCTCGTAGTCGCGACCGTCGCGACCGGTCCGTCCGGGGGCGACGTCTGGCCCCGGGACGGACCAGGCCGTGCATTCCTCCATCCACGCACACTTCGGAGCATCCGCCCCTGCTCGAGCATGCGCGGATATACCGAACTGCGCGAGCACGGCCCAGCGAGCGGCTTTCGCCGATGCTGCGCCCCGGTCGGGCGCCGCCCGCTCGGCGCGCGCTGCCCTACGGAATGAGCACGATCTTGCCGCGCGTGTGCCGCTGCTCGAGCTGCTCGAACGCCGCCTGCACCTCGTCGAGCGGGTACGTCGCGGCGATGGGAATCTCCACCTCGCCGCTGGCCACCAGCCCTGCCATCTCAGAGAGCACCTCGCGCGTGGATGCGTCGCTGCTGCCCTCCGACTTGGTGCCGAGTTCGGCCGCCTTCGCGAAGCTCGCGATGGTTTCGATGCGATCCCGGGCGATGCCGAGATCCACCGCGAGCTGCAGGTACTGCGGCCCGAACAGGTCGATGAACGCGTCGATGCCGTTCGGCGCCGCGGCGGTCAGCTGCGCTGCGAGGTCGGAAAGGTCATCCGCTGCCCCGTAATGCACAGGAACTGCCCCGTGTGAGACGAGCCACGAGTCGTTCGCAGGCCCGGCGATGCCGAGCACTCGAACGCCCGCGCGGGCGAGCAGCTGCACCACGATGGTGCCGACACCGCCGGCCGCTGCAGAGACGGCGACCGTTTCGCCAGCCTGCGCATCCACGGCCCGAACGGCCGCGTAGGCGGTGGCCCCGACGACGTACAGCGCACCGGCGACCGGCCAGCTGAGTTCGGCGGGCTTGGCGATGAGTTGCGTGACCGGCACGGCGGTGTGGGTGGCGTGGCTCGAGCGCGTGAAGCTGAAGCCGAGCACCTCGTCGCCGACTGCGAAGTCGGTCACTCCTGCTCCGAGTTCGACCACGACGCCGGCGAGGTCGCTGCCTTCGCCTGACGGAAACGTCGACGGCCACATGGCGGCCAGGTCGCCACGGCGAATGGCGGCCTCGCCCGGGTTGATTCCGGCGGCCTTGACCTCGACGAGTACTTCGCCTTCGGCTGGCACGGGCATCGGGATGCTCGCGATGTGCAGCTCGTCACGAGTGCCGTAGCGGTCGATCTGTACCGCGCGGGCGTGGGTTGGCAGAGACATGCTTCTCCTTGTTCGAATGCCCGTCGTCGGGCCATTCGGGATAGGCGGCCATCGCGCTGGCCGCATACGCGTCTGGGGGTGCCAACGTCACGTCAGGCGTTGTCATTCCCGGCATCGTTGCTCTTTCTCATGTGGTTGCCGTTCCCTAACAACGGGGTGCGGCGCCATAATGGGGGCATCACTCAGCGGGGGAACGACACTAGGAGCACTCTCATGGCCATTCTCAACCCGTACCTGAGCTTTCGCGACAACGCCCGCGCGGCGATCGAGTTCTACCAGACCGTCTTCGGCGGTGAGCTCACCATCAGCACGTTCGAAGAGTTCCACGCCAGCGAGGACCCGAGCGAGGGCTACAAGATCATGCACGCGCAACTGACCACCCCGAGCGGCTTCACCCTCATGGCGGCAGACACCCCCAACAGCATGGGGTACAACCCGGGCGACACCATCTCGGTCTCGTTGAGCGGGCCAGCGGATGATCTGCAGGAGCTTTCGGGCTATTACACGAAGCTCTCCGAGGGTGGAACCATCACGATGCCTCTCAATACCGCGCCGTGGGGCGACACCTTCGGCATGTGCGTCGATCCGTTCGGTGTCTCATGGCTCGTGAACGTGGCTGGTGCGCCGGCCGCCTGAGCCGCGCTCGGTTTGGGCGCAGCCCGAACGTAGGCTAAAGTGACTAGCTGGCCCGGGCTTCGGTTTAGGCCATTGGGGTATGGTGTAATTGGCAACACGGAAGATTCTGATTCTTTTGTTCTTGGTTCGAGTCCAGGTACCCCAGCACTAAAAAGGCCTTCTGCAAAGCAGAAGGCCTTTTTAGTGCGTTCCTATGGCTTCGCCTGCCCCTGGCAGGCGAACGCGAAAAGGCCCCGTGCTCCGGGGGCTTTTCGATTGGCCGAACGGTCGTACTAGACGCGAGTCGGTTTCGTCGCCTATCTCCTGCGATCGGGCGCAAGGGGAGCTTCGACATTTGGCCTGCTCACACTCGACCTCGCGGTCGAGTTCCAGCCCAGTAGAACGCTCCCGCTCTTGTTCGAGTTTTTCGACTTGCGGGACCTCGAGGAGATGCTCCACATACGCGAAGGCGGTATGCGAGTCAATAGAGTACTAATAGTGGTACTTTATTGGCGTGGAGGTGGAGCGGTGGGCTACAGACGCGACCTTTGGGAGATCGCCGCATCCCGCAACGGCGTGGTGAGCATTGCCGAGGCGCAGGATGCGGGTGTGCCTGCTGTTGAGGTGCGAAAGCTCGCTGCCCGTGGAGCGCTACGGGCATACGGGCAAGGTGTCTATACGCACCGCGATGTGCCGACGACGCCGCTGACCGAGCCGACCATCGCTGTCGCTCTGGCGGGTGAGGGGGCATTCCTGCATCGTGAGTCCGCACTGGGACTAGTCGGGCTCGGGCAGTTCAACCCGCCGAAGGTGCGTGTCGGTACTCGTCGTCGAGTGCGGCGCGCTTTGCCGGAGTGGATGGAGCTGGAGAACCGGTTTGACGTGTCCGATGAGGATCTCATTCGCCACGAGAGTATCCCGGCGACGACCGTCCGGCGGGCGCTGGGAGACATGCGGCATCGGATGCCGCCAGATAGATGGGAGGCGTTGGTCGAAGAAGCGCTGCGACAAGACCTGATCGGAGAACAGGACGTCGCTGCGTGGGGTACGGTTTCGGCGTGAGCGAAGCGACTCCACCGCTGAACGTAACTCAGCTCAACGACCGACTCGCGCGAGTTGCGAGCGAGTCGGCCATCCCTATCGCGCGTGCGCGGGTGATGCTGTGCACATTGATCGTCTCGCAGATGCTCCCCGATGCCGTCGCGGTGAAGGGCGGTATGGGCGTGAAGTTGCGCTTCGGGGAGCGTGGCACGCGCGCCACGTCCGACCTCGACGTTTCCACGCGCATCCGCGGTCAAGATTTCGAGTTGGCATTCCGGCAGCGTCTAGATGAGGGATGGGGAACGGTGCCGCCATCGAAGGGCGAGCAGCGTCGCAACCCGCAATCACCTGATCGCGTCGCATTCACCGCGACGGTGCGAGCCGTGAAGCTGCACGATCCGGGGCTCGCTCGCCCGGAATACGTGATGCAGCCGTATCGGGTGTCGATTGCGTTCCTCGGCAGCGCCTGGGCGGCGCTCGATGTCGAAGTCTCCGATCCCGAGATCGAGCCGTACGCGCATACGCAACGGGAGATCGATAGGGAGCTCGTGCAATTCGGAGCCTACTTCGGCTTCGGCGAATTGAAACCTGTCGAACTGGTCGACCTCGGGTACCAGATCGCACAGAAGCTCCACGCGGTCACCGACCCCGCCTATACGCGAGCGCACGATCTTGTCGACCTCCAGTTGCTCTGGAACGCCGGCCCCGATCTGCCGAGCCTGCATGCTCTGTGCGTGAGCACGTTTGATTGGCGACGCCAGCAAGCCTGGCCGCCGCTTCCGCTGCGCTCGATGGATGGGTGGGCACTTGCGTACGCAGACGCACGCGCGGAGACCGAGGTCGATGGTCAGACCCCGGTGCTGCCAGACATCGAGGCTGCGCGGAACTGGCTCGGCCGGGTCATTGACGCTATCGCAGCGACCCCTGACCGCGATTCGGCGCGCACACGAAGTGCAAGAATGTGACGCTGGACGCGCTCCGAGACCGCAGCGGGCCATTGCAACGCTCTCCTACGGCTTCGCGTGGGTCGGAATGTTACGGAGCGCTGGCGAGAGCGCCTCAGAGACGGCTACAGTCGACATAATCGCAGCACGACGCGAAGCCTTGCGCCCGGATGAAGACCTCGGGCACGCGCTGCGGCTCCCTGAACAGTTATTCAGCGGGCCGCCCTGGCCCGCCCGAACAGAATCGGTCTGTCGTGCATCTAGCATTCTCTCTCGAGAGCACTCGTTTCGACGAGAACTATCGCCCCCGCAGCGATACGCGCGTTACGACGAACTTCGCCAACCTCGCCCGGGGCGAGAACCGCGAAGAGAACCTGCGCAGCGCGTTGACGATGATCGACAATCGCTTCAACGAACTGGCTCACTACGGCCATGAAAACGAGGATCGATACTCGCTCGAACTCGACATCATCTCTGTGAGCGTCGAATTCGATGGCAGCCGCGACGCGATGCCGCTGATCGAAGTTCTGCAGACGACCATCGTGCACCAGCGATCCGGCGAACGCATCGAGGGCATCGTGGGCAACAATTTCTCGTCGTACGTGCGTGACTACGACTTCAGCGTCTTGCTCCCCGAATACAAGAGTCGGTTCGGGGCCGGCCTGCCAGACGATTTCGGAGACCTGCACGGAAACCTGTTCAAGAGCTTCGTGCGCTCCGACTGTTACGCACAGCATTTCGCCAAGCCGCCCGTCATCTGCCTGAGCGTCTCGACCAGCAAGACGTACCATCGCACCGAGAATCAGCACCCGATCCTCGGCGTCGAGTATCGGCAGAGCGAGTACTCGCAGACAGACGCGTACTTCGCCAAGATGGGATTGCAGGTGCGCTTCTTCATGCCGCCGAACAGCGTGGCGCCGCTGGCGTTCTACCACCTCGGGGATCTGCTCGATGATTACACCGACCTCGAGCTTGCCGCCACGATCGGCACGATGGAGACCTTCCAAAAGATCTACAGACCAGAGATCTACAACGCCGACTCCGCAGCAGGGGCGACGTATCAGCCGAGCCTTGAGAATCCGCACTTCTCGAAGACGTCGATCGTCTACGACCGGGAGGAGCGCAGCCGACTGGCGCTCGAGCAGGGCAGGTTCGCCGACGAGCACTTCATCACGCCTCACAAGGCTGCTCTCGAGGAATGGTCGACTGACTTCGCGGTGCATTATCTCGATCTGCAAGGAGAGCGGTTGTGAACAAGCTTCTTCCCACGTCGACCGCTGGTAGCCTGCCCAAGCCGTCATGGCTTGCCGAGCCCGAAAAGCTCTGGTCGCCGTGGAAGCTCGACGGTGCCGAGCTGGCAGAGGGCAGACAGGATGCCCTGCGGCTGTCTCTGGCAGAGCAGCAACAAGCGGGCATTGACATTGTGAGCGACGGCGAGCAGACCCGCCAGCATTTCGTCACCACCTTCATCGAGCACCTCAACGGAGTGGATTTCGAGAAACGGGAGACCGTCAGAATTCGCGACCGCTATGACGCCTCTGTGCCGACGGTTGTCGGCGCGGTGACCCGTGAGAAGCCGGTCTTCGTTGACGATGCCCGGTTCCTCCGTGCGCAGACCGACCAGCCCATCAAATGGGCCCTGCCCGGTCCGATGACGATGATCGACACCCTCTATGACGCCCACTACCGGAGCCGAGAGAAGCTGGCGTGGGAATTCGCCGCCATCCTCAATGAGGAGGCCAGAGAATTGCAGGCCGCCGGCGTCGACATCATCCAGTTCGACGAGCCCGCGTTCAATGTCTTCTTCGACGAAGCGAACGACTGGGGCGTCGCCGCTTTGGAGAGGGCGATCGAAGGGCTCACCTGCGAGACGGCCGTGCACATCTGCTATGGCTACGGCATCAAAGCGAACACCGACTGGAAGCAAACCCTGGGCGCGGAGTGGCGTCAATACGAAAAGACCTTCCCCAAGCTCCAAGCCTCAGGCATCGACATCGTCTCGCTCGAATGCCAGAACTCGCACGTGCCCATGGATCTGATCGAGCTCATCCGGGGTAAGAAGGTAATGGTCGGCGCTATCGACGTGGCAACCACCGCCATCGAGACGCCCCAAGAAGTAGCCGACACTCTGCGCAAGTCGCTGCAGTTCGTCGACGCCGACAAGCTCTACCCCTCCACCAACTGCGGCATGGCACCGCTGCCCCGAGGCGTCGCCCGCGGCAAGCTCGCCGCGCTCGCAGCAGGCGCAGAGATCGTGCGAAGCGAGCTCTCGGCCTAGACGCCGGATCCGAGTCTGTTGGGCGGCCAGGCCCTCACTGGTCTCCCGCCGCGCCGTCTCGACCACCAGCGGTTCCGGATGAGGCTCCCGATGTACCCGCCGGGGGCCGCTCGAGACGGCAAACGGTTCAGAGCACGGCCGACAGGAGGCGCCTCGTGTACGGGTCGCGGGCGGCGGTGAAGACCGCCTCGGTGGGGCCCGACTCGACGATGCGGCCGGCGTGCATGACGAGCAGGTCGTCGCTCATGTGCCGCGCCACGCCCAGGTCGTGGGTGATGAAGAGGTAAGCGACTCCGAGATCGCGCTGCAGGGCATCCAGCAGGTCGAGAATGCGCGCCTGAACCGAGACATCGAGGCTCGAGACCGGCTCGTCGCAGATGAGTACGTCGGCTCCCGGGGCCAGGGCGCGGGCGATGGCGACACGCTGCTGCTGGCCGCCAGAGAGAAAACGCGGTCGCTGGCCGGCGACGGAGCTGGCCAGGCCCACCTGGTCGAGCAGCTCGTCGATGCCGGCACGGGATGACCGGGAGAGGGATGTTCGGCTGCGGGATGCCCGGCCACCCGACGCCCGGCCACGGGATGCCCGGCCGCCCGACGCCCGGCCGCCCGACTTGGCGTCAGCCAGAATCTGGCCCACGGTCAGGCGGGGATCGAACGAGCTGAGGGCGTCTTGGTAGATGGCGCCGATACGCGGTCGCCGCGCGCGGCGGAGGCGTTCGGGTGCGGTGCTCCATGGCTCGCCGAGCAGGCGCACCTCCCCGGCGTCAGGTGCGGTCAACGCCAGCGCGAGGCGTGCCACCGTGGTTTTACCCGAACCCGACTCGCCCACCAGGCCGAGCGTACGACCGCGTTCGAGGGCGAAGCTGACGTCGTCGACGGCGGCGCGGTCGCCGAACCATTTGCTGATGTGGAGCGCCTCGAGAACGGGTGGCGGGGGAGTTGCCGGCGATGCCGCGCCCGACGCCGGCTCCGACGCAGGCTCGGCCGTCGCCGGCCCGGCAGTCTCGCGGGCTGGCCGTGTCGACGTAGTTACGGCCGTCGCCGGCGCGGCAGTCGCGCCGTCTGGCCGCACCGGCGCAGTCACGGCGAGCGGCGGCGCGGCGGCCGCCCCGGCCAACCGGGATCCCCTCGGTCGATCGGTCGGCACCGCGGCCACGAGCTGCCGGGTGTAGGCGTGTTGCGGGTCACGCAGTACCTGCTCGGTAGCACCGAGCTCGACAATGCGGCCCGCCCGCATCACGGCAACGCGACGGGCAAGCCGATTGATCACCGCGAGGTCGTGGCTGATCAGCAGAATGGCTGTTCCGCCCTCGCCGAGGCGCTCGAGCAGCGACAGGATGCCCGCCTGCACGGTCGCGTCGAGAGCCGTCGTCGGCTCGTCGGCGATGAGCAGGCTGGGCCGCAGGGCGATCGCGCCGGCGATCAGCGCTCGCTGGCGAAGCCCGCCGGAGAGCTCGTACGGGCGCTGTGCTGCGCGCAGCTCGGGCTCCGGAACGCCCGCGGACGCCAGTAACTCGATCACTTCGGCGCGGCGCTGCGCGGGGGTCAGCCGCGTGTGCAGCCGCAGCACATCGTCGATGTCGCGGCCCACGGCACGAAGCGGATCGAGCCCGACGAGCGCCGCCTGCGGCACGTACCCGATGCGGGCCCCGCGCACACCCCGCCAGACCCGCGCGCTGAGTTGTCGCAGGTCGAGCACACCGCCCGCTGTCGCCGCCGCACCGGCGCCCGCCCGCCCGGCCGTTCCGTGGGCCGCCGTCGCACCTGCCGCCCCGGCCGTTCCATGGGCCGCGAGGGAGAGTCGGCTGGCGTGTACCCGGGAACCCGGTCCGGCCAGACCGAGCAAGGCGCGAGAGGTGACGCTCTTGCCCGAACCCGACTCGCCGACGAGGCCGAAGGTCTCACCGGCTGCGATGTCGAACGAGATGCCGTCGACCACGGGCATCCCGCGGCCGAAGCGCACGGTCAAGTCGCGTACCTGCAGGAGGGGAGCAGCCTCGATGAGAGGAGCAGCCTCGAGGAGGGAAGCCGCCTCGGCAGCCTCTCCCGACGCGCTCACGACGAGCGCTTTCGCTGCTGCAGGCCGCGCCCGAGCAGCGTGGTCGCTCCGGCACTCAGCACGATGAAGAGGCCGGGAAAGAACGTCATCCACCAGAACGAGGTGACGTAGGTGCGACCCGCGGAGAGCATCGCACCCCACTCGGGCGACGGCGGAACAGCGCCGAGGCCCAGGTAGCTGAGGGCCGACGCCCACACGATCGACTGCCCTATGCCGAGGGTCGCGATGACGAAGAGCGTTCCCGCGACGTTCGGCAGCAGGTGCCGCGTAAGCCGGTAGAAACTGCTGCGCCCGAGCACGAGCGACGCCTCGAGGTAGGGCGCATCCCGAACCTGCAGCGTCTGACTTCGGATCAGCCGCGCGTACCCCGGAGCAGTAGACAGCCCGACCGCGAGAGTCGATGTCACCACGCCGGGCCCGTAGATGACGATGAACAGCAGCGCCAGCAGCAGCCCGGGAAAAGCGAACATCACCTCGAGCAGCCGGGTGGTGCCGAAGTCGACCCAGCGCGGGCCGAGCCCTGCCAGCAGGCCGAAGACAAGACCGAGCCCGATTCCGATGGCGGTGGCGCACACGCCGATCAGCAGAGAGGCCGCCGTGCCGTGGATCACCCGCGTGTAGATGTCCCGCCCCGACTCGTCGGTGCCGAACAGGTGCTGGGCAGACGGCGGCTGAAACGCGTCGAGCGGGTGTATCGCGAGGGGGTCACCGGGGGCGATCAGATCGGGCCAGAGCGCCGCCACCAGGAGAAAGACCAGCACCACGAGCGCGATGACCACGTTCACGGGAAGTGCCTGGCGGCGACCGGATGCCCGGCGCCCCTCAGGCGCATCGAATCCCTTGCGGCGGTCAGGGCGCGCGCCCGGCGGCCGAGTCTCACCCGTCGCACCGTTCGCCTCTGGCGAGAGCAGCGGTGCCGCGATCACGGCGTCACCTCGCGCGAGAACAGCGGTGTCGCGATCACGGCGTCACCTCGCGCGCGAGTAGCGCTGCCGCCATCACGGAGTCACCTCGCGCGGCGAGTACCGGGCATCCGTTGACCGTGCGCGTCGCCGCCCGCCGCCCCGGCGCCCACCTTCGCTGCGCCCGCCGACCCGCTGCCCGACACGCGGGTCGATGATGCGCTCGGCCAGATCGGTCACGGTGGTAACGAGCATGTAGACGAGCGCCACCACGATCACGATGCCCACCACGAGCGGAACGTCGCGCCCCTGAACTGCCGCCAGCAGGCTGCGGCCGAGGCCGGGGCGTGCAAAGATCGTCTCCACCACGACGGCCCCGCTGATCAGCGAGCCGAAGGCCCAGCCGGTGAGACCGATCGCCGGAATCGCCGCCGCCTTGAGAGCGTGCCGCCAGAACACGCCGCCCTCGCCCTCGCCGTGTGCGCGTGCCGTCAGAGCGTACGGCGACGACAGCGAGTCGAGCAGACCCTCGCGCATGACCTGGCCGAGGAACCCGGCGAGCGGAATGGCCAGTACCAGCGCCGGCAGAATCAGCCCGGCCGGCCCCGGCACGCTCACCGGCGGAAGCCAGCCAAGCGTCGTGCTGAATAACACGATGGCGAGAATCGCGAGCCAGAAGTGCGGCACGGCAGCGCCGACGACTTCGAGCGCCGAACCGATCGCGGCCGCCACCCGCCCGCCGCGTGTCGACCAGGTCGCAAGCCCCAGCGCTATCACGACAGCGACCACGAGTGCAGCCGCCGCGAGCGTCAGCGTCGCGAACAGGGTGTCGCCGATCACGCTGGCTACGGATTGGTGCAGGGCGTACGAGGTGCCCAGGTTGCCCACGCCGAGGCGTGCGAGAAAAGCGAGGTACTGCACGATCAGTGGCTGGTCGAGGCCGTATTCCGCGCGGGCGGCGGCAAGGGCATCCGCACTGGCTTCAGACCCGGGCCCGCCGAGAATCGCCTGAGCCGGGTCGCCGGGGATGAGCCGCACCGCGAAGAACGTGATGGTCGACACGGCCCAGAGCACGAACACCACGCCCACCAGCCGCAGCGCGAGCCAGCGCAGCAGCGCCCGCGTTTGGTCTGCGGGCGTCAGCGCTGCACCCACGCGTCGTACATCGTCGGGGTCGAGACGGTCGGCATTGCCCGCAGGCCGTGCACGGCCGACTGCTCGAGATACCCGTTCTGCTGGTCGTACAGCGGCAGAATGTAGAAACCGTCGAGCACGAGTTTCTGCGCCTGCTGGTAGAGCGAAGCACGTTGGGTCTCATCGGAGGTCGCTGCCGCCTGCTCGAGCAGAGCGTCGAGGGAGGGGTTCTTCAGCTGCGACAGATTCGCGAAGTACCCGCTCGGCGCAGGCACGGTGCCGGCAGAGTCGTACAAGATGCGCAGAACATCTGGGCCGACCTTCGTGTACGGGGCATCGACCAGGTTGTATTGGTCGGCGGCGAGTGCGGCATACCAGCTCGACAGGTCCATCGGCTCGAGGTCGATCTTGAAGCCGGCCTGCTTGGCGGTGGCCTGAATCTGTTCGAACAGCGACTGCTCGGCGGGAATCGACTGATTCGTGCTCACCGGGAATGTCAGCTCGAGTACCTGACCGTTCTTCTCGCGGTAGCCGTCGGGGGTGCGGCCGGTGTATCCGGCGGCGTCGAGCAGCTTCGCTGCGGCGTCTTGGTCGTAGGTGAAGTCGCTCGGCTCGGAATAGGCGAGCGGTTCGGCGCTCGAGAGCGGCGAGTACGACCGCGTGGCGGTGCCGAAGAAGAGGCTCGAGACCGCAGAATCCACGTCGGCCGAACGGATGAACGCCTCGCGCACCTTCGCATCGTCGAACGGTGCCTTGCTCGAGTTCAGCTCGATGCGGTTCGAGGCGCCAGGTCGCGGTGCGTTCAGGTAGCTCAGCTGCGTGTTCTTCTGCGCCTGGATGATCGTGTCGGGCTGAACGTTGTCGATCACGTCGACGGTTCCGGCCTGCAGCGCGGCGTAGCGCGAGGCCGAGTCGGGCAGAAAGCGCCACTCGATGCCATCGAGGTAGGCCGCGCCCGTGTGGGCGGCGTCGGCCGGAGGCGAGGTGTAGTTGTCGTTGCGCACCAGCGAGATGGACTGCTGCTTGTTCCACTGCTTCACGATGAAGGGCCCGGTGCCGACGGGCGACTCGCAGTTCTCGGCTTGGCTGCGGGTGAGCGCCGCCGGTGATTCCATCGCGAGCCAGGGCTGACTCAGCGAGTCGAGAAGCGCGGAGTCAGGGCTGCTCAGCCTGAAACGGGCGGTTTGGGCATCCACTACGTCGACGCCGGTGACCTTGGCCAGCGCGAGGTAACCGGTCGAGCTGCCCGTCGCGGGATTCTGCAGGTGGGCTACATTCGCAGCGACGGCAGCGGCATCGAACGGGGTGCCATCGGTGAAGGTGACGCCGGGCTTGAGTGTGAAGTCCCAGCTGAGACCGTCGGGCGACTCGTTCCAGGCGGTGGCCAGCCACGGGATGATCGTTCCGGTCTTGTCGCGCGAGACGAGCTCTTCGAGATACTGGGTCGCGACCAGCGCTTGCGGATAATTGCCTCCGACGTGCGGGTCGAGGCAGGTGGGTTCGGCGTCGCCGGTGGCGTAGACGAGGGTTCCGCCCGTGACGGGCGACCCCGTCGAGCCGGCACCGCTGCCTGTTGGGCTGGTGCAGGCCGCGAGCAACAGGCTCGCGGCTGTCGCGGCGACGATGAGCGCGAGTGCTGATGCTCGATGGCGGGGGTGGGCTGCTGTGGTGCGGGGCAAAGGGTGTCTTTCGCGCGATATGAATTTATGGACTCGGTACATAATTACATCACAGGTTCCGACTGCTCAGCCCGTCACGAGCTCGACCGCACACCTCTAGCGCAGCAGAAGGGCCCCCTGCAACGCAGCGGGCCCTTCTGTGCTGACCAGCGCCTCGAGGCGGTTACTCGTTCGAGCTGTCGGCAGCCGGATGGCTGCGACGACCGTGCACGACGAGGGCGCTGATGCCGGCCAGCAACAGGATGCCCGCCAGACCGATCGGCACGATCGCCGAGAGCCCCGTCGAAGCCAGTCGGCCGGCAGAATTCGAGCCAGAGCCAGAGCCTGAGCCGGAGCCCGAGCCAGAACCCGATCCGGCGCCCGGAGCCGCTGACGCGCTGCCCGACGGAGCAGGCGACGACGGCGACGAGGACGGCGGCGGTGTCGACGCCTGCGCCTCTGTCGTCACTCCGATGTACGTCGCAACGCCGGTGTCACCGTAGGCGACCTGGCCGAGGTACTGCGACGAGTAGTCCAGGCCGCTCCACGACGCGGTGTACGTTGCGGGCTCACCCTGCGCACCCCCGACGGTCGGCGGGGCTGTGAACGAACCGTCTGCACCCGACGCCGGCACCAGGAACGAGTACAGATCCATGGCGTCGGTGTCTTGTGTGGACGGCACGGCGAACACGTTCGCCGTCACGAGGTAGGTACCGGCCTCGGGCTCCTGAAGGTCTACTCGCTCGTTCGCCGCACCCGTTGCCGACGACCATTCCGTCACCGGCTTGCCCGAGGAGTCGAGCAGATCCACGAACAGGTCGAGATCTGCACCGTCTTCGGCCGACGTCACCGAGGTGAGGTCGAACCGCGCCAGAGCGACGCCGTCGGGCACCGTCACAGTGAACTCGGCGGTGTCTTTCGCAACGGCGACCGCCGAGTGACCGTCGAGCGGGATGCTCGGGTCTTGATTCTCCGAGGTGAGGTGCGATCCCTTGGCGAGGCCGAGCGTGTTCAGCGGCACGGGCTCGTCAGAACCTGGAGTCACCCTTACGTCGACAGAGCCCGTGGTACCGGTTCCGTCGACCTCGAGAGGAGCAGCGATGGCAACAGGGCGCACCGCGATGGGGCTGCGCACCGAGGTGCTTCCGTTTGACCACGTGAGGTACCCGGTGGCGAACTCGTTCAGCGCAGCATCCGTTCGTGTCAGTGTCACCGTGTAACTCTGCGACTCGCCCGCCGCCCCGAAGGTCAGCGTCGAGGGCGACACGGTTGTCGTGATGCCGGCGATCGAAACCGGAGCGGCCGTGAACGCGCCCGCCTCGGTCGACGTCACGGTTCGCGTTACCGTCTGCGATCCGGTGAGCGAACCGATGGCGATCGACGCCAGGTTCAGGTCGCTCGCGTCGATCGGAGTCGTTCCCGCGTCGTAGCCGATGCCTTCGAGGTACGACAGCCAGTCATCGACCCCGTTCAGGTAGAGCAGGCCCGGCGAGAGGTACGACGTGGGCGTCACGTTGCCCGCACCCTGCCCGAACACGTCTTCGCTCGGTGCGCCCGAGGCGTCGACGAGGTCGGTTCCCGTGGTCATCATCGCCGACTTGATCTCGGCAGGGGTGGCCAGCGGATGCACGCCGAGATACAGTGCCGCAAGACCCGCGATGTGCGGGGCGGCCATCGAGGTGCCCGAGTAGAACGCGTAGGTCGGCGCGCCACCCGCGGGGTTCGCCGTCGCGGCGAGGATAGCCACGCCCGGCGCCGAGATGTCGGGCTTCAGAATGTCGCTGCCGTCGGCCTCGACCGGGCCGTGAGAGGAGAACCCGGCCAGCTGCGGAACAGCGGGGGAGGCCCCGGCCTGGTTGCCCTTGGTGAACGTCGCCGTCGCGCCCGTCGTGGCCGAGTAGGCGTACGTGCCATTCCACGAGTCGGAATCGAGGTGCACGGTGGGTACGGCGTGCAGATCGAGGTCGATCGAGCTCGGCGTCTTGTTCACGAGCAGCATTCCGATGCCCCCGGCGCGCTTGACCTCGTCTGACTTGGCGGTGCGGTCGAAGACACCGCGCTCGCAGAACACGATGTCGCCGGCGACCTTCGCCGGGTCGAGCGTGCCGGGGCCACAGAGCAGGGCGTTGTCGGTGTCCGCACCCGCCAGTGCGACATCGTCGCCACGCACGAGCGGGCCGGTAAGGGGGCCGTTTCCGTTCGCTTCGACGGTGATGGATCCACCGGCGAACTTCGTGCCGTTGCCGAGCGTCACAGTGGCTTCGTAGCTCGGAATAGTGGATGCCGCAACCGTCGTGTACCAGGGCGAGCCGTTGTCGAGCGTCGAGGCGTCGGGCCCGGAGTTGCCGGCAGATGCCGCCACGAAGATGCCGGCCGAGGCGGCACCGAGGAACGCGTAATCGCTCGCCGAGAGCGTGGTCTGGGCGCTCGACCCGCCGATGGAGAAGTTCAGCACGTCGACACCGTCGGCCACGGACTGGTCGATCGCCGCCACGATGTCGGGGGTCGTGCATCCGTCGTCGACTTCGCTGGTGGGGTCGGGGCCCGACCAGCACACCTTGTAGACGGCGATCTTGGCCGCAGGGGCGACGCCGCTGATGTCGCCGAAGCTGTCGCCGTTGACGACCGCGTTGACTCCGTTGTCGCCTGCTGCGGTGCTCGCGGTGTGCGAGCCGTGGCCGTCGCCGTCGCGTGGAGAGAGGTATTCGCCGGTAGTGGTGGTGCCGATGTTGTCTTCGCCGAAGCCGTCGATGAAGTAGCGAGCGCCGATGATCTTGGTCGAGCAGTCGGCAGCGGTGAACTGTTCTCCGGTCACGCACGTGCCGTGAAAGTCGCTGTTGTCGGCCTTGTGAAAGGTGATGGGCCCGTCGCCGTCGGGCGGGTCGGAGCTGATGAACGGAGCAGCACCGTCGGTGGTGCCGAGCGCATCGCCGGCGAACGACGGGTTCTCCGGTGCGATGCCGGTGTCGAGGTCGCCGATGACGACTCCTGCGCCCGCAGCGTCGACGCCGCCGTTCTTCGCCCAGACGCCGGTCGAACCGTCGAGGCCGAGAAAGGTGGTCGACGGCTCGGCCTTCTGAATGTGCTTCATCTCAGACGCCTCGATGCGCGCGACGTCTTTGTTAGCCGACAGTTTTGCGGCCTGCTCCGGGGTCAGATCGGCCGAGAAGCCGTTGGTGGCGAGCGTGTACGAGTACTCGATGCTCACACCGGCGTCGTCTGCCACCGCCTGCTGCTTCTCTTTGAGGTGGGTCGAATAGTCTTCGACGGGTGCGCTCCTGGCGTTCATCTTGGCGCCGGCGGTGGGCTTCGTTTCGGCCAAGCCGTCGATGCCACCCGGGTAGCTCGCCGCGGCGGGCTCGGTCAGCGTCACGATGTATTTGCCGGCCGTGAAGTCGGTGGGCGGGCGCGTTGCGCCGCCCGGCAGCAGCACCAGGCCGGAGCCCGAGCCTGAGCCGCTCGAGACGCTGCTCGAGACGGCCGCGTGTGCCGTTGGCAACGCCTGGGCGATGGATGCTCCGCCGAACACCGACAGAAGAAGTGCACCCCCCGCCGCTGCCACTCTGATCGCGGTGCGGCGTCTCGGCCGCGGCGATGAAGACGATGAACGTGCAGAAACCTGTCGCTGGGAGCTACTCACGAAAGCGAACCTCAATTGTTCGTAGGAGACATAAAGAATCCGCGCATCTCGCCGATCACGCGGTTCGACCACCCTAGACAGTCGACGGCCCCCGAACGGGGCACGCATATTTCGAACATGTAAAACCTGGGAAAATGGCATGAAAGTTGTGTGGATTGACATTTTCGTGCCCGCTCACACCCCTCGTTGCCAGATACGTGCGTGCCTTTCTCGTGCCCGCGACACGCCCGCGGGCCGTGCATCGCGACGTTCCAGCTGACCCTGCGGGGCGACCGCGGTAGTTCGAACTACCGGGGTTCTTCCAGAACAACGCGCGCGTGACGGGGTCTGCACCGGGGGCGGGAGAGGGTGAGTCAGCGCGCGGCCGCCGCCGAGCATCCACTGCCCCGCCGAGCCCGGGATCGGGTCGAGGCTAGCGCCGAGGCGCAGCGCCGGTTAGTACCAGCCGCTCGATTCGGAGTGCGACCAGGCGCCGCAGGGGCTGCCGTAGCGGCCCGTGATGTAGCTGAGGCCCCAGGCGATCTGCGTGGCGGGGTTGGTCTCCCAGTCGGAACCGAACGCTGCCATTTTGCTGCCCGGAAGCGCCTGCGGAATACCCTGAGCACCCGACGAGGCGTTGTAAGCGTTGACACGCCAGCCCGACTCGCGGTTCCAAAGCGACACGAGGCACGAGAACTGGTCGGAACCCATTCCGCGGTCGGAGAGCATCTGCTGCGCGATGGCCTGCGCTGATCCGGGGTTCGGCGTGGCCGCGGCGGGCGGTGAGTACGACGACGACGACGAAGACGAAGACGACGATGAAGCGGCCTGCGCGGCGGTCTTGGCGGCGGCGGCAGCAGCTGCGGCGGCGGCCGCGGCAGCCTGCTCGGCTGCCTTCTTCGCTGCGAGAACGGCGGGGTCGGTAGCGGTGTAGGTGTCACGCTGAGCGAGAATCGCCCCGGTACCGTACGACTCGTACGCCTGGCCTGCGGCCATGGGCTTTTGAACGGGGGCACTGCTGGTGAGACTGGCGGCGTTCGCGAGCGGAAGAGCGAGCGTGCCGGCGAGACCGAATGCGGCGACGACGGCGGCGGTCTGCACGACGCGACGACGCACTGTTCCGTTCAGCAAACCCATCCGGTGATCCGTCTCTCTCTGCGGCTTCGGGGTGCCGCGGCTCTGACGCCGTTATACAAACGTGACCATCTATTATGCAACACGAAGCTGTGAAAGCGAGAAGTCTGCCTTCTCCTGCGAGGCTGGCTCTTCCCTGCCAAGCGTAGACCGAGTCTACGCCGGCCCGTGATACGTCAACGTGCCCAATTGTGCGCCGTACTGCGACCGAATCACCATGGTCGTGCCGTCGAGAACAGCGGATGCCGCACCGCTCAGCCACGTCACCACTCCGTCGCACGTTCGTGACGTTATGGCCAGTTTCGAGAACGACACCGAGCCGTCTTCGGCGAACCGCCATGTGCTGGTGAAGTCGTTGCAGCCGTCATTGCCCTTGACGGTTCCGTCGTCGTTCATCTGCAGCTGGAGCAACCGTTGCCGGCCGTTCTCCACGCCCGTCCAGAGCCCTGTCACATTGTCGGTGCCCTGCGGCACCGGGGTCTCGGTCGAGGCCGGATGATGCAGCGAAACGAGCTCCTTGCCGTCGTGGTCGATCAACGTCAGGTTCGTGCCGTCGTACCGCGCCGACACTGCGTCGATGAGGTACATCGGCAGCGGCGCACCGTCGCAGTAGATGCGCGTCATCGGGCCCGACGTGGTGGTGAGGGCGCCGGCCGTATCCATCGACCAGGTGCCAGTGGCGTTGTTGCAGCCGTCGGAGCCTGTCCAGGTGCCGTCGTGCTCGAAGGTGAGAAACGGCTGGTCGGGAGAGTTGTAGCTGTCGCTCACGATCCAGTGCCCGGCGAGCGTGGTGGGCGAGGCGGGGGTGTACTGCGGAGCATCCGGTGTCGGAGCAACGGGCGACGAACACGCCGTCACCGAGACAGCGAGCGCTGCAGCACCCAGCAGGGCAAGGGCGAGCGCTCGCAGCGTTGACACAGAACTCTCCAAATCACCGATCTTGTTCTCTTAGGGTAGCCAACTCAACCTGCAAGAGCGCTCGGGTTGACACGGCGGCGGTGGTTGCGGCAAGTGGATGCCCGGCGAACCGGCCTCGATAGTCGCGTATTTCCCGCCTGAGCGCCTGAGCGCCTGAGCGCCTGAGCGCCTGAGCGCCGTCTCGCCGGGGTCGCCCGGCAGCGAATGCAGCCGCGTCAGTGAAAGTAGCCCGTGATCGATCCCCACAGCAGCAGCGCAAGTTGCACGACCGTGAGCCCATACGCGATGTACAGCGCCGCCGTCGACAGCCGCGCGCCCGAGCGCCCCGTGAACGTCACCTCGCGCAGGGCGAGATGCGAGAACAGGATGCCCAGCGGAGACGCGAGAAACGCGAACACAAAGGCCACGCCCGACAAGAAGCTCGACCCCACCTCGTCGTCACTCACCGCCAGCGCCCGCTTCGACTGCCGAACCCCCAGCAGAAACAACGGAACCAGAATCGCGACGCACACCACGAACACGACGACTGCTGATGCGGTGCTATTCACCCCGCGAGCATACCCGCGCCGCGTGAACGCCTAGTTCGCGCGCATCCCCCGTGCCCCGAAACTTCAATCGACTTTGCGAAAAGGCCCTCAAAATCGCCCGGGAAGGGGCCTTTTCGAAAAGTGGATTCCGCACGGCGTCGAGGAGAGGAGAGGGGAGGGGAGAGAGGGGAGGGCACGAGAGGCTCGGGGAGGGGAGGGGGGAGAGGGGAGGGCACGAGAGGTGCGAGGTGGGGGGTGCGAGGGGGAGGAGGGTTCTCCCTAGAGCTCGACGGAGTCGCCCGGCGTCAGCGCGATGTAGGTGCCGCCGTTCTGCTCTGTCGCCCAGCGGATGCGATCCCCGCCCATGCTCTTGCCCGCGTCGGAGAGCACCATCTCGTGCGTCGCGAAGCTGCGCTTCGGCTTGACCTCGAGCACGTAGTCGATGACCTCCGCGATCTTCAGCCACGGAGCCCCGACCGGCGTCGCCAGCACGTCGACCTCGATGCCTTCTGGCACGGCGAACGAGTCGCCCGGGTAGTACAGCACGTCATTCACCAGCACGCCCACGTTGTCGACCACAGGAATGCTCGAGTGGATGACCGCATGCCTGCCCCCGAAGAACCGCAGCCCGAACGGGCCGACGGTGACCTCGTCGCCCGCGTGCACCACTGTGACGTCGCCGTTCACCGCTGTCTCGCTCGCGCTGATGGCCTCCGCGACTCCCTCAGGGGCGAAGATCGGGATGCCCGGGGCCGCCTCGAGCAGCGCGTTGAGCTGTGCCGGAGTCCAGTGGTCCGCGTGCTCATGAGTCAGCACGATGCCCACCAAACTGCTCGCGTCGCCGATCGCTTGCGCGGTTGGACGGGTGAACGACCCCGGGTCGACGATCAGCGTCTTCCCCTCTTCTTCGAGAACGAGTGCAGCATGTTCGAGTTTCGTCAGTCTCATACCCTCAGCTAACTCCGGTGGCCGGGCTGCTGCAAGTCGGCCCCAGGCAGTGGCAGCGCAGTGGCGGCGCAGTGGCGGCGCAGTGGCGGCGCGTTGGCGGCGCGTTGGCGGCGCAGTGGCGGCGGGGTGGCGGCGCGTGGTGGTGGCGGCGGCCACGCGGTGACGGTTGCTCGAAATTCGTGCCCACCCGGCGAGGCGACTAGGTCATAATCGGGGAGTGCCCGAAACACCGCCCGACGATGAGCCCTCCGAGCCCGCGCAGCGTGGCGTGCGTGCTGACGGCACGGTCGATGGTGACCATGACGCTGGTGCCGCCGATGACGACAGCCGAGTTGGCGAGGGTGCGCACGGCGGCAGCAGCGGCGGGCTGCGCCTTGTCGTCGCGATCAACCCGGCGGCATCGTTCGGTCACACCTCGGGCATGGGCGACCGCGTCGTCGAGGCGCTGCGCCTCGACGGGCACACCGTGCAACCACTTGTGGCAGCCGACTTCGAGGCGCTGAAGGCCGAGGCGCGTGCGGCGCTCGCCGGGCATCCGGATGCCCTCATCGTGGTGGGAGGCGACGGAATGGTCAGCCTCGGAGTCAACCTGCTCGCCCGACCGCAGCCGTGGGCGCAATTGCCCGTGCCGCTTGGCATCGTGCCCACCGGCACCGGAAACGACGCCGCACTCGGCCTCGGCATTCCGCTCGAGTTCGAGGCCGCCCTGGCCCATCTGCGCTCGGCACTCACCACCCTGAGCCCCCGCACCATCGACCTCGGCCACCTCTCGCACGCCGGTGGCGAGCTCTGGTTCGCCTCCGCGCTTTCGGCGGGCTTCGACGCCCTCGTCAACGAGCGGGCCAACCAGATGCGCCGCCCGCGCGGGGCCAGCCGCTATACCATCGCCCTGCTGCTCGAACTGTTGCGCCTACGTGCCCGCAGTTACGACCTCGTGGTCGACGGCGTCGCGCGCCAGGTCGGGTCAGTGCTACTGGCGGTCGCGAACAACCGCTCCATCGGCGGCGGCATGATGATCGCGCCGACCGCCCTGCTCGACGACGGAGCCCTCGACCTGTTCGTCGTGGCGCCGGTGTCGCGGCTGAAGTTTCTGCGCCTGTTCCCGCGCGTGTTCAAGGGCACCCACGCGGGCCTCGACATCGTCGAGCTCACCCGCGTGCAGTCGGTGACAGTGCATGCGCCCGACATCATCGCCTACGCCGATGGCGAGCGGGTCGGCCCCCTGCCCGTCACCGTCACCGTCGCCCCCGCCTCCCTGCGCGTGCTGGCCTGACGCAACCCCTCGCCCAGCTCGCTCGTTGCGACAGCGAGCGACGACCCGACGTGGAAGAGTTTTCAGGCCGAGGAACCGCCGGGCATCCACTCACGCCGGCGACACCGGGGAAGCGCCACCCGCGCCCGCCGTCGCACCCCGCAAGAAGATCTGCACCTGCGCGCGCGCCACCGCGCTCCAGTCGTCCACGTGCGGCAGCGGCTGCGCGATCATCGCGCCGAACACGATCACGTCGGCGGCCGTTACGGTGGGGTTGAGGCTGCCATCGGCGACCCCGCGTGCCACGAGCGAAGCTACCCGCTGCTCGACCTCGGTACGCAACGCGAGCGTCTCCGAGTTAGAGGTCTCGGGCGCGCCATGCATCGGCAGCACCAGGTCGCTTCGGGTGAAGATGGTGCGTTCGAGAAAAAGCTCGATCGAGCGAAGGCCGGTCACATCCTGGGCCGCAATGTCTGTCAGCGACTCGATCACGATGAGGTAGGCGCGAATCTCGAGCGCCTCGAGCAGCGCCTCGCGGTTGGGGTAACGCCGGTACAGGGTTCCGACGCCCACGCCCGCCTCGGCCGCGATCGTCGCCAGCGGAACTTTCTGCCCCTCGCGCAGCACCGCCGTGACGGCAGCGGCGAGCACGCGCTCGCGGTTGTCGATCGCGTCGCTTCGCATCTGCCTCATGCCTCCAGCGTAGGCGCGGCAGCATCACCTGTCGGCGTAAGCGGAATAATTCGTCCGCCAGCGAGTTGAAGCCCGTATGCGGAACATTTCGTCCGCATGGCACCGGATGCCCGACAGCACCCAGCGCTGGGCTCGACCCGAGCATCCATTCTCGAAAGGCATCTCATGAACATCGCACTCATCGGAACCGGCCACGTCGCCACCCTTCTCGCCGCCGCCTGGAGCACAGCCGGACACACCGTGACCTTCGGCTCACGCGACCCGCAGGCCAAGGCCGGCCAGCTCGACTTTCCTGTCGTGACCATCGCCGAAGCGGTCGCCGGCGCAGACGTCGTGGTCAATGCCACCCCCGGCGCGCAGTCGGTCGAGATTCTCACCGCCATCGGCGCCGGCGCCTACGCCGGCAAGGTCGTGCTCGATGTGGCCAACGCCTCAACCGCGAGCCTCGACCTGGTCTACCCCGAATCGAGCCTCGGGCAGGCGCTGCAAGACGCCCTGCCCGAGGCCAAGGTCGTGAAGTCACTCAACACCGCGGCCATGAACGTCATCGTGAACCCCTCGTCGATCGGCGAAAGCTCGCTCTTCGTGTCCGGCGACCACAACGACGCTAAAGACACCGTGACGGCGCTGATCGTCGACCTCGGCTGGAAGCCCGCCGACATCATCGACCTCGGCTCAATCGCGACGGCCAAAGGTGCGGAGTACTACTTCCAGCTGTTCTTCGCCATCATGAACGCCGTCAAGAACCCGCAGTTCAACATCAAGCTGGTGCGCTGACGCTGGTCGCGTGCGGGCAGCTCGGGGCGGTGCGCTGACGCGAGTGCCCACCGGGCAGCTCAGCCGGTTGCGCTGGCGCGCACGGGCCGGAGCCGGTCAGGCGGGCGCGCTGACCTCCGCGCGAGCATCCACCGACGACGCGGCGTCGCCGAGCAGTCGGCGAAGCTGCGCCGCGTCTTCGGTCGGCAGCGAGCCGAGCACGCTGCACTCCACCTGACGAACCCGCTCGGCGAGTTGAGCGTGTAGCGCCTTGCCCGCCGGGGTGAGGTCGACGCGCCGGCTGCGCCGGTCGAGCGGATCGGGCGTGCGCACCACCAGCCCCTGCTTCTCGAGCCCGTCGACGAGATAGGTCATGAGGGTGCGGTCTAGGCCCATGCGTTCGGCGATTGCTGCCTGGTTCTGGCACGAGCCGGCCGCGGCCATGGTCATCACCTGGTAGGCGCGAGGGCCGCCCGTGAGGCCGGAGACCGCGTCGCCCATCTGCCCGAGATAGCTGCGCAGCAGTGTTCCGAGCGCCCAGCCGAAATCGCTGCCGCCGCCCATCAGCGTGGCAGAGGTGACATCGGCGTCGACTTGATGTTCGGCCGCAGTGCACTCGTTCTTGAGCTCGGTCGCGGGGTCGATGGCCATATCTGAGTTTACCTCCTGGCTCGTCGTGGTCTATGGTTTAGATAGTCGAATTATTCGATCATCTATTCTCTCACTCAGAATGACTGTTCGTTCACCGCGACAGTCACCACGACCGAGCCGCGCCAGCGGCCACCGAGGAGCGCACCTATGAGCACCATCTACCGTCTCGACGCCAGTATTCGCCCCGAGGGGTCGGTGACACGTTCGCTCGCGAACACGCTGCAGACCGAACTCGAGTCTGGGCTCGACGAGTTCACGATCATCCACCGCGAAATCGGCCTCACGCCGCTGCCCTCCACTGCCTGGGGCAACGCTCTCGCTGCCGGCTCGACCCCTGCCGAGCAGCGCACCGCCGATCAGAACGCGGCGACCGCGCTCGCGACCGAGCTGGCCGACGAGCTGGTCGCCGCGGATGCACTCGTGTTCGCTGTGCCGCTGTACAACTATGGCGTCTCGGCTCAGTTCAAGAGTTACGCCGACCTGCTTCTGACCGAGCCGCGCTTCGCTCCCGGTGCGCCTCAGGCCCTCGCCGGTCGCCCTGCCTTCCTCGTGACCGCGCGCGGCGGCGGATACGGCCCCGGTACCCCGCGTGAGGGCTGGGACCACTCGACCCCGTGGAACGTGCGTCTGCTGCGCGACATCTGGGGCCTCGACCTCGAGCTCATCGAAGCCGAGCTGACACTCGCCGACGTGAGCCCGGCCATGGAAGCGCTGCGCCCGCTCGCCGCGCAGAACCTCGAGAACGCGCACTCGGCAGCGATCGCGCACGCTCAGGCGCTCGTCGCCAGCCTCGCCTCCGCTGAGGAGAGCGCCGCGTAACTCGCGCCGCTTCGGGCCACCCCTTCCGCCACTTCATCGTGCTCGCGTACCGTGGAGTGCGGAAGGGGGCCGCATGCCCACCATCAACATCACCAGCGACTTAGTCGACGACCAGGCCAAAGCACTCGCGTTCTACACCGACGTGCTCGGTTTCGTGAAGAAGACCGACATCGACCTGGGTGCCTTTCGCTGGCTCACGGTCGTCTCGCCCGAGCACCCCGACGGCGTCGAACTGCTGCTCGAACCCGACGCGCATCCGGCGGCCGCGACCTTCAAAGCCGCCCTGCGCGCCGACTCGATGGCCTTCACGTCATTCGCCGTCAACGACCTCGGCCGCGTCTACGACGAGTTGCGGGCAAAGGGTGTCACGTTCATCCAGCCGCCCACCCCGGCGGGCGGGGTCGACATGGCCGTGCTCGACGACACCTGCGGCAACTACATCGCCCTCACGAGCCCGATCAAGCCGCCGCCTCAGTCATAGTTCTCGCCGCTCGTCGCGGCGCCACTCTGTGGGCGTCATGCCGTAGGCGCCCCGCAAGCTGCGCGTGAAGAAAGCTGCGCGCGAAGTGGCGTGGTCGGCGAATCCACCCGGGGGCGGCCGAACGGCCTTCGTGTCGACGGATTTCGACGAGGCGAGCTCGCCGCAATGGGCTCACTTTCGAGCGGGGGGTCAGGGCGTGACGGTCAGATCGAGGGTCACGAATCGGCTCGTCTCGGTGTCGGTGATGGTGACCGTTGTCGCACCGACCGCGAGCGGCTGGATGCCCGGGTTGAACGTCGCGCTTCCGTCGGTGTGACCCGGCACGAACTTCGCGATCGTCGGCTCGCCGACGTCTCCCGTGAACGACGTGACCGCGCTCGGGCTCGTATTGATCACCACGACGTTGCCCAGGCCCACGGTAGCGAATTGGGCGGTGCCGTCGAAGAAGTTGATGATGATCGGTGCGATCACGCTGCTGCCTCCTGTGCTCGCCGGGGTGCTTGTCGCGGTGCCGGTCGCAGCGCTTGTTGCCCCGCCGGTCGCCGGGCTGGTCGCCGGAGCCCCACAGCTGCTGCCCGTACGCCCGTCTGCGCAGCTGTCGCTCGACGAGCATCCGGTAACCGCGGTCGCCGCCAACACCGCGATTGCCAGCCCCACGCTGACCTTGGCAAAACGGATGCTCATACCCTCGACCCCTCGCACGCTCACCATTGACGCCCGCCGCCGCCGTCAATTGGCGCAGCCCCTCGAACGTATGGCATACTCGTTAAGTTGTCTAATCGGCCCCATCGTTTAGCGGCCTAGGACATCGCCCTCTCACGGCGGTAACACCGGTTCGAATCCGGTTGGGGTCACAACAGTGTTAGCTAACGAGCTAGCGGCCCGGTTCCCTTGCAGACAAGGGGAACCGGGCATTTTTCTGGGCTGAGCCAATTGGCTTGAAAAGGGGTGTCATGTCTCAAGACATCCCTGACAGTTGTGAGTCGATAGATCTCTGATATTGCTGGGGTGTTTGGTACTGACACTTCTCCGGTCGATGGTTGAGGGATGAGTCGTATTGAGCCTGTCTTTGCATTCAACACCGTGATCATCGCGCTACTCATCGCCGCACTATTCCTCGGCCACAACTAAAGCCAACAACCTCGACGACCTACGCTCTAATTCGCGGAATGACTGGCGTGCGGGGAACGCGATCTCACAACCCAGTTGCCCGGTTGAACCGAGATTTGTTGCCGCCACTGACGGCGGGCGAAGTCGCGGCGCATCTGATCCGGCTCGGCATCGGTCCATGGCACCATGAACGGCATTCGTGCCAGATCGTGGATACCCGGATACGCCGCCTCGAGCAGCGCTGGAATATCGTCATCTCGAACGATCCGCAACGTCAATCGGGGACTAGTGAGGGTCAGCCCGAATAGCGGCCAGACATCGAGAAGATCCATGCTCTGAGACTCAATGAAACCCACGATTGCCCGCCCCGTCGGACTGGGGGGCATTCAGAAAACGCGTCGGCCGTTCCCGCGATCGATTCCTAGCTGGACGTGGCGAAGCTCGTCTGCGAGTCGCGGATCAGTTGCCTGCAACTCGTCCGCTCGTCGGGCCGCTGAGTTGTGCCTTGTCAATGTGGAAAACATGCCAACCAGAATGACGGCGACCCCGATCGCTCCGACACTCACCGCACCGATCAAGACATTCATTGTGATTCTTCTCCCCAGAGCGGCGAAATCAGCGCCTCTACCTCTTTCGAACATACGCCGTCTGCGCTGAAACACAACAGCACATTCGGCAAACCGATTTCGGATTTTGAGGACGCTACTTAGCTAGGCGAGGTCAAATTTGCTCTGCCGGACATCTTGCCCCGCTGAAACGGATCGGGCACGAGAGAGAATTGTTTATATGGTTGTCACTCTCAAGATCGTCGACGACGCCCTTCTGCCAGCGCTTCGACAACTGTGGCAACTTTGTCAGCACGACTTTTCACAGTTCCGTGGAACCTATCCCGGCTCCGATGGCAGGTTCAAAACTGCTCGCCTCGAGTCGTACCTCAATGATTCTGACCGAACCGCACACCTGATCTTCGACGATAACCACCTCGCAGGCTTCGTTCTCGTCCGCGGCATTGCCGGAGCCTCGCGCACGCTGGGCGAGCTCTTCATCGTCCGGGCCGCACGACGTACGGGAGTTGGCCGCCACGCCGCTCAGCAAGTGCTGCGCAGCCACCCGGGCGGCTGGGCGATCGCGTTTCAGGACGAGAATATTGCCGCGGCTCGTTTTTGGCCGCATGTCGTAACTTCGCTCGTAGGAACCGCGTGGGCGTTGGAACATCGCCCCGTACCTGGCAAACCACATATCCCGCCCGATGCTTGGATCGAATTCAAACAACCGGAAAACCCAGCCACCAAGGTTTGACGCCGATGGCAGAATACTCGACGGTCGCTCTTGGATGATCTGGCCCTCTAGGTTCATTCCATGAACATGGGTGCGCTGGATGTTGAAATCGGCGGAGAAGCTGACATCGCTGATGCACAACGACTCATTCACGGCGCGCGTCTTGGGTAGCAATTACTCGATTGGGTTACTGGCACGGCGGCCGATCGTGGAGCTAAGCTGCTGCGACTCGATTGCGCTCCAGACAATCCGGGGCTGCGGAATTTCTCCGAGGCCCGTCATAGAAGTCACAAGTGACTGGCTGTGTCAACTTGCAGGAGGATCACCGTGACGGCTTGATCACGGCGCGCTTGGAGACGATTTCAGGGACCCGTTATCGACCCATGGCGGTTCCAAGCGTGCTGGTCGACCGTCCTACGGTCCGCTTGATTCAGACTGCTTAGACTTGACCGCGTGCCTAACGAAGCGAGTCGCGCCGCGTATTCCAGCAGAGCGGCGGAGTACATCGACCTGTTGGGCTCGATGAGTTCGGTTCATCCGTCGGACTTGCAGATCGTGTCTGCGTGGGCCAACGAGGTTGATGGCGACATTATCGATGCGGGTTGCGGCCCGGGTCATTGGACGAATTTTCTGACCCAGCGGGGTATGACCGCTCGGGGCATAGATCTAGTGCCTGAGTTCATTGCCCACGCCGCGAATGCTTACCCTGCCGCGGACTTCGCCGTCGAAGGTCTCGAGTCCATTGATGCTCGCACCAGTTCGGTCGGTGGGGTTCTGTCGTGGTATTCGCTCATTCACTACGAGCCGGGCGAAATCCAGGTTCCCTTGCGGGAGTTCGGTCGCGTGATCAAGCCCGGTGGTGTACTGCTTGTCGGGTTCTTCGAGGGCCCTGTGCTCGAGAAGTTCGCGCATGCGGTCACACCAGCGTACCTATGGCCTGTGGACTCGATCAGCATGGAGCTGGGCGGTGCCGGCTTCGACGTGCTCGAATCGTATGTGCGGAGAACTGCAGGCCAGCGGCCGCAAGCGGCGGTCAGCGCTCGACGCCAGGATGCTCGCTGAGTGATGCGTCAAGAGCATCCTTGAGCGGGACGGGACTCTTCAGTGGAAAAGACGTAGGGGTCACGCTGAGGTGCCCCAGTCTCGACCAAAGGTCGTACGCTGATTGTCGTCTATTAGGACAGTGTGTGGGGAGACCGATGACGAACTCCAACGGCGCGCGCGGCGCATCGTCGCAGATTGTTCCACCTCGGGTAGTCCACACGTCTGTTGTTTTCGTGGTTCTGGCCATTACAGGTGTTGCTGTGCTGATTGCGGGATCCCTTGGCGCGGTCGCGGGGCCCGGCGACGGGAACATCCCAGGTTGGGCTGGCTTGGGAATTGTTTACGGTGTGCTCGGCACGGTGATCGGGTGCGTCGTGGCCCCGAGCGTCATCCGCATTGCACGCCATGATCGAATAGCACTTGCCACAGTACGAAGCAGTTGCCCCAACGCCCTGATAATGCCGGGCGCGGGAAGCAATCGAGAACTCATCAGTAGCCTTCGCGCTCTGGGGTCCGGGCCATCGAAACCGAAGTCATACCTCCTGTCTTCTGACTCGAACGGTCTTTCGGTGTGGCAATTTGACTCAGCAACCCCGATCCTCACCATTCAGTGGGCGGAGATATTGTCGATGGAGACGGGCAGCATGACGCAAGGTCGCGCAACCATCGCGGTTGCGAAGCTATCGCTCTCCCGCGGCAGGCTCCTCACGGTTGCTCTCCGCCGTCGTTTTGGCGGTATATCCCTTATGAACCAGGACAAGATCCACGACGTCCTCGCGGCCTTCGCCGCCCAATCACGCTGACGGTCGCGAACCGGGACTTCGGGCACGATGCGAGGCGTTCGTTATCGACCTCTTGGCGCACCCCGGAGACTAGTCCAGTCCAGCGAATTGGTCTCCTGTCGGAAACGGAGCTTGCGCCCGGTCGCATTAACGCCGTGTGCGGGAAGATGAACGGCATCCTTGACGCCAGTGTTGGTCATCGCCGTGAAACACAAACGTGCGCTGGATCTGCGACATATCTGTCGTCGCGATTCGGTACTCCAGGTCTGCTTTCGACAGCGGGTCTTGGCCGATCGACGGCGCTCAAGCGAACGACTGCAGAACGTCGATCCAGACGCCCGCATCGAGCCCGCCGGTTGCATCGGTTCTGACTACCTCAACACCTCCGTCCACTCCTTTACTCGACCAGCGCGTGACATCGCGAAGTAGCTCACGGCTAACCTCCGGTGCTCCAGAGCGGCGATTCCTCGTGAACCTCCGACAGCAGGTGCATTGCAGCGCGTCGCAGTTCGCGAAGTCCATCCAAATCGGGCATGCCTCATTATGAGGCGCATCGGTCCCACAATGAAGTGCCCGACAGGCGAAAGTTGACCGGAACCGACTCCAGCTCGAGCAGCCAAAACGTCTAAAACAGTAACCACGTTAAAGATGCCGGACCCTCTCAGGAACACGATGGACTGCGTAGGAGGCTGGTCCATTCTGTTCCGAGGTGGCTGCTATCGAGTGGCGCCGGAGGTAAAGGTGATCGCACGGTCGCGAGCGTTCCGAATTGCGTCCGGTGGTAGCTCGTAACTCTCATCGATCTCGAGTTCTGGCCATGTGATCCGGATCCGGGTGGTCGCTTGACGGTCTGATACGAATTCCAGCGGCGCGAATAGAGTGACGATCGGCCGCGTGTCACTTCCCGCCTTGGATGCTTGCTCCTCGCGACACCTCGACGTCGCCCGTTCGTTGGAGCACGTCGACGCCGAGCCCACCATCGCCCGGAGTCCCGTTGGGGCTTGCGAACATTCCCAGCTCTGCAGGCTTCACCGAAGTGCTGCACAACGCCCACAAATCGAAGCTCACCCCATTCGGATACACCTGCACGTTCTTGATCGCGATCAGCGCATCGGCTGTGTGCAGTACGACCCGGTCGGCGTCCGGCACACCACCTGGCAGGTTCGTTGGGCTCGGGTACGTTCGCTGAGGCATCAGTTCTCCTGATCGAATTTCGTCGCTGATCGGCTGCTCTAACGGTTCCGCTAGCGTTCGCAGAGCGACAGACGGCACCGCTCCGCGCGGGAGCAGCATGGGCGTGTCACCACGGTAGCCAAAGCCGACGCGGTGGTGTGGGACACACACCTTCTGCTGGACACGTATGAGCCGCGAAGAGGTTGTAATCCACTACCAGAGCCAGAATCAGATAGGCCGTCGAACTCAGGGCAATGAGAGCGAGCATGACTATCAAGACAATCCGAGCAACGCGCATCAGTCCACTATGTCGCCGCTGGCAGCTCAATGACAGACCAGGTCATTTCCCGGACAACAACCGGGATCACTTTGGGCCGTATGTGCGCGATCCGTTGGTCACCGCGGACCGAACCTCAAGCGCACTTCACCGTCAGGCGGAATCTGCGAGCGGCTTTCGTGCTCCACTTTTGCGTTTCGTGCCATCTTCACGAAGGCAGCTCTCGCGGCCGCATTGGTTCCATTCTCTGTTCCATGCACCCTCACAGGCGTAGGTACACCCTCGCGGTGGTTGAGGTAGTCCACCTCGACCGCGTCGCCGAGCTCCTCGGCTAGGCGATTCGCTAACCTCAATCCTTCTTCGTCGAAGGCGAGAAGATCAGCTTCCGCATGCCACTCGAAGAGGTCGGTGAGATTGGCGTAATACGTCGCTTCCCACTTCACCATCTCAGCGACGAGTCCCTCGGTGAGATGCGATTCCTCGTACGACACAGGCCCAGGCGCAAACCACAAAACGGTGTCAGCATAGTCGGGAAACACTCTCACTACCGTCCTGAGGTATTCCGCAGCATCGACCATGATTCGACGCTAACGGACCAGAACCGCGAACGGGACCTTCAACGGAACAGGATCTTTTTAGTTCTCAATCTGGGCTGAAACGCGCGCCACTATGAGGCGAGACTCGAAGCATTTCAGCTCTCCGCTGATGAGGGAGCTTGAATGTATGTTCGATCGCTGCGGTAACGAGCCCACCGAAGAAGTTGTCATCTCGATGAACGGCCTGCTGTTGGTCTACGCGGTATGCCAAGCACGCAACGACGCTATGCGTCGAGGCGCTCTCCTCGCTCAACCCGGGACGAACCGCGGCCTCATCGGCCTCGCCTGACCACCGACAATCAGTATAGCGCTCACAATCGAGGTTCGCTGCCTTTGGCTATCCTCTAACCGGGACGAGTGCTTAGGCGCTTGAAATGCCCTGGCGATATCGAACACGAGGTCGCGGACAGCCACGCCGTTGAAGTTACCCAGAATGGATACCCCTAGTTGGCGAAGCGGATGCTGAGGCCTCCGTCGACGTTCCAGGTCGCGCCTGTGACGAAACTGGCCGCTGGTGAGGCAAGGAACGCCACGACTGCTGCTACTTCTTCGGGAGTACCGATGCGGCCGAGCGGGTGAACTTCTTCTAGGCGTGCCCATGCTGCTGCAGGGTCGGGCTGGGAGTTGTAGAGGTTCTCGATGGGTGGGGTGCGGATGTATCCGGGGGAGACGGCGTTGACGCGGACCTGGTCGACGGCGAGATCCAGTGCCAACGATCGGGTGAGACCGAGGATGCCCGCCTTCGCTGCTGCATAGGGGAACATTCCGGCGCGGGTGAGGGTGGCGTGGATCGAAGAGATGTTGACGATGCACCCACCACCGATCCCGCGCATCTGCGGGACGGCGAATTTTGCTGTCAGCCAAGAGCCTTTGAGGTCGACTCCGAAGAAGCTGTCCCAGTCGGACTGCTCGAGGGCGGCAACATCGGCCGACGAACCCACCCCGGCGTTATTGATCAAAACCGCGGTCGGGCCGAGCCGATCAGCAATCTCGTCGAAGATCGCTTCGACCTGTGCTTCGTCGGCAACATCGCACTGCAAGTAAATGTGGCCCGTGCCAAGCCCAGCCGCGATCGAGTCCCCGGCGGCGTGGCCGCGGGTGCCGAGGATCGCGACCCGGTGGCCGGCCTTCGCGAGATCGCGGGCTATCGCATACCCGATTCCCTGCGACCCGCCAATGACGACAGCGGTGCTAACCTGGCTGGTCATACCGGCACCCCAGTTCGCAGTTCTGCCAGCGTCAGTTGCGTCGCAGTGAACAGCGTCATGCTCATCCCCGTAACGAGAGTGTGCCACGGGGCGAGCTCGGCAGCATCGTGCGCGATGGCGACGTGGGCGTTCAGGGCGGGGGCATCGCGCCACACCTCGGCCCCGAGCAGTATGCCCGGGCGATCGACCGCGAACGACAGCTGAAAGCTGTCGCAGCCGTCGAAGCCGCGGGCGAATGCTTCCACCGCGGGAACGAGTGAACGCATCTGCTCCTCGTCCGCAGGATGGTAGCTGTATTCGAGTTGGGCGACGATCATCATTCGCCGGCGGGAAAGTCGGTAGCGGAGGCGGAGTCCTTCTGCGTTTGCACGTCTGCGAGGCGGGCGGTCAGGGCGCCGGTGATCATGTTGTAGGAGTCCGTGCCCAGCACGATGCGCTTCGGCGCCGGGTTCTGATCGGCGCTGGCGATGATCGCGGAGGCCATCTTTGCCGGGTCGCCGGGGGACAGCTGTGTGCCGCTTTCGATCATCTTCCGCGCGAAGGATGCCGGGGAAGCAGCGTAGGCGTCGATCGCGGGGCCGAGTTTGGCGCTGCCGTACCGGAACTCGGTGCGGGCGCCGCCGGGCTCGACGATCGTGACACCGATCCCGAGCGGGCCGACCTCCTGGCCCACAGCATCGACGAAACCTTCGATTCCCCACTTCGTGGCGTGATACATCGATCCGCCGGGCAGGGCGGCTTGGCCGCCGAACGTCGAGATCTGGATGATCCGGCCGCCGCCCTGAGAGCGAAGGTGCGGCAGTGCAGCGCGGATCACCTGAATCGACCCGAGGAGGTTGGTGTCGATGGCATCCTCGACCTGCTCGTCGGTGAGTTCCTCGGCCGCACCGAACAGGCCGTACCCGGCGTTGTTGATGACCACATCGACCGTGCCGAGGTTTGCAAAAGCCTTGTCGACGACGGGACGGATGTCAGACGTTCTCGTCAGGTCAAGCGACGCAACCCAGAAGTTCTTGCCGTACTTCTCTGTAAGGTCCTGCACTGTCTCAATGTTGCGCACGGTACCGGCGACGCGGTCGTCTCGTCCGAGGAGTTGCTCGGTCATTGCGCGGCCGAAGCCACTGTTTACTCCGGTGATGAACCAGGTGCGCTGAGCCATGATGTTTCCTTCTGCTTGATGCAAGCGGTCGTTCCGCCCCATAGGCCAAGTGTTCGACCGATCGGGAAGGTTAGCGATTGCCCTGGTTAGACCACCCCTGCCAGGGATACCCACGAATCCCGTCGAGTGCCTACGGTTAGGGAATGACCGTGAACCTCATTGGCGACTATCTGCGTGCACGACGCGAACACGTGCGGCCAGAAGACGTGGGCCTGGTTGACCACGGGCGGCGGCGCGTGACCGGGCTTCGCCGCGACGAGCTCGCGATGCTCGCCGGAATCAGCACCGAGTACTACACCCGACTCGAGCAAGGTCGCGATCAGCACCCATCCACCCAAGTGCTCGAAGCCGTCGCCCGTGCACTTAATCTCGACGACGACGCACGCACGCACCTTTTTCTGCTGGCCAGCCCCAAGCAGGGCAAGAGTCGTGCGGGACGACGTGCGGAACGTGTTCGGCCTAGTGTGCAGCAGTTGCTCGACTCGTGGACGGAAACGCCCGCCTATGTCCATGACCCACTGCTTGAGGTGATCGCCTCCAACGCGATGGCCCGAGCTCTGTCACCGATGTTCGAACCCGGCATGAACGTGCTCCGCTCCACCTTTCTCGACACTGCCGTGCACGATCTGCTGCCGGATTGGGAGACCAAAGTCGTGACTCTCGTCGCTGCGTTGCGTGCGATGGTCGGACCCGACGTCGAAGACCTCCGGCTCACCGAACTAGTCGGCGAGCTGTCAGTCAAAAGCCCGGCCTTTGCCAGGCTCTGGCCGCGTCACGACGTGCGTCCACAATCCGGCGGCGGACTACACATCATGCAACATCCCAGCGTCGGCGAACTGCAGCTCACCTACGACAAATTCGAAGTCGCAGGCAGCGCCGGACAGACGCTCGTCATCTACCACGCGGGTACAGGCACCGGCACGGCGCAAGCGCTTCGCCTTCTCTCTACGTTGGCGGCCGACGCTGTAGCGCCGGCGAGCCCCGAGAAACAGTCCCTCAAACCGAAGCACCAACACGGGTAGACGACAAGGCCACGGCGGCCAGCGGACAACGGACAGATTTGTCAGCATCCCGTAGTTCGTTGGTCAAATCCCGGCCAAGCGTTCTGCGACTTTTCTTTACTTTCGTGGCGACCGACCGTCATCGATCGACTGCTTGTCCGACCTCGATGAGATGCCCGTCTGGATCACGCACATAGCAACGGATCTCAGCGCCGCGATCGATGGGCGGAGTGAGGAATTGTGCGCCGCGAGCCGACCATGTTTCGTAGATGTCCTGAACATTTGCGACGCGGATGTTGAGGAAGGCGCTGACGAGATCGGGGTCTGTTGGTACCTGGAGGGTGACGGTTGGTTTGTCGTCGGTTGGTCCGCCGCCTTCGTTGATGATGATCCACGAGTTTGCGAGTTGGACGATGGTCGGTGTTCCGCTCATCACGATCTCCCCTCCGAGAACGTCGGAGTAGAACCGTGCTGAGCGTTCGACGTCGGCTGAGACGATGAAGTTGGTGAGAACGATGCCTTCGCGGGGAGCCGGGAACGTCGCCATGAGGATACTTCCAATCTGTGATTTTTGTGTGCACCGCGGTTAGGCGGAGACGTCACTGCCGATGGTGAGGGCAAGGAGGGTGTTGACCGCGGTCTCGTACGGGCGGGAGCTGCGCTCCGCCTGGGAGAGCAAAAGCCCGCCTTCAAGGACGGCGAGAAAGGTAGTCGCGAGGTCATCGGGATCGATATCGGACTGGAGCTTCCCGTCGGCATGGAGTGACCTGAAACCGTGGCTGATAGTGGCGGCCCACTGGTCGAACCCTGTCGCGATGTGTGTCCGGGCTTCCGGGTCGCTTTCGGCTAGTTGGCCAACGAGTGAGCCGAGTGGGCACCCCCCGATCAGGCCGTCGCTCGCGCCGGCGATCAGCATGTTTCGCCACTCCTGGATTCCGTTCCCGCTGCTCAGGGCCTGTTGGTGGTGCGTGACAATGGTGTCTGCTTGGTAGTCGATGACCGCTTGTACCAGCTCGTTCTTGTCGGGGAAGTAGTGGTACATCTGCGAACCGCTGACTTCCGCGGCCACCTTGACGTCTTCCAAAGTTGCGCCTGCGACCCCACGCTCATGCATCAGAGCGGCCGCTTCTCGCACGATCCGGTTTCGGGTTCGTGCTCCCTTAGCGGTGAGTTTTGGGCGGTCAGTCGTCTCGTTCACCATCTCGCAATATTAGCACTTTCTGAGTTTGACAACCCATTCGGCTAGTCTCATACTGAGCTACGTAACCCAGTATTCGGCACCGCCGATTGCAACAACAACTGAGGAGTATCACCATGAGCGCATACCTAGTCGTCGAGTTCACGATCAAAGACCCTGAGGTTTACCGCTACAAGTACGCCGCCCACGCCGGCAAGACAGCGACGAAGTACGGAGCCGAGCCCGTCGCCGGAGGCGACTGGCAGATTCTCGACGGCGACCCCCTGCTCTCGAAGGGGGCGATCATGCGGTTCCCTGACCGCCAGGCGGCCCTCGACTGGTACAACTCGCCTGAGTACCAGGAATTGATCGAGGTTCGTGGTGTCGGCATGGATGCCCGTTTCAGCTTGGTCGAGGGTGTCCCAGACGCCGCCCCCGCCTCGTGAGCCGCACACGCGAGGACGTCGCATCGACGCCCTCCACCATCGACGATTCGTCCGATAGGAGAAACAAGTGAGCACGTTCGACGCTCAATTCGCTGGCCGGCTCGACGGTCAAACTGTACTCGTCACCGGCGCCAAGGGCGGCATCGGTTACGAGACCGCGCTCAGCGCCGGCAACAGCGGCGCAACGGTTCTGGTGCATGCACGACGCGCCGACTATGCCCGACAGGCGGTAGACCTGATGGCTAGCAGCGGCAACGGAAGGGGCAACTACGTTCCCCTGGCCGGAGACCTGGCCTCGCTTGCCGGCGCCCGGCAGTTGGTCGACACAGTGCACGAAGTCAGCCCGGATGGCCTGAACGGGTTGGTCAATAACGCCGGCGCCGCGTTCGCCAGCAAGGTGCTGTCGCCCGATGGGTTCGAGCGGACCATTGCCATCAACCATGTCGCGCTAGCGTCACTGACCGAAGGGCTTCTCGATTTGCTCCGGAAGGGTGCTGACGCTCTCGCCTTGCCCTCGCGCGTCGTAAACATGACGGCGGTGCTCGAGTCGCGCGGCAACCCTCTCGTCGACTGGAGTTAGCCCGGCAAGTATAAACAGATCCAGGCCTACGGTGACGCCAAACTGTTGGCGCTGATGTACACCTACGCCCAAGCTCGCCGGCATGAAGGTCAAGGCGTCACGTTCAACGCCGTCAGCCCGGGCGCCGTCAAAACCACTCTCGGCACCAAAGCCGGCGGGCCCATCAAAATCATCCAGGCGCTGACGAATCCGTTCATCGGACCCCCGGAGAAAGGATCACGCGGCTGCGTGCGGCTATTGGCCGATCCCGTCCTCGCGACCGCCACCGGCGGCTACTACAGCTCCGCCCAGCTCAAAAAATCCTCCGAGAAATCCCGCGACCGTGACGCCCAAGACCTGGTGTACAAGAAAACGGAACACGAACTGCGCAGCCATAACTGAACAGTCACGGCAGGAAAAAACGATGTCGGCGGATGGACACTCGTCAAACGCTACGACGGACGCTCGGTCTTGGTCACCCATGGCGTAGATCATGCGACCTGGCCAGTTCCCATCTAAGGGGCGGGGGCTGGCAGAAATTCGCTCTGCCCAATTTTCGACAACTTCTCAGTAGTCGCCCACTTTGTGCGGTCCACGTCGGTGCCTCTTGGCAGCGACTCCATCCGCGCCGCTGGCGAGGAGCGGTGTCTCAGCAGTGGCAAATGGGAGGCAGTAATCGAGAGAAACGAACGATCAGTAAGTCGTCAATCGCGGTAGGGTCTTGCCATGACGACTGCGATATGGATCTGTAGCGTGCTCACAATCGTCAGCGCGCTCGTCAGTCTCGGCTACGCGGCAGCGGGTCTTCGCAGTGCCAGTCCCTCTGGAAGACTGCCATCGTCGTATGCACTGTCGCGAAGTATGGCGCTCGTTGTGGTCGCTCTGGCAGGCCCCTTCACGGGGAATACCGGTTTCATCGAAGCCGCCGCAGTGTGCATGATCTGCGTGCAACTTCTCGACGCAGTGATCGGCGGGCGGAGTCACGACCTGTTGAAGACTATCGGCCCGGCGATCACCGCAGCAGTGAACGCAACGGCTCTCGTCTGGGTGTTCGCGAACTGATTCGCGGCTCAGGTCGACCGAAAAGCTCCGGCGCCACTTCTGCTACGCGGCGACGTCTGAAGTATCGCTGTGCGCTGAAAAGGAGGTTCAGGCAAAAGTCATTTGGTGTCTTGATAACTTGGTCTCTCTTCACCTAGAGTGAATGTGTGGCGTCATCGCCAACACGATCAAAGGAGATATCGATGGCCAGATGGAATCGTTACGTTGTCGGAGCCGATTCGGCCGGCCGTTCGGCCGTACTCTCGACCGAGCCAGACCCGTCGAGTGTGCAGTCGAAGGAGGGCTTTTACTGGCGGGCGACGCTTTGGGCGACCGAGGAGTCACCCCCCGACAACTCGGTCGAGGGTGACCGCTCGGTCGGCATCGCTCGGCGCGAACCCGCTCCGGGCGGCATGCTCTACCGTGCCCTCGAGATTCCGCCCGACCGCAAAGACGCTGAGGAGCACAAATCCGAGCTCACCAACCTGAACAAGCTGGTTGAGCAGAAGTACGCGCCGACCGCCGCTGACATGGCCAGGCACCCGAGCATGCACCGCACAGACACTCTCGACTGCATCACCTGCGTGATCGGGGAGATCTATTTGGTGACAGATGTCGACGAGGTGAAGATGACTCCGGGCGATTCGGTGGTCATCCGCGGTACGAACCACGCCTGGAGCAATCGCTCTGACCAGCCCGCGCTGCTCGTCGGAACGATGATAGACGCGACCCCGGTCTAGGGTGCGCTGGCGTGCGCCCGCACGAGCTCTGACCCGCGTCTCATGTAGATCGCCACGGCAGTCTGGGCGGCGTCGGCGTCTCTCTTCTCGAGGGCGTCGACGATCGCCAGCCTCTCGTCGACGAGGTGGCCGGCGATCTGCTCCCATGCCTCTGGGCGACGTTCGACAGCACCTTGGGCGAGAGCGATCTGCGATTCGATGAGAAAGACGGAGATCGAGATGAGCAGTTTGTTGTGCGACAGTTCGACGAGTCGGGTGAGAAACGTGCGAAGGGCCGCGGCGAAGTCAGTGGATGCCATGGGCTCGGCGAACACTTCGGCCGCCTGTCGCAGGGTCCGCAGCTCGTCGGTGGTCGCTTCACTCACCGCGGTGGCGGCCGCCTTCACGTAGAACGCTTCGGAGACGTCGAGAACGCTGAGCAGATCGATCTCTTCGAGCTCGACCACCGCGGCCAGGGCAGAAGAAACGAGTGCCGACCCGTCGGCCGTCACGTACGTGCCGGAGCCGTGGCGAGCTTCAACGAGACTGGTCGCGCTCAGTGCACGGATGGCCTCGCGAATCGTCGGGGCGCTCACATCGTAGTGCGTCGCCAGCTCCTTCTCTGAAGGAAGACGCGTTCCCCGTTCGAGCCGCCGCGACAAGATCTGAGCGCGGATGTCTTTGACGACTTCGTCTGCAGCGCTCATTCGATTGCGACGATACGAACCGTCTGTGACCATCTGGGACACGAATCCGACCTCTCACGCACCGCTAACACACCTAGTCACTAAAACATTACACATTCCACCGATTGGACACCGACATTGCTCACGCTCGATCTCGCCCAAACCGTTGTTCACACCGCCCTCGACCACGCTCGAAGCGGCTCGTTGCCACCGATGACCGTGGCAGTGCTCGACGCCGGAGGTCAGCTGGTTGCTTTCGCGCGTGAAGACGGCTCCAGCCTGCTGCGGGAGAAGATCGCTCGGGCAAAGGCGATGGGAGCTTTGAACATGGGCGTCGGAAGTCGCGCCCTTGCCGGTCGTGCCGACGCTCATCCGCAGTTCTTCTCCTCGATCATCGCGCTTGCCGACGGCGAGCTGGTTCCCGTGGCCGGAGGTGTGCTGGTACGCGACGAAATAGGAGCCATCGTGGGCGCCGTCGGAGTAAGTGGCGCTCTGCCCGATGCCGACGAAGCATGTGGGCTGGCGGGCATCATCGCGGCTGGTCTCACGGCTGACCCCGGCGAGTGACAGATCGTGGCCACCACTGGTGCAACCCGCTTCGGTCTCTAATTCACCAAGAGACATTGACACTAGGACAATTAATACTATTCTTGAGCGTGACACCGTCGTCGACGATGTCACTGCCCTGCATCAAGGAGGATCCATGAGCAGCACCGGTTCTGAATACACCACGGCCATAGGCTCGCGAATCACTCGAAGTTTCGACTCACTGCTCGAAGGCCGTTCGATCGGCCGTTTTCAGATTCTCATCATCGGGGTCTGCGCCGTCATCGCCATGGTCGACGGTTTCGACACCCAGGTCATCGCGCTCGCGGCCACCCCGATCGCGCAACAGTTCGGTTCGAATGTCGCCGACTTCGGCCCGATCTTCGGCATCGGCCTCTTCGGCGGCCTGGTCGGCGCCATCGTCTTTGGTCTCGTGGGCGACCGGTTCGGTCGCAAGCCTGCACTGCTGATCTCCGTCGCGATCGTCGCCATCGGCTCGCTTGCGACCCCGTTCACCGACTCGACGACCACTCTTTTCATCGTGCGGTTCATTACCGGCCTCGGGCTGGGCGGGGCTTTGCCGAGCGTCATATCGCTGACGTCGGAGTATGCGCCGGTTCGCCGTCGTGCAGCCACCGTCGCGCTCATGTTCTGCGGGTTTCCGCTCGGGGCCGTCGTCGGCGGTCTTCTCTCGACGGTTCTCATCCCCGCCTCCGGCTGGGCGAGCGTGTTCTGGCTCGGCGGTCTTGTGCCGGTCATCCTCATTCCCATCATCGTGTTCGCCATCCCCGAGTCGGTGCGATTCCTGTCGATGCGCAGCGACAAGAGTGCGCTCGCCCGGGTGCTGAAGCGCCTGCGCCTGCCAGAAGACCTCGCCGCGACCATCGAGCCTGCGGCGGCCGAGTCGAGGGCCCCGCTGCCGAGCCTCTTTACGCAGGGTCGCGCGGTCGGCACGCTCGTGCTCTGGGTGATTCTGCTGCTCAGCCTGCTGATGACCTACTTCCTGACCAACTGGATTCCGATCATCGCCGTGCAGAACGGCCTGGATGTTCGCACCGGCATTCTCGGCGCCGTGATGCTCAACCTCGGGTCGATCGTCGGCAGTATCGTTCTCGGCCGCTTCGTTCGTGCAAGACCGACCACGACGATCGTGGCGGGGTACCTGCTCGGTGCGATAGCTATCGTCGCCATCGGTCAGGCGGCGCACTCAGCGCCGGGTCTGCTCGTGACGACGTTTCTCGCCGGGTTCTTCGCCATCGGCGCCCAACTCTGCACTGTCGGCCTCTGCGCAACGTTCTACAGCGATGCGCTGCGCGCGACGGGTGTCGGTTCGGCAATGGGCATCGCCCGCCTGGGCGCCATTCTCGGCCCGGTCATCGGCGGTGTGCTTCTCGCCGCCGGAGTGGCCACCCCTGTCGTCTTCGTCGTGATCGGAGTCGTCTCGGTGCTGGCCGCGCTGGCGATGCTCGTGATGGGCCTGGTGGTGTTGCGCCGTCGCCGAGTCGCGACTGTGCCGGCCGTCGCGGTGGCGCATGCCTGATCGGCCAGCTGTCAGCGGGCTGCACCACCTGACCTTCGTAGTCAGCTCGCTCGAGTCGGGAATCGACTGGTTCGAGAGCGTCTTGGGTGCCCGCCACGAGCCTCGATTCGACCATCATGACGCATCGGGGGCGCTGTTCGGCGTCATACTCGCTCTACCCGCGTTCGCGGGGATGCTCGAATTGAGGCTCGCGACCCCGCAGTATGCGGTACCGGTCGGCTACGACCCCGTCACGTTCGAGGTTGCCGACGATGACGCGCTCGAGGCCTGGTTTCAGCACGTCGAAGCACTGGGTGCAGAGCACTCGCCGGTGAAACAACGCCGTACGGGTCGCTCGCTCGAGATCACGACCCCCGATGGCGTCGTGATCCGGCTGTTCACCGCGCCCGCCGGGGGATTCGCCGCGGTGCCCTTCCAAGAGCAGCACGTCGATCACTGAGCTTCGGTCGCACTGCGCCCCGATCATCCGTTCACCCTCAAAGGAGCCTTCAATGTTCGCTATGCCCCAACGACTCATGGCCATGATCGACAATCATGAGGTGCCGATCGGAATGCAGTGCTTCACGGGCGACCACACGCTCATCGAGGTGATGGGTCGTACCGGGCTCGACTACGTCTGGATCGATAGCGAGCACAGCGGGCTGAACCCTCGTGCGCTCGAAGACACCGTTCGTACTGCCGACGGTGTAGGGCTCGCAACCATCGTGCGGGTGCCGGAGCCCGACGATACGACGTCTGCACGGCGCGCCCTCGAGGCCGGCGCTGAGGCGATCGTGATTCCGATGGTGCGCACGGCCGCCGATGTGACGAACATGGTCGATGCGCTGACGTACCCGCCGAACGGTAGGCGCGGCATCTGCCCAGCGTACCGCGCGGCCGGGTATGCGCTCAGTAGCTTCAGCGAGTATGCGGCGATCAGCGATGCCGGACTGTTTCTGATTCCGATGATCGAGACGGTCGATGCGCTGACGAACATCGAGGAGATCTGCGCGCTCGAACAGGTGCGCGTGATCGTCTTCGCCGCCGGCGAGCTGTCGTACGCTCTCGGCGAGGGGGCGAACGCGAGCCTGCACGGCAGCGCCGCGATTCAGGATGCCCTGGTTCGGGTCAAGGCGGCGGCCCGTGCCCATGGGGTGGTGCTGCTGGGCGGGCCGATCATCGACCCGACCGCCGAGGCGTGCGCAACCGCCCTGGAAGAAGACATCGGCGTGCTGTGCCTTGGCCTCGACGTGATGGCGTTCCGCAAAATCTGCGAGCAGGCCGTCGCCGCGGCCACGACCGCTGTCGCCGGGTCGACGCGCTACACTCGGCAGCCCGCGCCCGCCACCGGCTTTGCGCGTTGACTCGCCCGCGGTGCACAGGAGCGACCGAGGCGTTTCTCGCGAGCAAGGCATTGGCGGCGTGCATCCGCGACGAACGCATTGGGGCTCTGGGTCTCACTCGCTGACGAGAACCGCGCCCAGGGAGATCTCTGCCTCACCGGCGACGCAGCTAATACGATGAGGCCGCCTATTCTGTCGATTCTGGCCTTGGTCTCAGCCGGCACTCACATCGCGTCGTGAGCCGACTTCTTCAGCCGTGAGGTCACCCGCAGCCTCGTTCCACGGCGAGGGAACCTCTGGCGCACCATATTGCGGCCTTGGGACTTTCGGCCCACCAGCGACGAGAGCCATGCGAGATGCTGAACGCACACGATACCGACGCCCGGGTTGTGCAGAGGCTCGTCAGTGAAGGCCGGTTCGAATGTACGTTGCACTGCGTGATCTGAGGTTCGCGAAGGGCCGATTTGTGCTCATTGCCGCCGTCGTAGCACTCATCACGGTGCTGGTCGGGTTTCTCGCGGGGCTGACCGCGGGCCTCGCCAACCAGAACATCTCGGCCGTACTGGCGCTACCCGCTGACAGGGTCGTATTCTCCGCTCCCGCCGACGGCAATAGCCTGAGCTACTCCGATTCGACGATCACGGCGGAGCAAGCCGCCACCTGGTCGAAAGCAGCCGGGGTAAGCGCTGTGCACCCGCTCGGCATCAGCCAAGTGAAGATCTATTCCGGTTCGAGGCAGGCCGCGGTCGCGGTCTTCGGTGCTGACACCTCCTTCGATAAAGCGGTGCCAGCCGAGGCCGGCCACATCACCCTGCCGGCGACGGCCGCATCGGCCCTACACGCCGTGGCAGGAGAAACCGTGACGCTCGGCAGTGCCGACTACATCGTCGACGCGGTCACGGCTGATAGCTGGTATTCGCACACGGCCGTGGCCTGGGTCTCGTTGGCCGACTGGCACAGTATCGCCGCGGCAACGGGCACCCCCGGAGCATTCGCGACCGTTCTCGCCGTCGACGGCGCCGATTCGAGCTTCGCCGCGGCAGATCAGGCAGCGCACACTAGCTCGCAGAGCCTGTTTGGTTCGTTGACGGCTCTCGCCGCCTTTCGCTCAGAGATCGGCTCGCTCCTGCTGATGGTCGCGATGCTGTTCGGCATCTCAGCCTTGGTCGTCGGCGCCTTCTTCACGGTATGGGGCATGCAACGGCAGCCCGATGTCGCGATTCTGAAAGCACTGGGTGCATCGAACCGGATGCTCGTGTTCGACTCGCTCGGACAGGCCGCCCTCGTGCTCGTCGTGGGAGTCGGCGTGGGCATCGGAGCCACTGCCCTGTTCGGACTGGCCGTGGGCGGGGTTCTGCCGTTCATCCTCGCCTGGTACACCACGCTCGCCCCGGCCGTCGCGATGATCGCGCTCGGGCTTCTCGGCGCAGCCTTTGCCCTTCGTTCGGTGACCCACGCCGACCCTCTGACCGCTCTGGGAAGTAACCGATGATCGCCCTCTCGAACGTCACCCTGACCTACCCCGACGGCGCCAGCAGGGTCGTTGCCGTCGACGATGTGACGCTCGACGTCGACCGGGGGAGCGTGGTCGGAATCACGGGGCCATCGGGTTCGGGCAAGTCGAGCCTGCTCGCAGTGATCTCCACGCTCATCCGGCCCGACTCAGGGTCTGTGCTGATCGACGACGTCGACGTGACGACGCTCTCGCTGAAACAGCGTGCCCAGTTGCGCCGAGATCACCTCGGAATCGTCTTTCAGCAGTCGAACCTGCTGCCCGCACTGACAGCCATCGAGCAACTGCTCGTTATGGAAAGGCTCGGTGCTCGCACGCGCAGAACGGATGCTCGGGGCGACGGCCGCTCGCGTGCCCTGGACCTATTGGCGTCGGTGGGTGTGGAGGCGCAGGCACACAAGTTTCCCGCGATGCTCTCGGGCGGGGAGCGGCAGCGCGTCAACATCGCCCGTGCTCTGATGAACCGGCCGACGGTGCTGGTGATCGATGAACCTACGAGTTCTCTCGACCAGGCGAGGGGAACGAGCATCCTGAACCTCATCACCCGGCTGACGGCAGAGCAGAACACGGCGACGGTCTTGGTGACCCACGACGAACTGCAGTTGCAGCGCTTCGACACCTATTACGTCATGGTGGACGGCGTCGCGACTCGCCACGACTCGCCCGTGCAGCCCCTCACGCTCGAGGCGGTCTGACCACGCGAAGGCTACGTCAGAAAGAGGGACCGTGCTGAGCGGCCCTTTCTCTGTCGTCGGCTGCGTTACGAGCTGCGCGCCAGATCGCTCGCAGGTTCTTCGACGAGGAAGAGTCCGGAGCCGCCGTTCGCTGATTTGGTCAAAGCGTCGATCCAGGCCCGGTTGACAGATTCTGGTCGGCCGTGGGGGTAGTCGAATTGCAGCGGGATCGCGCAGTCCAACCAGAGTGAGGTGCTCGGGCGGCCGAGAACGTCTTTCTGGGTCCACGAGAGGAAGAAGCTCTCTTTGCGGCGCAACTTCGCGCCGATCACGAGTTGTAAGTGCAAAAGCGCACGTGCGTCGAACGCGGTGACGGTGCTGTCATTGCCATAGATCAGCGTCGCCAGCTGCCCGTCAGCCCCGGTTGTCATCGGCTCGGGGTGTGCATGACGAGGACCGGGCAGTGCGCATGCTCAGCACACGCGGTGCTCACCGACCCGAGCAGCAGCCCGGCGAAACCACCGTGACCACGGCTGCCAACGACGAGCATCTCAGCGCCCTTGCTCTCTTCGATGAGAACCTGGGCGGGGTAGCCCTCGCGTACGGTTTCGTTCAGCCATTCTGGCGGGTTGTCGCCGAAAAGCGTTTCGGATGCCGATGCGAGAATATCCTCGGCGTCAGCCTTCGCCGTCCAGTCGCTGTAGCCGGCGGTGCCGACGCTGGTGGGGTTATGCCAGGCGACCACGGTTTGCACGGTGGCATTCAGCCCGTCGGCGATGCGCACCGCTCGGCGGAAAGCATCGAGCGAGGCCTCCGACCCGTCGAGGCCGACAACGATTCGGGTAGTGCGCGGCCGAACCGCAGGGATGCCGGGCTCAGTGGTGGTGGCGGTTGAATGGTCGTACTCGGCCACGGCAACGCCGGTGCCGTCGACCCCGAAATCGACAATACGGCTGTCGTTCGAGGCGGCCGAGGCGGCCTCGAACCTGGCCGAGGATGCGTGCAGTGTGTTGTTCATGCCTCGATGCTTCCACCGCGCGCGGCCGACAAACAGGGTCTTTGGTCACCAGTTGGCCCGGAACGATCGGGACTTTCGGCCTGCCCGATGGAGGTCGACTCGGGAAGAGTGGGCAGATGAGCCAGACCGAGCAAAATTCTGCACCACTGCCGAGTCCAACTCCTGCAGCGATTCCGCAGCACCTGTGCACCGGGCGACCGAACTCGCGGCTCATTCGCCGGTCGCTTGTGACTCGTCGGGTTCTTCTGGGGCTGTTGTATTTCGGTGCGGTGTCTTCATTTGCGGGAGGATGCCTGGGCGTGTTCGCGAACGGTGGCGCGGCCCCTGTCGGCTATCTCGCCGATACCCCGTTCGGCTCCTACCTCATCCCAGGTTTGATCCTTGGCATCATCGTCGGCGGCACACAACTCGCAGGCGCGGTCTCGCTTCAAACAATGCGGGCACAGAGCCTTTTGTGGTGTGCAGTCGGCGGGTTCGGGATGATGGTGTGGATCTTCGTCGAGCTGCGGTGGCCGGTCAAAGTCAATGTTTCATCTCACCAATGGATGAACGGCACCCGCGTCAGGGGCAGCAAGGATGCCGTGTTGCTGGCGTAGCTTGTTACTGGGCGATGTAGCCGCCGTCGATCAGGTGGTAGCTGCCCGTGATGAAAGATGCCGCGTCTGAGGCGAGGAAAGCGACCAGCGCAGCGACCTCGGTCGGCTCGCCAAGCCGGCCAAGAGGATGCTTGGTGACAAGAAAGTCTTGCGTGGCTGTGTCGAGGTTCGCGTCGATGAGCGGGGTGTGGATGAAACCTGGACCGACGGCGGTGACGCGCACCTTCTGGTCGGCGTACTCGAGTGCTGCGTTCTGCGTGAGGCCGAGCAGTCCGTGCTTGGCGGTGACGTACGCCGACGATGTGGCGAAGCCGACAGAGCCTAGGATCGATGCCATGTTCACGACAGAGCCGCCCCCATGCGCGCCGATCGCCGGCAGCTGGTACTTCAGCCCGTAAAACACGGCGTTGAGGTTGATCTCGATCACTCGGCGCCAACTCTCGAGCGGGTAATCGCCGATGGTTGCCGACTCGCCGCCAATGCCTGCGTTGTTCACCGCTATGCGCAGCGGCGCCAGGGCGTTCGCTGCGTCGACGCTGGCTTTGGCGAACTCGGGGTCGGTGACGTCTCCGACCAGCATCGAGGCGGTACCCCCGGCGGCAACGATTTCATCCACGACAGCTGCGACACCTTCGTGATTGACGTCGGTAACGAGTACGTCGGCGCCGTTCGCGGCCAGCAGCAGAGCAACTGCCCGGCCGATACCCGAGCCGCCTCCCGTGACAATAGCGGACCGTGCTGCAACATCATATGTGGCCATGAGAAATCTTCCTGTCTTTCGCAATAGGGTCTGGAGTGGTTTGGAGAAATCGGCGGAACAGAGCTAGGCGGCTGGGCGGATAACGAGGCGAAGCTGCCGCTCGAATTGGCGGCCCCGGATATCGGTGGGAGTGATGCGGACGTAGATGAATTCCGCGGTGGGAACCCATTGGGGCAGCATCACATCAACCTCATTAGCTACTGGCGCATCAGCGCCGAGCACCTCGGCAATGCCTTTCACCGTCACGCTCCACGCACCGTTTTCCAGTTGCGCGTCTGCCTCGAAAACGACAGAGCTATTGGCGATCAGGTCTCGGAGTTTTGTGCCTCTGGCTGTTCTGAAGACGATGGATCTGCCGTCGGCGACGTAGTTGACGGGAAATATCTCTGGCTGGTTGTCGACGCTCACTCCCAGGTGCCCGAACGTCGAACCGTCAAGCAGCTTCCAGCAATGCTCAACAGAGAGTTCAGTGACGGGACCCTGTGGAGACCACTCATCGAGGTCTTCTGTAATCATGACCATTTCGTATCCCTTTTCTTTGTGCGCGTCGTTCTTAGAACTGGAAGACGAGCCGGGCCGGCACCGTGCTGGAGAGCACTTCAGCCATGGCGGCGTTGACCTGCTCGAGCGTGCGCGTCTCGGCGATCACCTTTGTTCTCCCCGCGAGATGCAGGGCGAAGACTTCGGCAACGTCTTGCCGGGTGCCGACGATCGAGCCGATGATCGAGATGCCTTTCAGCACGGTCTCGAAAATGGGGATGCTCATCGTGCCTTCCGCTGGAAGTGCGACGCAGATCAGCCGCCCGCCGCGCTTGAGCGAGGCGAAAGCCTGCTCGAACACTCTCGGTGACGCGGCCAGCACCACAGCGACGTCAGCGCCGCCGAACCCTGCGATCGTTTCGACAGGGTCGACCTTCGCGGCGTTCACCGTGAACGCGGCACCCAGCTCGCTCGCGAGAGCGAGTTTCTCGTCTTCGATATCGACGCCGATCACTGTTCCGCCCATGATGCGGGCGTACTGCACGGCGAGGTGGCCGAGGCCACCGATGCCGAAGACGGCGACATTCTCTGTGGGCATGATATTGGCCACTTTCAGGGCCTTGTAGGTGGTCACGCCGGCGCAGGTGAGAGGCGCAGCATCCAGAGCGCTGATGCCGTCGGGTACCGGGATCACGAACCGGGCGCTGGCGACGGCGTACTCCGCGAATGCACCGTTGACGGAGTAGCCGCTGTTCTGCTGCTGTTCGCAGAGCGTCTCACGCCCGTCGATGCAGTACCGACACTCGCCGCATGCGAACCCGAGCCACGGAATGGCGACTCTCTCGCCGATCGTTCGGGTAGTGACGTTCGCGCCGAGCGCTTCGACGATGCCCACACCTTCGTGGCCGGGAATGAACGGGAGGGTGGGTTTGACCGGCCAGTCGCCGTGTGCAGCGTGGATGTCGGTGTGGCACAGCCCACAGGTCTCCAACCGGATCAGCACTTCGCCCACCCCAGGTGTTGGAATGTCGAGTTCCTCGATCTCGAGGGGAGCATTGAATTCTGTGACGACGGCGGCTTTCATGATGGAACCTTTCTGATGGCACGCGGCTAGGTACACGATCAGCTTCGCGGCACCACCGCAGACGGACTAGTGCCAAAAGTCCCTCTCGGCGCAGGCGCCGACACTTACACAGGACCTTCGGCACTGGTTCGGGCTATCAGGCAGGCGCAATCTCAGTGGTATGACGAAGAACCTTACGATCGGCGTTCTGAAAGAGACAGCAGCCGGCGAACGGCGGGTCGCTCTCGACCCTGAGACGGTCACCCGGCTCACGAAGGCGGATCACGACGTGCTGATCGAATCCGGTGCCGGGGCAGAGGCTCGCTTTCCCGACAGCGCGTACCAGCAAGCCGGCGCCTCTCTCGCCTCGCGCACCGAGATCATTGATCGGTGCGATGTGCTCGCCGTTGTTCACGCACCCGATGCCGACACCGTCGCCCGGCTGCGCGCCGGCCAGCTTCTGCTCGGTCTACTCGACCCTCTGAATGACCCTGCACTGGTCGCAGCGCTCACCGGGGCCCGCGTCACGGTGGCCGCGTTCGAACTGCTGCCGCGAACGCTGAGTCGTGCGCAATCGATGGATGCACTCAGCTCTCAAGCGAGCGCGGCCGGGTACAAAGCGGCTATCGTGGCCGCCGATAGCTTCGCCCGGTATCTGCCGATGATGATCACCGCGTCGGGCACGGCCCGGCCGGCGAACGTGATCGTCATCGGCACCGGCGTCGCCGGCCTGCAGGCGATCGGCACCGCTAAGCGCCTTGGCGCCGTCGTGACCGGCTACGACGTCAGACCGGCTTCTCGGGGTGAGGTCGAGTCTCTCGGAGCCCGGTTTCTCACCTCGAGCATCGCCGAAGGCGCCGCAGCCGGGGGTTACGCGAGGGCGCTTTCGCCCGAGGAGCAAGTGGAACAGCAGTCGGAACTGGCCGCGGAGCTGGTGGCGTTCGACATCATCATCACGACAGCTAAAGTGCCCGGCCGCACACCGCCGCTACTGGTGTCGGCAGACACCCTCGCAGCGCTGAAATCAGGCTCGGTATGCATCGACCTGGCGGCGAGCGATCTCGGCGGCAACGTCTACGGGTCGGTCGATCGAGAAACGGTGACGACCGCCGGCGGAGTGTGTGTCATCGGCGCCGGCGATCTGGCTGCCGAGTTGCCGACCTCTGCCTCGGCGATGTACGCCCGCAACATCCAGGCACTGCTCGACTCCTTCGTCACCGACAACCAGTTACAGGTCGATCTCGCCAGCGACATTCATGCCGCCGTGCTGGTCTGTCACGACGGCAAGATCGTCAATGCCCAACTTCAGGCCCGTCAACTCGCAGAGAGCGTGAACGCATGACCGAGACACTGTTCAGCAACCTGGCCATCTTCGTGCTCAGCCTGCTTGTCGGGTTCGAGGTGATCAGTAAGATCCCTTCGACCCTGCACACCCCGATGATGTCGGGCGCGAATGCCATCCATGGTGTGGTAATCGCCGGGGCGATCGCCATTGCCGCAGCAGCGAACACTCCCGCCGGGTACATCCTGACCTTTATCGCGGCACTGTTCGCTTCTGCCAACGTTTTCGGCGGGTACGTCGTCACCGACCGCATGCTGCGCATGTTCACGCCCGCTGCGGCACCACCATCTTTGACCGCATCGGTACCGGCAGCGATCAAGCCAGGGAAGAGCTCATGACTCCGTTCGCATTCATCGTGGGAGTGTTTTACCTGGCAGCAGCCGTGTTCTTTGTGGTCGGTCTGCATCAGATGAGGACCCCCAGAACTGCTCGCCGCGGCAACCTCATCTCGGCCGGCGGCATGATCATCGCTGTCGGTGCGACGCTGGTCTACGCCATCGCCCTCTCTAACTCCCACCCGCTCGGCTGGATTGCCTTAGCGGCGGGCGTGATCCTCGGCGGAGGGTTCGGCATCGTGCGCTCCCGGTCGGTGAAGATGACTGACATTCCGCAGCTCGTCAGCCTATTCAACGCCGTGGGCGGCGGGGCCGCCGCGGCGATAGCGTTCGCCGACTTCCTCAGCCGAGACGTATCGGCCGGACTCACCCCGACCACCAGTGTTCCGGTCGTGCTCGACGTCATCATCGGCTCGGTGAGCCTCTCCGGCTCTCTCATCGCAGCTGGCAAACTGCAAGGCGTCATTCCTGGCCAGCCGATCCAATTCCCAGGCGCCCGCGTGCTGAACGTCGTCGTGGTGCTCATCGCACTCGGTGCCGGGGCGGCCACCATACTTCTGCCCGCGTCGTGGCCGCTGCTTCTCGTCGTGCTCATCGCATCGGTACTGTTCGGCGTACTCATGGTGCTTCCGATTGGCGGGGCGGATGCCCCGGTCGTGGTCTCACTGCTGAATGCTTTCACCGGGCTCGCTGTTGCGATGGCCGGCTTCGTGATCGACAATCAGGCGATGATTATCGCCGGCGCGCTGGTGGGTGCTGCGGGCACGATTCTCACCCTGCAGATGGCCAAGGCGATGAATCGCTCGGTGCTCACCATCATGCTCGGCGGCTTCGGAACCGGCGACGGTGCCGAGGTCACGCCTGGCACCTCTACCACCGCCAACGTTCGCGAAGTGACGGCCGATGACGTCGGGTTGCAGCTGGCGTACGCCCGCCACGTGATCATCGTGCCGGGCTACGGTCTCGCGGCATCCCAAGCCCAGCATGAGGTCGCCGAGCTCGCGAAGCTGCTCACCGATCACGGCATTGACGTGAAATACGCCATCCACCCGGTGGCAGGCCGGATGCCCGGACACATGAATGTCCTGCTCGCCGAGGCGAACGTGCCGTACACCCAAATGCTGCAACTCGAAGAGGCCAACCCGGCTTTCGACACCTGCGACGTGGCGTTGGTCGTGGGCGCGAACGACGTCACCAACCCGGCCGCCCGTCGCCCCGGTAACGCCGTCTCGGGCATGCCCATTCTCGACGTCGACCACGCCAAATCGGTCGTCGTCGTCAAACGATCCATGAGTCCCGGCTACGCCGGCATCCCGAACGAACTGTTCTCGCTGCCGCAGACCGGAATGCTGTTCGACGACGCCAAAAAGGCGCTCGGCGACATCACCCTCTCCGTGAAGCAATACGTCACCACCTGATCGTGCCGCCGCCACTCCGGCGACCGCTGCACCCGAACCCTGAAGAAAGAAGAGAGCAATGACACTCCTGGCAGAACCGAACATCAGCGGCACTGAGGCCGACCCCCGACCGCTCGGCAAGGTAGGCACGGTGTACACCCGACCCGGTAGCGCAGGAAGCATCGTGCCGCTGAAGAGCAGGTACGACAACTTCATCGGCGGTGACTGGGTCAAGCCGATCAACGGCGAGTACGCCGAAGATCTGGCCCCTGCGACCGGGTTGCCCATCGCCGAGTATGCGCATTCGGGTCTCGCTGACGTCGATCTCGCTGTCTGGTCTGCACAGCGTGCCTTCAGCACCTGGTCGGTGACGACGACGGCCGAGCGGGCAGCGGTTCTGAACGCTATCGCCGACCGGCTCGAGCAGCACCTGGAAGACATCGCCGTGATGGAGTCGTGGGAGAACGGCAAACCTGTACGAGAGACCCTCGCCGCCGACATCCCGCTGGCGATCGATCACTTCCGGTACTTCGCCGCGGCCATTCGCACGCAGGAAGGAACGATCAAGAAGCTCTCGAACAACCTCGTCTCGTACCACTTCTATGAGCCGATCGGTGTCGTCGCCCAGATCATCCCGTGGAACTTTCCCATTCTGATGGCCGCGTGGAAACTCGCCCCCGCGCTGGCCGCCGGCAACACTGTCGTGCTGAAGCCTGCCAGCGCGACACCGATCTCGATCTTGTACGTGATGGAGTTGATTCAGGATCTGCTGCCGCCGGGCACCATCAATGTCGTGAACGGCAGTGGTTCGACGCTGGGTCAGCACCTCGTCGAACACGAAGGCGTCGGTAAGGTCGCGTTCACCGGGTCGACCGCGACGGGCCGGCAGATCATGCAGTACGCGATCAAGAACATCATTCCGTCGACCATGGAGCTCGGCGGGAAGTCGCCGAACCTGTTCTTCGACGACGTCGCCCGGGAACACGACGACTACTACCGCAAAGCCATCGAGGGATTCACGATGTTCGCGCTCAACAAGGGCGAGATCTGCTCCTGCCCGTCGCGCGCGTTACTTCAAGAAGACCTGATGACAAACGGGTTCCTCGACGACGCCGTCTCCCGCGTGAAGAGAATCAAGGTCGGCGACCCGCTCGACACCGAAACCGAGATGGGGCCTCAGAACAGCGCCGACCAGCTCGAGAAGATCTCCGACTACCTCACTCTCGGGCCGCAGGAGGGCTGCAAAGTACTCGCTGGCGGTGCCCGGGCAGAACTCGGCGGTGACCTCGCGGGCGGCTACTTCATCGAGCCGACCGTCTTCCAGGGCTCGAACGACATGCGCGTCTTCCAAGAGGAGATCTTCGGCCCCGTCGTCACGGTGGCCCCGTTCGCTGACTACGATGACGCGATCACGATCGCCAACGACACCATATACGGGCTCGGCTCAGGCGTGTGGAGCCGAGACACTGACATCACCTTCAAGGCCAGCCAGGACATCCGGGCCGGTCGTGTCTGGGTCAACACCTACCACCAGTACCCGGCCGGAGCGGGCTTCGGCGGGTACAAGCAGTCAGGGTATGGCCGCGAGACCGACCAGCAGACCCTCCGCAACTACCAGGAGGTCAAGAACGTACTCGACAACCACGATCCCGAGCCGCTCGGCTTCTTCGTCTGACGTTGACCGATCCGGCTCGCCTGCGGGCGAGCCGGACTCAGTTCTGAAGGGGCCGGTCTCACTCGCTGACGGTGATGACGAGCGACCCCGACGCACTGCCGCTTCGAAGATCGTCAAGCGCCACGTCGACGGACTCGAACGGGTACGTGGTGACGTGCGGAGAGAGCGCGAGGTTGCGCGCGATTCGGAGGAATGCCATTCCGTCTGCGCGGGTGTTGGCGGTCACCGTTCGAAGGTCTCGTTCATAGAACAGGCTGTTGTCGTAGTTGAGCGTCGGAATGTCGGACAGGTGCATGCCCGCGATGACGACGGTTCCGCCGCGGGTCGTCGCGGCAAAAGCCTGGCTGACTATTTCGCCGGCGGGGGCGAAAATGATCGCCGAATCCAGTTGCACCGGAGGTTTCGAGTCCGCGTCGCCAACGAAAGAGGCGCCGGCGCAGAGCAGGAGAGCGGTCTTCACCGGGTCTGTGTCTGCTGGAAGCAGGTAGGCGAACGCTTCAGGAATGCTCAGCTGTTCGGCGTTAATGACTGCACGGCTGAGCCGATCGCGGTCACCCGTCCGACGACCTGATGGCGGGGGACCACGTGATCGCAATGAGTCGGCAGTTCGCCATCGATCACCTGCAGGTCTGTTCGACAGACGCCGCACGCAGGCACAGCGACCAGAACCTCCGTGGGCGTTGGAACAGTCCGACGACAAGACGTGCAGTAGTTCGGGTGCTCCGCGCCGGTAGTGGTGCAGACGAAACGTCATGGTCTGACCCGGGAGCTTCTACCTTTTCCAGTGTCTTTGTCATGCCTTGAGCATCCCTTTACTCGGTACTGACGGGTAGGGCACAAGGTCACCTGGAAGGCCACCGCACGGCCGGCTTGCGGGGCGCAGCTCAGATGACAGGACCAACGGCCCTGTAATCTGAGCACCCGACTTTGTCATCATGGTGTTCGTCGGCGTAGCGCCGCCAGAAACCCGGGGGTCAGTCATGGATCGTGTTCTAGGAAAAGTCGCCCTCATCAGTGGCGACGCCCGGGGGATCATCAACACCCCCTCAGTCGAGGGGCTTCGCGGCGGCGCCGGGCTGCACGCCTACGTCGCCATGAAATCTCGCCTTGTGCTCTTTCTTGCCAGCGACGAATCGGCCTACTCGACCGGCTCGGAGTTCGTTATCGACGGTGGACTAACCGCCGGTATCCCGCACGCCTGACCGGGCGCGCAGACCGTATTTCCTGTTCGACCGTGAGACCGAGAGTGATTCCTATGACAACTGCAACGAATCTCCGCCCGACCCGTGAGACCAGGCTGCGTAAAGCGAGCAGTCTGCCCCGCCCCGCCGACGCGTTTCCCACGCTCTTTGCGTTAGACGATGACACGGAGGCGATCTGGCGGCAAAGTTCCGCGTTTCACCTCGAGGCGACCTTCCGTCGAGTTGCCGAGCTGATCCGAGCGCATTCCGACGGCGAGATGGCGGCTGCTCAGTTCGGGAGCTTCGCGCACAGCTTCAGCGAAGCAGGCGAAAGCAGCACCGCAGTCATCCTCGGCCAGTTGGTGCTCAGCACTGCAACGCCGGTCGGTACCGCCCTGATCGTCAGTGCGCCTTCGTGCGACCCTGAAACGGTGGCCGAGAATGTGGCGGCCGCGCTGGCTGCTCGTAACTGCGTGGAACTCGCTCTCTTCGAGCAGCCCCACCCCAGCCTCAACGCGATGATCGACGCGCTTCAACAGGTTCTACCGCACGGCGTTTTCACCGTGCTGAGTGAGCAGACCGGCTGGGGTGGCCGCGGCCCCGAGACGGCGATCGTGATTCTCACCCCAGAGAACGCGTTCATGAACGACCGGCCGTGGGTCAGATCTGCCGCGACAAGCAACCGTAAAGCGTTGATTTCGTTCTACAGCCGTTGTGAGAACGAACCTGTCTTACCCTGATCGACTCGGCGGCAGACTGCCATTCACGCATCTCGGGCGCGAGTTTCCAGATCGAAGATCGCGGCTTGAGTTCGCCGTTGCAGCCCGAGTTTGCTGAGCAGGCCGGAGACGTAGTTCTTCACTGTCTTCTCAGCCAACGAAAGTTCGACACCGATTTCCCGATTGGTGAGACCGTCAGAGATGAGCGTGAGCACCTGACGTTCGCGAGGATTCAGTGACCCGAGCCTCGGATCACTGTCAGCTGTTGATTGCAGCCGCTGAACCACCCGTCTGGTCACGGTACGGCTCAGTAGCACCCGGCCGGCAGCAACGGCCCGGATCGATTCGATCAGCCCGCTGCCTCTAATGTCTTTCAGCACGTAGCCGGCCGCGCCGGCGATGACTGCCGCGGCGATTGCGTCGTCGTCATCGAACGCTGTCAGCATCAGACAGCGGAGGTCAGGATGCTCGGACCGCAGGTCACGGCACAGGTCGATACCGTTACCGTCGGGCAGCTGCACGTCGAGAACAGCGATATCGGGCAAGGTCGCTGCGATGCGAGTCCGTGCCTGCGCGGTGGTTCCGGCTTCGCCGATGACCTCAATATCCGGTTCAGCGTCAAGCAGCGCGGCGATACCTCGACGAACCAACTCGTGGTCGTCCAACAGAAAAACTCGGATCACGTTCAGCTTTCCAGATCTGGAAGTGGCACACGCCAGCAGAGGGTGGTGGCGCCTGGCACGGAGGTGACGGTGAACGAACCCCCGCGGTCAGTTGCCCGTTTATGTAGATTGCTCAGCCCGCTCTGCCTGCCATCGGCCGGGATTCCGATTCCGTCGTCACTAACGATCACCTCTACTTCGTCTCCGAGGACGTGCAGCTTGATGCTGGAATTCGTCGCTGAGGCGTGCTTGGCAATGTTCGTGAGCGCTTCTCGGCACACGGCGACGACATCGTCGGCCAATTCGTCGGTGACGATCAGGTCGACGGGGCCTGCGAAGGTGATCTGGGGGGTGTCGGCGAAGCCGGCGCCGAGCTCATTGATAAGGTCGAGCATCCGGTGCCGCATGGTTTGATCCGTGTTGGCCGGGCGGCCAGAGAGCGCAAAGATAATGGTGCGTATCTGGGCGATACTCGAATCGAGGTTCGCCACCGACTGAATTATTCGGTCAACGTTGGAGCGGGACCGGAGGCCGCTCGCAACGCTTTGCAGCTCAAGACCGGTTGCGAAGATCTGCTGGATGACGTGATCGTGCAGGTCGCGTGCTATTCGGGCGCGGTCTTCAAGCAGCACCGTGCGTTGGCGATCAGCGCGAGCTCTGGCCAGCTCCATCGCCAGACTCGCCTGGCCAGCGAAATCTGCCGCCAATTCGAGGTCGCTTGAAATGAACGGGAGTTTGTCGGCGCTCCGGATGACAATGAGAAGACCCGTTGCCAGACCATCGGTGAACAGCGGGATCACCATGGTCGGACCGGCGCGCAGATCTGTAGAGATTTCCAGTTCCAGCTCGGCGGCGTTGAACAGTCGTGGTTGACCGCCTTCGAGAACAGCGCCGAGCGGGGATGCCGAAATCGAGAGTGTCTGGCCAGTGCAGACTTTCGATTCAGTACCAGCCACCGTATCGAAAATCAGGGTCTCTGGCTGGTCGCCTTGCACAAGCACGAAGACGAGATCTGCCTCAGCCAAAGGAAGAACGCGGCTGGCCACCAACGTGATCAGGTCAGTGTCTTCAGAGGACAGCAATGCGGAGGTGATCTCAGCCGATGCTGCTGACCATCGTTGGCGGCGCCGTGTCTCAGCGTAAAGGCGGGCATTCTCGATCGCGACTCCGGCTGTTGCCGCCAGCGCCGTGACGAGTTGCTCGTCTTCCGCGCTGAACTTTCCCGACGACTGATTCGAGAGGTACAAGTTGCCGTACACCTCTGAGCGCACCCGCACCGGTACCCCGAGAAAACTACCCATCGGCGGGTGCCCCGCCGGGAACCCAGAGGAGCGGGCGTCATCGGAGAGCTGCTCCAGTCGGATGGGGCGAGGGTCATCGATCAGCGCACCTAACAGCCCATGTCCTTCGGGCAGGTGGCCGATCGCATGAATGTCCTCAGCTGTCATCCCCACGTTGATGAACTGTTCAAGGCCCCCGTGCGGCGACAGTACACCCAGCGCCCCGTACTGTGCACCCACCAGTTCCACAGCGGCTGCGACGATCCGCTCGAGGACCACCGGAAGATCAAGCTGTTCGACCACCGCCTGATTTGCACGCAACAAAGCTCGCAACCGGCCCTGGGTCGAGAGTACGTCTCTGGCCTTATCGACGAGATCGGTGATGGCTTGGTCGAGTTCCCCACGCTGCGCATCGGGAAAGGAAAGAAACTCATCACCAGTCATGCAGGTACCGCCTCGGATAGCTGACTCACACCGCGGTTCGTTGCCCACGACCAACCCCGGTAGTCAGAGTGTACAGCGGCCGGACGCGACTTCCAGGGCCAAGATCAGGACCAAAGACTCTGCAACCGCCGGGCGGAGACTGTCACGCTGGAACAGGTCAGAACCACAACGAGCCACGTCCTAACAAAGAAAGCAATCATGAGCGGCAAAATCATCGTCGGTATCAACGAGTCGGCGCCCAGCCGGGCCGCGACATCATGGGCGCTCGATCATAGCGGCGCGGATCGCGGCGACGTGGTACTCACCCATGTCATGACGATCGCAGATTCGGAGAACGCCCGCACCGCTGCAGGCGCATCAACACGACTTGCCGAACACGCTGCCTCCGCGCGCCTTGCTTCTCCACACGTCACGGTGTCAACGCAGCTACGCGTCGGTGACGCCCTCACCGAGCTGATCGAATCGACGTCCGGCGCATCCTCGATTGTGATGGGTACACACAAGACAGGCTTCGTGCAGGGAAGAATCTTTGGCTCGAAGTTCATTCAGCTCGCCGCCGCAGCACACTGCCCCGTCATCTTCGTCCCCTCCGGTTCGGGCAGAAGCTCCCATACCGGCATCGTCGTCGGTATCAAGAGCGCCGAACTCGACCGGGCAGCACTCGTCTTCGCAGCGCGCGAAGCGGTATCGACGGGGAGCAAACTGAGCATCGTGCACTGCTGGACCCTGCCCGACCTGGCTGATGAAACATTCACGGCTCACGCGAATCGGTCGATGCTGGAATCTCTTCGGGCAGACAAAATCCTGGCCGCTGCCGGAGCCTTCGTGCGCGCAACCGAACCAGACCTCACCACCAGAACGCGAAGCATCCGCCGTCCAACCGCAGAAGGCCTGATTGAAACATCCGCATCAGCGCTCCTGCTGGTTCTCGGGCAAAGCCGCACAGAAGCAGCCACAGGCCGAGTACTCGGGCATACCGTGCACGACGTGCTACTGAACCTCACCGCACCGACCGCGATCGTTGCAATCGACGCTCCCGCAATCGCGAGGGCCGTCCGATGACCGGCCACGTCTTTCACGGAGCCAGACCATGAACTCCTCTGCTCAGCTCACCCCCTCAGTATCGCTTTCCCCTGCGTTCCCGGCGCGAGCCGGGAAGCGCACCACGGTTCTCTCCGAAAATGCCAAGGCCGCTAAAATGCCAAGGCCGCTGGGCTGTTTGCGGCGTCTGAGGCGTCACTTCTGAGCGAGGCTCAGTCGGCTTCATTACTTGTCATCGGCAGCAACCAGGAGCATGGCCCGCGCCGGCTACTGCTCGGGTCAACAAGCCACGGTGTTCTCACCAGCCTGCCTGCGCCGACCATCGTCATCGGACCGCAAAGCGGGCCTAATCTGTGAGCGGTCGAGGTGTTCAGCCTAGGAGGCTGTTGACGTCCCGCCGCATAGTCTGCGGGTAGTCGGTGGTGCTCGTTCCGAGTCGCACCATCATCTGGATGGTCTGCCCGTCGGGTGCGTATTCGGCCCGAATAGCGTTGTAAGGCGCGGCCATCGACGGGTACTCCTGGAGCACCTGGCTGAGCGGCTGCATCACCAGGCCGAGCGTGCGGGCTCGAAGCGAGAATTCACCGTAGAGGATTCCTGCAGAGACCTGCTCGGTGCGAGTGTTCCCCGCGGTGCTGATGAGGGCGTAGTCGGGGGTGTGCGCGACAGCGGCCGTAGTTGAATCGATCGCCCTGGTGGCACCTGTCGCGTCGTCATTCAGGCCAGGGTCGATCGTGATCATGCCTTGAAGCAGATACTTCATGAACCCGCTGGTGCCCTGCCCCTCGACCGCGAAACCCGACCGTGCCGTGTTCTTAGCCGATTCGGTTGCGTAGAACAGCGCATCCGATTCTTTCGTCGCGGCCTGATACTGCGTCTCGATAAGAGTGCCTTCGGTGCCGAACGCCGCAAATGCAGCCACGTCTTTCGGCTGGTCGTAGATGCTCAGAGTCGCGCCTGACCCGGTGGCGAGAGCGCTGAGCGCAGCCGATTGATCTGCTGTCACGGGAGTGGGCGTATATGGGCTCCGGTTGGTGTCTGACAAAAAGAGCGAACCGAAGTCGGTCGATTGTGTCGACACAGATTTTGTCAGCGTGATTTTCGCAACCGGGTCGGTGTGCATGCTCGTGGCGAGATTCGCCTCATCGTAGGCACCCTGCGGAAATAGTGTGAAGGCGCTGTCATATCCGAGATGTGCGGCCGAAACACGTAGGTAGGTCAAGAAGGTGCCCTGCGAGAGCATCGTCTGGCGGGCATCCGGGTCGACGGCGGGGGTGAGCCGTGACGGGTCGGCGTACAGATAGAGCACCGCGGGGTTTGACGGATCGAGCCGTACGGTCCATGGCTGCATGTTGTGGCTGCTCGGCGCCAGAAGGGCCTGCGCCGCGACCTGCATCCGCGGATCAGAGAACTGCTGTGCGTACTCTTTGCTCCAGGGTTGCAGGTAGTTCGCCGGCACAAACAGTCCACCGATCGCCAGAACGACGACAAGCACGATCGCCAGTCCGCCGACCAGCGACGCGACACTGATCAGCACGATTTTTCTGCCACGATGTCTTCTAGCTCCCATGAAGATCATGGTGGCCGACGCGCGGCCTGCCGGGCAGAGTCGAAGGTCCCCTTTGATAGGGGCGCGACACCCGGTTTCGCGGACGAACCTGGTAACGGCTTTCACTTTCGGTCCCATTGAGCCGTTGCGCTTTCAGGGCAGGAGATCGAGAGAAACCCGCGCGGTCACTCCAGCGGGCTGACGATTCGAAAGAGTGATCGTTCCGTGGCCACGGTCGACGGTGGCAGCCACAAGTGCCAGGCCGAGGCCGCTGCCGGGTCTGGTCGACGACTGCACCTCTTCTGCTTGCGAGAATCGGTCGAAGATTCGCGGCAGAAATTCTTCGGGGATGCCTGTTCCCGAGTCCTCGACGGTCAGTTCGAGCTGTTCGGGTGTCTGCCCGAAGTGGATGGAGATCTGACCGCCGGTCTCGGTCGACCGCAGCGAATTAGAGATCAGGTTGTCGAGAATTCGGCCGAAGGAGCACGATGAGAGCCAGTAACGGGCACCGGGTACTTGCACATCCACACTGAATTCGACCGCTGTTCTCTGTCTGGGGGCGAGGGTACGTGCACGATCGACCGCGAACATCAACTCGGTCAGAAGCTCGTCAGCAGTAGCGGATTCGTGAGGAATGCTGTGGTCGAGATGCATTGTCGCGTCGAGCCGTGAAAGCTCGAGCAGATTCGAAGCGAGACTATTCAGGCGAGTAACAGTCGCTTCGGTTGCGATGATCTCGGCTTCCAGGGCATCCGCGTTTCCGAAGCCTCGATGCATGAGTTCGAGTTGTGTCGCAATCACCGCGATAGGGGTTCTGATCTCGTGGCTCGCTGCCGAGATCATGGCCCGCTCCCGATCAGACGTATCGCGAACCCGATGCAGAAACGAATTGAGTGTCACCGCAAGAGCAGAGAGTTCGTCGTTGGCTCTGCCTCTAGGCAGTTCGCCTTCCCCTCTCGCGCCGAGCAGTTCGGCCGAACGCCGCATGCGACCCACCGGCCTCAGCGCGAGCGTGGCGAGCAGCCAGGCGCAGGTACCGATAACGAGAAGGGCGAGGGTGAGTACTGCGACCATCAACTGATCGATCCCGGCAATTGTCAGGCTGTTCGCTGCGCCGTTACGCACAGCCCAGAGTCGCCACAGACCAGAGTCGGTCTGCACCGTTTCACTCACGACCATATAGGTCGATTCCCCCGGTGCAATGGAGAACGTGCCGTCTCCCTGCGGCGCCTCTTGCACGGCGTTCTGTACCTCAGGAGTTACGGAGGTGATGCGAGGCACGCCGAGCGGATCTTCGACAAGCACCAGCACTCCGGGTGCGGGTTGATCGGGGCTGCCGTGCGGGTTGGCGCGCAGGTCGGCGACATACGGAGCCAGGTCGCTCGCCGCAAGCGACTCTTCTGAGCGCGTCGTGATCGCGGCGACACTCGCGTGCACGGCTAGGCCGATCACCACCAGCAGTAAACAGGCTACGAGGGTCGTGCCCACCGCGACGCGCAGCCGAATCGACATCGCCAGCCAGAGCATCATGGCGGTGCGGGCGACGAATCGAGCTGGTAGCCAGCGCCACGTATGGTCAGAATGCGCAGCGAGCACTCGTGCGCCTGCATTTTTTTTCGCAAGTAGCGGATGTACTGATCGACCAATGTGGGATCGAAGTAGTGTGACGATCCCCACACCTCTTCCAGTATCTCAAGTCGCGATACGGTCTGTCTGGGCCTCGACATGAGCAGTCGCAGCAGGGCGAACTCCTTCATGCTCAGCGGCAGTAAGCGGCCATCGACAGTGGCCCGTACGGCGTCGGTGTCAAGCACGACACCCCCACTCTGTAACGGTCGCCTCGCGCTCATCTCCCGTCTGAGGTGGGCGCGCATGCGCGCGCTGAGTTCAGCGAAGGCAAACGGTTTGACGAGATAGTCGTCGGCACCGGCATCGAGGCCCGTAATGCGATCTTCGACGGCGCCTCGTGCTGTGATGAGAATTACTGGCATCGTCGTGCCCGAGGAACGGATGCGACGACAGAGTTCGAATCCGGTCATCCGTGGCAGCATCACGTCGATGGCCGCCGCGTCGAAGGTCGTGCGCTCGAGTGCGGCAAGGGCGTCTTTGGCGGTACGCAGCAACACCACGGTGTGACCCTCGTCGCGAAAGCCACGTTGCAGAAGGCCGCCCATCTGCTCGTCGTCTTCAACAATCAGCAAGGTTGCGTTCATGTGAAATCGAACATCTACCGCGCTCATCTGTACCTCTCTATACAAACTCACGCATTTGACTGCGCGGGCCTCTGAGTTGCGTTGACTATAACAGAATCTTGCTGATATCTCTTAGGCATCCCAAAGGAGGGTTCATGAATATCCGTCAACGACGACGTCTTCTCTTCGCCGCCGCACTCTCTAGTGCCGTGCTACTCGCTGCATCGGCATGTTCAACCTCGGCTGGCAGTGCCAGCTCGAGTGCGAACGCCTCAGACTCCCTGGTCGTCGGCATGTCGTTGCCCTTATCGGGGGCGGTTGCTGACGTGGCAAAGGCGGGCTACCAGGGCTACCAACAGTGGGCAGCCGACGTGAACGCAAGTGGTGGTCTGCTGGGCAAGCAGGTGTCGCTCGACGTTCTCGATGACGGCTTCGACGAAAACGCCGTCGTTGCGAATTACAACAAGCTGATCAGTCAAGACAAAGTTCCTCTGCTGCTCGGCACCTTCTCATCGCTGTTGAATGCGCCAGCGTCTGCCGTGGCCGAGCGTCAGAACATGCTCTACGTCGAGCCCTCAGGGGGCAACTCAGATCTCTTTACTCGGGGTTTCACAAAGCTGTTTCTTGCGCAGCCGGCGACGACGGATGCACTGCCCGACCGCTTTGTGCAGTACATCACTGCACTGCCTGCCTCCGAGCGCCCCATGACAGCTGCGTATGTCACCCAGGACGACCCGAGCGCGGCCCCCGCGGTCGACATCTTTCGTCAGAAATTCGAGGCGTTGGGAATCCGGACGGTGTACAACCAGACGTACTCGCCCACCACTGCGACCTTCGACCCGATCGCATCGGCTGTAGCTCAGTCAGCGCCGCAGATGATCATCCAGGGCGCCGTCACCGATGACGGGGTTCAATTCGTTCGTTCGCTTGAAAAGCTGAACTACAACCCGAAGTTCTTCTTCCAGACCCAGGCACCCGCTGATCCGGCGTTTCCTGCGGCCGTCGGCGGCAGCAACTCAGACGGCATCTTCACTGCCGTGGGCTGGAGCCCGAACGCCAAGTATGCCGGTAACGCAGACTTCGTGACGGGGTACACCCAGAAGTTCGGCGAGGCACCCTCAGAAGATGCGGCGAACTCGTACACCGCGGGCCAAGTGCTCGAAGCGGCCGTGAAGGCTGTGGGCAGTCTCGACCAGACCGCGTTGGCGAACTGGTTGCACGCCAACACCGTTCAAACCATCGTGGGCCCGCTGAAGTGGGATGCGACGGGAGTGCCAGACGGAACGCTTCTGCTCGGTCAGCTGCAGGGCAACGTGCTGCAGATCACGTTGCCTGAAGAAGCAGCCACGACGACCACCGTCATCAGCCCGAAACCGGCCTGGCAGCAGTGATGGCTGCGCTCATCCAGACCCTGGTGTTCGGTCTGCTCATCGGCGGCGTGTATGCGCTCATGTCGACCGGGCTGACCTTGGTCTTCGGGGTGATGAAGATCGTCAATATGGCTCAGGGTGCGTTTCTCATTCTCTCGGCCTACCTGACGTATTCGCTCTGGACATACGCGGGCATCGACCCGCTGATCGGGGCCTTCATCGTGGCCCCGGTCATGGGGTTGCTGGGGGTGATTCTCTACAAGGGAATCATCGAGCGGGCTCAGCGCATCGACGCGGGCCTGGCCATCGTCGCCACCTTCGCGCTCGCCCTGATTCTCGAGGCGGTCACCGCCCTGATCTGGGGGCCAGAGCCTGCCACAACGACTCCGGACTACTTCAATCAGGCTGTCCATATCGGTTCGATCGCAATTCCGAAGGCGCAGCTGTATGCGTGCATTTTCGCTGTGGTCATTACTGCGGGGCTCGCCTTCATCATCAAGCGCACCTGGCTCGGTCATGCCATCACGGCAGCTTCGGAGAATCCCGAGGGTGCGCGCCTCATCGGAGTAGAACCGGCCCGAGTGGGTACGTGGATCTTTGCGATCTCCATTGCCACGACAGCGTTCGGCGGAGCTGCGCTCAGCTTTCTCTACCAGTTCGTGCCCGATTCGCAAGACGGTTGGATCGGCCTGACGCTGAGCGTCGTCATTCTCGGCGGTCTCGGAAGTATTCCGGGTGTCGTCGCCGGTGGACTCGTTCTCGGCGTAGCCGAGGCGCTGACTTCGAATTACGTCTCGGTGCAGTGGTCGACAGCTGTTCCGTTCATTCTGATCCTGGTCGTTTTGACCGTCCGACCGCAGGGGCTGTTCGCCCTTCACAGCAGAGAAGATGTGAGTTCATGAAACGCGCCCTCCTACGCGGTTCGGCGAAACGCTCGAGCAGGCTCCTCGCCCTGCTCATCGGAGTGCTGGCTTTGGCGGCGTACCCAGTACTCTCTGACAACCTGTACGTGCAGAACATGCTCATCTTGACCTTCATTCTGGCTATCGGTGCCAGCGGCTGGAACATCATGGGCGGCTACGCGGGCTACATCTCGCTGGGTAGCAGCCTCTTCACCGGCCTCGGTGCGTACACGGCGGGCATCCTGGTGGCCGATTTTGGGGTTCCTCCCTTCATCGGTTGCCTGGTGGGAGGAGTCACGGCGGGAGTCGCCGCGGCGCTACTCAGCCTGGTGACACGGCGCACACGCGGAATGTACTTCGTCATCGTGACGTTCGCAGCCCTCCAATTGTTCGGCCTGATTGCGCGCAACTGGAAGTCGGTCACCGGAGGCAGCTCGGGCCTCGCCATGCCGCTGCCGATGTGGAACATCGCCTACCAAGACTGGCCGTTCTACTATTCGCTGTTGGTGGTGCTGCTTGCCGCCATCGCCGTCTCCGTTCTCATTAGGCGCAGCAAACTCGGTACCGGACTCTTCGCAATAAAAGACGACGAAGACAAGGCGTCCGGCATCGGTATCAATGCCGCGGCCTACAAGATGATCGCGTTCGTGCTCGGCAGCATCTTCATCGGAGTGGCGGGCGGAATCTACGCCTACTACATCTCCTTCATCACGCCCGCCGGCATGTTCGACATCGTCGCCAGCGTGCTGATGGTGCTGGCCGCTCTGCTCGGCGGCCGGGGAACGATCTGGGGCCCAGTTCTTGGAGCGTTCATCATCGAACCGTTGTCGGAGCTCACTACCACGAGCTTCGGTGGGCCAAATGCGGGTTCGTTCCGGCTTCTGTTCTTCGCAGGCATTCTTGTTCTGGTGGTGCTTTTCTTACCGAAGGGCCTTATTCCGAGCATCTCAGAGGCGCTGCACAACACCGCTCGGATGGGTGCTCTGCGCATCGCCCGCGGCTCGAGTTCGAGTGGTGCCAGCGCTCGAACCCAAGTGGCAGGGGAGAGAGGGGCAAGCGCGATGGCTGGGGACGCTCTGAAGGTGAGCGGCCTGACGAAATCGTTCGGTGGCGTGAAGGCTGTCAACGATGTCAGCCTGAGGGTGGGTGCCGGTAGCGTCACCGGGTTGATCGGCCCGAATGGTTCGGGTAAGACCACCCTCTTCAATCTCATTGACGGCACGGTGACGCCCAAGGCCGGCACCGTCGCGCTGGCCGGAACATCGATAGAGCGCGCCTCGCGTGCTCGCCGCGCTCACGCCGGGTTGGCACGTACCTATCAATTGCCCCGACTGTTCGACTCGCTGTCGGTCATCGAGAACGTCGTGGCTCCTGAGCGCCGGTTCTCGCTGACGAGACTGTTCTTACCTCGCATGTCGGGCGATGAGCGCGATCAGGCGCTCGACGTTCTCGCCCAATTCGGGTTGGCCGGCTTCGCCGACATCAGCCCCTCTGATCTGAGTTACGGGCAGCGAAAACTCGTCGAGTTGGCTCAGATTCTAAGCCTCGACCCTGTACTCGTCATGCTCGACGAGCCTGCTGCAGGCATAAGCCCGGCGCTAACCGAGCGGTTGACAGCGATCATCCGCAATTTGAACGGGCAGGGCATCGCGATTCTGCTCGTCGAACATGACCTGGCGTTCATCGCCGAGCTCTGCGACAACGTGTTCGTGATGGCAGACGGCGAGGTCGTCGCCGAGGGCACCGTTGCCGAATTGACAGGCAACGCCGTAGTCGTCGATGCGTATCTCGGCGAACCAGCGGCACTCGGCATCGGAAAGGTGAAATCATGATCACGCTCGCGGGTGTGTGCGGTGGATACGGCGGCCTCGACATTCTGTCGGCCTTCGAACTGAACGTCGAGCCTGGCACGATCAACTGCATCATCGGCCCGAACGGTGCCGGCAAATCGACCGTGTTGAAGACCGTCAGCGGAATTCTGCGCCCGCGCCTCGGTTCAATCGTTGTCAACGGTCTCGACCTCGTAGGTAAGTCTCCTGCAGAGATAGTGAAGTTCGGTGTCGTGCAGGTGCCGCAGAGGCACGGGCTGTTCGCCGGGCTGACCGTCAGGCAGAACGTCATGATGGGCGCCTATGTTGCGCGAGCCAGCAAGAAACGGCTCGACGCGCGCTACGACGAGCTTGCGGGAATGTTTCCGATCATCGGCAAGCGAGCATCGCACCGAGCCGGCGGGCTCTCGGGCGGGCAGCGTCGCATGGTCGAGTTTGCTCGAGCGATGATGCTCGAGCCGCAGGTGGTACTGCTGGATGAGCCCACTCTCGGGCTCGACCCACTCAGCCGAGGCGTTATCTACGAAAGCACGCGGGCAATGAATGAGGCGGGAGTGACTGTACTCATGGTCGAGCAGAATGTTCGGTTCGGGCTGAGCCTTGCCGATACGGTGACCGTGATGAGCGCCGGGAGGGTGGTGCTCACGGGTACAGCGAGCGAGATCGAGCGCCATCCCGACTTGATGGGGCTGTTCTTCGGGTTGGCCCCCGAAACCGACCAGGTTGCAGAGTGATCCCGGCTGGCCCGGGCGGGTGGGACGTTTCGGCAGGCATGCTGGTGCTGCACAACATGGCCGGTGCGAAGGTGACATCCCTTATTCGACATTCTAGAGATATTTCTATAGTGTATGAGAAGCCCGAAGGCATGCGTCCTCTCCAGCGTCGAAGGGTCATCAGGAGGCATAATGTCGCAACGTGACCTTGTTCGCGGTGGTGGATCTCTCTTCGCCGACGAGGGCCCTGACGGTTTGCTGCACCGCGCCTTTCTGCGAGGCGAGGGTTTCGGTGCTGACGAGGTGCGCCGCCGCCCCGTCATCGGCATTTGTAACAGCTGGAGTGAGCTCAACCCCTGCAACGCCGGCCTCAAAACGCTTGCCGCCGCAGTCAAGCTCGGTATCGCACGACGGGGCGGTCTAGGCCTTGAATTTCCTACGATCTCCCTCAGCGAGCCTTTCTCCCGCCCAACCAGCCTGTATCTGCGCAACTTGATGTCGATGGACGTGGAGGAGATGATCTCCTCTTCACCCATCGACGGCGTCGTCTTGCTTGCCGGCTGCGACAAGACCGTTCCGGCGCAGCTAATGGGCGCTATCAGCGCAGACAAACCCGCGGTGATGGTGACGGCGGGCCCCAGGCCCACCTCGTGCTGGCACGACGCACCGATGACGATCGACGACGTCTGGCCCCTCATCGATGAGCGCCGCATCGGGCGGCTGGGCGACGACGAGTGGCTGAAGCTCGAAGGCGACCTGAATGTCGGTGTTGGCACCTGCAATGTACTCGGTACAGCGACAACGATGGCGTCCATCGCCGAGATACTAGGCTTCGCGGTGCCCGGTGCCACCCTGTTGCCGGCAAGCAGCGCAGCCCAGAATGCTCTCGCAGAGCGCGCGGGCGAACTTATCGTCGATGTCGTGGCTCGGGATGCCCGGCCCTCCTCGCTCGTCACCCTCGCCGCTCTCGAGAACGCCTTTCGCGTCGTCTGCGCGCTCGGGGGGTCGACCAATGCGGTGATCCACCTCGTCGCCCTGGCGGGGCGCGCGGGAATCACTCTCACCGTCGAGACCATGCGCGGCTGGGCCGCATCGACTCCTCTCCTCGCCGACGTTCGGCCTTCTGGGCGGTACCTGCTCGCAGATCTCGAACGTTCCGGCGGTGTGCCCGCCGTGATTCGCGAACTGGCCCCGCTGCTCGACACGTCGTGCCCGACCGTGTCGGGTGCCTCATGGACAGCGGAACTCGAGAACCGCAGAGCTGTAGTCACGCCGGCCCGGTCATCCGGTGCCCGCAATCTCGGATCGAAAGGCGCGCCCGCACCGCTGGTGGCAGAAGATCCAGCTGCCCCATCCGCACCGGGTGCGCTCCACACCCTCGCAGACCCGGTCGCCCCGAACGGCGGCGGCCTCGCCCTGCTCACCGGCAGCCTCGCTCCGGGTGGAGCGGTGCTCAAGACGAGTGCTGCATCGGCGTCGCTCCGTACGCACCGCGGTAGGGCTGTGGTGTTCGATGGGGTTGCCGACGTCAACGCCCGCATCGACGATGCGGCTTTGGATGTCGATGCATCGAGCATCCTGATTCTGCGCGGAGTCGGTGTGCGTGGTGCAATGGGCATGCCCGAGGTCGGGCACATTCCGATTCCGGCGAAGCTGGCGCGCGCCGGTGTCACCGACATGCTGAGAATCACGGATGCTCGCATGAGCGGCACCGCAACCGGCACCGTGATCGTGCACGTCACTCCCGAAGCCTCTGTGGGCGGACCACTAGCTCTGGTTCGCGACGGTGACGTCATCGAGGTGGATGTCGCCGCGGGTCGCGTCGACCTGCTCGTGGGCAGCGATGAGTTGGTGCAACGGGCACAAGGGGGTGACAACCCCTCGGTGACCTCGCGCGCCGAGACGACCTCGATTGTGCACCCCAGGGGATTTGCTTGGCTGCACGAACGGTACGTTCTCCAGCCGGATGAGGGATGCGACTTCGAATTCTTGCGTGCCGATTTTGCACGTGCTGGCCAGAACGATCAGCCCGCTCTCCTCACCCGGCCGGGCGACGTGTCATGACTGCGCCGATCGGATTCGTCGGTGCCGGGGTGATGGGATCGCAGATGGTGCGCAGACTCTTGCAGCACGGCCACGGCGTGCTGGTGTTCGCCCGAACGCCGGCGAAGGTCGCAGAATTGGTCGCCGCGGGAGCCGAGTGCACCAACGATCTCCTTGAGCTGAGCGACCAGTGCGAGGTTGTCATCGGTTGCCTGCTCGATGACTCGGCCGTCGCGCAGGTCTATCTCGGCGCGTCGTTCCCAGACTGTGACGGAGACGGCGGATTCGGCCTCGTCACCCATTGTCAGGCCGGCCAGACCTTCATCGAGCACGGCACTTTCAGCCCCGACTTGGCACGCAGAATCTCTCGCGTCTCGATCGGTCGCGGGGCTCGCTTCGTCGACGCACCCGTCACCGGCGGCCCGGAGGGCGCCGAAGCCGGGTCGCTGGTAGTCATGGCCGGTGCTGATGAAGTAGCGCACGCAAGCGCGGCTGACTCCGCGGCTGAGAACGTCGAGAACGTCGAGAACGTCGAGCAACGCATACGCCGACTTTGCGCGGCGTATGCGCGTGAGGTTTACGTCACCGGGGCTGTCGGCTCCGGGCTTGCTCTCAAGCTCGTGAACCAACTGCTGGTCAGCGTGCACATGGCGGCTGCGGCCGAGGCCGGAGCCCTTCTCGCTGGTTCCGGCATTCAGCCCGACGTGGCGGTCGCCGTGCTCGGCGCGGGCTGGGGGGCCAGCACGATGCTCGATCGTGAGCTTCCGCTTGCCCTCCGCGGCGACTTCACCAATCGGGGCGCGAGCATCGCTGGGTTGATCCACGTTCAGGAGCTCATCGCGACGGCGTTCAGCGAGGCGGGTATCGCCGCGCGGTTGCTTCCCATGGCCCAGACGATGTTCAGCGAGGCGATACACCTCGGCCTGGGCGGCTCAGACCCGGCTGCTCTCGTCAGGTTGTACGACAAAGCCGCAGTTACTGATTATGGAGTGGTCGCGGCGGCCCGATTGCCCCCGGCCCCGCCAGCGGCGGAAGCAGCAGTGGCGGGAAGGCTCACGTGAGCGTGCCGGTCGGGCATCCGTTCTCGCTGTCGATGTCGATTCTCCTCGCCGACGTACCTTTACTCGAGCGGCCGTTCATCGCCCGACGGCTGGGCTTCGAGTTCGTCGAATCCTGGTGGCCCTGGAATGACGAAGTCGCCACCGCGGGCGAGATCGACGACCTCGCCCGGTCGCTCGAGGCCGGCGGTGCTCAGCTCATCTTGCTCAACGTCTGTGAAGGAGACGCGCGGCACGGCGGCCGGGGTCTCGCGGGCGTGGTGGGCGCCGACGCCGCGTTCTGGAACAACTGGTATTCCGTCCTCCATGTGGCGGCCCGTGCAGGAACTCAGCACCTCAATGTGCTCGTCGGGGATCGAGCAATTCACCACCGGGCGGCCGGGTCGCAGAGCCGTGCAAGGGGAGATGATGCAACCGTTCTGAGTAGGCTGACAGAACGCCTGGCTGTGCTCGCCGACCAGGCGTACGACGTGGGTGCAGGGGTGGTTGTCGAACAGTTGAATCGCCTCGACCATCCGAACTACTTGCTCACCGATCCTGCCGATGCAGTGGCAGTCACGCGCGGCGCGCGGGCTCTCTCAAAGCATGGCAACATCGGTCTGCTGGCCGATTTGTACCATGTGGCGAAGTCGGGTACCGACCCCGTGGCTTTTGCGGCTGAGCACGCCGATCTCGTGCGGCACGTACAGATTGCCGATAACCCTGGTCGTGGGCGCCCCGGCAGCGGCACGATCGCCATTCGCGAGACCCTCGATGCGCTCTTCCGCGGCGGCTACGCGGGCATGATCGGGCTCGAGTACAACCCCTCTGCCGACGAACGCGAAATACTCGATCGGCCCGATGAGCTCTGGCGCACCGTGTGCGCCCCGATACCCCAGGGAGATTTCAGCACATGACACACCCGCGCAAACTCTTGCCGACCCATGTCGACGTGATCGTCGTGGGTGCCGGACCAGTAGGGCTGGCCGGTGCCCTCCTACTCAATCGATCTGGCCTCACGGGTGTGGTACTCGAACGCAAGCCCGAGCGGGGTCACCATCCGAAGGCCCGGGGTATTCGTCTGCGCGCCAGCGAACTCGCACGCGTCTGGGGTCTCGACGACGCGCTTCGCGCTCGTTCGATGCCCGGCGAGACGCACCGCTTCATCTACACGTCGACCCTCAGCGGCGACGAGATCGCCCGAACTCCCGCAGCATCGGAAGAGAACGTCTCGTGGGCCAGCGCAGAGCGCTACCGCGTCGCCCAAGACCAGCTCGAAGAAGTGCTCGATGAGCAGGTCGCACGAGAATCTACTGGGGTATCGGTGCATCGCGGCTACGAGGTGACCGGCGTCGAGAACGTGGCTGATGGTGTGATCGCGAATGTCGTAGGGCCCGACGGGGCCCTGCAGAGCATCCATTCGTCGTATCTGATTGCCGCAGATGGAGTGGGCAGTCGGGTACGGTCCATGCTCGGGCTCACGTTCGGCGATGACAGGCCCGCGCCGTACTGGCAGAGCGTGTACTGGCACGGCGATCTGAGCGCGTTCACGGCGCACCGCCCGGCGATCATGTACTACACGCAGACGGGGGGTGACTCGCTGGTGGGAATCGCGCCCGCTGGCCGGCAGAACCGCTGGGTGACGATCGTGCAGCGGCCCGCTTCAGCAGATCGGCCCGACGCGTTGACTGATGAGCAGGCGGTGCAGCTGATCCGCATCGCGGTGGGGGACCCCGACCTCGCGGTCGACGTGGTGTCGAGCGCGACGTTCCGCATCAGCGCCGACGTGCTCGACACGTACCGCGCCGACCGGGTCTTCTTCGCCGGCGACGCGGCGCACTCCCTGCCACCCACAGGCGGATTCGGCATCAACACTGGCTTCGCCGACATTCACAACCTCGTCTTCAAACTGGCCTGGGTACTGACGGGTGTGGCGCCCGAATCGCTGCTCGACAGCTACCAGAGCGAGCGTCAGCCCGTCGCCCGCTCGAATGCTGACTGGTCGACCAGTAACCAGAAGCGCATGATCGCCCTCAAGAGAGCGCTCGCAGCAGACGATAGGCCTGAAATAGCACGGCTGGTGGCTGAGCAAGCGGGTCACATCGATCCCATCGAGCAAGACCTCGGGTTCACCTATGTGCCGGCATCGGCATCGGTATCGGCATCGGCATCGACTCCGGCGGTTGCGGATGCCCGGCCCTCGTTCGAGGCCATCACCCTCGGTGCCCGCGCTCCGCATGCTCGGGTTCTGACGGCTTCCGGCGAGAGATCGACGCACGACCTCTTCGAAGGCCGACTCAGTCTCGTTGTCGGCCCGCGCGGTGAGCAGTGGATCGGCGCCGCCGAAGCCTTGCTCGCCACCCATCCAACCGCTCTGCACATTCTGCGACTGGGTTCACGAGATTTCGCCGCGGCAGATGACGCTCTCGCCCAACGTTACGACGTGGGAGAAAACGGGGCCGCGATCATCCGGCCCGACGGTCACGTCGCCTACATCGCGCGAGATGAGACAGGCAGTGTGGTGGTCCTGCAAGCCGCCCTCGAGACCATATTCGCGTGCGGACTCGCTGAGATAGCGACCGCGACCGCTAGTCCGGTCGCCTGACCCATCTGCGAAGGGATACCCGCAATGCCCGAGTCGGCGGTGGCCCGATCAGTCGATGCGGATGACCGAAAAAGCGTCGAGCATCGTGCGTGCCACCTCGGCCAAGTGTTCGCGCATCAGCTCTGATGCTGCCGCCTCGTCACGCTGCTCGATCGCCTGAAGAATTGCGCCGTGTGCGTCGATTTCTACAGACGAGGTGATGTGCGATTCGACGTCGGGCATCAGGTGGTGCAGCCTGCGCACCTCGGCAAGCAGCCGTTCGAGAATGTTTTCGGCGCGGCGGTTTCGTGCCAATTGGGCCCCCGCGAGATGAAACAACCGCGCCGCGTCGAGCGAGGCATCGAGATTGCCCTCCGCAGCGCGCTGTTCGGCCAGCCGCGAGGTAAGAGTGGAGACGGCGACCGCTCCGCCATTACGAGCTGTGTCGGCAAAGAGTGCAGGCTCGATCATGAGGCGCAAATTGAAGATCTCGCTGATATCCCCGAGTCGTAGGGGTCTGACGAGGTAGCCCTTTCGAGGCAGGATGACGACCCAGTCTTCTTGCACCAGAAGCCGCAGGGCCTCGCGCACGGGCGTCTTCGATACCCCGTACAGTGCAGCCAGCTCGGGCTCGAGCAGAATCGAACCGGGACGCCACGTGGTTTCGATGATCTCCTGCTTGACTCGCTCGTAGACCTGATCTGTCAGTGAGAGCAGTTTTTCGGCGGCCACGGGTTTGGGCGCGAGCTCTATGGTTCTTCGTCGCTCCACGGCTAACTTCCTCACGATAAATGTCTCAGCAGAATATCAGCGAGTCGGTTCCAAATCGTCGGAAAACTTTTTTGACTTGAAATAACCCAAATATATCTCTGGTGTCTGTAGGATGGCATCAGTTCGAATGCAGTGTGGCACCGAGGCTGACCCTAGTCAGCGCGAGTGCCCGGAAGAAAGGCACACCCGTGAAAATCGTCAGCTACGGAGCAGTTCGCGCAGAAGCACCCGGCGTTCTCCTCGACAACGGGCAGATCGTTCCGCTCAGCCCACTGCTGATCTCGCAGGGATTCACCGAACTCTCGACGAACGACATCATCTCGATGCTCGACTTTCTGCAGCCGATCATCGAGGCGGCCCTCCCGAACGTCACCGAGACGATCGCCGCCGACTCGGTGCGCCTGGGCCCCCCAGTACCGAAGCCGCCGAAGATCATCGTCGCCGGCGGCAACTATCAGTCGCACGTCGATGAGGCGGCTGGCAAGAAGGGCTCGCCCTCTCCGTCAGAACCGCTACTGATCTTCAAGCCATCGAATACGGTCATCGGCCCGTACGATGCACTGGTCAGGCCGCAGCAGACCCAACAACTCGACTACGAGACAGAGATTGCCGTGGTCATCGGCCGTGGTGGGTTTCGCATTTCCCGCGAAGATGCCTACGACCACATCGCCGGCTACATGATCTGCAACGATGTGACGGCTCGCGACATGGCCTTCAAAGACATGGCACTGCACCCGATGTTCTCCCAGATCACCCGGGCCAAGGGCATTCCCACCGGAGCCCCAACCGGACCGTGGCTTGTGACGAAAGACGAAATCCCCGACCCGCACAAACTGATGCTTCGCTGCTGGGTGAACGGCGACCTGCGTCAAGAGGGCAGCAGCAGCGAGATGATCGTCGACATTCCGGGGCTCATCGAAGACTTCAGCAAAGTCATCGAGTTTCAGCCCGGTGACATGATCATGACGGGAACCACGACAGGCTGCGGCGCGTTTCAGACGCCACCCGTCTTTCTCTTCGAGGGCGACGTCGTGCGCATGGAGATCACGGGCCTCGGCGTGCTCGAGACGCCGATTCGCGACGAGAAGATTCGGTGATGAATATTCTGCAGACGGAGGTGGCGGGGTTGCCTCTGGCGCCGTCGCCGACCAACCAATCACGCTTCATCGAGGTCGCCGACTTCGAGCGCGCGGCTGAAGCGATCTGGGCGCCAGGGCCCCGGGCGTTCATCCAGGAGGGCGCGGGTGCAGGCCGTTCGATTGCCGCGAACCTTGCGGCGCACACTCGCTGGGCGCTGCGTTCGCGCGTGCTCGTCGATGTGAGCCGCATCGACACCTCGACCACTGTTCTGGGTCACGAAGTCTCGATGCCGGTCCTCGTCGGACCGTCTGGCCTGCACATCCTCTCGCACGCCGAAGCTGAGGTCGGCACGGCCATCGGCGCCCGCGACGCCGACACGGTCATGGTGCTGAGTGCAGGCTCGAGCCGGAGTCTGGAAGAAGTTCGTGCCGTCGGCGGCATCACCTGGTTCCAGATGTACTGGGGAGCCGACCGCGACCGGACCGCCCGCTTGATCGCAAACGCTGAGGCCACCGGATGTTCGGCCCTGTGCATCACCGTGGACCTCCCTGTTCGTCCCATACTGGGGGCCTCGATGGTCGCCGGAGTGCAGAGTGTCGCAGATGAGAAGCCGATGTACGTGATGCCGCGCGGAGCGCATCTCGCGGGGGGCGCGTGGGATCATGATGCCTCGCTCACCTGGAAAGACCTGGCTTGGCTGCGACAGCAGACAGCACTGCCGATAGTTCTGAAGGGAATAATGACCGGCGAAGACGCCACGCTCGCCGCCGATCACGGCATCGAGGCGGTAATCGTCTCGAACCACGGCGGTCGATCGCTCGACACTCCCAGGGGCACATTAGATGCGCTGCCCGAGGTCGTGGCGGCCACTGACAGAACGGCGACCGAAGTCTACGTAGACGGTGGATTCCGTCACGGCGCAGAGGTCGTCGTAGCGTTGGCCCTCGGCGCACGCGCTGTGTTACTGGGGCGCCCCGTCGTCTGGGGCCTTGCCGTCGGAGGCGCCGCTGGCCTGGGCGAGCTGCTTGAGCTCTACCGCCGTCAATTGATCAGCACGATGGGCATGATCGGCGCACCGACGGTTGCAGACATCGCTCGCTCGTCCATCACGCGCACGTGCATCATCGAGCCCGGTGTGAAACCATGAGCGCGCCCGCGGTCGGAGCGCGTCGCGACCAGCGTGGCGGCCGCACCGCACCGTTGCGCCGCCCCTCGGCAGGCGGCAGGCCCTCAACGCTTCGCCGTGCGGTCGAAATAGTATTGCTGATCGTTCTCGTGCTCGCAGCGTGGCAGATCGCAGCTACCTCGGGCACCTTCGGCCAGAACTCGTGGCCGACGCTTGGTGTGTTCTGGTCGACGGCTGTCGAAACGGTTCCCACGCAGGCGTATTGGGTCGCGATCGCCAACACAATGGTCAGCTGGGCGATCGGGCTCACGATCTCTGTGCTCATCGCCATCCCGGTGGGGCTGCTGATCGGGTCGACGTCGTTCTTGCGGCGGCTCACCACGCCCACCGTCGACTTCATGCGAACGATCCCCTCGATCATCCTCGTGCCCCTCGCCGTCTTGCTATACGGCTCCACGAATCAGATGAAAATCATTCTGATCGTCTTCGCGAGTGTCTGGCCGTTGCTGCTGCAGGCGGTCTACGGTATTCGGGCGGTCGAACCGGTGGCCCGTGAAACCTTCTCGGCCTACGGCGTGCGCTGGCGAGACCGCGTGCGGTTTCTCTACCTACCCACGGCGAGTCCGTACCTCGCCACAGGCCTGAGGCTGGCCGCGATCGCGAGCCTCCTGGTGGCGATCGGAATAGAGATCATCGCCTCGGCGCCAGGCATCGGGTATCAGATCGGTGTGAAGCAGGCGAACGGTCTGGCGGCCTCATCGTTCGTGTATCTCATCACGGCAGCCATTCTGGGCCTGATCGTCACCGGCATCTTCACTGCCGTCGAACGGCGCGCAATGTACTGGCATCCGTCTCGTCGAGGAACGAATTCATGAGCACACAGTCGGTTCGAATTGGCCTGCTGAAAGAAGGTGGGGCGGTGGATGACCTGCAGACGGTCGACGCTGAACCAGGTCACGACGGTGATGCGCTCGCCGACGGTCTGCTGATCCAGCCCGACCGCGAACCCGATGCTCGTCGACGCGGCGCTCGCGCCCGGCGCATGCTGCTGCCTCTCGTCGGCCTGATCATTCCGGTGGTTGCCATCACCGCGTGGTGGATCGTTTCGGCGCAGAAATCGTCGTTCTACTTCCCCCCGCTGTCGACAATCTGGGATCGCTTCGTTCACACCTGGCTGCTCGGAGGTGCCACGGCAGAAATCTGGCCAACGTTACTGAGCCTGGTTCTGGGGTACGCGGCAGCGACACTGGTCGGAATCACCTTCGGCGTGCTGTTCGCGCTACTGCCAGCAGTGAACCGGTTCTTTGCGCCCGTGATCGAATTCGTGCGAGCGGTTCCCGGGCTCGCGTTGATTCCTCTTTTCGTCATCGCCCTCGGAGTCGGCATCGAGACGAAGATCGGACTGGTCATCTTCGGCGCGGTCTGGCCGATTCTGCTCAACACGACCGACGGCATCCGGAGCCAGGATCTGACCATTCGCGACACCGCTTTCTCGTACCGGTTGCGGTTTCGTGACCGGCTGTTCCGGGTCATCCTGCCGAGTGCTTCGCCCCAGATCATGGCGGGAATGAAGGTCTCGTTGTCGATCGCGGTGATCGTGGTGATTGCCACAGAGATGGTGGTTTCTACCAGCGGTATCGGCAACTTTCTGCTCAAGGCGCAGGCCGGCTTCGACCTGACCGGCATGTGGTCTGGCCTGGTGCTGATGGGAATCATCGGCTATCTACTCAACGTCATTTTCGAGCTCGTCGAACGGCGCGTACTGCGCTGGCACCGGGCCATGTATGAAGGAATCAACCGATGAGAGACACACGCACCGCCCAGCCAGCCAGCCAGCACATCGCCCGGACACAGGCCGGCCGGTTGCAGAATGCCGGCGCATCCACAGGGCTCGTCGATTCAGGGGCGCGCATGTCGGTTCGGGGCGTCTCGAAGTCGTACACCACTGACCGAGGGGTCGTGAAGCAGGTGCTCGCCTCCGTCAGCTTCGATGTCGCGCCCGAAGAATTCGTGGCGATCGTGGGGCCGTCGGGCGCTGGCAAGACGACTCTGCTGCGCGCACTTGCGGGGCTCATGCCCCCGACGTCAGGGGAGGTCTACTTCGATGGCAGCCCGGTGACCGCGCCACCCGAACGTCTGGCGCTGGTCTTTCAGGATTACAGCCGCTCACTCATGCCGTGGATGACCGTCGAGAAGAACGTCACTCTGCCGCTGCGCCGCAAGAAGCTGGCCAAAGAGGTGCAGAAGCGACTCTCCTCTGAGGCGCTAGCCGCAGTTGGGCTCGGTGACATCGGCACGCACTACCCCTGGCAACTGTCAGGCGGCATGCAGCAGCGGGTCGCGATCGCCAGGGCCATCGCATACCAGCCGGATGCTCTACTCATGGACGAGCCATTCGCATCGGTCGACGCGCAAACTCGCTCAGATCTCGAAGACCTCATTCTGGCGCTGAAGAAGCAGTACAGAATGACAATCGTGGTCGTGACACACGACATCGACGAGGCCGTATACATGTCAGACCGAGTAATCGTGTTGAGTGGGTCGCCCACCAGCGTTCGCCAGGTCGTCGACGTGGCACTCGGTACGCATCGTGACCAGCTGGTCACCAAATCACTTCCCGAGTTCGTCGAACTCCGGAACACCGTGCTGACCGCGGTACGCCGCCCGGTAGGTGATCCGACCGCGTAGTCAGCACCTCAGCACCGTGCGCACTGCAGTCGCAATGCGTGCACCGGCGCGCCCACTTGTGGCGCATCGAAATCGCTCACCACACAGCACCTCACCCTTTGAAATGGAGATCCAATGAAGCATCGAATTTCAGCCGGCGCCGCGATACTGGCGGCCGCGGCACTCATTCTCACCGGCTGCGCCAGTTCGGTTGCCGACGCCGGCTCGGCATCCGGCACTGCCGGAGCCAGTGGCACTCTGACGAAGATCAACGTCGCGGTCAGCCCCTCAGCCGCCACTAGCGTGCCCATGTACCTCGGTGTCAACAAAGGGTTCTTCAGCGAGCATGGGCTCGATGTCACGCTGTCGGTGCTGACGAACGGTACGGTCGCCATTCCCCAGGTCATCAGCGGGCAGAATCAGTTCAGCATGGCCAGCTTTGCCCCGGTCGTGGCCGCCGTGCAGCAGGGTCTGCCCATCAAAGTCGTCGGGGCTGCCAATATCATGCCAACGGCTGACGGGCAGTACCAGGGCTTCATTGTTCGAAGCGACTATGCCGGTGCGACGCTCGCCGGAGCGAAGACCATCGCGGCGCAGTCGGCTCTGGTCGACCCGGTGCAGGCCGACACTGTGACGAAGTTCGGAGGCGACTACAAGAGCATGACCATCTTGCAGACTCCCCTCACCTCGATAGCAGACGCGGTCAAAAATGGATCGGCAGACACGGGGCTTCTGCAACAGCCGTTTCTGGCTCAGGCACTGGCAGACCCCGGACTCAAGCTCTTGAACTACGTCAGCACGAAGCAGTCACTGCCGGGCACTCCCGGTGCCATCTTTATCGGGGCAGAAGACTATCTGAAGGCGAACCCGGCAATCGTGACGTCGTTTCAGGCTGCAGTGCTCGAGTCGTACGCTTACGCACAGAGCAACCAGCAGGAGGCGGCTTCGTTCGTACCGAACACCGGCTTGTCGACCGCTGTTCCCCCAGTGGCGGCACTGGGTGAATACGCGGCAACCGAGGTATCTGCCGACAAGTACGACGAATTGCTGAAACTCTACTCACAGTATGGCCAGAACCCGGGCAACCTCACGTCGAGCAGCTTGCTCTACACGCCGTAGTGTGTGCGGGCATCCATTGTTCAAGTGGTCACTGGATGCCCGTGTCAGCGTCGAACAGTTCGCACCGAACAGTTCGGCACCGAACATTCGATCAGAGGGAGAACGGGCATGGTTATTGCTGAATACGACGTAGTGGTTGTCGGTTCCGGTGTCGCCGGGCTTTCGGCGGCCGTCGAAAGTGCAGAGCACGGAGCTCGAACCATCGTGCTCGACTCGAACGAGACCATTGGCGGTGCCTCGGTGATGAGTGGAGCGGCCTGCTGCATCGTCGGCACTCCAGAACAAGATTCGATCGGTGTCGTCGACACAGTTGAGATCGCGTTGGCCGACTGGCAACGAATGGGTGGTCCCAGCGCCGACCTCGTGTGGGCCGAAGCGTACCTCCGCGACAGTTTTCTCGATGTGCATCAGTGGCTTTCGGGAATGGGTATCCGGTGGAGTACCCCACAATTCGCTGAAGGCAACTCGGTACCGCGCTGGCACGTACCTGACACCTTCGGACCGGGCATTGTCACTGTTCTCCTCGACCGTCTGCGAGCCTTGGGAGTGCCGGTGCTCACTGGCGTCAACGTGGTCGAGCTGGTTCAGGGAGACTCTGGTACCGGCATCACGGGTGTCAAGACCATCGGCTCAGCAGACTTCGATGAACTCTCTACGAACGCGGTGATCATCGCGACAGGCGGCTTCGTCAACAACCGTGGCATGCTGAAACAGCACAGTGCCAGGCTCAGATCTCTGCCTCGTTTTCTCACCGGTGGAGCCCAGACTGCCCTCGGTTCCGGCCACGAGCTACTGAGGCAGGTCGGTGCGGACTTCTCGTCGATGGCCAACATCTGGGTCTACCCCACAGGCACCCCCGACCCGCAGGATGCGACAGGCTCACGAGGACTCGGCATCCGCGGGGCGACAACGGAGGTATGGATCAATAGTGACGGCGACCGCTTCTGCGACGAATCGCAACGTGGCGGCCATTCGGGAACCAACGCCCTCCTTGCCCAACCAGGACAGACCTGCTGGAACGTGTTCGACGCCTCCGAACTCCCACAGATTCTTTTGATCGACAACGAACACTACGCTCGACCAGCCGGACCGAACCCGGTGACCACCGCGGAGTTCTGGAACGAGTCTCAGTACGTGATCAGGGCCGACACCTCGGCGGAGTTCGCCGAACGCGCAGGCCTTCCGCCCGAGCGCGTCGCCGCTGCTCTCGCCGCATTCAATGATGCGATCTCGTCAAGGCTCCAGACAGACCCGGTGACAGGGCGTGACCTGGGCGGGCTCATCCCCGTGGGGCCGGGCGGCATAGTGGCCGTTCAGCTGTTCCCGATGGCGCAGAAGAACTTCGGGGGAGTGCGCACCGATCTCTCCTGCCGCGTCGTGGATGCAGCAGGTTCGCCAATCGGGGGCCTATTCGCCGCGGGCGAGGTGGCCGGAATGGCTGGCGGCTCCATCAACGGAACTGCCGGACTCGAGGGCACGATGTTCGGCCCCGCGCTCTACTCGGGCCGAATCGCCGGCCGCGCCGCCGCGATGGTTGACCCCCCGTGGGTCGAGAATCTGAGACTCACCCGAGGCGGCCCTTCGGGTCGATGAAGAAGTTGTCGCGAAACAGACCCGTCGCGTCATATCGTCGCTTGAGTTCTCGGAGTCGCTCGAGGTGCGCCGGGGGGAATGCTCTGGCGAGGCTCTCGGGCGTGATGTCAGATTCGAAGCTGAGGTACAGGCCCTCAAAGTGAGGTTGCAGGTGGTCCCACCACTCGTCGATCCCGGAGTTCGCTGATCCGAACGCGACGAGCGAGAAGTTCGCATCACGCCAGCCGTACGCGGTGTCGTCGGCAGGGATGTCAGAGACAGCCGCCCCCACCGAGCGCATGGTGAAGAAGGAGGTAGCACCAGAAGACAGGAACGCTGCAATTCCTGAGGCCGTCTGAGGGTCTAAATGACGCACGAAGGCGGAGTGCGCGTGCGGCTCGCCTTGCCCTTGCTGAGCGGAGCCCTCTTCGAAGAATGCCCCCATCACTTCTTCGTAGGTCGCCAGGGTGATCGACTGATTGGCGAGGCGGTCCACCTTCAGAATGGGTTGCAGTCGCCTAGTGACAGTGTCGGGTTCAGCGGAGTCGACGACAACGGTCGCCATGGCGTAACTGAGCTGGCCGGGTCTGCTGCCACCGAGCAAGACCGTGGCGCTGACGGAGCGGTCGGATGCCTCGACTGCTGCTCCCCATCGTTCAATGAAAGAGGCAACATTCGAGATGGCGAAGGTGAGCTGCGCGAAGCCGATCTGTGCAACAGGCTTAGCCTCGAACTCGAATGACACGGCGATGCCGAAATTCGGGCCAGCTCCGCGCATGGCCCAGAACAGCTCCGCATTCGAGGTTTTACTCGCATGGACGAGCTCACCGTCGGCGGTCACGACATCGACAGAGCGGAGGTGATCGATGGTCAGCCCGTGTTCGCGCGCGAACCACCCGATGCCCCCCGCAGTGGCGAGCCCTCCAACGCCGACCCCGCCGTAGTCGCCGCTGGTGACTGCCAACTGGAGGGGTGTCAGCACGCGTGCCACATCGATCCAGCGAGCACCGGGCCCGACACTGACCAGCCGACCGCCGAGTGGTTCGACATGGTTGAGGGCGCTCACGTCGATGACGAGGCCGCCGTGATTCAGTGACCTGCCTGACAGGCCGTGGCCCGCACTGAAGATGCCGAGCGGAACGTCACGCTGGGTGTGCGCGAATCGAACGGAATCCTGCACCTGTGCCGGCGTTTCCGGCCGCAGTACGAGGGCGGGGGCGCCGGAGCGGAGGTAGCTCGCAGTGAACCGGTGGTAGTTGGGGTCGCCGGGCCTGACCATCCGGGCGGCCAGACTGGCAGGCACCCCGTCATCGTCGATCGCCGGGGTGTGCTGCGGTGCTGCAGGTCGTGTCTGCCGAGGTTCATAGTCAGTCATCTGCTTGCACCCCGCGCCCTTTCGCTACCCGCTCTCGAACTTCAGGAACTATTCGCTCTGCGAAACGCTGAATGACGGCGGGGTCGTCTGCCCCCAGCAGAATGAACACGCTGACACCGTCAACGAGCGCGAGTTGGGCGAGTTCGTTCGCTGTCTCGCTCGGGGTGACGTTCAGTAGCCGTGTAATCGTGCGAGGGTCGCGACCTTCGGCGATCGCGGCGGCGTCGATGACCGCGTTCCCCCGTGCATAGTCGCCGGGTTGAAGTGCCGGCAACCCAGGTAACCAGCCGTCGGCCTTCCGTCCGATGAGCCGCTGCATTCGGGGCTTGTACGCGCCCAGCCAGATGGGGATAGGTCGGGTCGATAAGGGTCCACGCTGAGCCCCCCGTACGCGGTAAAACTTTCCACCGGTTGTCAGTGGTTCGCGATCAGTGGTGTTCCACAGCCCTTGAATGACGTCGAGGGCTTCCTCGAGCGCGGTGATTCCGTCGGGAACAGAGAGCTTTCGGCCCCCCATGGATTCGACAGCGTCCCAGAAGTAGCCTGCGCCAAGCCCGAGGGCGACCCTGCCGTTGCTGAGCAGGTCGAGGCTCGCTGCAGCCCGCGCGAGCACAGCCGGTGGGCGGAGCGCGACATTCATCACATTGCCCGATACATGGATGCGACTCGTCTGCGCTGCCACCCAGGCCAGCAGCGTCCAGGTGTCATGGAATGAGGCTTGGTACGAATGGTCCTGGAACGTTACTAGGTCAAGGCCCGCATCTTCGCTGGCCTTCGCGAGGTCGACCGCGCGCCGAGGAGGCGCGTTGATCGGAGTAATGAAGGATCCGAAGCGAAGAGTGTGACCGTAATCAGGCATACACCGAGCGTGCATGACAAATCGGAATCACCCAAGCGTCGGGTAACTCGGTTACGATGTGTAAGTGACTACTCCTGTTAAACTCTCCGACTGGCAGCGCGTCGACGACGAAGAGTGTCGCCAGGCGGCGCAGGTGCTAGAAATCGTCGGCAAACGCTGGTCGAGCGGAATCCTGCTCGCGATGGCACGCGGCGCAGATCGTTTCACCGCGATCAACACGTCTGTTCGAGACCTCACCAGCCGGATGCTCGCCGTGCGTCTACGCGAACTCGAACACGCCGGCCTCGTCGACCGCGTCGTCATCCCGACGATGCCCGTGGGCGTTCGATACCGACTCACCGCCCAGGGTCGTGACCTGCTCGCCTCGCTTCAACCGATCGCCGGCTACACGCACCGCTGGAACTAGGCAGCCCCATGCGGCCCATCACAACTGACGCGCCGCGTGCACTGATGCAGTAGACGCGGTTGCTCCTGGGCGCTGGGACTAAAGGCTCTAGCCCGGTTGTGGATGGGCGGCGAGCATAGGAGTAAGAAAAGGAGCGGCCATGAAGGCAGTCGTTGTGTACGAGTCCATGTTCGGCAACACTCGGCAGATTGCTGACGCGATCGCGGATGGTCTCGCTGACGCCAATGAGGTGACGGTCTTCAACGTGAACAGGGTCACTCCCGCCGATCTCGAATTCGCCGACCTCGTGGTCGTGGGCGGCCCTACTCATGTTCATGGCATGTCAAGAGCAAGCAGCCGTGCAGAGGCGGTGAAGTGGGCTGATGACCCACTGAAACATGTCACGCTTGAACCGGATGCACCGGGCCTCGGAATTCGGGAGTGGATCGCAGACCCGGCGACTGTGCTCGCGCCGCTGTTCGCGGCGTTTTCAACTCATGCCGACGTGCTGACCATTCTGAGCGGCAGCGCCGCGGCTCAGATCGACCGTTCGGCTCGTCATCGCGCGAGCCGCCGGGTCTCAGCGCCGCAGAACTTCGCGGTCACGAAGAGCGACCAGCTTCGGGATGATGACCTCATCCTGGCGCGCACATGGGGAATCATCATCGGAAAAGAAGCGTCACAACTTCTCGTGACGCCCGCTTCGACACAAACAGAGCCATGATGGTCATGTTTCGCTTGACGACAAGACTCTCTGCTTCGGCCCGACGGAGTGGTTGTTGTGAACCCAGTCGGCAGGTCATGTTCCTGCCCATCCCACGAAGGCCAAGAGCCCCTTGGGCAAGGTCTTAGACGGCCTAATGTGAAGCTCGTGAAACGGCGCCGACCTACCCCCTTCGGGTCTTTCCCGTGCCCGTCGTCGACCGCGGCGTTCGTCATCCCGATACGCTAACCGACCGAGCGGTCATAGTTCTTTTGTCAGGCCCCCACCGATGCGGACGTCAGCGCCGGTGATGTTGCCGGCTCGGCGGCTCGCGAGGAGGAGGACGAGGTCGGCCACTTCTGCGCGTCGCCGAGAGCTTCTAGTCCTGCTGATAACGACCGTGAACCGGCTATCACTTTCACGCCTTCGTTCACGAGGGCGGTGGTCACCGCAAGGCCGATGCCTTTGCTGGCACCGGTGACGACGGCCGTCTTTCCTGCAAGTTGAAGATCCAATTTTTGCTCCTCCGCCCAAAGGCTGGCCAATAGTTGATGCGCTAAGGGGTGCCCTGGCCTGGTCAGGTCGGGCACCCCTGGGAATGAGACAGGTGATGTTACGCGTTGGCGGACGTCTTCAGGACCGTGCCGGGGATGACTTTTTCCTCGAGCCAGGCGAGAACGTCAGCGGCGACATCGGCCCAGCCGGAGTCGAACGCGAGGGAATGGCCGCGGCCTTCGAACTCGTGGAAGTCGGTGACGGAGTCGGTGTGCTTGGTGTAGAGAGCGAAAACCTCTCGGGTGACCTTCTCGGGAACGGTGTGATCCAGCGAGCCCGAAGTCAGCAACAGCGGTCCCCGCGGAGTCTTGTGGGTGTCGACCGCGGCGGGGGAGGTGCGAGAGAAGTTCGCGGCCGCGTCTTCGAACAGCGGGCGGCCGGGGCCGGGGATTGTGAAACGGGTGTGCAGCGCATCGGATTCGTCTTTGCTGAGGGCGTTGCCGAACGAGTACTGGAACTGTTCCCCGGTGAGCGAGACGGTGTGATTCTTGCTTGACGGTTTGCCCAGGATGGGGAAGCCGGAGCGCAGCTGTGCGAAGGGAAGGGCTTTGACGCCTTTGATCGGAGCGGGGTCGATGGCGACCGCTGCGACGGCGAGGTCGTGGGCGAGGAGTTCTTGGGCGATGAGTCCGCCGAAGGAGTGGCCGATCACGATCGGCTTCTGCGGCATCCCATCGATGAGGTCGGCGTAGTGGTCGAAGATCGCTTCGATTCCGACGCCGTCGAGGGCTTCTGGGTGCGCCCGGGTTGCTTCGACGGTTTCGCCGTCTCCGGGCCAGCCGGGTGCAACGGCGTTGTAGCCGTGCTGGTCGAACAGGTCGATCCAGGGGGTCCAGGAGTCGGAGTGGATCCAGAGGCCGTGGATGAAGATGACGGGCGGGTTGGTGGGTGCAGACATGACGGTGCTCCAATGCGAGAGAACGGTTGGGCGACCGATTGGCTGCCTGAGCCCAAGGTAGGTTCACTCAAGTGGTGGGCACGTGGCCCCGGCGCACCTAGGAACATGACAGTCAGTCAGCTGGCGAGACCGGCGAGCTTCCCTGCTGACTCGGAACCCGGCTCGGCGACATACATTCCGAGCACCTGCCCGCCCGTTCCGGGAATCCGGAACGTCAGCAGCCGAAGGGCCAGCATCCCTGCCGTCACGTGAAACGCCGGAATGGCCATCCCAGATGCGGCGAACGTGTCTTGTCGTTCCCAGCATTCGGTGAAGTAATCGAGCTCGTGCAACCTGCCCAACAAGGCAAGCAGCTCGGGGCTGTTATCCAGGGGGTCTATTCCGGAACGGAACGCAGCAACGGCGCGGTTCGCGATCGCCCGCCAGGTCTCGTTCCGGGGCCCGTCAGCTTCGAAGATGATCTTCACAATGTTCTGACCGACCTGAAGTCGTGGCACCATGCCATCAATCAACTCATTCACGTAGAGAATGTCGAGGTACCGTGTCGCCACGTACACCGGCATGCCCCGCATGGACTCCACGAGTTCCATCGTGGTTTCGCTCAACGAAGCGTCTGACTGTCGCGTCGCGCCAAGCGAAGGGCGAGCAATTTCACGCAGGTACAGTGCAGCATCCCCGTCGAGGCGCAACGCCCGTACCAACCCCTCGATGACCGCCGGCGAGGGGCTGAGTTCGCGGCCCTGTTCCATCCGTAGGTAGTAGTCGCTGCTGATTCCCGCGAGCATCGCGACCTCCTCCCGGCGAAGCCCGGCAACTCGGCGGTGCGTGGTAGGCGCGGGAAGACCGACCTGCTCTGGGGTCACCAGCCGGCGGCGCGCGGTGAGGTACCCCGCTAGAAGACCATCACCGCTCATTCTTTGATCGTAGGGGCGAACGGTTGGCGCAGCGATAGCCTGTGCGCATGGACAACAACCCGGTGGGTGAGTTTCTCCGTGCCCGACGGGAAACCGTGCAGCCCGAAGACGTCGGGCTGTATGTCGATGCCGGGCGGCGGGTCAGCGGCTTGCGCCGGGAAGAAGTTGCTCAGCTCGCCGGCATCAGCAGCGATTACTACTTGCGCCTCGAGCAAGGAAAAGACGCCCACCCGTCGGATCAGGTCATCAATGCGATAGCGAAAGCTTTGCTGCTGGATGATCAGACCACGGCATATCTGCAACGCTTGGTCAGCCCGACCGCGACGCACCCGTTCGCACCGAAGCTCGTCGATGTCGACGCCGCAGACCTGGACTTCCTTACGTGGTGGAACCATGCGGCCGCGTACGTGACAAACGGATGCCAAGACGTTCTCGCTGCCAACTCACTTGCGGCCAAGCTCGTACCCGGAGTCTACGAAGCGGGCGGAAACCTGATCCTCTCGCTATTCACCGACGCCGCCAAGGCTGCTGTTCGAGGGTGGGAGGCGGTGGCGTCAGAGATGCTCGCGGCAACCCGGGAACGCACCGACTCAAACGACCCGCGCCTTCACGAGATAGTCGGCCAACTCTCCCTAACCGACTCGGACTTCCGGCGTATCTGGGCGCGTCACGACGTGAAAACGTACACTCACGGAACAAGCAGCTACACCATCGACGGGTTCGGCCAAGTCGACCTGAGATGGCAGCTCCTCAGCATCCGAACCGATCCGCGACTCGCGCTGACCACCACCTTCGCACGTCCCGGCAGCAGGGAAGAGAGCGCGCTGAAATCGCTCCTGACCTAACCGTCAGTACTCAGCAGCTTGTCCCATAACGAACCGCAAGAGCAGACGCTGCTCATTTCGACGATGACCCACCACTGACGTTCACCAAGACGAGGGTTTGCCTTTCAGAGCCAGGAAGCCGTAGTTGCTGGAAAGACAGTCGCAGTCGTCCCCACCGTGGATGATCGAGCTCCATCGGCATACCCGGGGTGAGCGCGACCGGCCCCTCGGCCAGTGCTTGGGCGAACTGGTCGCTCTTCGACGCGAGTTCACCGACAAGACGCTGGAGCTCCGCCCTCGGTGCCGCCACGCGGGCTTCATCCAGCACCAGCGCAACAACCTGACCTGTTGCGTCAGCCCACTCCGGGAGCCATTCTCTGGCGGCCGGATCGAAGAACGTCGCACGCAGCAGATTAGTGCCGACATCGAACGCTGCGGTCAGCTCGCGCGCCAACTGGTTGGAGGCGACCACTTCGAAGTTGTGACTGCGCACAAAGACAGGTGCCGTCTCGATGGATTCAAGCCAGGCACGAAGGAGAGGATCGATTCTGTGCATGGCGGCGAGCCTACGAGCCTGGCTCATGAAGGGGCGTGGCCCCGCCGCACCCACCGTCACCCCGCACCTGACCCCGCTACTCCTAGGCACACGGCCCCCACGCGAAGGCGAAGATCCAGACCTAGGTTGATGACTACACAACTGTCGCACCAGACGACACCAATTTGAGGAAGGGCCACCATCCACCATGACGGAGACGAATGTACCGCCAGCTTTGATGAGCGCGCTCGTTACCGAGCATTTCGTTCTGCAATCTGCGGCCAGCTCGACAATCAGCGAATCCGGCAGCCGCGCATCGATCTACCTGGCGGCGCTTTCGAGCGGCCTCGTCGCGGTCGGATTCTCCAGCAGCTCACCCGGAATCCTTGCAGCGCTCTCCTTCACCGTCTTCCCAACCATTTTCATCCTCGGCTGCTTCACTGTTGTGCGTCTCATCGACACGAGCATCGCCAACGTCGTCGCTCAAAACCGGATCGAACTAATCCGGCGTTTCTACGCCAGCCTCGATCCCGCTGCTGGCGCGTACTTCGAACCCGACAACACCGCGATGGCAGGAACAATGGGCGTGAAATACGGGCGCACTGCCGTACTCTTCACCACAGCAAGCATGATTACCGTCGTAAACTCCGTGCTCGGCGGAGCCGGCATCGCAGTCGTCCTAACTATCGGAAGCGGCGTCCCCCTCATCGCTGCGGTAACCATCGGAATTACTTTCGGTCTGCTCGTGCTCGGGCTCTTCCTCGACTATCAAGTGCGACGATTTCAACCTGCCCGCCCATAGGCGTCATGCACGCAACGAGAGGATGCAGCTTCTGACGCCAATCTGATGGCCTCGCGCCACCACGATTAGCACTCTCACGGCGTAACACCGGTTCGAATCCGGCTGGGGTCACAAACGCCCGGTTCCCTCGTAACAAGGGGAACCGGGCGATTTTGCATTACCGAAACGGAAGCCTTTTCGGCAACAAAACAGGTTCTTTGGCGACATCTCAACTCTCCATCATGGAGTCGCCCACCTTGCGCACTATTGACGGTACAGCGTGATCCGAAACTCGTCGACTCCGCTCCACGGGACGAGTTTCACGATTTCTCCGCTGGCCAGCTCGCCGAGGAATGGCTGCCCTAAGGCGTCATCTGCGACCGAGAAGTCGTCATCAGCAGAAGCGCCGCCTTTTAGCTACGATCCCCTCGAGCAAGAAAAGCGTTCGACGTGCTCAAGCGACTGACCGCACTCGACGGGTTCCCAGGTGACCGCCGAAGGCGACCGCGTACCAGAGCACCAGCAGAATCACCCAGTCCATCCAGGTCAGCGGGTTGCCGCCGTAGTTGCCGGTCGTTGCGGGGAAATGCAACACAGAGGTGGCGAAGAACTGCATGAACACCATGTAGGTGAGCACTGCCGCCACGAGCACCACCACCGTGCGCACGAGTCGGGAGATGAATACAGACTTGATCTTCGACGGGCCGAAGATCAGCCCCACGATCAACGCCCACAAGCTGATGCAGACCCCCAGTTCTGCGGCTTCGAGGCCGAGAGCGAAGGTAGCACCGCCGCGGATGTCGCTCGGCACGATGAGCTGCAGCAGACCCTCGAGCACCAACATCAGCAGGTAGCCGCCGCCCAACGATACGACGAAGGCGGTCAGCGCTCGGAGATGCTTGTTGCGGATGCCGGCCCAGGGCCAGTTGCCCCACTGCATTGCTGCGACGATGACGATCACGATGCTCGAGTAGACCCAGCCCGCCGCAGTAGGCAACGGTACCGGGGCGGCCGCCGCCAGGTTCACATTGAAGTTGGGATAGACCAGAACAATGACGCCTACCGTGGTGATGAACGCTGCGAAGAACCACTGGGCGACGCTGGAGACAGGTGCTGCTACCGATTCGAAGGGGTATCCGCCGATTCCGGTCGCTGCGAAGGCATAGGCGTAGAACCCGACCAGCACGATGAAGGCAGCTGCCGTGTATCCCGCTCCTCCGGGTGCGTCTGGGGAGAATGTTGGATCCCAGGAGCCGAGCCCGCGTGTGAGTACAACGGTGCCGACGATTCCGATCAGAATGTCGACGATGATCTGAACGACGCCCGCGAGAGGCTGGGAGAGCTTGGAGAACGGCCAGTTCGCAAACGTGAATCCTGTGAAGATGTGCCCGAAGATGGTCCAGAACAGGAGACAGCCCACTATCGCGGATTTTTGTGCGTAGTCGGATGCGCCTGCGCGTGCTCCGAAAAAGCTCCACTGCGGGTCACCGATCAACCACCACGTCACGATTGCGACGACGAAAATAGCGACGGTCACGATGATGGGTGTGGCGGCGCCGAAGCGAGGGATTCGGGCAGCGGGTTCGGTGCCGGCTGGCTCTTGCGAAGTAACCTCGGCGGACTCGGAACTATCCTGTGAAATCGTCATTCTGCCTCCTTGCAGATAGGGCACGCACGGAGCCCACCATTGGACGCCGACCCACAAGAGCAGAATCGTCGCAGCTATTCCCCCCGACTACGGGCGAACGAGACAGCGTAACGCCGCGGCGCTATCTACCAGCGACAACCGGTAGAGAGGATAATCGGTCTTGTCACGACGCGGGCTCTTAATGCGTTCGTCTGTCACGTCCAGACCTCGGCCTGGCAAACGCACACGACTCTGCGGTGGCTGCTCGCGCCCGAGGGCCAACCGACTATCTCGACGCGATAGTTACCCGGCCGGTTGTTATCTCTCCTGCTAGTCCGAGTCGGAGCGTATTGCGACGAACATATCGCTAGACGCAATCTCATTGCAGAGTTGCGGCGGCACGCAGACCACTCAAGGAGGATTGGCATGACAGTACTCGCCGAAGGTTTCAATGCTTTTGAAACCAAGAAGAGCCCGGAAGGAACAGTCAAGTATCTGGGCTCACCGCAGGATGTGATCAAGCTGCTCTCTAGCGGCAAACTCGCGGATCACATTCTGCTCGTGCGCGGAGGGACCACAACGTTTCTCTCTCCCGCGTTGAGCATGGGTGCTATCGGCATCATCACGATGTCGGGCGCCCCAGAGTCTCACTTGGGAATTCTGTCGCGAGAATTCCAGACCCCGTGCGTGATGACGGCGCACTTGACGTCGAGCGATTCCCGCTACATCGTCGGCGATGCCGACGAGTCGCACTTCGAAGAGATGGCCGCGCAGCTTGAGGGCAAAAAGGTTCGTCTCGACGTCACCGATTCAGAGGTCGGCCGCGTCGTACTCGTCGATTAGTCGACACAAAAAGTTTTACACGATCACAACGTTGTGAGGAGAACACAGATGACGATAGAAACTGAAGTCAGCAATCGGGCGAGTTATAAAGACCGATACCGTGACGAAGACGATGGGCTCAGGTTTCAAGACCTGGAGTTCGTCGGTAACTTCACTGGCCTGCCACCGCTGAAAGACGGGATTCTGGGCGACAAGGTTCAGAAAGAACGAGCGACTACCAAGGTGCTCGAGCGAGTCACCAACGAAGACGCGCTGAAAGACCAGTTCACCGTTCCCGAGTTGAACGACTTGAACAACTACCTGGCCTGGAACGTCTGGGATGTGCTGGTCATGCGAGCGACCGAGGGCGTCTCGGGCATGATTCCCCGCCAGGAGTACGAGATCCTCGCGTTCATGCACCAGTTCTACCGGTGGCCCGAGTTCTTGCGCATGACCACCGACGAGGTGGGTGCGCAGGGCGTCATGGATATCGGCGCGCAGTCACGGCGAGAAATCGGCACCAAGGTCAACGGTGTGCATGACTGGTCGATCGGCGCGGTCGGGTTCGGCATGGGTCGGTGCGGTCTGCTCGCACTCGACGCGATCAAGCCGAACGACTACGTCGAGGAGAGCAACGAGATTCTGAAGTTCATGCAGCGCGTACTCGTCGGCAAGCGCCAAGACGGTTACATGCTGAACTCGCAAGACCGTTATCGTGCGCAGATCCATGACAAGGATTTCTTGCAGACGATCATCGACCAGATCGAACCGCTCGAGGAGGGTAGTCCGAAGCACGACCAGTTCACCCGCTTCAACGCTGCCGCCGAACTGCTCGCGTTCCTCGATCACTTCGACTGTCGGCTCGGGCTCGGCGACACCGGTCCGTACGAGCTGCCCAACGGAAACATCGTCATCATCCGCGACCTCTTCGTGAACGAGGAGGAGTACCACTGGAGCGACGTCTGCGGTGATGCGGGTCTGCCGCACGTCTACACACTGGCGATCGAGATAGACCCGAACGCCATGGGCCTGCAGGAGATTCGGGTCAACGACATCTCGACCACTTTCACCCGGCCGAAGAACTACATTCCGGCGATTGTCGGAGGTGCGGTGTTCGCTCGCGAGAAGTGGGACACACCGATGGCGAACATCCAGACCATCAAAATCAGTGACCTGCCCGAACAACTGGGCAAGGTGCAGCAGGCGACGTTGAAGCTGTACACGAAGATGTCGAAGATGTCCAAGCGCGAGTTGATCTGGGCTGGGCATGATGTCTACTACCAGGGCATGATCCTCCCGCACCTTCGGCGTGCGGGCACCTGGGACAAGGCGGTGCAAGACCTGCAGCTGAAGGAGGTCGATCAGAGAATCGCGAATTACTACTACGACATCCAGAAGCGCGGCTTTGCTCAGGAGACGGTTCCGCAGAAGATCTTCTCGGGGTCGGGTTATCTGCCGTTCGGCGCGGATGCTGACATTCGTAACTCCAAGGCGAGTTGGCTGTTCTAAGCAGAACCACTCAAGGCGGAGACAGCTGCAACCCGCGGCTGTCTCCGCTTCCATGCAGCGGAGGAAACTATGACTGACACAGTGCTAGACACAACCCAGTACGACGTACTCAACACTATTGCTCTGAAGAAGATGGCGTCAGCCCAAGGCATCGTCGACGCGACGGGTGTCGCGCAGGGTGATGTCATGAGCGCTCTCTCCGCCCTCCAGTCGCTGGGCTTGGTGGCGACGATCGGTGACCAGTCGTTGCCGATGGACGATGCGGTGCCAGCTCTCGTGGCGACCTCGAATGAGCGCTATGCGGCTCTGCGCATCGATCCAGCGGTGCGTGAAATGGCCGACAAATTCGAGGTGGTGAACGGGCAATTCCTCACTGTGATCTCGTCGTGGCAGCAGATCGACGTCGGGGGCCGCAAGATCACCAACGATCACACTGATTCCGAATACGACGACAAAATTCTCAGCCGACTCGACAAGCTCGTCGCGCGATTGATCCAGCTCATTGACGTGTTGAGCGAACGAGATATTCGCTTCGATCGATACGCGGTGCGGTTCGCACGCGCTAACGATCAGGTTGTGGCCGGGAATCTCGCGTACGTCTCATCACCGACCATCGAGTCGGTGCACAATATCTGGTTCGAATTTCACGAGGATCTGCTTCGCACCTTGGGTCGGGAGAGAAACGAATGACAGGCCAGCCTGAAGTGACCGACACCACAGCTCAGTCGGTTGCCTCATTCACGTTCGCGTTCGATGACGCATCGACCGGCGACAAAGCAGTGCTGGGCGGGAAAGGGGCGGGCCTGGTCTCGATGACCCGCAGTGGCATCCGGGTTCCGCCGGGGTATATTCTCTCAACCGCCTGCTGCCACGAATACTTTCTTGCCGGCGCGATGCCGTCGAACCTGCTGAAGGAGATCGAAGCGCGCCTCACCGCCTTAGAAGCCCAGACGGGCAAGCAATTCGGGGCAGGTCCTACTCCTTTGCTGCTTTCGGTGCGGTCGGGCGCGCCCGTCTCGATGCCCGGGATGATGGACACGGTGTTGAACCTCGGCCTGAATAAGGCCGCGGCGATCGCTCTGGCCACCCTCACTGGTAACACCCGGTTCATGGCTGATGTGTTGTTTCGTTTTCATTCGATGTACTCAGAGATCGTTCTCGACGTTCTCGATATTCCCGATTCGGCTGAGCTCGACGTTGTGCTCGAGCCTCTCGGCGACAACCCCGACCCGGCTGCGGTCTATGACGCGGTGTGGGATTTCTGCCAGAGCCGTCTTGCCGACATGGGTGAGGAAGAGGTTCCTCAAGAACCGCGGGAGCAGCTTGTTCGGGCCATCGAAGCGGTCTTCCGATCCTGGAACACTCGGCGGGCGATCACCTACCGTGAGCTGCACCGGATTCCTCACGAGATGGGAACCGCAGTGGTCGTTCAATCCATGGTTTTCGGCAACCTCGACCAGCAGTCCGGTTCCGGTGTCGTTTTCAGTCGAGACCCCGTGACGGGTGAACCTGGGCTGTTCGGCGAGTTCCTGTCTGCAAGCCAAGGCGAAGATGTCGTGGCCGGCACTCGCACGCCCGACCCGATTGCTCGTCTCGAGAAGGTGCTCCCCGCAACATTCGAAGACCTCACTTCAACGGTTGCACGCCTGGAGCGCACGAGCCAGGACGTGCTGGATATCGAGTTCACCATCGAACGCGGGGTGCTGTACTTTCTTCAGGTTCGAAGCGCGAAGCGCACGGCGCCGGCCGCGATTCGCATCGCCACCGATTTTCTTGATGAGGGAACCGTCTCCGACCACGCAGCATTGCAGATGCTGTCGGTCGAGCAGGTGCGTCAGGTTCAGCGACCCGGATTCGATCCGGCAGAAGTGCGTGAGGCCCGCGACGGAGGCCAACGGGTTGCCGAAGGAATCGGTGCATCCCCTGGACAGGTGACTGGCTTTTTGAGCCTCGACCCAGATCGAGCTGTAGCGGCAGCAAAGACCGGGCAACACGTCATCCTCGCCCGGCAAGTGACCAGCCCCACCGATCTGCATGGGATGATCGCCGCCGACGGCATCATGACCGCGACCGGCGGAGCGACGAGTCACGCCGCAGTGGTCGCGCGGGCATTGGGCAAGTCGTGTGTGGTTGGATGCTCGGATGTGGTCATCGACTCGACACTGAAGACTCTTCGGGTCGGTGACGTCGTGATTCGCGAGGGCGACGCGATCTCGTTGGACGGGGCGACCGGCGAGGTTTTCACAGGAACACTGACGTTGACTCGCCCAGCGGCAGCCGACAAGCAACTCGAAAGACTCTTGAAGCTCGCCTCTGAAAGGTCTGGCGCGCAGGTTCTGGTTCGTGCCACTACCGTTGAGCAGGTCTCCGCCGCAAAGGCCGACGGCCTCGCAGGCGTAGTGGCCGCAGCGGCAGAGGTTCTGGCGACGAGCCGTCGGTTCTCTGATGTCATGGCCTCGCTGAGCGCGCCGGAGGATCAGGCGAGTAGTTTTTCGCTGTTGGAAGACGTGCTGGCCGAGCAATTCACGCCGCTGTTCGCCGCGGCCGGAGATCTCGAGTTCAGCATCAGAGCAGTCGATTTTCTGACGGACAAAATCTCTGACGTGCTCGACACCAGAACAATCGCTGTGGAATACCCCTATCTCGCGATGCCCTTAGGCTCCACGGAGTGCATACGCGCACAACTACGCGGGATCAGCCGCGCAGCCCAAGCGGCCGGATCCACCACGCGCGTCAGTTTGTGTCCGCGGAACGTGTCTGATGCGGCGGAAGCTCGTGCTCTTGCACGAATCAAGGGCGAGCTGGAGGGCGCGGAAGACATCGGTGTCGGTGTCTATCTGACCAGTGCGAGAGGCGCCTTGGCCGCGTGCGATTTGGCCGACGAGGTAAATGTTGTGTGGCTTGAGCTGCGTCTGCTTCAGGCGGCAATGTTCGGCCTCCCGGCCGATTACCTGCTCACTCGGGAGCCTCTTGACCGTTACAGCTCTCGCGGGCTGCTCAGCGTCAACCCGAGGGATTCCGTCGACCCATCCGTCACGCCCCTGCTTGCCGCCGTCGCTCGATCGATCAGCGAACGACCAGCCAGTCGCATCGGAATCAGGGTGTCTGGTGAAATCTCAGAGCGACTGATCGGTGAGTTGTATGCGCAAGGATTCCGCCGCTTTGCCGTCGACTCCGGGGAAGCGTCTCCCGCTCGTCTCGCACTCGGTAAGGCCGTCGGCGCGGCAACCTGAGCAATTCACGTAGCTAAGCACTACCGAGAGCTGGCATTCCGGTCAGTTCTCGGTATTGCTTTCAGAGACTTCGAGCAGGCGCAAAGCGAGATCTGCGCGCATCCGGTCGGCGTGAACGGCAAGGTCGAGATCGGAGAGCTGTGAGATCTGGTCAAGACGATAGCGGAGCGTTTTCGGGTGCACGAAAAGCATTTCGGCTGCACGTTTTTGCGAGCAGTCACTGTCGAAAAACGCACGCAGCGTGGCAATCAGTGAGCCGTTATGCTGCAGGTCGTATTCTGCAAGAGGCGCTGTCACATCATCGACGAATCGTTGCAGGTCGGGGCTTTCGCCGGCCGGGCCGAGCAGCAGTCGCACAATGCCGAGTTCGTCATAGAGGGAGAATGCTCCGATTCGCAGCCGTCGTGCACCGCTGAGCGCGGTCTGCGCTTCCCGGAATGCGGAAGGGTACTCCAAAGGCTTGTCATAGGGGCTGCTCATTCCCCAGTACATCTGAATACCGGGGAGACTTTCGCGGGCGGCCGTGGTGAGCGCAGACATCACTTCTCGCGCGTTGCTGCGGCTTTCAACATCGACCACAGCGACAATCCAATCGCCTCGCAGACTCACGAGCGTGAGAGCGGGGCCGGATGAGCACCCTTTCAGGGCGCGCATGACGGTTCGTTTGGCTTTGTCGACCGTAGAGGTGTCCCACTCTTGTTCTCGGGCAAGGTCGTCAAGATTGGCGAAGGAACCATGGATGATGCGGTGCGGTGCGGTGAGCTGAATTCCCATTTCCTGGGCGCGGCCGAGGGCGGCGGTTCGGTGTTCTACCGGGCCATCCATCAGGTCCCAAACGATCTGGTCGAACGCGGCATTGCGGGCCTGGCTTGCCGCGCGCTGCTCAAGATGGGCCAACGAACAGGCCATTGCCGCCTGGCCCGCTGAGACCTCCATCGCTTCGTCTGTCTCGACGCCACCGATGAGACTGACCATGCCGATTTCGTTGTCTCCGGCGATCACGGGATGAGTCCACCATCGCCTGCCCGAGGGCAGTTCTCGTCTGAGCGCCGAGTGGGATGATCGGTGGCGCAGCTGGGAGACCTCGCGCACGCTCGCCACGATCTCCTGCGCATCCGCATCGGTAGGCTCCATCGACTGAACATCGCCGGCGGCGGTGGAATACACGACGGTGCAGCCCAGTTCGACTGCGACCGTTTTGATGATCCCGCCGTATGCTCCTGGGCCCTCCAGGATGACTTTCAACAGCGAGCTCTGTAGGCGTGCGGACTGACGCAGAAGGCCAACCTGGTGTTCCATGGCACCATGTGTTTCGCGAAGCTGGTCGACGAGAACACGCTGATCGTGGTAGAGACGCGCATTCTCAATGGCGATGGTGGCGAGGTCTGCGAGGGCGACCAGGCGCCTGACGTCGGAATCGGTGAAGATCGAGTCGCGGCGGCGCCACACCTCGAGCACTCCGATGAGGTCTCCGTGCGCCCGTAACGGCACCGCAAGGGCAGATCGGGTGGCTTCTTGTTCGGCGAGAGAGAGAAAGTCATCGCTGATCGTCTGATCGGTGAGATAGCTGTCTACCCGGCCGATTTCGCCGGTTTCGAAGACGAGTCCGGCGACTCCTTGGCCGCGCTTCATTCTGAGATTGGCTGTTTCGATCATGCGATGACCGACGCACGATCGCATCTGTACCAGATCGCCTTCGCGGAGCAGGACGCCGCAGATGTCGGAATCCAGGAGGTTCAACGTCTGGGTTGCGATCGAGAGAAGAACTTGGTCAAGATCTCGCACTGTGAGAATCTCTGCGGCGACAAGACGCTGAACGGCCGCTTCTTCATCGGCCATTGTCACCTTCATGGCAGCGTCTTCCAGCGCGATCGTCACCGCCAACCATTGCGCTACCTCGCGGAGGGTTCGCACATCTATATCTGGTGTGGTCGATGAACGAGTCACGATTGCGATGCTGCCGGCAAGAATCACCCGATGGGCTGATTGGCGGTCGTTACGAACACTGAGAGCCAGTGCGACCGAGGAGTCGGGCGGCCCGGAATTCAGCACAGGGTTCCACTGGAGACCGTCGCGTCGAAGAATGGTGTATTCCGGGTTGAGTCGTTGGAATACTTTTGATGCAGCCGCCAGTGCCGTCGCGCTTGCCGGATGCTGCGCGAGGAGCGCTCTGAACTCGTCGGCGGGGGAGTCGGCCGGCGGGGACGCGATAGGCGGGGAAGCGATAGGCGGGGAAGCGATAGGCGCGGAAGCGACCGGCGGGGAACCGATCGGCGCGGAAGGGAACGTTTCGGGCGTCTGAGTGCGCGTGCGCACGGTTTCTTCTGTCAGGGTCACCATTGACCTCCTACTATCTCTAGGTTACAACGCGAGCACGATTTTCATCGCTCGCTGTGCAAGGAGGTCGGCGTACGCGCCGACTGCGTCATCGAACGGAACGACACGAGTGATGACGGCGTCGAGATCGAGAAGTCCTGTGCTCACCAGAGCCGTGAACTGATCGCGGTCGCGCATGGAGTCTCCGATGACGAACCGAAGTGTGAGCTCCTCGGCGAATGCGCGGCGAGTGGGAAAGGCTGAACTGTCGTCATGGTGCACCCCGACGGAGACAATGGTGCCGCGTTTGCGGATCAGACCGAACGACGCGCTGAGGCCAAGGCCCCCGCCGATGGCATCGATCACCGCGTCCGCCCCGCGGCCGTCGGTGAGTGACCGTACGAGGGAGCTGGCGCCGACGGGGTCGACCGCGAGGGCTCCGAGGCTCGTCGCACGTGCTCTTCTCGCCTCGAGAGGCTCTACGAGTACGACAGGGCCGGCACTTCGCGCCCCCGCGACCATGCTCGTTACGAGGCCGACGGGGCCGCCACCCACGATCGCCACGGTATCTCCGGGCAGAATGTCGGCTCGGCTGATGGCGGCGTACGCGGTCGCCAAGACATCGCCGAAGAAGATGCCGGCGTCGTCAGAGACGGCGTCGGGTAGGTGCTGCAAAACGACGTCGGCGAACGGCACGCGAAGCAACTCGGCTTGAGCGCCATCGAGGGCTCGCCCGAAGGAAGTACCCGTTCCAAAGAATGCTCGGCTCTTGCATTCCCAGTGGTCGCCGCGTCGGCACCACCAGCATCGACCGCAGGCCGTGAAGTCCGAGCCTGAAACGCGATCTCCGGGCCGAAAGCCGCGCACGCTCGAACCGATGGCCTCGACCACACCGACATATTCGTGACCGAGGATTGTGCCTGTCGGCAGATCGCCGGGGTGTCGGAGTAGACCCAGGTCGGTGCCGCAGATCGCTGTTCGAGTGATTCTGACGAGAACGTCGTCGGGACCGGTGATTTCGGCGGCCGGGACGGTCGCGATTTTCACTCGCTCGGGCCCGTCGTACACAACGGCTTTCATCGTTGCGCGTGTCATGCGTGCACGACGATCTTGGGTGCGGATGCGACGCGTTCGGCGATCCGGGCCGCGGCCTGGGTGAGTGCACGCTGCTCGGTTGGGTCGAGGTCGAGCATTGCGATCGATTTGAGACCGTTCCGGCCGAGACGTACAGGAAGGCCGACATAGGTGCCATCGATTCCGTATTCACCAGATGGTCGCACGGTGGCCGCGATGACGCGGTCGTCGTCGAGAATCATCGTGATGACCATTCGGGCGGCCGCCAGCCCTGGTGTGATGAATGCGCTTCCCGTTTTGAGAAGGGCAACGACCTCAGCTCCAGAATCACGAGTGCGAGCGACGACCGCTTCCAGCGCCTCATTATCGATCTGGCCCGTGACAGGCTTACCGTTTGCACTCATCAGTGACCGCGGGATGAACATCTCCTCGCCGTGGCTGCCCAGAGCCATCCCTTCGATCTGCGATGGCTTGGCGAGGCCCGTGCCGCCGAGCAGACTGGTGAATCGGGCGGTGTCGAGCACTCCGGCCATGCCGATGACTCGGCTGGAAGGCAGTTCTGACATCTTCCATACGTGAGCGGTCATCTCGTCGAGCGGGTTCGTCACCACCACGATCACTCCCGCCGGGGATACCCTAGCGACCGATCGGGCCAGACCGCCGACGATGGCGGCGTTGACCTCGGTGAGATCGCTGCGGCTCATTCCGGGCTGGCGAGCCCGCCCCGCAGTGATCACCGTGAAGTCGGCGGGGCCGGCTGCTTCGACCGTGACCTCTCCTCGAAGAGCCGTACTGAACCCGAGAAGGCCGGCCGAGTGGCTGATGTCGAGCGCGGTGCCCGCTGCCAAACCATCCGCAACGTCGACGAGCACGACTTCATCGATGAGGTCTGATTCGGCCAGGCGCATGGCGGCGATCATCCCGACCCGACCTGAGCCCACAACGACGACGCGGGGGACCCGCCGCGATCGAGACGGAGAATCGAAGCGCCCTGCGGGGGACGACGCGACTTTCTGACGGGAGCGCGGCAGAAAACGGGCCGCGAGCGGCGCCCCTCGCCGGTACAGGGCCGGCGAGGGGGAGATCTGTGCGGGCGGTGGAGATGCAGTCAGCGAGAGCGCAGCTGGTCTTGGCTCTGAACCTGTGACAGAGCGAGCCGACTCGCTGACCACGATCTCGACATTGTTCTCCAGCGCATGGTCTCGAGCCAGCGGCGTCACGACGTCACGGCGACCAACGTTCAGAACCGCTGATCCGCCCGCCGCAGCAGCGATGGCAGCGTCAATCGAATCGACCCCGTAGACGGTCATTTCCGGGCCTCATCGACTCCAGTAAGGTCTTCGAGGGCCGCGACGGCTGCTTCTCGCGCAGTCTGCACGTCGGATTCGGAGCCGGAAAGAAACATCCTGCCAAATCTGCCGACTGCCCTGATCTCGATGACGCTGATGTCGGCAGCCTTCTCGGCTTCGTTGGCCGCGAGGGTGACGTAGGCGGCTGGCGCCACCTCCATGACGAAGAGACTGGATCCCGGCATGAGCAACGACCCTTTTCGCCACTTGTTCAGCAGCTGCGCCTGGTACGGATGCACGTTGGTGATGAACTGCGTCGACTCGATGCGCGGCTTGATTCGATCTTCTTCTTTGAGACCGAGGGCGTCGAGCACGGCTTGCCCAGCGGCGAGCACTTCGGCTTGTTGCTCGGAATGAATCTCGAGAAGACCGAACTCGCGTTCGATGATCTGAAGCGCGGGGCGTACGCCGGCGGCCTTGAGAGCGATGTCGGCCGCTCGAAACACCTCGTTCCCGGGAGCCAATTCGATGAAGAGCTCGGCCATGCCCGCGAGGGGCACATCGCCCGGGCTCGTCGCTGCAACGTGGGCCGCGCATTGCGGCTGCATCCGGTCGAGAAAGGCATATGTTCGTAGTGACGGTGAACTCATGAAGAGTGCCTCGCGATTCCTAATGGAGTGATGTATAGAGCGTTGGGGTAGGAGCGCACGGATCGTTTGAGATAGGCACCGATCACCTGGTCGGCGCCCTTGATCATCAAGGCGCCACCTGCGAGATGTACATCGAGTTCTTCGGCCCCCCGGGTCAGCGACCGGATCGATTCCGCTACTCGCTCGAGTCCGGGCCTGAGGATGCCCAGGTAGTCCTCCGCGTGAGTGCGCTTCAGCTTCTCTGCCTCTTCGATCGGAATGCCCAGAGAGCCGGCGAGGATGAGGTCGAGGTGATGACCGCCACCGGGTTTGTCGTCGAGGGCCACGAGCGTACCGTCTCGAAAGACGCCGACTCCCGTCGAGCCGCCGCCGACGTCGACTACGACGCCGTCGACGATGCCGAGCGTGAGGTTCGCGGCGGTGACTTCGTCGAGCAGGCGAACATCTTCGAATCCTGCGGCCTCGAGTACGTATTGACAGGCGCGGCTGTCGGAGCTGTCGACCCCGGGCGGGAACGCGGTTGCCGCCCGGGGGAGCTCGACCCCCAGTGCCGATTCAGCATCGGCTTTGAGGGAAGCTGTGGCATCTCTCGCGCCCCAGTAGTCGACGACGACACCGTCTCGAATAGCTGCGGTGGCGCGGGAGTCGACCCAGACGGGTGTTCCCTGTTCGTCGACGACGACGATCACACAGGTCGCGGTTCCGAGGTCGATTCCGACGCTCAGGGAGCCGGCGTAGTCTTTGCCCACTTTTCGGTAGACCTGCGCGGCTCGTCTGAGTCGCTTGTCTACAGAGAGGGTTGGTTCTGAAAGTGTCATCGTCGTGGTCACGCGTAGACCCCGCGCCACGGGCGAACCTCGTGAGCGACTCTTTTGATGTTCACGAGGTGCAGGGGAGTGACGTTGTCGGAGCAGATGGATCCGCTCCAGGTTCCTGTGCCGAGCTGGAATGAGGGGTCCACCTCCGCCGAGTAGCCCATCCCGCCGAATAGCGCAGGCGTGTTGATCACGATACGGCCGGCGGGCAGGCTGCTGAACTTCGCGATGACGGCCGCATCCGAGGCATGCACGGCTACCGTGTGGCCCTCGCCTCCAAAGGCGAGAACTTCGCGGCATCTGCTCCAGCCGGCATCGCTGTCGGCGACTCGATAAACAGAGAGCACCGGTCCGAGAATCTCCCTCGACAGAGGCTCTTCGCGTCCGACGCGAGAAAGCTGAACTGCGAGAACCTTCGTTCCGGTAGGCACGGAGAATCCCGACAATTCAGCCAATCGTGCGGGGGATTGTCCGACGGAATCGGGGCGCAACGCGCCTCGTTCGTCGAACAGCGTGTTGGTCAGCGCCTTTTGCTGCTCAGCGTTGAGCCAGGCCGCACCTTCTGCCTCGAAGTGCTGGAAGAACTTCTCAGCTACCGACTCCGCGACGACAACGGACTGCTCAGCGACACAAGCAGTGCCATTGTCGAACGACTTCGAGGCGATGATCATCGTCGCTGCCTCGTGCACATCCTCGACGCTCGAGTCGACGTACGCGGGCACGTTTCCTGCTCCGACCGCGATGGTCGGCTTGCCGCTGGAGTAAGCGGCCGCTACCATCGCTGGTCCACCTGTGGCCATCACCAATCTGACCGCGCGGTGCTTCATCAGCGCTTGCGTTGCTTCCAGCGTCGGATTGGATAGGCAAGCGATGAGGCCCTCCGGCGCGCCGGCTTTCACCGCCGCCTCAGCCATGATCTCGGCAGCGAGGTTGGAGCATCGTGCCGCTCGCGGGTGCGGTGCATGCACTATCGCGTTGCCCGCTTTGACTGCGGCCAACGACTTGAACAAGATCGTCGCAGTCGGATTGGTCACGGGGATGATCGCGGCGATCAGCCCCATCGGCGAGCCGATTGCCGTCACTTTGTGTTCTTCGTCGACCCAGAGCACGCCGACAGCGCGCCGTTCGAGCATCCAGTCGGCGACGAATCCTGTGTTGAAGCGGTTCTTGACGATCTTGTCTTCATAAACGCCGTAGCCGGTTTCGTCGACGGCGAGGCGTGCGAGTTCTTCTGACGCCGCGTACCCCGCCTTCGACATCGCCCGGATGATCTCGTCGAGCCACGCCTGATCGGCGTTCTCGATCTCTCGCGCAGCACGGCTGCCCGCGTCTGCCTTTGCTCGCACATCTGCAAGCGCGGCGAGGTCTGCATCAAGTGTGAGTGTCACCGTTTTTACCTCTCTATTCACTTCGGTCTAACGGTTCACAGGTGCGTCCGGCAGACCGCTGGAAGCATCGTCATGTGAGAAAGGTCGCACTCACGCCTTGGGGCGCACGAGATTGGTGAGCATCTCTTCTGTCTCTTCGTGCGGGCGAGGGATGACGTGCACCGAGATGACCTCGCCGGCCTTGGCAGCTGCAACCGCTCCCGCATCGGTGGCCGCTTTGACGGCACCGACGTCGCCGCGGATCAGGATGGTCACCAGACCGCCGCCGATCTCTTTTGAGCCGACAACGCGCACGTTGGCTGCCTTTACCATCGCATCTGCGGCCTCGATCGCTCCGACCAGACCTTTCGTTTCGATCAAGCCGAGAGCGCCAGCACTGCGCGTTCCACCGGGCTGTGTTTCAGCCATGTCATTCCTCCGAGAATCGTTACTTGCTATACGTGATGTCGCCGCGCCGAATGACAGTGTCGGCAATAGCCACCACCGCACAATCGACGGGCGCCTGGCCGGCGGCCTGGCTGATACGCGCTGCGCTCCCCGTTGCCACGAGGACGACTTCTCCGTCGCCCGCGCCAACAAGGTCTATCGCGACGTAAACCGAACCTGCATGTGCTGCAGGACCGTCCACATCTTCGATGAGAAGGAGCGTGAAGCCGGCTAACGCCGGGTCTTTGGCTGTCGAAACAACCTGTCCGACGACTGTTCCAAGTCGCATGTGGATCACTCCTTTCGTGATAGAACGGAGTGCCAACTCGGCACCCCATCGTGTTGCGTTGCCACTGTCAAGTAAGGCGCACACGCCACGAAGCCGCGTTATCTCTGCGGGATAACATGGTGCCGTTCGGCTGTCTGCGAATGTCGTACCTAGCCGGGGCGCCGGGCGGGACAGTGGGTGATGACACTCAACGAGGAGAATCTGCCGTGATCAAGCCTGAAGACGCCGACTTCCATACGCCGACGAGCGACGACCCCACCTGGGCGGAGACGAACTTCTTCGGCTTCTATATTCCCGAGGTTCCGCTCAACGTCGGCGTCTACGCCCTCTTTCGCCAGAATGTCGGGGTTGTCATCTCCACCATCGCCATCAATTCCCGCTTCGTCGACAAGCCGTGGGAGGCGGATTACTGGGACCCTCAGCATCACCTGCCCATCCCGCAGCCGGCTGACCTCCGCAATTACGAATTGCGAAACGGCCTGAAGGTTGTCTCGGTCGAACCCAACCGCGTGTGGCAGGTCGAGTTCGACAACGGCAAGAACGTATCGATGCACTTCCGATACACCGCATTGGGTGAGGCCTTCGATATCTCCGATCCTGATCAGGATCCGATCGTCAAAGCCCAACAGGGGTCAGAGACCTTTGCCTGGGGAGAGGCATACAAGGGGCACTTCGACCAGACCGGGCACTATGAAGGCGAACTGACGTTCAACGGCACCACCTACCCGATCGACTGTGTATCGACGATGGATCACAGCTGGGGGCTGCGGGCCGAACATCAGGATCACAATATGAGCTGGCTGCACGCCCACTTCTCTCAGGACTTCGCTATCCACGCGATCTTCGACTTCGATCACACGGGGGGCCCAGATGCGGTGACCGTTGCGCCAGTGTTGCACGGGTATGTACTCGATCATGGCGAGGTGTTCGGGCTGGCTTCCGGCACCAGCCGCACGATTCGGGAGGGGTATTACGCGAAATCGGTCGAGATCGACGTGGTCGATAGCGCAGGCCGAGAGTGGACTCTTCGCGGTTCTGGGCGCACGAGCTTTCCCTGGCAGGCCGGACCAGGAACCGTCGGTTTCAACGTTCTCGCCGAATGGCAATGCGGTGACCTCACGGGCTGGGGCGAAATACAAGACTTCGTCGGGCCTCAGAACCTTGCCGCGATCTACACCCGGCTCTGATGACGACGTCGAAGCCGGCACGCCAGATCATTTTCGATCTCGATGGGACTCTCGTGCAGACGAGGGTCGCTTCGTGGGCTGTCTTTCAGGAGGTCAACGCCGAGTTCGATCTCGGGATCGATGACGAGACGAAGTATTTCGCGCTACTGAACGGCAATCTCTTCGAACGGATTCGACAGTTGTGTCGCAGCAAGGCGCAAGCCGACGCGGTCATCGAATCTTTCATGGGCAAGCTGGGCAACGACTACTTTCCGACCATGATTCCAGGGATGGTCGATGTTGTTCATGCGCTGGCCCCGGTGTCGACCCTCGCCGTCCTGTCGTCGAACCTCACCTCTGTGATCAGGCGTGTCTTAGTCGAAAACGGGATCGAGTTTTGCTTCGCCCACGTCTTCGGTGGAGATGTGGAACCTGACAAGGCAGACGGTATTCGGCGGTTCGTCGCCGACGCCGCGCAAGGGGCTGGTCGTCGGTGCTCACCGTTCTACGACGAAGCCAGCGCACCGCGGTCTCTGGCCGGTGGCCAGACGGTTCTGGTCACCGACACTGCCGGAGACGTGGAAGCCGCCACAGCGGCAGGTGTCCGAGCGGTTGGTGTCAGCTGGGGCATGCACTCGGCTGCTCAACTGACTGCGGCGGGTGCCGAGTTTGTGGCCTTCTGGCCGCAGGAGCTGGTGTCGTACTTGAAGTCGCCCAGCGACGAATCCGAAGCAAGCGCGTCTTGCTCGACGGCTCAGCCCGCACGAACCTTTACCCCTTCGGAGCTTTCTGCATCCATTCGGCGCAACCGTCGCCTCGTCTCAACCGGCCAACAGCCTCTGCGAGTGCCGACGATCGCGCTTCTACCTTCGCCCGGCGGTTCTTGCGGTTGCGACGTCGTCGCAGCCACCTCGGCGGCAGATTCGGCCTCAGCGCCTGCCGGATCGGTTCGACCCAATCCGGCCTTCTCTCGAACATCCGAGGATCTGCTCGAAGCGGTGACCCGAATTCTCAGCTGATGGGTCGGCTGAGACTCACGGCCGAGTATCGCGGCTTCGAACCAGCGTGACATGATGCGATCAGGCGGAAAATCTCTTCGCCGTTTCGGAGGGCGCGTCACCGTGGTGAGTCTCGTCGGGCGTGACAGCGAACGGGCTGTCATCGCTGGGGTGATGTCGGCTGCGTCGGGTAGCCAGCGGGTGCTTTTGCTTCGTGGCGTTTCGGGTGTGGGCAAGTCGGCCCTGCTGCAGGGCGCCGTTGAGGATGCCCGTGCGCTTGGTGCCCTGATCTTTCGCAGCACCGGCGTTCAGACTGAGTCGGGAATCGACTATTCCGCCTTGCATCAACTGGTGCAGCCCATCATGCGGGCAGTGGGGGAGTATCCGGCCGAGTGGGCAGACGACCTGAAGCAGACGTTCGAGCCGGTCGGCGACAAGCCGGTGACCGCGTTCGCGCTCTCGAACGCCGTGCTGGGCATCCTCGATCGGGCGGCTGCCCGTAGCCGGGTTCTGCTGGTGATCGACGATGTGCAGTGGATCGACGGTGCCAGCGGAGTGATGCTGGCGTTTCTCGTGCGTCGTATCGTGAACCCCGCAGTCACCGTGATCGTTGCGCTGCGATCGGGCTTCGATTCGCCCCTCGCCGTAGCGGGCCTTGATGAGCTGGTCATCGAACCACTCTCGGCTGCGCACTCTCTCGAACTGCTCGACCGCGCGCCGGGTACCTTGGACGCGGCCACGCGGCAGCACTTGCTCGCAGAGTCTGCCGGCAACCCTCTCGCTCTGGTCGAGCTGCCGAAGACTCTGACGGCCGGTCAACGCAACGGAGACGATTCGCTTGACGAGAACCGGAATCTCTCCGAGCGTCTCGAGAAGGTGTTCGGAGCCCGGCTGGGCGAGTTGAGCGAGAACTCGCGCTGGTTACTGTTGCTCTGTGCACTCGACAGAAGCGGGCGCGTCGCGACAATCAAACGTGCCGCCGGAGACAGTTGGTGGTTCGCCGACCTCGTCGCAGCCCATGAAGCTGGGGTGCTCGAGGTTGATGGTGATCTGGTCGGATTCCGGCATCCGCTCGCGCGTTCGGCTGTCGTGCAGGGCGCGAGCCGAGACAACCAGAGACGCGCGAACCGGCATTTGGCCGAGGCGCTCATCGACGAGCCCGAAGCGTGGGCGTGGCACAGCGCGGCTGCGTCGAAGGGTCCGGATGCGGCTGTCGCCGACGCGTTGGCGGCCATGGCGCGGCGTGCGTTCATCAATGGTGATTCACGGGGTGCTCTCCGGGTGATCTTGAAGGCCATCGACTTGACCCCCGGCGGGGAGGTGCGTGAACAACGTTCGGCTAGGGCGTCGTTCCTTGCGACGGTGAGTGGTCAGACGGATGTCGCCAGACGCATTCTTCCGTTCCGTTCGAAGACGCATGTCTTCGGCAACACAAACGGGTATCTTGACGAGTCGGAAGGCTACATCGCGGCCTCGATGGCGTACTGGCTTCTCGTGCAGGATGGGGATGTCGGCGGCGCATCCACGCTTCTTCTTCAGGCTCTGCGCGGCACCGGCAACGTCACAGACCAATGGGTTCTCGAACTCTTCGACCTTTTTGTGCTGCTGTGCGTTCGAACGGGCCGGGCCGACCTGTGGGAGCAGCTGAACGGTGTACTCAGCGAGCTCGGGCCCGATGCTCCGGAGTCGGTTGTCATGACGCGCGACGCCTTGGGAGACCCCGCGCGCACCGCCCATCGGTTCGCGAACCGTGCGCGAGCTTTTCGGGAGAAATCGCGTGACTTGTCACCATGGCAGCTGACGTGGGTGGCGGCGTGTGCGGTGTACGTCGATGATCTGCCGTCGTGGCGTAGTGAGCTGAATCGGGTCGTGACCGAGGAAGAACTCGGCGGCTCGCTGGCGAGTTTCATGACCGCGTTGGTGCTGTCCTCCCTCGACGGGCTTGCGTCGGGGGAGTGGCAGAGCTCCCGCGAACATGCCGAGCGGGGCCTCGAAACCGCCGGCCGGTTGTCGTTCTGGGCGAATGTGGGCGATTATCGGTCGATTCTCGCAACGATCTCAGCCCGCCAGGGCGACTACGAGGCGGCCTCGGCAGAGCTCGCCCAAGTGCGGGAGTGGGCGCTGCCTCACGGGTTTCGCCACAACCGGGCGTGGGCCCTGTACGCCGAGGCGCAAGTCGAGATGGCGCAGAACAACTACGACGAGGCGTACGGTCTGCTCATCGAGATCAGCCCGGCCGGGCGACTGGCTCCGTTCCAGCCGGTTGCGCTGATGGCTTTCATGGAGACAGTCACGGCCGCCTGGAAATCGGGGCGGCACGACGAAGCCCGGCAGCATCTCGCTGCCGGTCATGCGGCTCACCTCGAACAGGTGTCACCCCGGCTTGCGTTCCACCTGGCGGCCAGTGACGCGATCGTGTCGGACTCGTCAGTCAAGAACGCCCTTTTTCTCGATGCCCTGACTCTGAACGGTCTGTCAGAGTGGCCGTTCGATGAGGCCCGCATCCGACTCTTCTATGGCTCGTGGCTCCGGTCGGAGGGCGACCTGGCTGCAGCACGCATACAGCTGCGAGCTGCCTCTCGGGTCTTCGACCGTCTCGGTGCCTTTCCGTGGCGCGAGCGAGCCGCAGAGGAGATTGCGAAGGCCGCAGAGCCCGAGACCGGTGATTCCCCCGCCGGCGTTTTCGCGCTGCTCACCCCGCAGGAGACGAGAATCGCGATCCTGGCGGCCGAAGGCCGAAGCAACCGGGACATCGCCGCCGTTCTTTTTCTCTCCCCGCGCACTGTCGCATCGCATTTGTACAAGATTTTTCCCAAAGTCGGCGTCACATCACGCGCTGCACTGCACCAGAAACTGAGCGCCGGATGACCGGGGAGAGAGAAATACCGTGAACGTACAGCGGGCGATCACCGAGAGCTACCTGCATCTCGCAGCCCAGAGCGCCGGAGAACCCGAGTTGAGCGTCGTGCTCGCGCGCGCCGGCGTCACACGGCAACAATTCTCCGAACATTTCGGTACGTTGCAGGATGTCTCGCTCGGCGCGCTCGAGGAGATGCTCTGGATGCTGCAGGGCTCCAACATGCCGAGGCGCCTCGACGAGGGTAACTTCGGCCCCGACGCCGCACGGTCGATCTGCGATGACATCGTCGCCAGGGTCGCCGACGCCTGGGTGCCGGTCAGCGTAGGGATCGCAAACCATCGCGCAGCGGTGCAGCTGGCGATCGGTGAGGCGATCCACCGCCGTGCTGCGGCGTACTTCGCAGCCTACCCGGGGTTTCGCCAGATCGATTCGTCGTTCCTGGCCGGCGCAGCGCACTACGTCGGCCACGGTCTTGCGGCGATGGTCGCCGCGTGGGTGCTGGGTGAACTGCCCGCAGAGGGCCACGTGGTTGCCGGCCACATGAGCGCGCTTTTGCCAGCCTGGCTCACCGACCCGAAATCGATCGTCGCTGACCCGTCTACGTAACCCGTCGCATCAGGAGTCGTAGAACCACGGATGCCGGTTGCGCGCGCCGCTCGTACCGTCAGAATATGACACCTACAACGATCACCCAGCCCATTGCCATTCTTGCCGAACCAGGGGAGACGTCGTACGCCGACGCTGTCGCCTCCTTCAATCTCGACGCCCACCTCGAGCCAGCCCTCGCCGTCGTGGCGACGACACCGGGCGAGGTCGCCGACGCCATCCGCGAGGCCCGGGAGCGGGGTCTTCGCGTGCGGACGCAGTCCACGGGGCACGCCGCCAAGACCGCCTCGTCGATGCGCGGTGATGCGCTGATACGCACCCGCATCGCTGGCCCGGTTGTCATCGATCCTGACCTGAAAACGGCACACATTCCGGCAGGCACCCTCTGGGGTGCGGTCGTGGAAGCCGCCGCGCCGTACCGCCTCGTCGCCATCCACGGCTCCTCCCCAACGGTCGGCGCCATCGGCTTTCTGTTGCGCGGCGGGCTCAGCTTCTACGGCCGAAAGTTCGGCGTCTCGGCCAACTCGGTGCGCTCGATCACGATCACGCTTGCCTCCGGAGTGAGCGTCGTCACCAGCGACGAGAACCAGCCCGAGCTGTTCTGGGCACTCCGCGGTGGTGGCGGAGGTTTCGGTGTCGTAACTGACATCGAGGTGCAGCTCTACGACATGTACGAGGTCATCACCGGTGCCGCGTTCTGGCCGGCGGCCGACGCCGCCGTTATCGCACCCCTCTGGAGAGCGTGGACCGAAACCGCCCCGCTCGAAGCGACGACGAACCTGCGGGTGATGAATCTGCCGCCAGTTCCCGGTATCCCTGCAGTACTCACGGCAGGGCCAGTGCTGGTGCTCGACGGCGCCATCGCCGTCGCGGCTGCCGCCGAAGAAGACGCTTCGCAGGCCATTCTTGATGCCCTGCTGAATCCGCTGCTGGAAGCGGCACCCCCTCTGATGAACACGTGGACCCGCGCCCTGCCATCCACGCTGCCGCAGACCCACATGGACCCGCGCGAACCCATCCCCGGCATCGGTGACCACCTACTGCTGACCGACCTCGACGACGAAGCGCTGATGCACATCATCACGCTCGCTGCTCAAGACACCACGCTGGCCGTCTTCGAGCTGCGACAGCTCGGCGGACGCTTCGCCGAGCCTCTCCGCCCCGGCGGGGCGTTTGACCGCACGCCGGCCAAGTTCCTTTATCTGGGTGCCGGTGCGATCTTCAGCGAAGATGCTCGCGTTTCCATCGACACGCGCCTCAGCGTGCTCCGCGAGTACCTGCACCGTTGGGACACCGGCTACACCGCCCCCACCTTCGTGGAGAACTTCGGCGACCCGCAACGCACCCTGAGCGATGCTGACGGTGCACGGGTTGCGCGCATCCGGCTCGCGATGGACCCGATGGGCATGTTCGCGGGCGACGTATCACCCGTGCGCGACACCCTCACCGAAGGCTGAAGCAGCCGCGGCCACACCCGCAGACGTACTGATGCTGAAGCAGTCCTGATACTTAGGCCCGCGCCGATGCTTAAGTACGGCACCAGTCGTTCTGCGGATGTACACCACGGGGCGCTCCGATTGACTCGGAATATGTCCTCGACACCTCAAACCCACACTTTCAACGCGCGGACGTCGCTGGCAGAAATCATCGCCTCGACGTCCGCGACCACACACGGTGGACAGCTGCTGGTCGTCCTGGTGCAGCTCGAGGCAAAACGTGACAGCGATCCCGATAGTGATCCCGACAGTGATGCCAACAACGATCGCCTCCTTCTCTCTCGTGTGCAACGCGAACTCGATCGCCTCGGCCGATCGAATTCACCGAATGGCTTCACAGCCACGGAGAGACGCGTGGCAGCTGCCGTGCTGTCGGGCTCTCGCAACAGCGACATCGCGCTCAGTGAGTTCATGAGTATCCGCACGGTCGAGGCGCACCTGTCTGCGATCTACCGCAAGGCCGACGTGCATTCGCGCACGCAACTAATCGCAAAGCTCCTGACGAAAGCGAACATTTCCCAGTGAATATCACCGACCTCGAGATCGTCGTGCTCATCGGTCTCAGCATCCTCGTTGGCGGCGCCATCTCATCGAAGACCAAGGTCGCCGAACCCATTGTGTTGCTCGCGATCGGCGCCTCCCTCGGCTTCGTTCCCGGCATTGGAGACATCGCCCTTCCGCCTAGCGTCGTGCTCTACTTGTTTCTTCCCGCTCTGCTGTATTGGGAATCGCTAAACACATCGTTCCGCGAGATTCGCGCCAACTCCCGCGCGATAAGCATGCTCGCCACAGGGCTCGTTCTGCTCACCGCGGCGGTGGTCGCTGTCGTCGCTCACACGTTCGGCGTCTCGTGGACGTACTCGATTGTCATCGGCGCCATCCTTGCGCCAACGGACGCGACTGCCGTCGCATCTGTTGCCGGCAGGATGCCGAGGCGGATGCTCGCCATCTTGCGTGGCGAGAGCCTCATCAACGACGGCACCGCTCTGGTGCTCTATAGCGTTGCTGTCGCAGCAATTCTGGCCGACAAAGAAATCAACGGCGGCGAAGCTGTCCTGCTTTTCATCGGCTCGTACATCGGCGGAGCGCTCATCGGTGCAGCGGTGGCGCTTCTGGTGCTGTGCGTACGTCGGAAGATCGGCAATCCGCTCCTGACGAACTCTCTCAGCGTTCTGACACCATTCCTGGCCTTCTTACCCGCGCAGTATCTCGGCATCTCCGGCGTAATCGCCGTCGTGACCTGCGGGCTGGTACTCAGCCAGCTGGACTCCAAAAATGTCAGCGCTACAGCCCGCATCCAGGTGAGCTCGTTCTGGGCGCTCACTGCTCATCTTCTGAACGGAGCGCTCTTCGTTCTCGTCGGTCTGCAGCTGCATACCATCTGGGATTTCAGCATGTCTGACGCCGCGATGGTGCTGGAATTCGGGCTGTCGTGCACCGTGGCCGTCATCGGCGTGCGGTGGGTGTGGATCCATACGGCGCCCTACCTGAGAGGGCTCTTCAGCAACGTAAACGACCGCACCACCCGCCGAGTCCGCGGACGGCAGCGCACGCCGTTGGCGTGGGCTGGCTTTCGAGGGGCGGTGTCTCTGGCCGCTGCCCTTGCGCTGCCGATCGTGACGACCTCCGGCAAGGCGCTTCCCGAACGCCCGATCCTCATCGCCGTCACCTTCATCGTCATCGTGCTCACCCTTCTCATCCAAGGGCTCACTATGCCAATGATTGTCAGACGGGCCCAGCTCGAAGAAGATCCGGCCGAATCGGATGAGCGGATACTCGCGTCGACCGTGCCTCTGGAGACTGCGCTCGATTCGCTCAGCGAAGTCTCTGACCGGCTGGGACTCCCGCTCGAAACGCAGGCCAACATGCGAGCGGACTATCAGAAACGCCTCGGAAGGATCAGAAGCCAGAATCCGGGCACTATTCCAGGCCGAGCTGCCGACACCAGCGATGACGCTGTTTCAGAGCAGAAGGAAGCCGTGCTACAAGAAACACAACTGCAGCTCGCCCTGATCCCTGTCAAACGGGCGGCGCTGATGCGATTGCGATCACAACACAAGATCGATGACGCGGTGCTCAGAAGCGAAGAAACCAACATCGACATCGAAGAAATCCGACTTGCCGGCTTCGCCCAGGAACCGTGATCCGCACTTCGGCATCTCTGACCAACGGATCAAACCCTGTGACCGACGTGTCAAACAGATACGAAGATGGAGCATTACGACCATGACAGACAACACACAAAACGTCCTTGAAGTCGCCCAACGGTTTGCTGCCGCGCTCCTTTCTCTCAATCCGGACGCGCTGGCGAAAGTGAGCGCTACTGATGTCTCTTGGAGCATCGCCGGCACAGGCCGCATCGCCGGGGTGCATCGGGGAGTGCCAGCTCTGGTCGCCGTCGCCAGAACCGTTCGCGACCACGGGGTCGTAGTAACCGTCGAGAACATCCTCGTCGGACGTGATGGAGTTCTCGCGCTGCTCCACGAATCAGGAACCCACGAAGGTCGAACCCTCGACGCCCAAGTCGCTCTCGCTCTGAAAATCACCGACCAATTGGTGATCGACGTCACCGGCTACATCTCAGACGTATCGGCGTACAACCAATACCTGCAATAGATCCCACCAACGGATGCGCACGGGGGGCTGTCTCTTAAACGATGTTTCTGGCCCGACACGCTGAGCTCATATTTGGCGGGGAAGGTGCTACGGCGCCTCGGTCAGTAAGGAGACGATTTCCAGGATCACGGTCTATGTAGTCGCCCACTCTGAGCGATGCATGTATGGGATCCGTTATCGCGGGGTGCGCTTACAGCGCGGCAGGAGCTGTGTCCGAAAGCAACCGGTTCAACGGTCCGGTGTTGAGAATTCGCCCGTCTTAATTCCGAGCAAGATCGGGCTCTTCTCGCTGTAGCCTTCGGGACACCGGCCGTGTCGCCGAGGTAGTGCGAGATGAGGCGAATTGGCTGGCGGTGCCCAGCGGTTCACTGACGTATTCAGGCTACAGATGTCACGTTGATGATAATGATGAGCTTGAGGTCGACGTCTGGCAGTCGGTCGAGTCCTACTCGGAGGTAATTCGATGGATGTTGCGGGCGCCGGCGTTCGGTGAGCCCGACTGTTCTCTACTCTCCTCGGTTGCTGGCATCCAAGGTTTCAGCGCCAGCTACGAGTTGGGCAACCAGAATGGCGCTGGCCGCACCGACGGCACCCACTAACGGAACTAAACGGCCCTGCATTCAGGTGGCCCCTATAGTCGCGCGTGACTAACCCAGGCGGCTCGCAGCAAGTCAAGCGCCCCCGCTCAATGCCCCCGTCCCTAGCCACGAAAGCGGGCCACAATCGGTGGTTCCGTAGATGCAAGCACCAAGGCACCTCGGAATTGATATTGCGATGGGCACGAGCACAAACCCATCAACGTCGACGTCATCAACTGAGGCGATGGAGTTCAAATGGTTACGACCGCAACTCTTGGTCAGCGAGCTAGGGCGTCGGCGAAGGTAGGGATCGCTTCGAGCTGGGCGCGGGCTGTACCCGGGTGACTCTCTATAGACAGTCTTGTGCGGTCGGCACGGAAATAGTCGACCGAGTACTCGATGCGTCGGCCATTTGAATCAGACGACACGCGAGTAACACCAAGGAGCGGATCGCCCACACCAATCTGCAGTATTGCCGCCATTTGTCGCGGCGAAGCAACGACTTCGACGGTCTCGACGATGCGAGCAGGCACCACGCCGTAGGTTTCCTGCAGTAATTGCCGCAAAGAGCCGCTGAGTTTGCCTTCTATTAGCCCCGGAAACAGGCTTTCCGGAAGGTACATCGTCTCGAGTGAAATCGGCACACTGTCGGCGAGGCGTAGTCGGCGGAGCTTGATGACAAGACCCGAACCTTCCACGTCCAACCGGGTGGCCATGACGGCATCGAATTCGACTAACGACGCGCTCAGCACCCGCGTCTGGGCACGAAAGCCCTGTCTGCTGAGCAACTCGGGAACAGACTCGGCTGTGCTTCGATCGATCTTTACGCTGGTCTGCTGCGCCGTGGGATCGGAAACGAAGGTACCCCCACCCCGGCCCACCTGTCGGGCAATTAGGCCACTGCGCGCCATGCCATCCAGAGCCCGCCTCAGGGTAGTCCGGCTGAGCTGGAGCCGGGCTGCGAGTTCCCGTTCGGGCGGCAGTCGATCTCCGATGCCGAGCCCTCGTTCTTCGATGAGAGCGTTGATCATCGCACCCACATCGCGCGCGCGGCCGAGACTCATGGGGCTCCCTCGTTGGTGTGGAAACAAACTCTTTACATTTGGCTTAATGGTTCTTTTTCTGGCTAAATGGTACACCGCTCCTGCCCAATACGCGCTGATCCATGATCCCAATCGGTGTTACGAGGGTGTAAACACGGCACATAATGCCAAATGGGCTCAAAAGGACCAATTGTGCTAGCGCCGACGAACTGAAATGGTTTACCCCATCGACGGCCCGCTGACAGATGCGGCGCCGGGGAGAGGATTTACCATGCAGCTCGCAACGAAATCGGTTCTGGACCTTTTCGGATTCGATTCCAAGGAAGACGCGCTCGAAGCGGCACGCACGTACTGGAACCCGTACAAGGTCGATTGGTGGCTCGAAAACGGGATCCCGATGATGATTGGGGAACGCAACGGCTACGAACTCGTCGACGTCGACGGCCACCGCGTTATCGATGTGCATCTCAACGGCGGAACATACAACCTCGGGCATCGAAACCCGCAGCTCGTTAAACGCTTGACCGATGCGCTTGAGATTATCGACGTGGGTAACCACCATTTTCCTTCGGCCGGCCGTGCTGCGTTATCGCGCGCACTGGTCGAATCGGTGTCGGCCCCGATGTCGAAAGTCGTATTTGCCTCCGCTGGCGGTGAGGCCATCGATGTGGCGATCAAAAGTGCGCGCTGGGCAACGGGGCGCCGCCGCATCGTCACACTGGTCAGCGCCTACCACGGCAATACGGGCCTCTCTGTTGCAGCGGGGGATCCCAAGAACTCCGCATTCTTCCTCTCGGATCGCCCGGAAGAATTCACGCAGGTGCCGTTGAATGACCTTCTCGCACTGCAGAACGAGCTGGCAAAAGACGACGTTGCCGCCGTCATGATCGAGACCATTCCCGCTACTGCTGGATTCCCCATGCCCGAGACCGGCTACCTTGCCGCCGTAGCTGATGCTGCGGCAGCTCATGGCGCACTGTACATCGCAGACGAGGTCCAAGTCGGGCTGGGGCGCACCGGTTCGATATGGGCTTTCGCGAAACACAACGTCACACCCGATATTGTGGTCACCGGCAAGGGACTGGGCGGCGGCCTTTATCCCATCGCAGCTGCAATTCTCAACGACCGCGCCGCAGGCTGGCTGTTGCAAGACGGCATGGCACACAACGGTACCTTCGCCGGCGCCGAACTCGGGTGCGCAGTCGCAACGGAGGTGCTGCGAATCACCTCCGACCCTGCGACGAAGACCAACGTACTTTCGCTTACCGGGCAGTTCTCCGACGGTCTCGCTGCCATCAAGGACCGCCACTCGATGTTGCGCGAGATTCGGCAAGACGGGCTCGTGATCGGGTTGCGCTTCGACGGGCCGCGCGGAGCTGTCGCGGTGATGCGCGAACTCTACCGGCAGGGTATCTGGGCGATCGCTGCGTCTTACGACCTGAGCGTGTTGCAATTCAAGCCCGGCCTCCTACTCAGTTCAGAAGAGGCAGACACCATCGTCAATATCGTAGATAAGACTCTGAGGGCACTCGGATGAGCGACGACGTCATTCCGGATTGGGCCCGCGACACCGACAGTGCGCTGGCAGGTTATGGGTACGAGGGCTCGTCGGTCGAGTTGCTCAGTCTGCGCGAGAACGCTGTCTTCCGAGTCACCTCGCCATCTGGAGACGTGCGAGCCCTGCGGCTGTGTCGCCCTGGTTATCGCAGCGTTGAGGAGCTCACGAGTGAAGCGGAGTGGGTGCGCGCTCTGTGTGACGAGAGCGTTGTGCGTGTGCCAGCATTCTGGCCCGACCTCGCAGGCGAATTGGTTCATGTCTTCCGCGCTAACTGCATTGAACAAACGGCCGTTCTCACAGAGTTTGTGACCGGAGAGGCCCCTTCAATCGTGAATCGAGGTACCGTTTTTCGTCAATTGGGTGCTCAGACCGCCCGCCTTCATGATCACGCCGCCCGGTGGCCCCGACCCGCAGGTTGGTCGCGGCCGCGCTGGGATCTCGACGCTTTGACCGGCCCCAACGCGCGGTGGGGCGACTGGCGGAAATCTCGCCATATCACTCCCGACACGGAAGCCCTATTCGAGGATGTTGAATCTGATATCCGACAGCGTCTGTCGTCTCCTGGTACACCATTACCAGACCTACTCGTGCACGCTGACCTGCATCCCGGCAATGTGCTCGTCTCTGAGGGAAACCTCATTCTGCTCGATTTTGACGACTGTGGCTTGAGCTGGCCACTCTGGGACCTCGCCTGTGCAATGGTCGGCGATTCGCTGGACCTCCGTTTTGCCGCCGAATGATTGGAGGGCTACGAAAGCATCCGCGACCTCGGAACCGCGCAACTCGCCACCGCTGCACCCCTCATCATGCTGCGGCTGATCATGGTAATCGGCTGGATGGAAACGCACCGCCACACCTTCCCCGACAACCAGGCCAGCGACTACGCCGACGTCGTCGCCGAGTTCGGCGAACGATACCTCCGCGGCGAACTCCTCGAATTGGCTGTCCCTAGAAACACCTGATCTGCCCCAGTCGCCCCACCGCACGTCCTTTCGCACCACGTCACCCCTCCTACGCACCGAAAGGCACTTCCGATGACACGCTTCCAAGACCTCACCCCGATCGACTCCGGTCCACACGGCACACCGCCGCATCGCTCCGCCGCAGACCCAGACATGCTCAGTGCTGCCACAACACGCAGCCCCCATACCCGAAAACTCGGGGTGGGAGGGATCGTGCTCATGGTGGTTGCTGCCGCAGCTCCGCTCGGGTTCGTAGCGGGATCTATCCCCATCGTGATCAGTGTGAGTCAGAGCATCGCTGTGCCTCAGTACTTCGTCGTCGCTGCTGTTATTCTGCTTCTCTTCTCCGTGGGCTTCACCACAATGTCTGGACACGTCCGCAACGCAGGAGCTTTCTATTCCTACGTTCTCGCCGGCCTCGGAAGGGTCACTGGGCTGGGCGCGGCAACCCTCGCGATCGGGGCGTACGGTCTGCTTCTTCTCGCCGTCAATGCATACCTCGGTGTAATTCTGAACGCCTTCGTACTCCGTGTGAGCGGGGTGGACGCACCCTGGTGGGTCTATTCCCTCGCCTCCCTCGGGATGGTCGCCTTCTTCGCCTACCGAGATATTGAGCTGAGCTCGCGAGTGCTCGGCGTGCTTCTCGTTGCCGAAACCCTCGTCGTGATCATCCTGAATGTCAGCGTCATCGCATCAGGGGGTGCTGCAGGACTCAGCCTGTCGCCCTTCGACCCCGCGGAACTAGGCGTCGGCGAGCCAGCACTCGGACTGATGTTCGCCTTTTTTGGATTCTTTGGATTCGAAGCCACCGCCGTTTTCCGAGGCGAAGCAAAAGACCCCGACCGCACCATCCCGCGCGCCACCTTCGTCGCAGTCATCGGCATAGGCATCTTCTACGCACTCTCAGCGTGGGTAGTGATCATCGGCGTGGGAACCGGCACGGTCGTTCAGGCAGCAACGACGAATCCGGCAACGATGGTGATCGATCTCGCGATGCGGTATGTGTCGCCGGTTGTCGCCGATGTCATGCAAGTCCTACTCCTCACGAGCGTCTTCGCCTGCGTCCTTGCCTTCCACAACGTCATCACCAGATACGAAGTCACGCTTGCAAACCAAGGCGTCCTCTCCCGCTCACTCGCACGCATTAGCCACAAGCACAACTCGCCCTCAACCGCCTCGCTGACATTGAGCGCAGCAACGGCGATTATCACGATCGCTCTCGTTCTTACAGGGCTCGACCCGATTATGATCTATACCTGGCTCACCGGAGCGTCCACCCTGGGAATCGTGGCACTGATGGCCCTCACGAGCCTCGCAGTGATCGTCTACTTCAGACGCTCACACCCCCGCTCAAACCATTCGGCCTGGAAAACCGTGATTGCACCCGGTACGGCGCTCGTGGGGCTGATAGCGATACTCGTGCTGGTCATCAGCAACTTCTCGACACTGACTGGCGGCGTTGACGCGGCGGTCATTCTCGGACTGCTCACCCTCGCTGCGTTCCTCGCCGGCATCGTCGGAGCGCTCGTCCTCCGGTCGCGTCGACCGGCTGTTTTCGCTGAACTCTCGTCCGAATGAAAGAACAGAACCAATGACACAGACAGATACTCATTCCTCAGATCGCAAAGTTCTCGTTACCGGTGGTACGCGGGGGATCGGCGCGGGAATAGTACAAGCGTTTCTCGATCAGGGGGCCCACGTCGCCTTTTGCGGACGATCTGCCTCAGAGCAGGGAGCCGCGTTTGAGGCCACCGGTCGAGCGCACTTCGTGAAGAGCGACTTGGCAAGCCTCGCCGCCCCCGCCGAACTAGTGGCCGCGGCCGCTCGTCTCTTGGGCGGCATCGATGTGGTCGTCCACTGCGCCGCCATCTTTCCTACCTCCCCGATCGATCGACAGCCTCTGGATGATTGGCAAGCGTCACTTCAGGTGAACCTCACGAGCGCCATGCTGGTGGTTCAGGCGTCGCTTCCCCACCTCCGTCAGGCCACGGACGCACGCATCGTGATGGTGTCGTCAATTACCGGCCCGAAAACAGCGCTTCCCGGCCTCAGCGCCTACGCATCCTCAAAGGGTGGCCTCGAGGCATTCGTTCGGGCGGCCGGGATGGAGCTTGCGTCCGAAGGAATAACCGTCAACGCCGTATCCCCGGGCACAATACTCACCGAGGGACTGGCCAAAGCGTTCGGAGATGATGGCTTAGCGATGGCAATCGATAAAATCCCGGCTCACCGGATTGGAGCTCCGGGGGACATCGCGAACGCGATACAGTTTTTCGCCTCGCCGGCAAGCTCATACATCACGGGACAAAGCTTGATTGTTGACGGGGGCCAGACCCTTGTTGAGCTCTTCTAACCGCCCAAGTCGGCGGTATCCCCGGAACGCCTCATCGACGACTCCTACAAACGGCCGGGTGTCCTCGAACGCGACTAACTCCTTACACCGAAATCGCCACAGACCCGTTCGCTGCGATCGGCCAAGGTGTCACGCCGCTAGGCAAACTAACTCCGACGTATCAGGAGAACCAGGAACTACTCATGGCCACCATGGCCGAACCCCGCGCGAAATGACCGAGCCGTCATTCTGAGCGCGTGCCACCATAGGCCACCGGAACAAGGTCCATTCGGGGCTCGCCCGTGCTGATCAGGTGGAGGATAGCGTCGGCAACCTGCTCGGGCGTGTCGAACTCTGCTCCCGCCGTCATCGCCTCGGCATCGGCGCGGCCGGCACGGATGGAGGTGAGGAACTCGGTGCTGGTCGCGAATGGGATCATGATCGATACCGAGATCCCGGTGTCATCGAGTTCATTGCGAGCGATCGCGGAAAGCCGCTCGAGTGCGATTTTCGATGCGACATAACCGCCCGTACCGGGAACATCCACGAAAGTCGTCCCCGAGCTGACATTGATGATGCTGCCAGCGTTCTGCCGACGCATCGTCGGCAGAACTGCCTGCATGACCGCCGAGGGCGCCAGCACATTCAGTTCCAGAACAGCACGGAAGTCGTCGAGCGCGATCTGCTCGGTGGTGGCCTGCAGGCCTTGGCCGGCGTTATTCACGACAATGTCGATTCGCCCGAACGCATCCAGGGCCGCTTGTACAAGCAATTCGACCTGGGACTGGTCGGTGACATCGCATCGAACAGCGATCGCCTGACCGAGCTCGTCGGCCAGCGCCGTGATGCGATCCTCGCGGCGGGCGGCCAGAACAAGTCGGGCGCCGGCCCGGGAGGCAGCTCGCGCCGTTGCAGCACCGATCCCGGATGACGCCCCGGTGATCACGACCACTGAATCTTGGATTTGCACTGTTACTCCTTCTCGACGACGGTAGATCTACGTCCGTCACGACTTACGATACTACTCGGTAGCGTAAATGATTCATGTGGGCGTATTCTGAGCTGGATGAATATCTCTGACGCCGCCTCGTCGGTCGACTCGGCCCGTACGCGGGGTGCGCGAACTGGCCGGCCCTACGACCACTCGAGTGATGAGCAGATCTTGGCCATCACGCTCGATCTTCTCGCTGAGCGGGACTACGAGCGTGTCACATTGGATGAGGTCGCACTTCGCACCGGAAAACCGAAATCGACGCTCTACCGACGATGGGCTACGAAGGAAGATCTCGTCCTCGCAGCGATCCGTGCCGCCGGACGACCCCCAGAACTCGACGAATTGCCTGACCACGGAACACTTCGCGCGGATTTGCTTGCCGTCATCGACTCCTCGTGGCTCGGCAGTCCGCGCCGTCGGCTGAACATCTTCGCAGGCCTGACTTCGGCGACCCGAAGCTCACCGGCGCTTACCGTCGTCGTTCGCTCCGAGGTCACCGAGCCGTACGTCGAAATCTACCGGCGCCTTTTGTACCGCGCTATCGAGAGGGGTGAAGTTTCCGCGAACTTCGCCGCGAGCATCCCCGTTCTAGCCGACGTGATTCCAGCGATGAGTACCCACCGTTTGAGCTCCGGCGGCGAGCACGTGCAACGAGACTTCTTCGTTGCTGTGATCGACGACGTCGTGCTCGCCGCACTTCACCTCACGGTTGAGTAAGCCGGATTCAGTCCTGCCCCCTTACTTTGTTTGTACCCGCTTGAGGAGGGATCCTTGAAGGGTCTTGGCATGCTGGGTCCGGCACGATGTTCTGCCCCCTGTCGTTCGTATGATCTGGGGTGTTGTCACCGGGTTTGGTCTGGCGGCGTGTGATCGCAGATAGGGACAGGGCCCGGCTGGTGCTGAGTGCCGTTCGTAACGTGGATGGCGAGAGTAGCCGCTTGTGGTTCAGGTCGACGTTCGGATCGGAACGAACGGGAGGAACCAGGAATGGGAACGAGTATCACCGGACACGACGATGTTGACGTGTTCATCGGTGGCGATGTTGGCAAAGGCTAGCATCACGCGGTCGCTGTTGACCGGGCGGGGAGGATCCTTTTGGATAAGGCCCTGCAGAACGAAGAGTCCAAGCTCCGTGAGCTGATCGCCGGTAACTCCTTGCCATTTCTACCGGGGCGAGTTGACCGGTCGACCCGCGGCTTAGGCGATCTTTGCAATCATCTTTCCTGCTCCCCGGCCGGTAAACATCTCGGGGAAGGCGGATGGGATATTTTCGAGCCCGTCGATGAAATGAGTGGTAGAGAGAATCTTCTTCTCCGCAACAGCCGGAGTGACGTCGGCTAGGAACTCGGGGTAGAACTCATAGAATTTCGTGACGTTGAACCCCCGAACGGTGAGGTCTTTGTAGAAGATCGCTCGCAGAACCTCGGGCAGTCGGTTCGGGCCGGCTAGCCCGTCTGTGGTGGTGATCTGAGACATGACGCCGCCTACGGCGATTTGAGCTCCGATGTTCACGTGAGGCAACAGTATCGGGAACTGCGAGGCGCCGACGTTTTCATAGATTGTGTCGATTCCCTCGGGTACCGCTCGTGCGAGCTGCGCCTCGAAATCGTCAGCCTTGTAGTCGGCCGCGGCATCCAGACCGAGATCATCGATCAGGTGGCGTGTCTTTTCCGGGCCGCCGGCAACTCCTACGACCCGGTAGCCGCGCAGCTTTCCGATCTGAGCCGCCGCTGACCCGACAGCACCCGCTGCCGCGGTGACGAGGAGGGTTCCGCCGGGTTTCGGGTCGAGTATCTTGGTCAGGCCGACCCAGGCGGTCAGCCCGGTGACACCCAGGGTGCCGAGGTATGAGGAGAGCGGCACAATCGCTGGGTCGACAATGCGGAGGTCGGATCCGTCAGACACGGCGAAATCCTGCCATCCCGTTGTGCCGAGAAAACCAGTCACGTGATCCCCGACACTGAATGCAGCGTTGTTACTGTGTTCGATGATGCCTACGGTAAATCCGAACATCGTGTCGCCGAGCTCAATCGGGGCCTGATCGCTGTTCGCGTTGCCCATGAGGATCCGGTTGAAGGGGTCCAACGAAACGAGGGTATTACGCACGAGAACCTGCCCCGCGCCGGCAACAGGCGCCGGTCGTTCAACGATTTCGAAATCGCTCGGCTTTGGATCTCCGTTCGGTCGGGCAACAAGAATGATTTGTCGGTTAGGGTGCGAGCTCATGAGTGTTCCTTTCGGGAAACGTCGGGACGTGTCATCCAGACAATCTCGCTTCATACAGGGCAACCAGTACCCCTGATATCCCCTGTAGTGACAGGGCACTCCTTATGCGCGCAAGCCGGTCCTACGGTATTGGTATGACGGAAAAGCCGAACGCACTGGGTGATTACCTCCGGGCTCGCCGCGACCTCGTGACGCCAGCACAGGCGGGTGTCACCGACCAGGGCAAGCGCCGGGTTCCGGGCCTGCGGCGAGAGGAAGTCGCCATGCTCGCTGGCATCAGCGTGGAATATTATCTGCGTCTGGAACGGGGGCGAGATCTCAATCCATCTGTGCCGGTTCTCGAGTCCATTGCACGAGTGCTCCAGCTCGACGAAGAGCATCTTGCTTATCTTTTGAGCCTTGCCTCAGTCAGACCGCGCCGGGCGCGACGAAAATCCCGCATAGAGACCGTGCCGAGCGCCACCAGGAGTCTCGTGTCGACGCTGCCATACCCGGCCTTCGTCGAAGGTCGCTTCTTCGACATTTTGGCGGCAAACGTGATGGCAACCACTTTATCGCCGCGCTTCTCCGAGGGCGGCAACCAGCTTCTGGACGTGTTCCTCGACCCCGCAGACAAGGAGCTGTTTGTCGACTGGGAGGGCACACTGCAGTGCTACGTCTCGAGTTTGCGCCACGCAATCGGCCCCGACACTGATGACTATCGGTTCGTCGAACTCGTCGGCAGACTCTCGCTCGCCAGTTCGCAATTTCGCGACCTGTGGAACCGTCACGACGTGAGAACTCAACGTGGCGCGCCCGTACTGTTCGACCATCCTCAGGTCGGCGAACTGACCTTGCATCGTGAGCGCTTGTCAATTAGTGGAACAGACGGCATGACGCTCGTGCTTTATCACCCCGAACCGGGAACGACAGATGCCGAAAGGCTGGCTCTACTTGCCTCATCGTCGCTCGAAGCAGCCGCCGGTACCGGACCAGACCGCCGGCCATCAATTCGATCTCAGACTGATCACCGGTGAAACGATAGACAGGGGATTACATGAAAAACGAAAAGCGTGTTGCCGTCATCACGGGCGGCACAGGAGCAATTGGAAGCGCCATCGCTGAGACCCTGCGCGCCGACGGCTATCAGACGGTCATTCTGGGGCGGCGAGGCGGAGACGTGCGCGCAGACTTGAACTCGGAGTCGACGACCAAAGAAGCAGCAGAAGAAGTGCTTCACCGGTACGGGCGGGTCGACGTCCTTGTGCACTCGGCTGCCATCATCGACCCGATGACCCTCCACGAGTTTGACGCCGAGCGTTGGCACAGACTTCTGGCAGTGAACGTCGAGGCGGCGATCTGGCTCACCCAGGCGTTCACCCCGGGCATGATCGAGCGTCACTACGGGCGCATCATCATGATCGGGTCTGACACGCTCTGGTCGCCACCCGGAGCCCAGTTCTTACCATACGTCGCAGCGAAGGGGGCGCTGCTGGGCATCGTGCGTGCGCTCGCCGTCGAACTCGGCGCCAACGGCATTGCCGTGACGATGGTTGCCCCCGGACTGACAGACACGCCCATTGCGCAGAGCGTCAACGATCCGGCACAATTCGACGCAGTTGTCGCCACCCAGGCCATGAAACAACAACTCGTACCCGAAGATACGGCAAATGCGGTTGCCTTCCTCGCTTCAGAGGGTGCAGAGGCCATGACGGGGCAGGTTCTCGTCGTCAACGGCGGAACCACCTTGCGCTGATCGGCGAACGACGCGCACATTATGAGAGGAACAAGGATGATCGATACCAACGACACCGCTGTGGCCGCACTCTGGGTGGCTCGCGCAAAGCAGGGAAAGGAGTCGGAGGTGAGGGATCTCATCTCCCGCGTGGTCACTCCATCGCGCAACGACCCGGGGAACATTGCCTACGAGGTACATGAAGACGAAAATCGATTAGGAACGTTCGTTGTATACGAACGATGGGTCAGCAAAGACGCGCTCAGAGCGCACACCGAATCCAGCTGGATTCCCGAGGTGATTCCTCCCCTTCTCAAACTCATAGTCGGAACGATCGAAGATCACCTTCAGTTCCTGCGACCGTTGCGCCCCGCCCCGTGAAGCGCCGCACGATAGGCGCAACCGGCGTCAGCGCAATCGGGCTCGGCGCAATGCCGATGTCGATCGAAGGCCGCCCCGACCGTGAGCGTTCGATCGCAACCGTTCATGCGGCGCTTGACGCGGGAGTGACGTTGATCGACACGGCAGACGCTTATCATGTCGGTGCGCGGGCGGGCCACAACGAAGAACTCATAGCGGAGGCCCTTAAATCGTACGACGGGAATGCGAGCGAGGTTCTGGTCGCAACCAAGGGCGGGCACCTGCGACCCGGCGATGGCACGTGGACCTTGAACGGCCGCCCAGAATATCTCAAACTCGCTGCGAGGGCCTCCGCAGAGAGGCTCGGCATCGATGCCATTGGCCTCTATCAGTTTCATCGCCCAGACCCGGATGTGCCCTACGCCGACTCGATCGGAGCGCTCCGAGAGTTGCTCGACGAAGGTGTGATTCGAATGGCTGGAATTTCTAATGCGACAGTCGAGCAGATCGATATCGCCAACGAGGTTCTCGGCGGGCGCCTGGCGTGTGTGCAGAACCAGTTCTCTCCAGCATTTCGGTCAAGCCTCGCAGAACTCCATCATTGCGCGAAGCTCGACATCGCGTTCCTACCTTGGTCGCCCCTCGGCGGCATTCAGCGCGCCGGCGAGCTTGGCAGCGAGTACTCGGCGTTCCAATCGGTTGCTGACGCACGTGGTATCAGCTCCCAACAAGTCGCTCTGGCTTGGGAGCTCGCACTGTCACCGACCGTCGTTCCGATCCCCGGCGCGTCTCGACCGGCCAGCATCCAAGACTCTGTTCTGGCAGCTGATCTCGAGTTGACACGAGAGGAGCTGACCTTGCTCGCATCAGCGAGCTGAAGTATTTGGAGTAATTCCCCGGGTACTGGTGCGAGCAGTTCTGAGCTGGAGCCAGCCCGATAGAAGTGCCACGCGTCGAGGATTATTTCGGCATTCTTCGGCAGCCCGACTTGAAAGATGCCCAAGCGGCGTCGGAGGCCCTCGTAGGGATCGTTTCACATCAGCATCAAGACTGGTCCTATCCGTCATTTCCTTAACGTGTTCGTCAAGAGGTGGGCTGTACGGTGGGCTCGTCAATCCTGGGTTCCTGTACTCAATGCCAAGTACCGATGGCTTGGGCGCGAGGTGTGGCTTGACAAGACGGCATGCAAGTCGTACATTTTGACGAACGAGTCAAACTAACGACATTAGTGACAATTTGGCTTCAAGGTTCTACAAGGAGGTAAAACTGTGAAGAGACGAGCATCAAACAGGATCATCGACGGTCGCCGGGGCGTCGTGCTCGGGGCCGCGATAGCAATCGCAACTCTGTCCCTTGCTGGGTGCACCGGCAGCGTCGGAGCCGCTGGACCAACTGCCAGCAACTCCACGGTGGTCGTCGACGCAATGAACCCGGTCACCCAGGTGAAGGCACCCACCGAGGCTTTCGCTCAACCGACCGACAAACACATTCTGATCTTGTACTGCGGCAGCTCAGGTCAGGGGTGCGTTGCAGAAGCGAACGAGACGAAGGCGGTCGCCGAGTCGCTGGGCTGGAAAGTCGACATGCTCGATGGAAAACTCGACCCCACGGTTTCAAACCAGCTGCTGAAACAGGCCGCACAGACGGGCGTTGACGGAATCATCGATATCTCAGCCGATCCGAATCTCATGGCAGACGCGATGGCGGTGGTTCAGGCGAAGAACATTCCCTTCGTGCTCACCGCACAGGTGCCCACCGACAAAGACGTCGCAGGGGTAGATACCTACCTCGGGGCAGATCCCGTCAGCGGAGGGAAGGACCTAGCGAACTGGATCGCCGCGGACTCGAACGGCAAAGCCAATGTGCTTCTTCTCAACCTGCCGGGGTACTACTCGGCCGAAACCAGAACAGCGACTATTGCCGAGAAGTTGAAGAGTGACTGCTCCGGATGCGTCGTACAGGAGGCAGACATTCCCGTACAGACGATGGGCACGAGTCTGGCCCCGCTCGTGACCTCCCGACTGCAGCAGAACCCGAACACCGATTATGTGGTGTCGCCAGACGACTGCTGCCTGAGTTTCATCGATCAGGGAATTCAGCAGGCAAACAAGACCTCGAGCATCAAGGTTGTGTCGGAGCAGGGATTCCCTGACCAACTGGCGAACATCGCCGCAGGCACACTCGCGGCCGACCAGGCGACGCCGCTCCTCTATGAGTCCTGGTTGTCTATCGACAGTCTTGGCCGCCTCATGGCAGGCCTGCCGACGGAGAAATTCTGGGCCATGCCTCAACGTCTCTGGACGACGGCGAACATTGGCGAGGCACCTCAAGAGGTCTTCACTTCTGGATGGAACCTGGACTTCGACTATCAGTCGATGTTCAAAAAGCTGTGGGGTAAGCAGTGATCGCTTCGTCGGAAGTTCGAGCATCGAGAAAGGAATTGGCATGACTGGAGTAAAGGAGTCGCCTCAGCGGGCCCCGCGCCCTGTGGGTGAGCAGGTCGTGGTGCCGGGGAAGACCCCGCCGCCGCAGACCTCGGGCCGAAAGCTCGGAGCAAATCGTGGGATCAGTGATTTCACCTCGAAGTTCGCACTCATCGGTGTATTGGTGCTGTTGTGGGTGATCTTCAGCTTGCTGAACCCGTCTGTGTTTGCGACGGTTTCTAACCTGCAGACCATCCTCTCGGTGCAGGCGACAACGGGATTGTTGGCGCTTGCGGTGGTCGTTCCGCTCGTCGCGGGTCACTTCGATCTGTCTACGGGATTCCAGCTCGGGCTGGCCCAAAGCCTGTGCGCCGTTCTGGTGCTTCGGGAGCACTGGCCGCCGTTGATCGCATTGCTGCTCGTTCTTCTCGTCGGGGTCGTGATCGGCGTCGTCAATGGTCAGCTCATCACTCGACTGGGTCTTCCCTCATTCACCACGACGCTCGGTACCGGAATGCTGGTGCTCGGGCTTACGGAGTGGCTGACGAAGAACCAGGTCATTACAGGAACCGCTGCCGCATGGTTCTTCGACCTCGGCCGGCAAAGTGTCGCTGGCATTCCCTTGCCATTTCTGTACTTGGCGATCGTTGCAGCCGTTCTGTTCGTGCTGCTCGAATACACGGTGTGGGGCCGGCGAGCCTATGCCATCGGCGCCAACGTCGTCGCGGCACGACTCTCGGGCATCGCCGCTGACAAGCAAGTGCGCCAATCGTTCGCGATCACCGGATTTCTCTGTGCGCTCGCGGGTTCGATCTCGATGATGAGCCTAGGAGGCTCGTCTCCGGTCATTGGTCTCGGTTCACTGCTTCCGGCGTTCGCTGCGGCATTCTTGGGTGCCACCTGCATTCGGCCAGGGCGATACAACGTTCTCGGTACGATCGTGGCCGTCTATGTCATCGGAGTCGGCATTACCGGATTACAGCAGCTCGGTGCTGATGTTTTCGTTCAAGATGTCTTCAACGGAGCCGCGTTGCTCATCGCACTCACGATCGCGACGATCGCGCGTCGTCGTCGGGCGCGCGGCTGAAGCGAGGCCCGGCTCACACGGGGTCGGAGAGCAGCCCCTCGATCCGGTCGATGTCCCGGCGAACACTCCGCAGAACGTCGAGAGGCGTTGACGCCACCTGACGCCCGTCTTCGGCCGCCACGCTGTGCACAGCCAGCTCGGCGAGTTCAGTGCAGACGGCGTCGAGGTCATACGCAGAATTCGGGTGATACCACCAGGCCACCCAGTTCACGATACCGAGAGTGCCGAGAGCCGCGATAGCCGGCGTGACCGTACGGAACTCGCCCAGAGCGACACCCTCTTCGACGACGCTCGTGATCGAACGCAGCACCGCGCGCCGATTGGCGGCATAGGAGTCAGAGACGGATTCCGGCAGGTCTGCTTCGGAGCGCAGTAGCAGACGGAACCGCTCGCCCTGCTCGCCCTGCTGACGCACCATGTGCTCAACGATGTTGCGGAGACGTTCTGTAGCAGAAACATCATTTCGGCGTGAGATGGATGCCACGTCGGTTGCAGCGACAACCGTGATCTCGGCTACCAGTCTGGCGAGCAGGTCTTCTTTGCTTTTGACGTAATGGTAAAGAGCCGGCCGAGTGAGCCCGACAGCGTCGGCAATGTCTTGAAAACTCGTGCCCGAGAAGCCGCGTTGAGCAAACAGGCGAGTTGCTTGATCGAAGATTTCCTGTTCAACAAGGCCTCGGCGAACGCCGACCTTTGCCGGCGACGTCTCATTCGGTTTGTTGCTCATAAGAAATCACTTTACACATGTTTCTTACAGAAGAGTTGATGGTTTGTCTCTACTGCTGACTTCTTCTAGCCAGTCGTTCTCTCAGCTAGAAGTCAGTGTCATCTCGGCAGCCCGCACCCGGAGGAGCTTTTTGTCAACTTTGCCGACCGGGGTGGTCGGCAAAGTTGAGACCCACTCTAGACGCTCTGGCCATTTGAACTTTGCGACAGACAACGATTGCAAATGAAGTCTGATGTCATCGAGTGTGAGTGGTTCGCCCGCAGCGACGAGGTAGGCGCAGGCTCGTTCACCGAGTCGCTCATCGGGCATCGCGACGATTGCCGCTGCACTGATACCGGAATGGCGAAGAAGGAGTCCTTCGACCTCTTCTGCGCTGATCTTCTCGCCGCCGCGATTGATGAGGTCTTTCAGTCGCCCCTCAATCGAGATGCATCTCTGACCATCGATGACGCGAACCGCTACTAGATCGCCCGTGCGGTAGAACCCGTCTGAGGTGAACGAGGTTGCATTGATGTCGGGTGCGTCGAAATACCCAGGGATCGTGTACGGACCCCGGCACGCCAACTCGCCGACAACGCCGTCGCCGACCTCGTCTTCGGTGCCCGGCTCGAGTACGCGGAATTCGTCGAGGGGAGACATTGGAACACCGACAGTGGTCAGTCGGCTTTGCCGACTTGAGTCAGGCGTCGACATGGTGAAGAACCCCTCGCCCATGCCGAAGGTCTGCCCGACCCAGACGCCACGTCGCTCGAACGCCTCGAAAACTCGGGGAGGTACCTTGGCGCCAGAAAGCAAGACTCGTTTCAGCGAGACTGCAGCATCAGAGAACCCGGCATGATCGACGATGGAGAAGTGCCCGTGGCCGATCAGCGCATCTGTGGCCCTTTCTCGAGCGAGTAGGGGCAGGGCTTGATCAAGCACCGCCGTGGCAAGGATAAGCGTTCCTCCGACGCTGTGAACGGCGTGAAGGGCGCAGGTGATTCCGGCGTTGTGAATGATGGGAATGAGGTGAGCGGCCCGCGTCGATTCATTCCAGCCACTGGCTCGCGCGAATTCGAAGGCGTTGTACCAGTACTCCGCATGAAGCCGTGGGATGAGTTTCGGGATGCCGGTTGTGCCACCAGACAATTGAAAGCAGACGACGTCATCTGGGTCGATCTTTCGCTGAATCTGCACAATCCGTTCGCGGGCGGTCGCGGCATCCATATCGGCGATGATCTGTTCGATCTGCACCCCGGGCGCATTCTTTGAAGCGCCGGTGGTCAGAACGTACCGCAGCGACGGATGGCCAGCCTGAACGTCGATGGCAAACGATATCAGGTCAAAGGTCGAGCTTGTCGACTCGACGAGATGTGCGGCAGCAGCGACTTTGCGGCTGATCGCATTAATTTCGTGCGCACGATGCGCTGCCAGGGTACACACCGGAATGAGGCCCGCTTTGAGAAGGCCGTACCAGGCAACAACCGACTGAAGTCGATTCGTCAGTTGCACGATCACGCGGTCGCCTGGGTTCAATCCCAGCTCAGCGAGACCTGCCCCGAGTCTGTCGGTGAGTTCGTCAAGCTCGCCGTAAGTCAGCGATCCTTCTTCGGCGACAACAGCGATCCGGGCAGAATCTCGTTGAGCGACGCCGTGAAACTGCTCAGCGATAGTCAGCGACCCCCACGCTCCTGCCGACCGGTACCGCTCTACCGCGTCTGAAGGATAGGCGGTAACCCTTCCATCCCAATTAATCACTGAAGCTCCTGTCAACGTCGACCCGGTCATGCTCATCGTCTCTGGCACCCGGTATGACCGAACGCACCGCAGTTATGATACGTTCAACCATCGACATCGTCAAGTCTTAGACACTATAGTAAGGCAACCGAGGTTCACGATGACGATGGAGTGCAGTAATGGCAACTCAGGGTAGTTCCGCAGTCGAGGCTGTGATCGTTTCGACGGCGCGCTCGCCGATTGGTCGCGCCAACAAGGGTTCGCTGACGCAGATGCGGCCAGACGAGCTGACTGTGCAGATGGTGCGCGCCGCGCTAGATGCGGTGCCCGAACTCGACCCGAGAGATATCTCAGACCTGATGCTCGGTTGTGGGCTGCCAGGAGGTGAACAGGGCTTCAATATGGGCCGCAATGTAGCGGTGCTGCTCGGTTACGATCATCTGCCCGGCACAACGGTGACCAGGTACTGCTCGTCGTCACTGCAGACAACCCGCATGGCTTTCCATGCCATCAAGGCGGGCGAGGGTGATGCCTTCATCTCAGCGGGAGTCGAGACGGTGAGCAGGTTCCATAAAGGAACCTCTGACTTGACCGGACATCAGAGCATCCTGAATCCTGCGTTCGATGAGGCGCTGAAGAGGAGCGCCAGCCGCAGTGTCGCTGGCAGCCCGGCCTGGCGTGATCCGCGCGAAGATGCACAGCTGCCCGACGTGTACATCTCGATGGGCCAGACAGCAGAAAACGTGCAGCAGCTCATCGGAATGAGCCGGACTGAGCAGGATGAATTCGCTGTGCGCAGCCAGAATCTGGCGGAAGCACAGATTGCCACCGGTTTCTGGGCGCGAGAAATCACTCCAGTGACACTGCCTGACGGAACGGTCGTGTCGTCAGACGACGGCCCGCGCGCGGGAGTGACCATGGAGTCGGTGAGTCAGCTCAAACCGGTGTTCAGGCCAGACGGAACGGTTACCGCAGGCAATGCCTGCCCGCTCAACGATGGTGCTGCCGCGCTCGTCGTGATGAGCGACGCCAAAGCGCGCGATCTGGGGCTGACGCCACTGGCTCGCATCGTTTCGACCGCGGTCACGGGTTTGTCGCCAGAGATCATGGGGCTGGGCCCGGTGGAGGCCATTCCGGCGGCCCTGCGAAACGCTGGACTCGGGCTCAGCGATATCGACCTGTTTGAAATAAACGAGGCATTTGCAGTGCAGGCGCTCGGCTCTGCCCAACGGCTCGGCATACCCATCGACAAACTCAATGTGAACGGGGGAGCCATTGCTGTTGGCCACCCCTTCGGCATGACCGGGGCCCGCATTGCGACGACGTTGATCAACTCGTTGCAGTGGCACGACAAGCAGTTTGGCGTTGAGTCGATGTGCGTCGGCGGCGGAATGGGTATGGCGATGGTGCTGGAGCGACTCTCATGACAGAAACGGCAGGCGACCTCGGGGCCAATCAGCGAGAAGACCTGTCGCAGCAGCGGGTTGCGGTTGTGACGGGCGCTGCCCGGGGTATTGGTGCTGCGATTGCCAGACGTCTTGCTCGCGAAGGGCACGCCGTCGCAGTGCTTGATCTGACGGTGGCGCGCGGCGCCGAGACGGTGAGGGCGATCCAGACTGGCGGGGGCACTGCAGTGGCGGTTGGTGCCGATGTCGCTGATGAAGATGCGGTCGCGGCGGCGTTTGACACTATAGAAAACGAGCTCGGCGCGCCGTGCATCCTGATCAACAACGCCGGCATCATTCGCGACAACCTTCTTTTCAAGATGACAGTCGAAGACTGGGATCAGGTGATCGGTGTTCATCTGCGAGGGGCTTTTCTCATGAGCCGGTCAGCACAGCGGTACATGGTCGCAGCTGGGTTCGGCCGAATCGTGAACATTTCGAGCACGTCGTCTCTGGGCAATCGGGGACAGGCGAACTACTCGGCAGCCAAAGCCGGCCTTCTGGGTTTCACGCGAACTCTCGCGATGGAGCTCGGCAGCTTCGGCGTCACTGTCAATGCCGTCGCGCCTGGTTATATCGAGACGGAGATGACGCTGGCGACGGCGGAACGCATGGGGATTCCGTTCGACGTAATGCTCGAAGAATGGGCGAGCCACACATCGGTAGGCAGCATCGGCCAGCCCGATGACATCGCAAATGCTGTCTCGTTTTTCGTCAGCGAACAATCCGGTTATGTCTCTGGGCAACTGCTCTATGTAGCAGGTGGGCCGGCCAGTGAATTGTCGTGAACCTCGACGTGACGCGGATGTCGGTGTGAGTCGAATGGCGGGGTCACCCGATACCTCTCTTTACCGTCGGGCACGGTAGCCGCCGTGAGCCGCCTTCTTATGGCCGACGACCTGGTCGTCGGCTCGACGGTCAATCTCGGCAGCTATGTGGTGACGCTTGACGAAATGGTTCAGTTCTCACAGCAGTGGGATCCCCAGCCTTTTCACATCGACCCCGTCGCTGCGTCGGCAGGCTTCTTCGGCGAGATCATCGCGAGCGGAGTTCACACTCTCGCCGTCTTTCAGCGCCTGGCCGTACGTGGTGCCTATCTGTCTTGGGATGTCGTCGCCGGTCGCGCGATGAGGGACGTTCAGCTGACCAGTCCGGTGCGGCCTGGCGCGGCGCTCTTCGGCGAGCTGACGATCGACGAGGTCGTCTTCACTCATTCAGACCGAGCGCTTCTGACGACGACAGGGCGGCTGCGGACAACAGACTCTCTTGTGCTGACAGTCGTCTTCGATTCGTATATTCGCAGGCGTTTGCCCGAATAGTGAACTCTTTCGTCGTTGAATTGACGTAAGCGTTGACAAATCATCCTAAGCGTCAGATCATTGAAGCGAAGGGAAGTGAAATGTCGCAAACACGTATTGGCCTGGTTGTGCCTAGTTCGAACACCACAGTAGAGACCGAGATGCCTGCCATCCTCGGCCGTCATGAATCGGCGGAGTTCACCTTTCACGCCAGCCGTATGCGCATGGCGAAGGTGTCGCCTGCCCAACTCGCTGCAATGAATGCTCAGCGTGAGCGCTGCATCATCGAGTTGGGGGATGCTCGACCCGACGTCATTCTTTACGCGTGCCTCGTGGCGATCATGGCGTCGGGCATCGGCGAACATCGCCGTGTCGAAAGCCTCGTAGCCGAACAACTCGCCACAGGCGGATCGTCGGCAGTCGTGCGCTCAAGTGCCGGCGCACTCGTCGAAGCGATCAACGCACTCGGAGTCAAACGAATTGCTCTCGTCACTCCGTACATGCGGCCCCTCGCCGAGCAGGTTGTGGGGTATCTCGAGGCGGAGGGCTTCGAAGTTGTCGACTGGCGTGCGCTCGAGGTCGAAGACAACTACGAGGTCGGTCGTATCCCAGGTGAACGCGTACTCGACGCCGCTCGGTCTCTGGATCTGAGCAAGGCCAATGCCCTGATCATCTCGGCCTGCGTTCAGATGCCGTCGCTTGACCTGGTCGACGCGGCCGAGCAGGAGTTCGGCATTCCGGTGCTCTCAGCCGCCACAGCAGGCGCGTATTCCATCCTGCGTTCGGCCGGCTTGCCTGTCGACATTCCGGGGGCTGGCTCACTACTGCGAGCCGATTCGACACGACCAGAAAGCAACAGCCCAACCACAATCGAAGGAGCCATCTGATGTCTGAACTCTCTGCCAAGCACCTCGTGAGCGGGGTCGATCACGCCGCCTTCCCAACGTTCGACCCGGTAGCCACCGTTCGGTTCTACAGGGATACGCTGGGGTTCCCTGTTGTGCACTCGATTTGCGCAGCGGGATGGGGTCCAGACGATCATCCCGATTTCATTCATTTCTTCTTCGACATCGGTAACGACGATCGCATCGCGTTCTTCTACTATTTCGGGCTCGAGGCGCCAGAGACAAGTCGGGGCAAGGGCGATGTCTATGCCCGCTTCGGCTCCGACACGCCCGAGTTTTTCGTGCGATCGCGTCACATCGCCCTGCACGTCAATTCTGAAGAGCATCTGCTCGAATACCGACGCAGACTCGACGCCAGCGATTGGCCCGTCGAGATGCAGATTCAGCACGAGACGATCGAATCGATCTACACGCACGACCCTAACGGCTACTTCTTCGAGATCACCCGGGCTCTCCGGCCGGTGACGCCGCAGGAGGATCTCGATGCGAACCTGACCATCGATGCTCTGGTCGACATTCTGCAACAGCCCGGAGCGTCTATGGATGCGTTGTTGGTTCGTAAGGCGGAGCTCATCATGGAGCGCGCCGAAAATTGGCAAGACGAGCAGGAGGCCGAGCGCGAGCTCATTCCGAGCCCCGAAGGGCCGGTGCGGCGGTGACGGCTCGCCTTTTCGTACTCGATGTGCCCGAAAACGTGCCCATCGTCGAGATCGCCCGCGGGTATCCAGGGGTAAGCCTCGAGAAGGTCGGGCCGTACTTTGTGCTCGCCGCCGAGAGTAACGTGACCGTCGATCGACGGTCGACAGGGGTGCGACACGCGGTCTGGTACAGCTGGGTCGGCGGCCTCGAGGGGTGGCAGATAGAACAGTGGGATCGCGACGCGTTCCGACTGGTGCCGCGATGAGCGCTACGTCGTCGACGAGGCTCGGAGCGGACAGGTACTTCGAAACGGACCAGCTCCATGCGACCGCCGCTGTGACGGTATCTGTGCACGAGCTCTCAACAGTCGACCGCGCGAAGGTCGGGGGAGTATTGCGCACCCCGGCAGGCGCACACACCGTGGTCTGGATAATGCATCCACGTCAGGATGTCACGCATCATGCACTTGTGCCGCTGCTTCTAGCCGCCGGATTTGCTGTGTTCACGCAAGGCTCGCGTTCCCCGAACAACGACCTGGCACTCGTGCATGAGCAGACGCTTCTCGATGTTGCCGCCGGTCAGGTCTTTCTGCGCGAGCAGAGTTTCGCGAACGTCGTGATGCTCGGCCACTCGGGCGGCGGTACGCTCACCGCGTTCTACTGCTCGCAGGCTGCGTTGCCGCCCGCCGATCGACTGACGTCGACGCCGTCTGGACGACCCGTGCCGCTCGCGGATGCCGAAATGCCGCTTCCCGATGGAGTCACTTTTCTTGCGCCCCATCCTGGGCAAGGTGCGCTGTTGCAGCGCGTCATCGATCCGTCAGTAGTCGACGAGTTCGATGGCATGTCGATCGATCCGCAGCTTGACCCCTTCGATACGCGCAATGGTTTTGCAGAGCCGGGCACGTCAAGCTCCTATAGCGCGGAATTTATCGAGCGATATCGCGCGGCGCAGGTCGCCAGAGTGCATCGAATCGACCAGCGCGCGCGCGAGTATCTCGATGAGGCTCAGGCAGCGAACAAAGCCTTCCAGGCGACTGCCGATCCGAGCGATAGACGTCGCGCTCTGTCGCCTCGACTAATAGTGGTGCACCGCACCGACGCCGACCTGCGAAATGTGGATCTGTCGATCGATGCGAACCAGCGACCGTACGGTTCATTGTTCGGCCGCCGCCCTGACCTCACCAACTACGGACTGGTCGGGTTCGGGAGAATCTCCACTGCTGAAGCGTGGCTGTCGACATGGTCGGCAACAACGACGAACGCAGATTTTCTGAGGTGCGCCCGCGGCGTCACGGTGCCGAGCCTGCTCGTCGAATTCACTGGAGATCAAGCCTCGTTTCCCGCAGACATCGAAGCAATGTCGCGCGCGCTAGGTGGTGACGACGTGACCGTTCTGGCGGTAGAAGGAACCCACTTCGGCGGGCCGTTGCGTGCGGGCGGTGTGCCGGGAGCTGTATCGGCTGCCGAGAAAATGCGGCAGTGGCTGGAGTCACGGTTCGCAGAGGCCTCGTGATGATCGGCACGGTCGGGGTCGTCGGCCTCGGCCCGATGGGCAGCGGAATCGCCGAGCTGTGCGCCAGGTCGGGGCTCGACGTCAGGGCCGTCGAACAAAGCGAGCAGGCGGTAGACATCGGGCTGAGCCGGCTGCGAGTATCCGTCATGAGGGCTGTCGTGAGCGGCACGCTCGATCATGTCGAGGCTGAGGCCATTCTGGAGCGAGTCGCGGCGACGACCGACTGTGCAGAACTTTCCGACGTCGATCTTGTCATAGAGGCCGCCACAGAAGATGAGCCGGTCAAGCTCGCCATCTTTCGCGCCTTAGACGAGGCGGTGCGACCGGAATCGCTTCTCGTCACGACCACCTCCTCGATATCGATCGCCCATCTCGCATCCGCCACGAAGCGTGCCGACCGGGTGATGGGAATGCACTTCTTTTCACCGGTGCCGACCCATCCACTCGTCGAACTCGTTCCGTCGCTGATCACGTCTTCAGAGACGATTGCTATGGTCGATCGGCTGGCATGGGGCCCGCTCGGCAAGAACGTGATCTACGCGAAAGACAGAGCAGGCTTCGTCGTCAATGCTCTTCTCGTGCCGTATCTTCTGTCGGCCGTCCGGATGCTCGAGAGCGGTTTCGCGACAAGGGAAGACATCGACGCGGGAATGGTGCAGGGCTGCGGTCATTCGATCGGCCCGCTGGCGATGCTCGACCTCATAGGGCTCGACAGGGCCAAGATCCTTGCCGATGTGCTGTTCGCCGAAAACGGAGAGCCGCACTTCGCCGCACCGCAGCTTCTCACGCGCATGGTCGAAGCAGGTCTTACCGGCCGCACCGTGGGCAGAGGCTTCTTCGACTACCCCGAGGTTCGAGGGAAGAGAGTTCAGGCCGAATCGATGATCGACAGTATCAGCGTTGACATTTGCGTTTGAAACTTTACTATATAGAAAGCGGAGCGATGATGCTTGGCGAAGAGAAGGGCGGCACCAATGGATGTACAGAGTGAGGCCGAAAAAGCGAGTCCAGCTCTTCGGTTCTCTGACGTGTCGAAGAAGTTCGGCCAGAGCGCCGTTCTGCAGAATGTGACTTTCGACGTTGAGCCCGGCGAAATTCACGCTCTTCTGGGCGCAAATGGCGCCGGAAAGTCGACACTCATCAAAATCCTCGCCGGCGTACACCGCCTCGACTCAGGCACTATCGAAGTGCACGGCGAACCGCTGGAGGCAGGCCACGGTTCTGCGGCGGCGCGTGCTGCCGGCATCGCCTTCGTTCACCAGGATCTCGGGCTAGTCGATGACATTAGCGTCGCCGACAACATCGCCCTCCAACTGGGCTTCGAAAAAAGGTTCGGACTGGTGGATGACCGGGCCACGGCAACGCGCGTGGCAGGTGTACTGGCCTCTGTAGGGGCAGACTTCGCTCCAGACCAGCTCGTGAACTCGCTGACGAGAGACGAGCAAGTACTGTGTGCCGTTGCACGCGCTCTGGCGCTGAACCCGAGCATCCTCGTTCTCGACGAAGTGAGTGCAAGTCTGCCCAAACCCGAAGTCGACCGCCTCGTGACGGCTTTAAAGCGCATGCGCCGTGGTGGGGTCGCCTTCATCTACGTGACGCACAGGCTCGACGAGCTACCCGGGCTCGTGGATACAGTCACCGTGCTCCGCAACGGCAAAAAAGTGGTCACTGCCCCGCTGGCCGACATTTCGCACGACGAATTGGTCAACTACATCGTCGGCGGCACTTCACGCGCCCAGCAACCCGTGCCGCGCGTACGCGACCGAGAGCGAATTGCAGACGCCCGCGACTACCTTGTCGTCAGCGAGCTGAAAACCAATGCTCTAGCGCAGCCGATATCCTTCTCCGTCAATGCCGGAGAAGTGCTTGGAATCTGCGGGCTCGTCGGCAGTGGCACCAGGGAACTTGCTCAAGCTCTGGCCGGCGCAAGCAAACCCACGGGTGGTTCTGCTTCTCTCCGGGGCGAGGCCCTTCCGCTTGGTAATCCCGAAGGGATGTCGCGGCGGGGCTGTACCGTCGTTCCGGGTGATCGGCAACGCGAGGGTGTGATCACCGGTCTCGGTCTTCGAGAAAACCTGCTACCCACTCGGCGCAATTTCGGTGCGTGGACACGACTCGGCTTCCGAAGCCCTCGCAATGAGACGCACGCAGTACTCAACATCGCTGAAAAGTTCGGTGTTGTCCCGCGCGACTGGGCCGATCGGGATGTTGCCGAATTCAGCGGCGGGAATCAGCAGAAGATCGTGTTCGCCAGAGCCCTCGCCGATCATCCCTCTGTTGCCGTGCTCGAAGACCCCACAGCAGGAGTCGATATCGGTTCCCGTGCCGTTTTGTACGAACTGATGCATGAGGCAGCGCACGCTGGCACCGCCGTTGTGCTCATCAGCACTGACTTCGAAGAAGTTGCCGCGCAGTCAGATCGGGTACTCGTTCTCGCGCACGGTGAAGTTGCCGAAGAGTTCGCCGATGCGACCGAGATCGACGCGAACAGGCTCGCCGAAGCCAGCTACTCGATCGCGACAAGCCAGTAGCTGACGCTCACTAGACCACTTCAACGTAAGGAGCTTGACTGATGGGAAGACTTGACGGAAAAGTAGCGTTCATCACGGGAGCCGGGCGCGGTCAAGGGCGCGCGCACGCCATCAGGCTCGCCGAAGAGGGCGCCGACATTCTGGCGATCGACATTCTCGAAGACATTACGGGGTTCGGGTACTCGATGGCGTCGCTGGCTGATCGCGACGAGACCGTTGCCGCGGTAGAGGCGCTCGGTCGACGTATCATCTTCGAGAAGGCCGACAATCGCGATCTGCAGCGCCTGCACGAGGTAACCGCCCACGGTGTCGAGGAGTTCGGCCATATCGACATCGTGGTGGCAAACGCTGGTGCCGCCTCGCCTGGAGTCGTGCACGAGATGAGCGAGGAAGACTTCACAGGAACGGTCGACCGATTCTTGACGAGCACGTGGCGCACTGTTCGCGCCGTGGCCCCGCACATGATCGCTGCTGGTCGTGGAGGATCGATTGTGCTCATCTCTTCGACGTCAGGGCTGGTGGGCGTCGCGAACATGGCGCACTACGTCGCGGCAAAGCACGGGGTCGTGGGATTGATGAAGGCGTGTGCGATCGAGTTCGGCCCCTACGATATTCGGGTCAATGCGGTCGCTTCGTCGAACGTCAACACTCCCATGATTCGCAACCCGGCAATTCGCAAAGTGTGGACCGGTGATGAAAACGCCTCCGACGAAGAAGTCGTTCGCGTCATGTCGGCGATGCACATTCTTAACGTTCCTTGGGTCGAACCGAGTGATGTCAGCCAGGCGGTGTTGTGGCTCGCCTCTGATGAGGCCAGGTATGTCACGGGCTCCACGATCGCCGTCGACGCGGGCTCCTTAGCTCCCTTCAAGATTCCGCATCACTGAGAGCGCGGATCCCCAGATAGCACGAGGCCCGGGTCGGTGAATCCCGACCCGGGCCTCGTGCTATCTCCTCGCTCGTCAGTTGCGAGCGTTCAACAGCAGACCACCGTCGACGACGAAGTCCGCGCCGGTGATGTACGAGGCAGATTTCGACGCCAGAAAGAGGGCCATCTCTGCGATCTCTCTCGGCTCTGCGAGCCTTTTCAGGGGGATCCGGTCAACAAGCCACGCAGTTCGCTCCGCCGAATTCGACTGCTGCAGCATCGGTGTGTCGGCGCCGCCCGGGTGGATGACGTTCACTCGGATGCCGTCTGCCGCGAGTTCACCAGCGGCCACCTGGGTCATGCCGCGCACGGCGAACTTTGTGCCCGAGTAGACGACGTGTTCGGGCTCGGCCCGCATGGCGGCGTCAGAGGCGATATTGATGATGCTTCCTCCCCCGGCCCGTCTCATCGGCGCAATGACCGAGCGCATTCCGAGCAGAACGCCGCGCTGATTCACCCGCACCATCAGGTCGAAGTCTTCGAGCGGAAAATCCTCAATCAGTCCGGCGATCGATATGCCCGCATTGTTCACGAGAACATCGACACGCCCGTGGGTCTGTTCAACGTGCCTGACGAGCTCGGCCCATTCCTCTTCGTCGCCCACGTCGTGCTGTACGTACTCTGCGCGGTCGCCGAGCGAGTCGGCCAGCGCGGCACCCTCAGCATCGTTGATGTCCGTCAGAATGACCGTTGCACCCTCCTCAATGAACAAGGTTGCCTCTGCTTTGCCCATTCCGCGTGCAGCACCGGTGACGATCGCCACCATTCCAGAGAGCTTTCCCGCGTTCGTCACTGTACAGAACCACTTTCAACCGCGGCGTATCCGTCGCGACCGACCTCGTCAGTCAGATCGGATGGCGAGTCGCCGTCGACTTCGACGATGTAGCGGCGTATAGCCGATACATCGAGAAAGTTCTCTTCGTCGCTCTTGATCTGCGCTCGAAGATCTGGCAGGGCGCTCTTTTCGCGAAAGGCCTCGAATGCGGCCCAATCTTCGAAGAACACTTCAGCGATCGAGTCGAAATCTGCGAGGGGAACATATTCCTCCGCGTTGCGCCCGGTGAGCAGTGACTGCTCGTAATTCAGATAGTTGCGGCGGTACTTCAATACCATTGGAAAGTACCCCTTTGCTAGCGGTGCGTGGATCGTTTCGTAGTACTCACGAAACTCCTCCCGCGAAACGCCCTCTTTGCGCTTGTTGAATACCAGAAGTTTGATCACGGCAACCCTTTCTCGTAGTAGCTATCGCCAGTGCTCTACGTCTGCGTAGAGTTAATTGACAATTATGTCAATCATTAGACACCCCGGCCCCGACGCTGTCAACGTCGCTCTGCTCATTCGCTCCGAATTGCATCGCAACGTCGGCATTCGCGTCTGGAATCAGACGTGCATCGAGTTGACACCATCTGCATGCTGTCTCATGATTAGACGAATCCGTAGATTAATCCACTTCAGAGTCGAGTGGATGGACAGGAAGGATCGCCATGAAGAAGTGGCAAGTAGGAAAATTCGTCGTCACCGAGGTGCCCGAATTTCAAATCGCTGTCGGGCTGTTGGATGGCGTGATCGCCGAGGCGACACCGGAGGTCGTTCGCGCCATCGGCTGGATGCACCCCGACTACGCAACAGAGTCCGGACAAACCTTATGGGACGTGCATTCCTACGTTGTTGACACGGGCGATCAGGTGATCTTGATCGACGCGGGGTGCGGCAATGGTAAGAGCTATCCCATGCAACCGAGCTGGAGCGGCCTCGACACCCCGTTTCTCGAGCGCCTCGAGCAGGCGGGCTATGGCCGAGAAGACATCGATATCGTGCTGTGCACTCATCTGCACCTCGATCACGTCGGGTGGTGCGCCATGAAGAATGATGAGGGCCACTGGGTGCCGACCTTTCCGAATGCGCGGGTCACGTTGGTGCAAGCCGAGTATGACCGGCATCTCTCACAGCTGCTCTCCCCAGAGGAGGAAGAGGCGACCGCCGGAGCGGGGCCCGACGCAGACCCTATCGCGCGGGCCTTCATGGCCGACGAAGTGAGCCTGTCGAAGCAGACCCGACTCATTCAGCACGAGACGTTCGAGCCCATCGTTGAGGCGGGGCTACTGGAGCTCGTACCGACAAACGGTGAAGTCGTTCCTGGCGTTCGATACGAAGAGACTCTTGGGCACACAGCGGCGCACCACAGTGTTCGCCTGACGTCTGAGGGTGAATCTGCCTTTGTTACGGGAGATTTTATTCATCACCCCATGCAGATCGCGCGTCCTGAATGGAGTTCGAAGGGCGACTGGAGCCCGGAGGCTTCCGGTCGAAATCGACGAGCGTTCTTCGAGGCATGTGCTGGCACGAACCTGCTGATCCTTGGTACCCATTTCACGGGCCCGGGTGCCGGATACATCGTCAGCGACGGAGACGGCTTCCGACTTGCTGAGAACGAACCGTCCTAGCCCATTCCATTCACGCGCAGTCAGAAATCAACAGGAGATAAGCATGTCAGAAACGCTGGAAGGCAAAGTGGCGATCGTTACCGGTGCGGGCGGCGGCATCGGTCGAGAAACGGTGAAGGCGATGATTGAAAACGGTGCACGAGTCGTGGTCGCTGACATTTCTGAAGACCACGGCCGCGAAACGGTGGACTATGTCGGCGGCGGCCATGACGTTCAGTTTGTGAAAACCGACGTGTCCGACCTCGCATCGGTGCGACACCTCGTTCAGCAAACCGTCGAGACCTACGGTCGGCTTGACATAGCGCACAACAACGCAGGTGTCGAACTCGCCGGCCCTGACCTTGCAGATACGACTGAAGAGCAGTTTCAGCGACTGATTCGGGTCAACTTCACTGGCGTCTTCTTTTGTCTGAAGGTTGAAATTCCTCAGATGCTGAAACAAGGCGGAGGGTCTATCATCAACACGTCGTCGTCATTCGGCGTGGTTGCCGCAGCGGGACAATCGGCCTATATCGCGTCCAAGCACGCTGTGCTAGGACTAACCAAATCAGCGGCGGTCGAGTACTCGGGCCGCGGGGTTCGAGTGAATGCCGTGCTTCCCGGTCTGATACAGACTCCCTTGGTGGAGGGCATTGAGGCGCGCCAGCCCGGCTTTATCGATCAGGTCGTCGAGCAACATCCCATCGGGCGAATAGGCCAACCGCGTGACGTTGCAAACACGGTGGTATGGCTGGCATCTGACCTTTCGTCGTTCATCACCGGAGCATCCATTGCCGTCGACGGCGGTCGTTTGGCCCATTAGGGAATCGCAGCCCGTGGCGACAGGCTGAGCGGCGGACTGTGGCGTCACGGTGATGACACCGTCGTCTTATAGGCGACGGTGTCATCGGTGTGCCCTCCGGCAGCTTACAAAAAAACGCGGAATGTGGGCTTGACATTTACTGGCCCGATGGGTCAAGGTGACGTAGATGTCAATGAAATGACGATGGCGACAAACGCGATCGTTGGTCTACGAGGAGGTAGAACTGTGAAGAAGTCGCGTGCTATGAGGCGGGCCAGCCGAACCATGGGAGGGCTCATCGGGGTGGTGAGTGCAGCGCTGATGCTCGCGAGCTGTTCATCGGTGTCAGCGGATGCCGGTTCCAATGTCGGGGCAACACCTGGAGACCATCCACTCAAAGTCGCGATGTCTATTGCTCAGAGCGACACGGAGTTTCTGGGCACACTTGGCGACTACATGGATCAGCAGATACGGGCCGAGGGCTGGCAGATGATACCCATCGTCAGTGCTGAGTCGAAGCCAGACAAGCAGTTGAGCGACATTCAAAACCTTCTGGCACAGCAGCCTGACGTGCTCATCATTGATGCGGCCGACAGCGCTGCGGTTGTTCCGGGTATCGAGATGGCCACCAAGCAGGGCGTGGCGGTATACACCGTCGATGTGCCTGCGGCTGGAGGGAAGGTTGTGGCCAACGTTCGCACCGACAACGTTCAAGCTGGGGCGATCGCGGCTCAAATCGTTCTCGACTCAGTGATGAAGCAGAGTTGCTGGGGCGCCGGAACCTGCAAAGTGCTCGAATTGCAGGGCAGGCTGGGCTCGGCGGCGGCCGATGATCGTTCTCGCGGCATACAGGAGTTCTTCGCCAAGTACCCTCAGATCGCGCTGACCTCCCGCCCCACAGACTGGGATCCGCAGAAGGCTTTGGACGAGACTCAGAGTTACGTCACGGCTAATCCAGACCTCGCAGGTATCGTCACGGCTGCCGAGTGGGTGCATCCGGGCATCATCAGCATTCTGAACTCAGCAGGCCTCACGGCGAAGGCCGGCGAACCGGGCCATGTTGCAATCGCGGGGGTCGATGGAACTCCGTTCACTCTCGGGGCCATTCGAGAGGGCACCGTGACGGGTTCGGCATCGCAGCCTCTGCGTGACTACGTCAACGGTCTGATTGGAATCGTCAAGGCAGTTCAGCTCGACGGCACTCAGCTGGCGGTGGGCGATGCAACGTTCAACGGCGTAGCTGGCACCTTTGTGCAGATCCCGTCTGGCCTGGACTTTCAACTGCCCGCTATTGCAGTTACGGCGAAAAACGTCGACGACCAAACGCTGTGGGGAAACCTGGTGAAGTCGAATTGATAATCGCAGGGGAGACTCCGAAAAAGCGAAGAGAGAGCAGACGCCGATGAATAGCGCCATTGTTGAAGTGCGCGGAGTGACAAAGGTCTTCGCCTCGACGCGAGCACTCTCTGACGTCTCCCTGACCATCGGGGCTGGAGAAGTTCATGGTCTGGTCGGTCGCAACGGCGCAGGAAAGTCGACACTGGTCGCCGCGATGTCAGGTCTGATTCGCCCAGACTCCGGAGCCGTGTTGATCGACGGTTCACCAGCGTGGCAGGGCACGAGTCAGGAGACACGGGCCGCCTTCGGTAAGGTCGCCGTTGTCCATCAGACGCCGGCGCTTGTGGACTCACTCTCTGTTGCTGAAAATCTGCACCTCGAGCCTGAACTTGTTCCCTCGCGGTACGGGTTCTTGTCGTGGCGCAGACTGAACCGTGAAGCCGAGACCATGCTTGCGCACTGGGACTTGAAGCTGAACCCCCGGCAACTTGTCGCCGATCTTGGTCCAGCTGAGCGACAGCTGTTGGCCATAGCTCGCGCGATGAGCCGCGACGCGTCTGTAATCATCCTGGATGAACCGACCGCCGCTTTGCCCATAGCCGAAGCAGAGCTGCTCTTCGCTCGCCTGCGGGCGTTGAGACGGAAGGGTATGGCCTTCGTCTACATTTCGCATCACCTCGAAGAAGTCGCCCAGATCTGTGATCGGGCCACAATTCTCCGAGATGGAGAAGTTATCGCGACAAAGAATGCGGGCGAGCTCGGTGTGTCAGATCTGGTGGCGCTTGTGGCCGGCCGCAGACTCAATCGGTTGAATCGTCCAACATATGTTGCAGACCAGCGCACCCCGATTCTTCTTGCTTTGAAACACCTCAAGATCCAACCGAACGCGCGCGGTATCGACCTTGAAATGCGCGGCGGCGAGGCCCATGCGCTGGTCGGAATCCTTGGCAGCGGAGCAGAACGACTGGGGCAGATCATCGCAGGCGCGGCCCCGGCGTTCGGCGGAACGGTCAGTTTCGTCGGTAGCCCGCTTCCGCTCGAGAATCGCTCGGCGTCGGTCGTCGCGGGAGTCGGCTACGTTCCTGCTGATCGGCACGCCGACGGATACGTCGGCGTGCTTGGAGTACGGGAAAACGTCGCACTCTCGTGCATCGACAATCTGAGCAACCGAGCGGGATTCGTCGAAAGGCGCGCAGAGGCGGCGCTGGCAGACCGAGCGATCGTTGACTACTGCATCAAGGTTGCCAGCCGCGAGCAGGCCGTTGGCTCGCTCTCGGGTGGAAACCAGCAGAAAGTCGTGATTGCCAGGGCCCTCGCCCGAAACCCACGGCTGCTGGTCGCCATTCACCCGACACGCGGCGTAGATGTAGGGGCGAAGGAGAGCATTTACGAGCTTCTGAGAGCGTACGTCAAGCGCGGAAATCTGCTGATTCTCGTCACCGACGAACTCGATGAGGTAGACGCGCTTGCCAGCACGGTCACCGTCTTGCGGGAGGGCGACGCAGTTGTCACGCAGAATCGCTGGACTCACGAAGAGCTTCTGCTCGCAATGGAAGGAACGGTTTGATGTCTGACTCTGTAAGAATGCCCGGCTGGGTCGAGCGGGCCAAGCACGTGCACTGGAGCATGTATCCCCTTGTTCTTCTCTTGGCCATCGTCGCTTCGCTCGTTGTGCCGAACTTCGCCGCACCCGACAACCTGCGAAACATTATCGAGCAGAGCGGGGTGCTCGCGGTCTTGACGGCCGCAGAGGTACTCGTGCTGCTCACCGGCCGCTTTGATCTCTCGTTGGAATCCATCGTGGGGTTCGCGCCGATGGCCGCAGCGGTGCTGGTCACAAAAGCAGCAATACCCAGTTCTCTCGGAATCCCGATCGCCATCATCGTCGGTGCCCTCGTCGGGTTCGTCAACGGTTTCTTGATCGTTAAAGTTCACCTGCAGCCCTTCATCGCGACCCTCGGTATGCTAACTCTCCTTCGCGGAGCGATGATGATCATCTCGTCGGGTAAGGCCGTCTACAACACAGGCGACCTCGATGGCATGATGTGGTTCGGGCAGACGCGCATAGCTGGCGTTCTTGCAGCGACCTGGCTTGCGATTGCCATCGTGGTCTTGCTGGCCATCCTCACAACGCGTCATCGGTTCGGTCGGGCTTTGTATGCGATCGGCGGAAACGAGAGCGCATCCCGCGCCGCGGGCATCCCCGTCGATCGCACACTGTGGCTGGTCTACATTGTGGCAGGGGCGCTTGCGGGGGCCGCGGGGCTGATGCTGTCGGGGCGACTGAACTCCATACCGCTTAGCCAGGGTGATGGCATGATCTTCGATGTCTTTGCTGCGGCGGTGATCGGCGGCGTCGCGCTCACTGGCGGTAAAGGCTCGATCTATGGTGCGGTCAGCGGTGTTTTGCTCCTCGGCATCGTGAGCAACCTGCTGACGCTTGCCAACGTTTCGTCGTACTGGGTGCAGGCAACACGCGGCGCAATCATCCTGATCGCCATGATCATCGCCTCAGTCGCCGAGGTACGCAGACGGCGTGGAGTCGTCACACGCGACACAACACCGTCTATCCGCACCGGGAACGGAGTATCCAGCAGTACGAACATTCGCGAGAGCGCCTAATGAAGGTGCTGGACTCGTCGCGGCAAGGCGGCTGTGCAGCTTGAGTCGCAGTTGCGACCATTGTGAATTGCCCACATCTACAACCGAACCACCTGCTATTGAAAATCCGTCGGGGTTACACGGCATAGCTGATGAGGCCGAGTTTTCTTGTACCAAAGGTACCCGGGTCATTTCGCATGCAGTGAGAAGGCTGAATCTGAGACGCCGCCGGTGTCACGACGAGTTCACGAGGCCATGAATGACCCGCCGTTGACGTCGATTGTTGCTCCCGTGACGTATGACGAGGCGTCGGAGGCGAGAAAGCCGACGACCGTGGCGATCTCAGATGCCTGGCCGCTTCGCGCCATCGGGATCGACTTCATCGACTCCGCGACGATGGCGGCCGAGTTGGTCGAAGAGAGGGCGGAGTCGACACGCCCAGGCGCCACACAGTTGGCCGTAAGACCTGTCGCCTCGGCTTCTCCCGCGATCATTCGGGTCATCCCGATGATTCCGGCCTTCGCGGCCGAATAGTGCACGTTGCTCGCCGGAACGTAGGTGCGGCCGGCGCGGGATGCGATGTTGACGATTCTGCCCCACCCCTTGGCTTTCATTTCGGGCGCGAAGGCCCGGCAGAGAAGAAAGGGCGCGGTCAGGCTGATGCTCAGCATCAGATCCCAGCCTTCATCGGTGACCTCTTCTAGCGGGAACTTCGATCCATCGGGATGCGCGAGGTTGATGCCGGCGTTGTTCACCAGCACGTCGCACGACTCGAAATCGGCGTGGAAGTCGTCGACGAACGACGCGATGGCAGCCCGATCGACCAGGTCGAGGGCGTACGCCCTGGCGTTCGGCCTACTCTCGATCGCGAGTTCGTCGGCGAGTGCGTGTGCCCGGTCGCCGTCACGATCGACGATGGCAATGTGGAATCCGGCGTCGTGCAGGTGGCGTGCGATGGCTGATCCGAGTGCGCCGGCGGCGCCCGTTACGATGGCAGTTCGTGGTGAGAGGGTCTTGTTGTCGATCATGCTCAGCATGCTAGTCACAAAGCCAGGTGGCGACCGGGTTTTTCTGCAGGCAAGAATCGTCTCGAAGGTTTGCTTTCACGCTGCAGAAAATGCTCGAATCATGTCGGTACGGGCGAATCGCATGAGGGCAAGGGTTGTTTCAGGCACTGATCCGCGTATCTCGTCGATGGGCACGAGAACGCTGAACGCCGCGACAACGCGGTCTTCGGTGCCTCGTAGTGCCATTCCGATTGCCCCGATCCCCGGTTCAGATTCTGCATTGCTCGTGGCGTAACCGTTGTCGCGTACCCGATCGAGTTCTTTCATCAGTTCTGAGAATTCATGCGCTTCGAGGTAGTCGCCTGACTGCTCGGCCGCCGGACTGCGATAGAGCGAGTGGATGGTGCGGTCACTCACGTTGGCGAGAAGCGCTTTGCCGCAGGCCGTCGACCGGGCCGGAAACACTTCGCCGCGCCGGTCACCGATTCGTGACAGGTACCGGTCTTCGATGGTGCTGAGCATCCGCACGCTCACTCCGATGCGGGTCATCAGAGTGACCGTCGTACGCACGCGGGACGAGAGCAGTTCGAGATGCGGGTAGAGCAGCATCCGCAGCTCGCGGTTCTCGCTCGCTGCACTCGAACTCGGAGCGATCGAGGGGCCGGCAACGTAGGCGTGGTCATCGTTCCTGATCGCAAAGCCCCGGTACACGAGCATGGCTAGCAGCCGATGGGCGGTGGAGTTTGCAACGCCTAGGTAACTCGACGCCTCTGTGAGCCGCAGAGTGCCTTCGTCGCGAAGTACTTGAATCAGTCTCAGGGCGTTGTCGACCGATTCGATCGCATAGTTCGGGCGTACCGATGATTTCTGCACAGAAGAATCCAATCTCACCGAGCTGGCGCTACGTTCAGTCGAACGGCTGCACGATTCTGGCGATACTACTCGTCGATGAGCTAGCGGAGTGCTTCTGTTCTGCAGAAGCTGCTTGAGGCATGGCCCGGCGCGTGCATCAATGAGAGCCGACAGATTCGTTTCTGTTCATAGCGCAATAGTGCGCCAATTCTGCAAGGAGGCAGATATGAGCAAAGTGCAAGAGTCATCGGTCAAGGTCGGGCCCGACGGTTCCCAGAAGACCATTCGCCGTCGGGTATTCGTGTCGA
>JAODBC010000022.1 GCA_025463765.1 Subtercola sp. | reverse complement strand
TATCACGCACAAGCGGTACCGCGCCGATCACCTGTTCGAGGCGTACGAAGCCGAGCACGGGCATCCACCCGCCAACGGGCTCGACGACATCGCCGACCCCGACCACCCGAACAAGGTGGGGCAGTGGTCGCCCATCCGCCAGTTCTCGGGGCTGATGAAGACCTACCTGGGCGTCGTCGACGACGAATCAGGGCTGCACTACATGCGCCCGGAGACGGCGCAGGGTATCTTCACGAACTTCGCGAACGTGCTGCAGACGTCGCGAAAGAAGCCGCCGTTCGGCATCGGGCAGATCGGCAAGGCTTTCCGCAACGAGATCACGCCGGGCAACTTCATCTTTCGCACGCGCGAGTTCGAGCAGATGGAGATCGAGTTCTTCGTCAAGCCAGGCGAAGACGAGGCCTGGCAAGAGAAGTGGATGGAAGACGTGTGGGCGTGGTTCATCGACCTCGGTATGACGGAGTCGAACATCCGCTGGTTCGAGCACCCCACCGAGAAGCTCGCGCACTACTCGAAGCGCACGGTCGACATCGAGTACAAGTTCCAGTTCGCCGGCAACGAGTGGGGCGAGCTGATGGGCGTGGCGAACCGCACCGACTTCGACCTCAAGACGCACGCCGAGCACTCGGGCAAAGACCTGTCGTTCTTCGACCAGGCCAATAACGAGCGGTACATCCCGTATGTGATCGAGCCGTCATTCGGTCTCACCCGGGCGCTGATGGCATTCTTGGTCGACGCGTACGACGAAGAGGATGTGCCCAACGCCAAGGGCGGAACCGACAAGCGCACCGTGCTGCACCTCGACCCGCGGCTCGCCCCGGTGAAGGTGGCCGTGCTGCCGCTGTCGAAGAACGAGTCGCTCATGCCCGTAGCGCAGCAGATCGCTGACGACCTCGCACTCTCGTGGGACATCGACTACGACGACACCCAGGCCATCGGCCGCCGCTACCGTCGTCAAGACGAGATCGGCACCCCGTACTGCGTCACCGTCGACTTCGACTCCCTCGAAGACGCCGCCGTCACCGTGCGCGACCGCGACACCATGCAGCAAGACCGCGTGCCGATCGCCGAGCTGCACGCGTACCTCGCGGAGCGCCTGCGCGGCGCGTAACACTTCGCCGGGTTCGCCGCGCGTCGCGGCCCCGCCGCATCGCGAGAGCGATGGTTTCGGACGAGAGAGGGTGGTTGGGCGGCATCTCTCGTCCGCAACCATCGCTCTCGCCGACGAGGAGCGGGACTGCCATGGGTGGGCGCGTGTGTCGTGCGTGGATGGGGGTCACAGGCGAGGGGCGTAGGGTCGATGGGTCGTGAGGAGGCGCAATGGAGGGTGGACGAGTGAAACTCGAGCGCCAGAAGCTCGACGGGCTGGCCGCGCTTGCGGCGGCGTTCGGCGGCACGCCCGAGGGTGATGCCGTCGTGACCGCGGTGGATGCTCTGAGCCGCAGCCTGCGCGAATCGAGCCGCCGAGCATCCGGCGCCCGTGACGCGGCTTCGCAGCAGCGAGCGAGCGGCGCTGACGTCCCTGTCGATGTCGGCGAACCACTCGTGGTGGCGCTGGCAGCTGATGACGAGCTGGCCAGGCGCGAGGCCGTCGCGGTGACGGATCTCGCCGACCGGCATCTGCTGCACAACCCCGACGAAGTACCGCAGTGGCGCGACATCGCCACGGAGCTGCTCGGCCCGACCATCCGCACCTCCCAGAGCTTCGCGCTCGGGCCGCTTGCGACGCTCGACGAACAGCTCGACCATGTGGCGGCCGGTCACGGCATCATTATCGTGCCCCGCTCCCGTGCCGAATCGGCGCCGCGTCACGATGTCACTCTCGTCGTCGTCGACTTCTGATTGGTCTCACGTCGTGGCGTAGCACGTGCCGCCAAACTGGCTTGCTGGTATGGTCACCTCCAAATCCAGTGCCGGGCCATCTGGCCTCCTACCGCACAGATCTCCATCGGGGCGGAGTAGAAGTATCCGTTCCTGCAGCTGATCGACATTCGAAACGGCGTCGTCTGTCCGTTCGAATACGACGCCAGCATTTCCGGATGCGTGAAGTAACTCATCTCAATATCGATGTCGTTGTCGGCGACGGCCCGCTAGCGGGGCAGATTCAGGATCAACTTGCCGTCGGGAAAAGGATCACCCGCAAGGGGAGACGGGGCCGGCAGCTCGGTCTGAGCCACCCAGATCAGGTTGGCTTGGTGAGCGCCTGGATGAAACAGTTCGTCGGCGATACCGACCATTCCGACCGTGGGAGTGCGGGCTCGATGCTCGCTTTCTGACCGAACCATCGCGGGGATAACGACCAGTGCGGCGACGATCGAGACGACCATCGCTAAGACGGCGAGACTGATCGATTCGAACTCCGACACCTGTCATTCTTACCAACACCATTCGTCGGCGCGATCGATTCACAGGTATTTCGAGGTTTACTCGGAAAGGGCGGCTCAGCCGAGGCGCTGCTCGAGGGGCGTCACGTTGAAGTTGTCGCGGAAGACGTTGGCGGGGTCGTAGTGCGCCTTGAGGGTGCGCAGACGGGCGAGGGTGGCGGGCGGAAACGCCTCCTCGAGGCGGCCTGCGCGGCGGTCCGTCTCGAAACTGAGGTAGAGGCCGTCGAAGTGGTGCAGCAGGTCGTCCCACAGCGCGTTCATGCGGTCGGGGTGGCTGCCGAACGCCACCACGGAGAAGTTGGCTGAACGGTTGGCGTAAGCCGTGGCATCCGGAGCCACGTCGGCCACCGCGCCACCCACCGAGCGGATCTGAAAGAAGTACACCTCGCCCGAGTCGAGGAGCGCGGCGGCGGCCGCAGCGAACGCGGGCGTGATGTGCCCGATCAGCCCCGAGCGGGCGAGCGGCTCGCCCTGGCCGTCGTGGTCGCCGCCCTGGGCGTTGGCCATGATCGCTGCGTAGGGCATGAGCTGCACCGACTGCTGCAGCAGCGGCGCCAGGTCGGCCAGCGGCTGCAATCGGGCGATGATGGTGTCGGGGTCTGGTGAGTCGACCACCGCGAGCACTTGGGCGACCTGTGGTTGCCCGGGGCGCGGCCGGCCCAGAATGACGAAGCTCGTCAGGTCACGCGGTGACGCCTCGACGACCGCGCCCCACCGCTCGAGAAAACCGGCGGTATCGCTGGCGTCGAACGCCAGCTGCGCCCAGCCGAGGTCGCCCACCTCGTCGACCTCGAACTCGAACGAGGTCACGATGCCGAAGTTGGCTCCGGCGCCGCGCACGGCCCAGAAGAGATCCGGATGCTCGTCGGCACTGACGCGCACGCGAGACCCGTCGGCCAGCACGACGTCTGCCGCACGCAGGTGGTCGATCGTCAGCCCGTGCTCACGTACGAGCCAACCGATGCCGCCGGCCGTGGCTAGGCCACCGACACCGACGCCGCCGTAGTCGCCGGAGCTCAGCGCCCAGCCGCGTTCGCCCAGAGCTGCGGCCACGTCCATCCAGCGGGCCCCCGGGCCGATGCGCACGCGCCGGGTCGCCTCGTCGAGCACCTCGATGGTGTTGAGTTCGTGCAGATCGATGACGATTCCGCCGTCGTTGGTCGAACGCCCGCTGATGCCGTGGCCGCCGCTGCGCACCGCGAGCGGCACGTTGTGGGCGCGGGCGTAGGCCAGGGCATCCGGTACCTGTTCGGCGTCGGTCAGCCGCAGCACCAGGCCGGGCGCTCCCCCGCGCAGGTAGGTGGAGCGCACCTTCGCGTAGCCCACGTCTCCGGGCTCGATGGCGGTGCCGGCGAGCGAGGCGGGCAGGCCGTCGTAGTCGATGCCGGGGCGGCGCTTGGCCAAAGCGGATGCCCGGCGAACCGGTGCCGTCGCCTCGACGACGCCCGCTGATGCGCGTTCTGCCGCCACCGCCTCGCGCAGAGCCAACATCACCTCCGCCGCGAACTGCTGAATGGCCCGCGGATCGTCGGCCGCGACGATGAACGTCGACATGCCCTCGTCGAGCACCAGTGACAGCAATTCGTCGACGGTGATCGCGCCGCCGATGTTGAGCAGGCGCGTGATCTCGCGCGGGTCACGGCCGGCCTCGAGCGCAGCCTCGTCGATGGCGGCGTTGCCTCGGGTGAGGTCGCCGGGCTTGAGATACGCCAGCGAGGGAAGCCAGCCGTCGGCCTTCGTTCCCGTGAGGCGCAGCATGCGCGGCTTGTAAGCGCCGACCCAGATGGGCATCTCGTGCACGGGAGCGGGGCCGCGCTTGGCGCCGTGCACGCTGTAGTACTCGCCGCCCGCGATGAGTGGGGAGCGATCATCCGTCGCCCAGATGCCGCGAATGACGTCGATGGCCTCGCTCAGCGCGTCGACCGCTTGGCCCGGGGTGAGGCGGCGGCCGCCCATCGCCTCGATCGCGTCCCAGAAGGCACCGGCGCCGAGCCCGAGGTCGAAGCGGCCGCCCGAGAGCAAGTCGAGGCTCGCGGCGGCGCGGGCGGTGACGGCGGGCGGGCGCAGGGGGGTGCTCAGCACGTTCGGGGCGATGTGGATGCTCGTGGTCTGCGCCGCGACCCAGGTCATGAGCGTCCACGTGTCGAGAAAGCTCGGCTGGTACGGGTGGTCTTGGAACGTGACGAGGTCGTAACCCAGCTGCTCGCTGAGTTGAGCGAGCTCGACGGCGGCCACCGGAGGATTGTTCGTGGGGGTGACGAAGGTTCCGAAGCGCAGCGGTAATCCGTAGTCGGGCATGCCTCCAGTCTGGCACCGGGTGCCTGCGGATCGGCGGGCGGGGCACAGTCGGCGGGGCGACTGCCGCGTCATCGAGCTCTGCGTTTGTGCGGGTACCCGTCACCTGCACTCGCACCCGCACGAAGTCGTAGCTCGATCGGCCCGCCGAGCGGAAAGCAGCCGAGCTGTCAGCCGAGGGCGGAGAGCTGGCCTTCGAGATCGAAGACTTCGGTGAGCCGGCGCATGCCCTGGTCGGCGCGGGTGGCCGGAATGCCATCGCTGACGGTGCCAGCAGCCGTACTGTGCAGGTCTGGGCCGCCGACCGGAGCAACGGCGGGGCTCTCGAAGAAGTCGAGCATGTCGGCCTCCCAGCCCGCAGTGGCGGGGTCGGCCGCGAGCAGCCGCTGAGACTTTTCGAGGTCGTCGACCTCGAAATAGCCGATGACGAGGCCGTCGTCGCGGGCGAAGAGCGAGTAGTTGTGGCGCCCGGAGCGTTCGATCGCGCGCAGCATCTCGGGCCAGACGGCCGCGTGTCGGCGGCGGTACTCGGCCAGGCGTTCGGGCTTGACCTGCATTTCGAAGCAGACCTTCACGGTCGCGTCACGAGTCGCCGCCGACGGGCGGCTCACCCACGAACTCGTGGGCCTCGCGCGCGAGTTCGGGCCAGAGCTGAAGATCGGAGACGCGCACCCAGTCGCGCGACGAGTGGCCGCCGACCTTGTGCGAGTAGGCGACTCCCCGATTCTTGAGGTCGGATGCCCGTGCCGGAGGCACCTCGACCACGAGATCGTCGCCCTCGCGGAACGCGAAGAGCTTGCCGTGCACGAAAAGGCCCTCGTCGGTCACGGTCACTCCGTCGTCGTCGCTCTCGATCACGATCAGGTCTTGCCAGGCGTCGCCGGCGGTTTCGTATGCCATGCACAAAAGCTTAGGCCCCACGTTTTGCCGTGATGGATGCTCGACGCGGCGTGAGGGGCATCGAGTACCCGCTCATTCCGCCGCGCGCACCGGCCCAGGTTGCAAGAAAGCACCTTCCGAGCCGCCGTGGGGTGCTTTTTCGCAACGGAGACCGTCGCGCCGGGCGGGCTAGTGGTCGCCGTTGTTCGTGACGGTGGCCGTCTTGCTGACTTTGGTGCCGTCGGCGGCGACCACGGTGAGCGTGTAGGTGTGGGTGTCGTAACACGGGTAGTCGAGGTCGGTGAGGGTTCCGCTGTCTTCGGCCACCGCTTCGTAGGGATCGGCCTGGGCATCGTCGGTGTCGACGCCGATGTACGCCTTCGAGCCGCCGGTGCTGCTCCAGCTGATGGTCAGCGGGGTGCTGGTGAAGGCCGGAGCCCCGGGCCCACCCGTCGAGCATGTGACGGTGAGCGGACTAACCGAGAAGGCCGTGATGACGGGCGCCGAGCTGCCGCCCGATCCGCTGGATCCGCCCGAGCTACCGCTGCCCGAGCTACCGCTGCCCGAGCTGCCATTGCCGGCCCCCGACCCGGAGGAGCTGCCCGACGTCGCTCTCGGCGTCGGCGAACCGGTGGCCGTGCGCGCCTGCACGGTGGCGGAGGCCGAGGCCGACGGGCTGACGGTCACCTCGGCGCTGGAGTTCTTCGAGTTCGACTGCTGCACAAGCACGATGACAACGACGAGCAGAATCACGATGACCGCCCCGAGCGCGATCAGCACCCACCTCAGCCCGCGACCGCGTCGAGGGGCTCCCCCGGGGCCGGCCGGAGCACCACCGCCGGGCACACCCGCACCGGCGCCGCCTCCGTTCGCGCCGCCCGGCGCACCACCCGGCTCGCCGCTCGTCGGCAGACGCTCCGTGGGGTACTCGCTACTCATGACATCTCCTCAGTTATTGCGCCAGCATGCCAGATGAGGCTGCAAAAAGAAACACCGAGACGTCGAATGCGCGAAAATGAACCATGTCGCTCACGATGGCCGCCACCCGAGGTCTGCTCCGCCTGACACCGAAACGAACCGCAACGGCCGAATCCTTGCTCGAAGCACTGCCGCAGCGTAAGGCGCCCGCGGCCGTCACGGCGGCAGTTCACCGGGTCGCTCACGTCGAAGAGAGCGTGGTCGAAGGCCGGCCGGTCATCCGCTTGACCCCGAGGTCGGGCGCGAGCGGCGCCGAACTCATCTACACACACGGCGGCGCCTATGTGAACCCGATCTTGGCCGCGCACTGGCGCATTCTGGCGACTCTCGTCGCAACGAGCGGGGTCAGCGTCACGGTTCCGCTCTACGCGCTCGCCCCCGAGCATCACGTCGACGAGGTGTACCCGCTGCTGGATGCGCTCTACGAACAGGCACTCGCCCGATCGAGCGACTCACGTACGCGCAACAGCGGGGGCGACCCCGGCGACTCACAGGCCCCCACAGTCGGCGGACACGACACCGGCGACTCGGCGCCGGCAACCGCACCCCACCCCACTGGCGGCTCGCGCGTGTTTCTCGGCGGCGATTCGGCTGGCGGCGGCCTCGCGCTCGGCCAGGCCCTGCGGCTGCGCGACGCGGGGCGGCCCGCTCCGGCGGCGCTGATCCTCCTCTCGCCGTGGGTCGACGTGACCATGACCAACCCCGCCATCCCCGCGACGGCGCCCCTCGACCACATGCTCGGCGCAGGCGGGCTCGCGGAGGCAGGCCGGCTCTGGGCGGGCGAGACGGATGTTCGCTCCCCCCTGGTGAGCCCGCTGTTCGGCGCCCTTGACGGGCTACCGCCGGTGTACACCTACCAGGGCGACCACGACATACTCGTCGCCGACGCCAAGAAGCTCACCCGGGGCATCCGCTCGGCCGGCGGCCAGGCCGAACTACGCCTCTACCGCGGAGCCATCCACGTATTCGTGGGCGCACCCTGGACCCCGGAGGCCCGCCGCCGCGCCCTGCGCCACATCGCAGCCGTGCTGCGCGCCTGAGCCCAGCGCCGCACCGGGCGCGGCCGACCGCATGCGCACCCTTTTTGCAGAAGGCGGCGCGAGGCGGGGCGAGACGCGGCCGGGAGCGGATGCCCGCGCCACCCGCCCCCACGCCACCCGGCCCCGCGCGAGACGCGCGCGAGAGCGAATGCCCGCGCCTCAGCTCGCGGCGGCCTCGACGTCGCTCAGGTGCCGGTACTGACCCTTGAAGTACAGCAGCGGCTGGCCGGTGTGCCAGTCGGCCGAACTCATCTCGTTGACCTTGCCGATGACGATGTAGTGATCGCCCGCCTCGTACTCCGCGAAGATGTCGCAGTCGAGCCACATCAGGGTGTTCTGGATGACCGGGTTCTGGTTCTGCGTCGGCAGCCACTCGATGCCCGCCCACTTGTCGGTACCTTTGCGGGCGAACTGGTTCGAGATCTCGTGCTGCTCGTGCGACAGCACGTTCACACTGAACTTTGCGGTGTCACGGATGCGCGGGTACGTGGTCGAGTTCAGCATCACGCTGAACGAGACCAACGGCGGCTCGGTCGAGACCGAGTAGAACGACTGGCAGGTGAAGCCCACCGGCTCGCCGTTCTCGAGGCCGCCGATGATGGTGATTCCCGACGCGTAGTGGCCGAGCGTGTTGCGAAATTCGCGCGGGTCGATGCTCGCGCCCAGAGCGGTGCCCGACTGATGAGGGCCCGACTGGTGAGCCCCCGGCTGGTGTAAATCGGTTGCAGACTGCGTTTTCATGATGTTGTCTCCTTTGTGATGTGAGTCAACGGGTCAGACAAGTGAGGTGATGCCGCGCAGCTCCGAAGCAACGTTCGCGAGGCGGCGCAGGTTCGCGGCGTACTCGTCGGCGGCGGTCTGAACGATCTCGTCGAGATGATCCATCTGGCCGGCGATGAAGTAGAACCCTCGCCCGGGAACGGATGCCCCGAGCTCGACGAGCAACGGCGCGAGGTTCACGGTCGGGCCCATCGAGTGCGTCAGGTCGGCGCCGGTCAGAACCGGAATAGCCGTCACGCCTGCGAGCCCGTTAGCCGGGTAGCGGTCGAGAAACGCCTTGAGCAGCCCCGTATACGTCGCCTTGTACGTCGGCGATGCGAACACCGCCAGATCGCTCGCGGCCACGCTCGCGTTCAGCGCCGCCATCTTCTCGCTCGGCCACGCGAAGATCTCATCGGTGTGGTCGGCGAGGTCGATGACCTCCACCTCGTACGACCCCGGTGCGAGCAGTTTTTCGACGAGCGTCTCGGCCACCTTGAGGGTGCGTGACTTCGGTTTGGGGTTTCCGACAATGATCGAAACTTTGAGCGACATCGTTCTCACTTATCTGGTGTTGACAGGATAAGAAACGCGACAGGGCAGCGAAGCTGTGGAATGAACCGCGAGCCGAACACCTGCACGTGCAGGTGCGTGCAAACACCATCGTGTCTCACACACCACCGAGATCTTGTGGCCCGGTGGGCCCGCAACGGCTTACGTTGCTCTTCCAGTATGCAGTCGCTTTGTTACAGGCATATTGCGCCGACGGGGTTCTTTGCGAAGTGTGACGTTCGGCATCCACTGACATCGGCCGCGCTGAACGGTTCGACACGGCTACGACGTGCGGGACGCCTCACTGTTCGGCGCCCAGCCGTGTTCGCCGAGCATCCGCCAGACCGTCTGGGTGAGCTCGGGGTAGGTCAGCGCGATCTGCCGCAGCACGCGGTACTCCCGGGCGGCGGATGCCCGCTGGCCCCCATTCGTCTCGATGGCCTCTGCGCGCAGCAGGTACACCACGAGCTCGTCGACCGTCGGCAGCTCCTCCATGAACGCCCATGGGTCTTCGCCGAGCAGCAGGCGATCGTGCACCACGGTGTCGAGCTCCTGCCGCGATTCCGCGCGCAGAACCTCGAGACTCGCCCGCGTGCGGGGCCTGCGCTCGTTCTCGCTCACCCCTCCAGCCTAAGCACAATCGGCGGCCGGTTATCGCATTCGGCAGGTTGGCAAGGGCGAGTGGATGCCCGGGTAACGTTGAAGCATGCCCGACGCTGTCACCCGCCCGTTCATCCTTGAGTCCGTCGACTACAACGACCCGCGCGCTCTCGCCATGCGCGCTGTGATGGATGAAGACATGCACGCCCGCTACGGCGCCCACCCGGTGCCGGCCGGGGTCGACCCGGCCGAGTTCGACGCGAAGGTGACGGCCGCACTCGCGGTCGACCCCGCCACCATCGTCGCGACGGTGATCGCGCTCGACGCCGGCGGCGACAACACCGTCGGCAGCGAAGCCCCGGCCGACAGCGAAGCCCGCGCCGGCGGCGGCACCGGCAGCACCGTCGGCACCGGCAGCACCGTCGGCCGGCCGCTCGGCCACGCGGCCCTGCGGCGCCTCGGCGACGAGTGGGAGGTCAAACGCGTCATCGTCACCGCCGCCGCCCGCGGACGCGGCGTCGCGACCGCGCTGATGACCGAACTCGAGCACATCGCGGCCGACGAGGGCGCCAGGCGCCTCATTCTGCAGACCGGCGACCGCCAGCCCGAGGCTGTGGCGCTGTACGAGAAGCTCGGCTTCACGCGCATAGCCATCTATGAGCCCTACATCGAGGCGATTCCGTTCTCGATCTGCTTCGAGAAGGCCGTCTGAGCACTGCTGACGCCGTGCTGATTCGCCAGAAAGCCTTCGAGCACCTCGGCGAACTCGTCGGGCCGCTCGATCTGCGGCATGTGGCCGGTGTTCGCGAAGACGTGGGTCTGGGCATCCGGTAGCGCGGTGCGCGCCGCCGCGAGATGACCGAACGGCAGAATGTGGTCGTGGTCGCCCCACACGATGAGAGTCGGGATGCCCAGCCTTTGCACCGTGGCGAGAAGCGCTGCCCGCCATTCTTGCCGTACCCCGCGGAACGTACCGAGCTCGCGGGCGAGGTCGAGCGTCGTTGCGGCGTGCGATCGGCGGCGCGACAGGGCGAACGAGTGCGCGACGCGTTCGGGCGTGGCCAAACTCGCGTCGTAGAAGACCGCGCGCACGGTACGGGCCGAGTTCTCAGCGTTCGGGCGCATCAGCACCCGAGCGAGCGGCTTGACCGCCAGCAGCCGCAGCACGAGAGCGACCTCGGAGCCGAAACCGGCGCTGTCGACGAGCACGAGTGACGAGACGCGCTGCGGGTGCGCGACCGCGAACGTCATGGCGACGGCGCCGCCGAGCGAATTTCCGACCACCGGAACGGGCTCGTGCACGCCCATCGCGTCGAGAAAGCCCGGCAGAATGCCGGCCAGAGTGGCGAGCGATGCGACCCCCGGCCGCCTGGCGGAGTAGGCGAAACCGGGCAGATCGAGACTGTAGACGGTGTGCCGAGCCGAGAGCCGGTCGTGCTGTTCGGCGAAGTCGTCGAGGCTCTGTCCGATGCCGTGCAGCATCATCACGGGGTCGCCGTGCCCGGTGACGCGATACCGAACACGCGCCCCGTCGATCGTGATCATCGCCGTGCCTGGCACGGCGAGCGGATCGGGCCGCGCGAAGCGATCGGGCTTCGCGCGCGAGTCGGGCTCGGTGTGCGAGCCGGGCTCGGTGTGCGAGCCGGCCTCGGTGTACGGAGCAGACACGGCCGGCAGCGCCCCGCGCCGGCCGAAACGTACGTCGTCGGTCAGCCGACCGGCTCGCAGTAACCGAAAGTCGCGCAGGTAGTTCTGATGCAGCCGCCACGGCGCATGCGCACCCTGCTTCGGCAACTGGTCGACGCTGCGCAGCACATAACCCGCCTGCAGATCGATGAGCGAGACCAGCTCACCAGACGATACCGACGCCGGCGCCTGCGGCACCACGTAGTCGTAGTGGTGCCGCTCGAGGTAACCGAGCAGCCGGCCCACGTATCGCGCCACGAGGTCGGCCTTCAGCGTCCACGAGGCGTTCGTGTAGCCGATGGTGAGCGAGAAGTTCGGCACCCCCGCGAGCATCATGCCCTTGTACGTCAGCGTGCTCGAAACGTCAACCGGGCGTCCGTCGACGCTCAAGGTCATTCCGCCCATCACCAGCAGGTTCAGCCCCGTGGCCAGAACGATGATGTCGGCGTCGAGGACACCCCCCGAGGCGAGCCGGATGCCCGTGGGGGTGATTCGCGAGATGCGATCCGTCACGATGTCGGCCTTCTCGGCGCTGATAGCCCGATACAGGTCGCCGTCGGGAATCGCGCAGAGGCGCTGATCCCACGGCTGATAGGTCGGGGCGAGATGCGTGTCGACCGCGAACCCGGCGGGCAGTTTCGCGACCGCCGACTTGCGCAGAATGCCCTTCATCGTCTCGGGGCGGCGCCTGCTCAGCTGGTAGGTGAACATCGAGTAACCGATGTTCTTGGCGCGCACGATGGTATAGGCCACTTGGGCAGGAAGCCGGCCGCGCAACCGGTCGGCAAGATGGTCGCGCGACGGAACGGGCGCAATGTACGTCGGTGAGCGCTGCAGCATCGTGACGTGCTGAGCCTCTTTCGCGAGCGACGGCACCAGGGTCACGGCGGTGGCGCCGCTGCCCACGATGACCACGCGTTTGCCCGCGTAGTCGAGTTCTGCGGGCCAGTGCTGCGGATGCACGATCGGCCCCTCGAACGTATGCAGCCCGTCGATCGCCGGCGTGAATCCTTCGTCGTAGCGGTAGTAGCCGGAGCACACGGAGAGGAACCTGCAGCTGAACGTCACGGTCTCACCCCCGTGTTCGGCCGTGACCGTCCAGCGGGCGGATTCGGTCGACCAGGCGGCCGAGATGACGCGGTGATTCAGCCGCAGGTGGGGTTCGAGCTGCTCGTCGGCCACCGTGTCGGTGATGTATTCGCGAATCGACTCGCCGTCGGCGATCGCTTTCGCGTTCTTCCAGGGTCTGAACGAGTAGCCGAGGGTGTACATGTCGGAATCCGACCGCACCCCGGGGTAACGGAACAAGTCCCAGGTGCCGCCGACCGCACCGCGCGACTCGAGAATCACGAAGGTGTCGCTCGGGCGCTGCCGGCGGAGGTGGCTTGCGGCGCCGATACCGCTGAGTCCGGCGCCCACGATCAACACGTCGATGTGCTCTGTCATCTCCCCACTATAGACACTGTGTCGACTCATTCAACAGAGTGTCGACACTCGCGCTAGGGTGGGGGGCATGAATGAAGGCACGGCACTGGGCGCGACGGGGGGCGCGGCACCGGGTGCGACGCCGGGCGCGGCACTCGGTGCGGCCCAGCGCGGGCGCAGAAGCGCGAGAATCTCCGGTGACGACCGGCAAGATGCCATTCTGGCGACCGCCGAGCGCCTGCTGGCCGAGCGAACCCTCGACGACATCTCGATCGAAGACCTCGCCACGGGGGCTGGCATCTCCCGGCCCAGCTTCTACTTCTACTTCCGTTCGAAAGACGACGTGCTGCTGGCGTTGCTCGATCGGGTCATCGCCGAGGTGCAGGCGCAGGTCGCCGGGCTCCCCCGCAGCTTCGAGGCGGCACCCGGCGCCTCGTGGCGGCGAGCACTCGGCGTCTTCGTCGACGTGTTTGCGGCGCACCGTGCCGTGTCGGCGGCGGCCATCACGGCGCGCCTGCGCAACAGCGAGATCCACGACCTCTGGTCGGCTTCGATGCAGACGTGGGTGACCTACGCCGCCGAGGCCATCACCGCCGAGCGCGCCCGCGGGGCTGCGCCCGACGGCATCGATGCGCACGACCTCGCCGTCGCCCTGAACCTGATGAACGAGCGTGTGCTCTCTGCCGCCTTCAGCGGGGAGTCGCCCGCCATCGACCACGAGCGCGCGCTCGACGTGCTCACGAGCGTCTGGGTGCGCAGCATCTACGCTGCCGACCTCGAAGAACCACCCCACGAACATCCGAATTACCGATAGGAGCACCACACACCATGTCGACCATCCGCACTGTCACCGTTCTCGGAACCGGAGTTCTCGGCTCGCAGATCGCCTACCAGGCCGCCTTTCACGGCTACGCCGTCACGGCCTACGACATCAGCGACGAGGTTCTCGAAAAGGCGAAGGCCAGGTTCGCCGGGCTGGCGAAGGCCTACCAGCACGACGACGTCGAGGGCGCACGCGACGGCGCGGCCGACGCTGCTCTGGCCGGTCTGACACTGACCTCCGACCTGGCCGGCGCGGTCGCCGACGCCGATCTGGTCATCGAGGCCGTGCCCGAAGTGCTGCAGATCAAACGCGACCTGTACACGAAGCTGGCTGAACTGGCCCCTGCGAAGACCATTTTCGCAACCAACTCGTCCACGTTGCTGCCGAGCGACCTCAAGGAGTACACCGGTCGGCCCGACCGTTTTCTCGCTCTGCACTACGCGAACCAGGTGTGGCGCTACAACACTGCAGAGATCATGGGCACGGCAGACACCGATCCGGCCGTGTACGACGAGGTCGTACAGTTCGCGATCGGCAGCGGAATGGTGCCCATCGAACTCAAGAAAGAGAAGGCCGGCTACGTTCTGAACTCGCTACTGGTGCCTCTGCTGAACGCGGCCGCGGGTCTCTGGGTCGACGGAATCGCCGACCCGGAGACGGTCGACAAGACGTGGCGCATTGCGACGGGCGCTCCGGCCGGGCCGTTTCAGATCTACGACGTGGTGGGCCTCACCACGGCCTACAACATCGCCTCGGCCAGCCCCGACGCGAAGTCGCAGAAGTTCGCCGCACTGCTCAAGAGCGACTACATCGACAAGGGCAAGCTCGGCGTCGCGACGGGCGAGGGCTTCTACTCGTACCGCTGACGCGGACTCGCCGCTGACGAATCGGCATGGCACTCCGGGCGGAGCTGAGCCGCCATGTCGACGTATTGCGCGCATGGTGGCTCAGCTCCGACGAAAGACCCGCCGCCGGGTGAGGCCTCCGGCGACTCGCCTCACACGAAGGCGGCGAAGCCCGTGATCGCCCGTCCCACGATGAGCGTGTTCATCTCGCGGGTGCCCTCGAACGAGTAGATCGCCTCTGCGTCGGCGAAAGGCTTGGCGGTGCCGTAGTCGAGCACGATTCCGTTGCCGCCCATCGCCTCACGCGCCCATGCCACGGCTTCACGCGCGCGGCTCGAGACGTAGGCCTTGGCCAGCGCGGAGTGCTCGTCGCGCTGCAGCCCGGCATCGAGCATCCGGCTGACCTGCACACACATCGCCACGCAGGCTGTGATGTTGCCGAGGCACTTCACCAAGAGGTCTTGCACGAGCTGATGGGCACCGATCGGCTTGCCGAACTGCTGCCGCTCTTTCGTGTAGGCCACCGCAGCTTCGTACGCCGCGATGGCATTGCCCACCGCCATCCAGCCGACCCCCGCGCGCGTCATGCGCAGCACGATGGCCGTATCGGCGAACGAGTGGATGCCCGGCAGCCGATACTCGTCACCGAGCCGCACATCGACCAACTCGATGTCGGCGTTCTGGATCAACCGAAAGCTCAGCTTGCCCTCGATCTTGGTGGCGCTGAATCCGGGGGTGGACGTGGGCACGATGAAGCCCTTGACCTGCCCGTCGGCGGTGTCGCGCGCCCAGACGATGACGATGTCGGCGAAGGTGGCGTTGCCGATCCAGCGCTTCGAGCCGTTCAGCACCCAGGTGTCGCCGGTGCGGGTCGCCGTGGTGCGGAGCCCGCGCGCCGAGTCGGAGCCCGAGAGCGGCTCGGTGAGCCCGAAGGAGCCGATGATGTCGCCAGAAGCCATGCCGGGCATCCACTCGGCCCGCTGGGCGGGAGAGCCGCCGACGCCGATCGAGCCCATGGCGAGCCCGCTCTGCACGGCGGCGAATCCGCACAGCGAGGAGTCGACCCGAGCCATCTCGAGCGCGCACCAGCCCTGGTAGACGGCGCTCGACTCGAAGCGGCGGGTCTCCGGCCATTCGGGTCCGAACAGGCCGAGGCCGGCGATGCCGGGTATCAGCTGGTGTGGAAACTCGGCGCGTGCCCAGTAGTCGGTCGCGATCGGGCGCACTTCGGTTTCGAAGAAGGCGCGGATCTCGTCGATCGATTCGTTCTCGCGGGTTGTCAGTTCGTTCTGAAAGCCATAAAAATCCCAGTCGAGCACGGTCATGCGTCTAGCTTCTCACCGGAGACCGGCCCGCGTGCGTTTCACGGGCGCTTTCTTTGCCGAAAGTAAGCCGCAAGGGGGGTTGTGCCGTACGTTTGCGCGCCGCACACTGAGGGCATCACAGCGGTGAAGGGAGGCGCGCCATGACCAGACACGTGCGCGTCGCCATCATCGGGGCGGGTTTCGCCGGGGTGGGAATGGCCTGCCAGCTGGTGCGGCACGGCATCGACGACTTCTTGGTCGTCGAACGCGCCGCCGACGTGGGCGGCACCTGGCGCGACAACACCTATCCGGGCGCGGCGTGCGACATTCGCAGCGACCTCTATTCGTTCTCGTTCGCCCCGAACCCCGACTGGGAGCACAGCTACGGCCGGCAGCCCGAGATTCTCGACTACCTGCGCCGAGTCGCGACGGCGTACGAGCTCTACGACCGCATTCTGTTCGGCAACGAACTCGAGCGCGCCGAGTGGATCGAGGCCGAGCGGGTCTGGCGAGTGCAGACGAGCAAGCAGACGTTCACCGCCGACGTGCTCGTTTCGGGCGCGGGGCCGCTCATTGACCCGGTGTGGCCGAGCATCCCGGGGCTGCACACGTTTCGCGGGCCGGCCTTCCACTCCGCGCACTGGAATCACCTCCTCGACCTGCGCACGAAACGCATCGGCGTCATCGGCACCGGCGCGTCGGCCATTCAGTTCGTGCCCGAACTGCAGAAGGTCGCCGGTAACGTCACGGTCTTTCAGCGGTCGGCCCCGTGGATCGTGCCGCGCAACGACCACCACACGTCGGCGCTGCGGCGCCGGGTCTTTCGGCGTATCCCCGCGCTGCAGAGTGCGTCTCGACGCCTGGTCTTCGCGCAGGCGGAGACCCGGTTCGCCGGCTTTCGCAGTCGAGCGGTCGGGGCTGCGTTTCAGGCGTTCGCGGCGCGGTTTCTGGCTTCGCAGGTCGCCGACCCCGACCTTCGGGCCGCGTTGACGCCCGACTTTCGCATTGGGTGCAAGCGCATTCTGATCTCTTCCGACTACTACCGCGCGCTCACTCAGCCGAACGTCGACCTTGCCACATCGGCCATCACGCGAGTGGAGGGCAATGACGTGGTGACGGCCGACGGCGTGCGCCGCACCTTCGACGTACTCATCGCGGCGACGGGCTTCAACGCGACGCATCCGCCCGTAGCCGCGCACATCGTCGGGCGGTACGGCGAGACGCTCGCCGAGAAGTGGGAGCCGCACATGAACGCGCTGCGCGGCACGACGGTCGCCGACTTTCCCAACCTGTTTCTGCTCGTCGGCCCGAACACTGTGCTCGGACACAACAGCATCGTCTACATGATCGAGGCCCAGATCGACTACGTGCTGATGGCACTGAACGGCATGACCGAGCTCGGCGCCCGCTCCCTCGAGCCGACTCCGGATGCCCAGGCCAGCTATAACCGCAGGGTTCAGTCATCGCTGCGCAGGTCGGTCTGGTCGACCGGCGGATGCACGAGCTACTACCTCGACGAGGGTGGACGCAACACCACCCTCTGGCCGCACCGCGCCGCCGCCTTCAAGCGCGCCCTGCACCACTTCGACCCCGCCGAGTACGACATCGTGCGCTGAACATGAGGTATTATTGACTTATGAACAAAAAGAAAACCCCGGCCGCATCATGGCTCAAGTCCAGAGAGGCGGATCCGGGGACTACACGTGAAGCTTACTACGGAATGCTCAACTGATGCATTCGCGCGCGGTCGGGACCTTCGCTCAGATGCGAGCACTCGACCGAGCGATAACCCCGATTCGACTTTCGACATATGTGTCAGCAGCCGGTGGTGACATCGAACATGCACGCGCGTTATACGTTTGGGACAGAAATCTCTCTGCCGCGTTGCTACGAGACGTTGCAATTCTCGAGGTCGCCCTGCGCAACACGATGAATGCGCAACTTGTCGCGCTGCACGGGCCGAATTGGTACGAAAGCGAAATCGGCCTCGACAATCGCTCTCGCCAGGCCCTCGGGCAGGCGTGGGATCGGCTGGTTCCGACAAAACGCACGTCAGGCCACCTTGTGTCGCAACTGATGTTCGGCTTCTGGCGCAATCTGCTTGAGTCCGGCGGCTACATCGGGCGCCTGCCGATGCGCTACAGCGTGAATTACGAGGGGCTTTGGCGCACCGCCCTCGCTCTCGCTTTTCCCGGCGGACGACACGAAGCACGCCAATCAGGCGACCAGTTCACACGCTCGTGGACCCTTGGCGTCGTCGCTGTCGTTCACGCCACGAGGAACCGTGCCGCGCACCACGAGCCGCTCGTCAACGGTTTTCCGCTACCCGGCCAGCAACAGCGGGCGGGAGGACGCATTTCGTCCTCACAAGCGCACGCGCAGTGTCTACGACTCGCCCGAATGATCGATCGGGATCTCGCAGAGTGGATGGAGTCAGATTCAGCCGTGCCGGGCATTCTGAAGGCGAAGCCATAGGCGGGCCGCCGGGGCGCAGAATGGCAGGGTGAGTAAGCCACTGCACTTCAATGCCTTCGTGATGAACACCGGGTCGCACATTCAGCATGGGCAGTGGCGGCATGCGGATGCCCGGCAGGCCGACTTCAACGACGTCGAGGTGTGGATCGATCTGGTCACGACACTTGAGGCCGCCAAGTTCGACGCGGTGTTCTTCGCCGACGTGGTGGGGCTCTACGGCGCTGCCGGAAGCGCCTACGACGTGAACGCGCGGGAGGGTCTGCAGCTGCCGAGCAACGATCCGTCGGTGCTGCTCTCGGCACTGGCCGTGCACACCGAGCACCTCGGGCTGGCGTTCACGAGCAGCATTCTGCAGGAGCATCCGTTCACCTTCGCTCGGCGCGTGTCGACCCTCGACCACATCTCGAAGGGGCGCATTGCCTGGAACATCGTCACCAGCTCGTCTGAGAACGCGGCGCGCAACTTCGGCTTCGACCGGCTCGCCGAGCACGACGAGCGGTACGCCTGGGCCGAGGAGTACGTCGACGTGACCTACAAGCTGTGGGAGGGGTCGTGGGATGAGGGCGCCCTCGTGCGCGACCGTGAAACGGGGGTGTTCGCCAATTCGTCGAAGATTCACAAGATCGATCACCGCGGAGCGCGCTACGCCGTCGAGGGGCCGCACCTCTCTTCGCCGTCGCCGCAGCGCACGCCGGTGCTTTTTCAGGCAGGCGCCTCTGGGGCCGGAAAGGCGTTCGCCGCCGCAAATGCCGAAGCCGTGTTCATCGCCGCACCGACGCCCGAGATCGCGGCAGAGGGCATCGCCCAGACGCGCGCACTGGCAGTGGCCGCGGGGCGCGAGCCGGGCGACATTCTCTTCTTTCAGGGGCTGTCGTTCATCGTCGGCCGCACCGAAGAAGAGGCCCGTGCACGCGAGGCAGACATCGACTCGTATGCCAGCGTCGACGGCTATCTCGCGCACATGAACTTCGGAACGCGACCCGACGGTTCGCCATACCCGCCCGAGACTCCGCTCGCCTCGATCGCCACGAACGAGCGCCAGGGCATGCTCGACTGGCTGCGGCGCAGCGTCACCGATCGTGAGCCGACCGTGGCCGACCTCGGCCAGATCGTCGCCCAGCGGGCGCGCGTCGTCGGCACCCCTGAATCCATCGCCGACGAGCTCGAGAAATGGCAGGCGGCAGGCGTCGACGGCATCAACGTGAACAATTGGCGGCTTCCGGGTTCGTACGAAGAATTTGCCGAGCTCGTGATGCCCGTATTGCGCGAGCGCGGCCTGGCGCAGACCGAGTACCAGCCCGGAACGCTTCGCGCCAAATTGTTCGGAGACTCTCGGCTGAACGACCGGCATCCGGCTGCGCGCTATCGCGGCGCGTTCGGCTGAGATATAGTTGCTGCACAACAAGTATTTTCCGGAGCTCAACGGCGAGTCCCTGTAACGGAGGAATCGTGGCCGAGAAAGCTATCCGAGAACGAACGCTGATGTTCAGCAAAGACCACCCCAGGTACAAATGGGTGGCACTGAGTAACACCACCCTGGGCATGCTCATGGTGACCATCAACAGTTCCATCGTGCTGATTTCGCTGCCCGCCATCTTCAAGGGCATTCAGCTGAACCCGCTCGAACCCGGCAACGTGAGTTACCTGCTGTGGATGCTCATGGGCTTCATTCTCGTCACCGCCGTTCTGACGATGACGTTCGGCCGGCTCGGCGACATCTACGGCCGCGTGAAGATCTACAACATGGGCTTCATCATCTTCGCGATCGCCGCAATCGCGCTGGTCTTCGACCCGTTCCTCTCAGGTCAAGGTGCCTTGTGGCTGATCGGCTGGCGAGTCGTGCAGGCCGTCGGCGGGGCGATGATCTTCGCCAACTCCACGGCGATTCTGACCGACGCCTTTCCGTCGAACAAGCGCGGCATGGCCATCGGCATCAACCAGATTGCGGCCATCGCCGGGTCGTTCCTCGGCCTGCTGATCGGCGGAGTACTCGCCAGCATCGACTGGCACCTCATCTTCGCGGTGACGGTGCCGTTCGGAATTCTCGGCGCCATCTGGTCGATCAAATCGCTTCACGAGGTCGGCCAGCGCAACCCAGGTAAGGTCGACATTCCCGGCAACGTGCTGTTCGCCGTCGGCCTGGTCACGCTGCTGACCGGCATCACTTACGGAATCCAGCCCTACGGCACCGAATCGATGGGGTGGACCAACCCCTGGGTGTATGGCTCGATCATCGGCGGAATCGCTCTGCTCGTTGTCTTCGTATTCGTCGAACTTCACCACAAAGATCCGCTCTTCAACGTGCGCCTGTTCGCCATCAAGGCATTCGCCTGGGGTAACGTCGCCGGCCTGATGGCCTCGATCAGCCGTGGTGGGCTGCAGTTCATGCTCATCATCTGGCTGCAAGGCATCTGGCTGCCACTGCACGGGTTCTCGTACGAAGACACCCCCCTCTGGGCCGGCATCTACCTGCTGCCGCTCACCATCGGCTTCCTTGTTTCAGGGCCCATCTCAGGCACACTGAGCGACAAGTTCGGCGCGCGCACCTTCGCCGTCGGCGGCCTCCTGCTGGTCGCGGCGACCTTCGTGGCGCTGCTGCTGATTCCCGTCAACTTCAACTACGGCATCTTCGCGGTGCTGACGTTCTTGAACGGAATCGGCTCTGGCATGTTCGCGGCCCCCAACCGCACGGCCATCATGAACAGTGTGCCGGCGAATCAGCGCGGTGCGGCATCCGGTATGACAGGAACGTTCCAGAACGCCGGAAACTCGCTCTCGATCGGTATCTTCTTCTCGCTCATGATCGCGGGTCTCGCTGCCACTCTGCCGAACGCCATGTTCAGCGGGCTGACCGCACACGGAGTCGCGACAGACGTCGCCAACCAGGTTGCGGCCACCCCACCGGTCGGCAGCCTGTTCGCTGCCTTTCTCGGCTACAACCCCATCGAGTCGATTCTCGGCCCCATCGGCGTGCTGAACTCCCTGTCGCCTGCTAACGCGGGCGCCCTGACCGGCCAGGAGTTCTTTCCGCAGCTGATCAGCGACCCGTTCCATTCGGGGCTCATCATCGTGTTCACAGTGGCTGCCGTGCTCTCGGTGTTCGGTGCTATCGCGTCGTTCTTCGCGGGCGGCAAGTACATGCACACCGACACTGCCGCCATCACGACGGTGGAGCCGGCTGCTGCTACCGGCGACGGGGCCGTTCCGGCGAACGTCTCCGCCGAGCTCAGCGACGTCTAACCCGTCGCTGGGCTCGCGGAGGTCGAGCGGCACGCAGGTCAGCCGAAGACGCCGTTGACGTAGTCGTAAGTGCGGGGGTCGAGCGGCTCCGAGAACATGGCCTCCGTTTCGCCGTATTCGACGATGCCGCCGGGCTTGCCCTGCGTGGCAAGAAAGAAAGCGCACTGGGTAGAGACTCGCTGGGCCTGCTGCATGTTGTGCGTCACGATCACGATCGTCACGTCGTTGACCAGCTCGAGCATGGTCTCTTCGATCACGCGCGTCGAGGTGGGGTCGAGCGCCGAGCACGGTTCGTCCATGAGCAGAACGCGCGGTTTCACGGCGAGCGAACGCGCGATGCAGAGGCGCTGCTGTTGACCGCCCGAAAGGCCGCCGCCGGGTGAGCGGAGTCTGTCGCGCACCTCTTTCCAGAGCCCGGCCTTGGTGAGGCAGCTCTCCACGAGGTAGTCGCGGTGGTCTTTGCTCGCCCGCGTGCCGGTGAGCTTGAGCCCCGACACCACGTTGTCGTAGATCGACATCGCCGGGAACGGGTTCGGCTTCTGAAACACCATTCCGATGCTCTTTCGAGCATCGACCAGCTTGCGGTCGGCGCTGTAGATATCCTGATCGTCGATAAGCACCTCACCGGCGAGGCTGGCCGAGGGCACCAGCTCGTGCATCCGGTTCAGAATGCGCAAGAAGGTCGACTTGCCGCACCCTGACGGCCCGATCAGCGAGGTGATCACCCCGGCAGGCATGCTCAGCGAGACCCGGTCGAGCACCTGGTGATCGCCGAACCACGCGGAGATGTTGCGTGCCTCGAGACTCGCGAGCGGCTGAGGCTCGAGCGGCTGACCCGCGATGATCGCGGGGGCGATCGACGACCACGAGGGCGGGCTCTGCGCCGGCGCACCATTGACCTCTGACGCGCGCTCGGCGATCGTCGGCAACCCGAACGAGTACGATTTCGGGGGCTTGGCAGCCTTCGGCGGCTTCGGGGCCTGCGGCGGTTTGGGCGGCTTGGGGGGCTTCGGGGGCCGTGCCGCCCGCTGGTCACGGCGCGACAGCGGGGGCAGAACCGCGGTCAGCTCATCGTCGGGTTCTGGTGAGGTCATGAGGCTTTCTTCACGTGGATTCGCTGCTCGCTCAGAGCAGATTCGGCAGGAGCAGGATCATCTGGTTGGACACATACAGAGCAGCGAGAATCGACAGCGGGGCGAACACGACCCACGTCTTCTGGGCCCCGATGCGCCGGAACGCCCACACTGCCCCGATTTCGACCGCGAGCAAGAACTGCAACGCGAACACGAGCGCCCACAGCGTCGAGGTATCGGTCGCCATCGTGGTGTCGCGTGCCGGCAGTGCGAGAAATGTCGTCTGCCGCGCGCCGGCCGGTTGCACCTGGCTGGTGAGCTCGGCATCGACATAGGCCACGGCGGTGGGAACATAGGCGAGACCGCGGGCGGTGATGAGTGTGAGCCTGCTGGTTCCGCCTCTGAAGGTGGGAACGGGGTCACCGGAGTATCGCACGCCGATCACCGCGAACCGCTGGGTACCCTGACCGGTGACCACCGTGAACGTGTCGCCCGGTGCGAGTTCTTGAATGCGTGAGAACGGCCCCCCGAACGCTGCCGCCCGGCCCATGACCGTGCTGATGCCGGCCTGCCCGGGCAGCACCGAGTCGCGCCGATGCCCGGGCCCGCTTTTCAGCACATCACCCGACGTGCCTTCGGAGATCACCTCGTGCACATTGATCGAGGGAATGTCTATGAACCCCACCGGCGCACCATCGGGCACCAGCTTCTCGTCGAAGGTCGCTTCGCTGACCGGCAGAGTGCCCGCGGCGGCTTCGACGCGCAGCTCGTTCAGCTGCTGCTGCTGGGCGACGAAGTGCTGCACGTGGCTCAGAATCGTGAGGTTCGCCGCGAAAGCGAAGAGCATTGCCGCCACGAGCAGCAGCACGCCGCGCAGAACGGTCTGGATCGGGCCGAGCGGCTCCACCGGCATCGCCGATGCGGGAGGCCGGCGGGGCGGTTTGGGCGGCCGGGGTATTTTCGGCGGTTTCGGTGGCCGGGCATCCGGATGCCCGGCGGCGGTCGGCTCGCCCTCGGCTGTTTCTGACGCTTCGCCCGACGGGCGCTCGAGCGTGTCGGTCACGCGGCTCCCCCGGCCAGTGCACCCGGCTCGCCGGCACCCGCACCCGCGCCAGCACCCGCACCCACACCGGCGGGCGGCGCGCCGAGAGCGGTGAGTTCCGCCCCGCGCACGAGCCTTACGACGGAGTATGCTCCGACGCCGAGAATGAGCAGAACCACGATGAACCAGGGCAGCACGAACAGAAATCCGTCCCGGGTCACCGGAGTGAGCGGGGTGCCGGCGACCGACGGTGGCGGAACAAGGGTCGCATGTGCGGTGATGAACGCCCACTGGCCCACGCCCGAGAGCTTCGCCTCGATGACGCGCGATTCGTCGGGCTTCAGCGCTTTGATCGGCACGGCATCGACGTGAGCGATCTCATTGCCGAACGGGCCGACGATGGTGAAGTTCGCGGTGAGGTCGATGGTCTCTTGCGACACGTTGTGCACGGTGAAGTGCTCGCTCGTATCGCCGGACAGCGGGTTGATGCTCCAGCCGTAGTCCGAGGAGACACCGCTGAGAAAGAGTATGCCGCCGAGGTCGAATTCGTCGGCGGCCGCATCTGGCGCGTTGGGCGAGGTGGGCGTGACGACCGTCGAACCAGATCCGACTACTGCCGAACCCGAACCCGAACCGGATCCAGACCCGGAGCCCGCTCCCGAACCGCCTGCTGCTGACCCGCTCGACCCGAGCTGCGCGCTTCCGATGGGCGCGGTGGATGCTCCGCCGGGCGGCGCCGTCACCGAAACTGTGATGCCGATTCCGCCGCTGCCGCCCTCGGCGAGCGCCGAGCTCGCGCCCATCACGGTGGTCGCCACGCCGCAGAGCAGCAGCGTCGCCGCGACCCGGGCCGCGATCGCGGATTTTCGCGATTTCACCGCGCTACCGGGTCCGGCCGGGCGAATCGCCCGACGCGGCGCCCGAACCGACCAGGTCTTCGGCCGCTTTACGGCGCGCCTCGGCCTCGGTGTACGCGGCCCAGGCGAGCGCGTTCTTCTCGTCGCGACGACGACGGATGCGCGTAATGAGAAAGACGATTGCGGCGATGACGAGAATGATCACCAGCCACCAGGGCATCGCGATCAGAATGGTGTCGCGGTTGACGGTCGTGAGCTGACCCGGGTTCAGGGCATCTGGATCGACGGTCGGCGCGAGACTGATGTACGGATTCAGGTACCCGAGCTGCGCGACGCCGGGCACGGTGACCGACACCGTTCGTGTGCTTCCGGGCAGCATCTCGGCGACCTCTCCGCGCACCTGACCCGCGGCCCCGATTCCGAAGTACGTGTTCACCCCCACCACGGTGTTGGCGCTGAGGGCGACGTTGCCGTTGTTGCGGATCGTGTACGTCACCGTGGCTGCGCCGTCGAACGGATTGAACTGCGAGTCGTACGAGGCGGAGATGCTGCTGATGGTGAGCGCAGCCTGCAGGGCTCCCTCGACCCGGGCGTACAGGCGGGTGGCGACGCGCCGATCGACGAGCACCTGACCATCGGGGGTGAGCACCGAGATCACGATTCCGGCCGCGTGGTCGCCGGGCGAGGCATCCGCCGGCACATCGAGGCTGAAGGGAACGATCTGCGAGGCACCGGGGTCAAGAGGAATCGACAGCTGCTTCGCGCCGCCGGCGAAGGTGATCCAGTTGCCCGCATCGGTTGGCGTGGCGTCGGTGTCGAGCAGTCCGTACGAACCGTCATCGGTGTTGTACGCGTCGGTAGCGAAGACCTTCATGGTCTGCGGCACTGTGCCCGTGTTCTTCACCTGGTAGGCATCGTCAATGTGCTGGCCCGGGGCGAGCTGGTAACTGAACCGCGATCGTGCGTCGGTGCCCGTACCGTTCGAGGGGGCACCCGAGATACCGGCGGTGTCATCGGCGTGTGCGCTGCCTGCTGCTTGCAGCGACACCATCAGAAGACTGACGAAGGCCACCGCGAGAACAAGAGCGACGAGTCGCTTGAACCGGGGGAAGAGAGCTGCGAGATCGGGCACAGTACATTTATCCAAACTCAGTTGGCGGTAGTCGGTCGGGAAGCTGGCTAGGGGGTGAACGAGAGGTAGTGAGTTGCGCTCGGTCGATTCGGAATTCGCGCGAAGAAAGAAAAGAAGGAGGAGCCGCCTGAGCGACCCCTCCCCCCGTTTCATGCGGTGCGGCGGGCTACTACTTCGAAGCCAGCGTGACGGTGAGCTTCGCGGTGTAGGTTCCGGCCGGGGTGTTCGCCGGCGCGACGAGCGTCAGAGCGGCATCCAGGTCAGTCGATGCAATCGCGGTTCCGGCTGCGGCGCTGGCGAACGGCGCCGGGTTGACGGCTGATCCGGCAACCTGCGCGGCAGCCAGGGTCACACCGGCTGGAAGAGTGGTTCCGGCGGCAGCGACAGCTGCGACGCCGAGGTTCTTCTTGTCGATGGTCTTGGTGTTGTCTGCCGAGTTGGTGAAGTCGGTCACCGAGGTGGTGAGATCCCAGCCCTTGTGCGTGACGACACGGCCGTCTTGCACTGTGAACTTGCCGATGTTACCCGTCGAGGTCGACAGGTTGTTCACCAGGGTCGCGGTGCCCAGCGTGGTCGTCGCGTTGGCCGGAGCAACCAGGTTCAGCGTTCCGTCTTGAGCGTCGATCGTCGTGGCCGAGAGGTTCTGATCGAACGAACCGCTCGCGGGGGGCGGCGGCGTCACCGTCGTGGGGGTGGCGAACTGGTAGTCGCCACCTGCGGCGACCGTGATGTTGGTGAAGTAGACGCCACCGCCGGCGACGTGCAGGTTGTTGTCTTTCAGGAACGCGAACCCGATGCTCCAATTGCCGCCGGCACGAACCGCGTTCTGGTTGCCGTTGATCTGCGAACCAGGCGTGATGGTGGGGTACTGAACGTTCTGCGTACCGGTGAGGAATCCGCTTGTCGACCAGGCGGTCCAAGCAGCCGGGTTCGACTCGGAGCCGCGCGGCGAGATGAAGGTCTCCACCGAAGTCGCGTCGGCCGAGCCGGTGTAGACGGCGCTCAGGTCGCTCGGGTCGGCGAGCGCGATGACCGCGTAGTCGAAGTCGAGAGTTGCACCGTCTGCGATGCGCGAACCGTCGTTTGCGTCACCGACGTAGACCGGGCCGGCCGAACCGACGGTAGGATCCACCGGGGTCGCCGCCTGGGCGAGGGATGAGGTGCCTGCGATGAGTGCAGCGGCGACGACGCCCACTGCTGCCACGCGAATGGCTGCTGATTTCAACATGTCTTCTTAGTGCCTTTCAGATGTGAATCGAGGGTTGGGGGTTAGATGGTGGCGTACGCGCGGATCGGCGCGGTGCTCGAAGGAGCGAGAAAGCCGAACTTGGCCTTGACGGCGCCCGAGGTGCTCGAGAAGGTGCCGAAGTTGGTCAGGCTCTGTGCCTTGGTCGAGTCGACCAGGTCGGCGAGCTTCTTGTCGTAGGTCGCGCTCGAGGAGTCGACACGGGCGAACTCGACCACCAGGTAGGTGTCGCGACCGTAGCTGCTGCCGTAGAACGCCGAGTTGGCGGCGAGGGTGGTGGTGCCGGTGAAGGGAGCGACGCCGTCGGGGCTACCGAGCTTCACGCCGGTCGAGCCGATGGTGCTGATGCCGGTGACGCCGTTCGACTGAGCGATCCAGCTGGCGGCCGAGAACGGGATGATCGAGTCGGCGGGGAGCACCGAAGCGTCGTTCTCGGGGGTGGTGTTGTTCACATCGTTGACCGTGCTGCCGAGGGTGGTGACACCGATCGACGAGAGGAAGAACGAGCGCGTACCCGACGACCCCTGCGGAATGACCGGGTGCACAACGGTGCCACCGATCGTGACGGGAGTGTTGGATTCGTAGATCTGCTTCAGCTGCGCCTTGCTCAGCGCACCGAGGTCGGCACTCGAGCCGTTGTAGGCGTATGCGACAGCGTCACGAGCGTAGGGAACGTACACCAGCTTGCCCGCTGAGTTCGCGTTCGCGCCGGGGCCGCTCGACGAGCGAGCGATGTCGACCTGGCCGCCGATCACCTTTGCGGGAACCGCAGCGTTGCCCGAGTACGTGGTCGGTGAACCGTTGATGGATGCCCGTAAGGCAGTCACACCGGCGCCCGAACCCGACGGGCGACCGAAGTACGGCCCGCCCGGCTTGGTCTGGATGGAGGAGCTGCCGAACGCGTCGAACGAACCGACGCTGGCGCCGCCGGCGGTCACGCGCAGCGACGCGCCACCGACCGAGGTGCCATTGGTCAGTGCGTTGACCGAATCCTGCAGGGTGTCTGAACCGACGAGAACATAGCTGTTCGAGACGGGCTCAGCGTTGGCCGGTGCCGCGAAGGCAATACCGGCGACGACGACGCCAATTGCCGCGCCGATGGCGGCAATCTTCTTGATCTTCACTGTGGTGAATTCCTTTCGGGAGGGTGACCGACCATCCGCGAGTGCGAACGCATCGACTTGGGGCAGCGCCGGCAGAGATCTGCCGTTGTTGCTCGGGCCAAGAATGTGGGCATCAGAATCGCCTTCTGAAGCGACCGACGAACGGCACGGCGAATGCGGCACCGAGCCCGGCGAAAATGCTCGCGGGCACGGCAGCCGAAATGGCAGCACTCGTGTTGTCGGCAGGGGTCGGCTCGCCCAGCGGCGGCGCAGCGGCGGCACCGCTGGCGCTCGGATCGGCCGGCGTCGCGACAGCCGCCGCGGCGGCGGCCGGGGCCTGCTGCGCGGCGCTCTGCGGCACGCTATAGGGGGGCGGGTTGTACGTCGTGACGGAACTCGGCGCTGCAGCGGCGGGGGCACTCACCGATGAGCTGGAGGGCGTCGGAGTCGGCGTGGGTTGCGGGCCGGCCTCGATCACGCCGGCGGCGGCGAGCGCCTGGTTCTTCCAGGATTCGGGAATCGGCGCATACCCGTCGGGCAGCTGACCCAGACCCGTACCCGGTTCTTGCCCGGCATCAGCGGCGTAGCGGATGAACGCGGCATAGTCGGCCCGCAGAGACGCGTCGCTCATGGCCGGGTTCACGGCCGCGTAGACCGGCATGGCCAGCGGATACGCGCCTGCGGCCGCCTTCGCCTGGGCCGAGGTGGAATCCATCTCTGAGACCTGCGTCTGGCTCTGATCGACGGTCATCGCGCTCGCTGCCGCGGTGAGACTGGCGGTGGTGGGGGCGACGAACTTTCCGGCCGCGTTCTGCAGTGAGGCCGAGAACACCTGATACTTTGCAGCAGACGCGGTGTCGGTCACGCCGACCACGCGCTGCAGGCCGGCCAGCGCCCGCGCCGCCTTCGTGTATTTCGGTGTGGCGGCCAGGCCGTCCCAGGCGCCGAGAATCTGGCCGTCGCCGCGCAGAATCAGATATCCGCTGGTATCGAAATCGTTCGTGTACGGGCGCCACGTCACGAGGTTCACGGCGGCCGGGCCGGCCGGGTCTTTCGGCTGCTCTACCGGATCGGCCTTGGGAAAGTTGTCGCGCGGCAGGGTCAGGCCGGTCTTGCTGGGGTTCACCGTGGCGTCCGTCGAGCTCCACGGGTTGACGATCATTCCCCACGGGTCGGCCTGACCCTGCAAGAACTTCACGGCATCGGCATCGGAGAGCACATAGCTCCACAGTGCATACGCCGCGTCAGAGCGCCCCTGCGGCTCGAGCAGGTCGGCGAGCGACGGTGAGGTGATGTTCTGGTACTGCCATTCCTTATCGTTGACAGCGAGAAAGTCGGGGTCGAGCGTCAGGTTTCTGGCGTTCTTGCCAGGGTCGGTCGGGCTTTTGTAGTTCAGCTCCGACTTGTCGGCACCGGTCGGCAACGAGTCGAGATACGAGTTCGTGAGCAGCTTCGCCACCAGGCGCGGGGTCAGGTTCAGCGACGTGAACGGCAGCCGGGCACTGTCTTCGGCACTGGCCGGAACGTCGCCGAACGCGCTCGGCTCACGGTCGATGGCGAACCCGATCGACACCCCGGTCAATGCCACCGGAGCGTATTCGAGCTCGTCGGGCACGTCGGCGATCGACAGGGCGCGCGACGTCAACGCCAGGGGCTGCACCTCGGTGCCGTTCGCGGCGAGAGCCGCATCGGATTCGCTGCCCGAGAGTATGGTGTACGCCGAACCGCCCGCCGCCCCGCAGAGCGCGGGTTGCCAGGAGGCGACCGCGCCCGCGATCAGCTCACTGCCCGAGAGCTGACGCTCGGCCGCACCGATCGTGCAGCTGACACCGAGCGGTTTGAACGACAGCTTCACGGCGACGCGGTGCTTCCACGCATCGTAGAAGAGCCCGGAACCGGTGACGTTATTGCCACCGGCGTCGGCTGTGCCGCGGGGAATGATCACCAGCCAGCACGACGTTCCGACCGCTGCGCCATCGGCGGCGGCCACGCGGGCTCCACAGCCCAGCCCAGGCGACTGCGCCGCGGTCTGCACTTCGAATTTCGCCGAGCCGGTGCCGTCGGTGCCCGAACCGGCCCACGAAATCTCGTTGGTGGTCTGCTGCGTGAAGAACTGGTTGCTGTTCACGTTCACCGTGTCGTCTTTGACACCGTCTTTGATGGAACTCACCGTGACGCCCGTGGCAGACACGAACGGAATAGCGCTGTAGGCTGGGTTGAACGGGCCCGTCGAGGGTGCCGTGTACGTCACATCTTCGGTGGCCGGGCTGGCATCTGAGAACAACGAATCGCGCGAATCACCGGGGGTGCCGAACGCGCCGTACTGGCACTTCGTGCGGTCGGGCTGGGTGTCGTTGTCGGCTCCCCAGCACTGCGCGATCTGAAAGAAGTTCGTGCCGCCGGTCTGGCCGCTCGGCACCTCCGACTTCGCGGCGCCGGTCCACGAGACCTGGATGCCCTGCGAGGTGAGGTCGCGCGTCTGCGATACGGTCACCGAGAGTTTCGGAAACGGTGCAGTCGCGAGGTCGGTGTCTTGCGATGCCGCCGTCACGGTGACGGCAGAGGAGGCATCGGCCCGCGCGGTCTGCGGCGTCACGGCGATGCCGCTGAACGCGACGATAGCCCCGACGGCCAGGCCGACGACCACGCCCACCATCGCGGACTTCGCGACGGTGCGGCGCTTCCTCAGTCTGTGACGAGGCGAAGAGAACACGGGCAGACTCCAAGCTGAAAATCAGCGGTTTCATAGGGGAACGGCATCAAAGTAGGGTCGGTTCGTGTCGCTCAGATGAACGAATCACGAACGAGTCCGGCTTCAGAGATTGCGTGCTGGGGTAGGCGCCTCAGAGCAGACCCACCCGCGTTCTGAGGGGCGAAGGGCAAGCCGGATGACCGCCGAACGCAGAGGTTCGAAACGGTCATCCGGCAGCAGCGTGGCGGCCCTAACGATGCCGTCGAAGTCGACGAGAGAGAAACGGTGGCAGCACGATGGCCAGCAGCAGAAGCACGCCCGCCGCGATCATCACGATCTGTTGCGCTCCGAAAGCCGAGTCGTCGAGCGACAGCGGTCTAGAGACGGCGACCGCCGCACCCACAGCCGCAGACCCGGTCACCACAGCCCCGTTCGCGTCGTAGACGGCCGTGTTCGAGGCGGCCGCCGCCGCCGCAGGATCAGCCGCCGCCGAACTCGCCGCTGCCGCACCGCCCGCCGCCGCACCGCTTGCCGCCGCAGCCGCCGAGCCGGCAGCGCCAGCCGAACCGGCGGGGGCGTTCGCCGCCGCGCCGCCAGACCCCGACCCGGTTACGGGCGTGTCTGTGACGGCGCCGGCCGTTCCGGTCGTGCACTGATTGGGGCCTTGTTGGTCGCACGCGGCGGGCTGCGGCGCCGAGTTGAGAATCGTGAGTGCCGGGTTGTTGCAGTTCGCCAGATCTACACCGCCCGCCGGGCCTCCCGGTATTCGTTTGACCTGGTCGGAGGCGGCCTGCACGAGGTTCAGCGGCAACGGCGAATACCCGAGAGCCGCCGCCTGTTGCTGGCCCTCGCAGAGCAGATAGCTGGTGAATGCGCCCAGCGTCTTGCCCTTCTCCGCCGTGAAGATGCCCTTCACCTCGGTAGGGATGATCATGTACGAGTAACTCGACAGCGGGTACGTTCGCGGGTCGGTGTTGTTGTAGACGCCGCTCAGCTCCTGGGTGAGGTTGGGGTTGATCGTCGCGCCGACGAGCGCGACGGCCACCGAGGGAGCGGTCGGCTCGATGTAGTAGCCCGCGTTGTTGAGCACCTTCGCCACGGGAAAGCCCGACTTCAGGGCGTAGGAGTATTCCACGTACGTGATGGCGCCTTCGCCGTAATCCTGGCTGACGTAGCCGGCGACACCGAGCGAGCCGTTCTGCAGCTTGGCGTTGCCGAACCCGGGGTATTGCGAGGTGAGCCCGCACGGAGTGGCGCGGCCGACCGAGGTGCAGAACGTGTTCCACAGATCGGAGTGCTTCTTCGACATCCACAGGGTGAACTGCGCCGTCGAACCCGATCCGTCGCTGCGCAGCACCGGCACGATGGGCTTGTCGGGCATGGCCAGGCCCGGGTTGTCTTTCTGGATGGCCGGGTCGTTCCAGTTCGTGATGGCCCCGGTGAAGATCTTGGTGATCACGTCGCCGTCGAGACGCAGGTTGGTGACCCGCTTGCCACCGATCTTGAGGTTGTACATGAACGACGTGCCACCGGCGACGATCGGCATGTAGGCGTATTTCGTCGACGGAACCTCGGGCGCAGAGCCGTCTTCGGGCTGCGCCTGAAACGGAATCTCGCTCACCGCAAAATCGACCGCGCCGGTGATGAAGTCTTGTCGCCCGGCAGATGACCCGGTGCCCGAGTAGTTCACCGTCATGCCGTAGTTCGCCGCGACGTTCTTTCGCCACTGGTCGAGCGCGTTCTGCGACCACGTGGAGCCACTGCCGCTGATGGGCACGTACGTGTCGGCCGAAGCGCTCTGCACGGCGACCCCGCCGGCCGAGCTGAACAGCAGCACGATGAGTGCCGCGGCGGCAGTGACCAAGCGGATGAAACGGATGCGCGGCGTCACGGTGTCGGCTCCTCGGTGGGTGTCGGTGTCGGGGCCGGCGGTGTGGGGGGCGTGCTGGCCGGTGTGCTGGCGGGTGTGCTGGTCATGGCGGGCGAAGCGGGTACTACTGCGGGGACCGAATACCTCTTGGTCGTGATGCGCTGCAGATCATCCATCGACCGCTGCGCCGCCCGGCGACGCTGAGCATCGGAGAGCTGCCCGGGCCCCTTGCCGCCGATGATGCGCGCCACGACGAACAACAGCAGCACGAGCAGAATGAGCACGGCGGCGGTGCCGAATCCGCGAATGACAAGGGCCGGCTCGGGCGACTTCACGAAGTCGAACACCTGCAACGGCAACGAGATCATCGGCCCCTCGAACGGATTCACGTTCATCACGGCGGTGATGCCCGACGTGAGCAGAACGGGCGAGGTCTCGCCGATTCCACGCGCCGTCGCCAGAATCACCGCGGTGACGATGCCCGAGCGAGCCGTCGGCAGCACCACAGACCACACCGTGTGCCAGCGCGTCGAGCCGAGCGCGTACGACGCTTCGCGCAGGTTGCCCGGCACCAGCCGCAGCACCACATCGGATGCCCGGATCATGATGGGCAGCATCATTACCGAGATCGCCAGCGCAGCCGCCAACCCCGAACGTTGATGCGTGACGAGCTGGATGAACGCGGCATAGATGAACAGCCCCGCCACGATCGACGGCAGCGCGGTCATCGCGTCAGAGATGGTGCGCACGAATCGGGCGAAACGCCCGCCGATCTCGTTCAAGAACACCGCGGTCGTGATTCCGAGCGGCACGGTGATGACCAGTGCGATGGAGATCTGGATGAGCGTGCCCACGATCGCGTGCGAGATTCCGCCGACGTCGAGCCCGTCGAGCGGCCCCGCGAGCTGCATGGTCTGGGTGAAGAAGTTGACGTGCAGCAGCGCCTCGAAGCCCCGACTGACGGTGTACACCACCACGAACACGAGAGCGCCGAACAGAACCACCCCGGCACTGATCAGCAGCACGCTGAGCACGCGGTCTTTGACCTCTTCGCGGTCGGCGCGCAGCGACACGAGCAGAACGTAGATGCCGATGAAGGCGAGATAGGCGATGACGACCCAGCCCACCGGGCCGGTCAGCGGGGTCAACCAGCCGAACAGCACGGTGGCGATGGCCGGGCCTGCCAGCAGAGCCCCGATGATGTTGAACCGTTCATCCAGTGTCGACTCGCGCACCCCGCGGCGCGGGCCGATCGGCGTGTCGGCCGGGTTCGGGATGAACGTGGGAGGCGTCGCGTGACCGGCCGTCGTCTGGCCGGCCGTCGTATGGCCGGCCGTGGGCTCGGCGCCCGGCTCGAGGTCGTCGGCGACGGGGCGCTCGAAAGTGGTGACGTCGGTCATCCGTCTGCCTGGGTCAATTCGTTTGGGCGCCGGAGCGCGATCGGGCGACGATCGACGAGGCCGTGAAGTTCACGATCAGGGTGATCAAGAACAGCACGAGGCCCGCGGCCATCAGGGCGGAGAGGCCGAATTGCGTGGCCTCGCCGTAGCGCAGGGCGATGAGCGCCGAGACGGAGTTCGTGCCCGTCTTCAGCACCTCCCAGTTGATGGTGAAGATGGGCGAGATGATCAGGTACACCGCGATGGTCTCGCCCAGGGCCCGTCCTAGGCCCAGCATCACGCCCCCGATCATCCCGCCCCGGCCGAACGGCAGCACCACCGTTCGGATCATGCCCCACCGGGTCGAGCCGAGCGCGAAAGCCGCCTCGCGCTCGCCGACGGGAGCCTGCGAGAAGGCCTCGCGCATCACCGAGGTCTGCGTGGGCACGACCATGAGCCCCACGACGATGCCTGCGATGAAGGCCGACGACGTGAACGCGCTCGCTTCGGTGAGGGTCTGGCCGGTCGCCGAGTCTTGCACGGCGAAAACCGGAATCCAGGCGAAGTACGTCGAGATCCATTTCGACACCGGAATGACGTTGGCCTGCAGAAAGAAAAGCCCCCACAGCCCGAAAACGACGCTCGGAACGGCGGCCATCAGGTCGACCATCGACACCATAAAAGACCGCAACGGCCCTCGCACGACCTCGGAGAGCAGCAACGCTGTACCCACAGCGAGTGGTACACCGACGAACATCGCGATGATCGCGATGGTGAACGTTCCGAAGATCACTGCGGCGATTCCGAACTGGTGAGTGTCTGGCGACCACTGCTGTTCGAACAGAAAATTGATGCCCTCGACCTGCAGCGCATCATTCGCGCGCAGTGAGAGGAAGAGCCCGACAGCGAGCATGATTCCCACGGTCGTCGCGCCGGCGGTGAAAGAGACCAACTTGAAGACCGAGTCCGAGCGTGACGGCGTCGAGACCAGCGAGCGGCGGTCGTCGCCGCCGTAATTCGTCGGTTCACGGCGGTTTCGTGTCGTGCGGCCATCGGTTTCAGGCGAGTCGTCGGGTCGTTGCGGCTCAGAGCCCTCGATCTCCTCGGCGAAAACGCGTTCGACAGGTTCTTTCACGCTGGTCTTGTCGGTGAGCAGGCTGTGCACGTCGGTCAGTGACTCGAACGTTCGTCTCTTAGCCACAGCGCACCTCCTCGAGGCACGCCTCGGGCAGGCTGATCACCACAGGCTCGATGGTGCGGGCGGCGGATGAACGGCAGGCCAATCGCGTATGAAGCAGACGTTGCGTGGTCGTGATGAAGCGACGCGGTTTGGGGCGGTCGCCCGAGTGGTGGTCGTGACCGGGTGGTTGTCGTGACCGGGCGGTTGTCGTGACCGGGTGGCATCGTCACCGCGTGGCCGTCGGGCTCGTGCTGGGCACCGGTGCGCCGGGTGTGGCGCTCGTCGTCGGCACCGGAACGGGTGGCTGAGCGACCGCGATCGTCACCGACGAGCCCAGGGCAACACGCGTGCCGGTGCGAGGACTGGTACTCGAAACGGTTCCCGCCGTTCGGCTCGACGACGGCAGGAACGTCACGACAGCGACGAGTCCTGCTGCCTGCACGGCGTCGATCGCCTCGGCTTGAGTGAGGGAGACGATCGGCGGAACGAGGTTGCTGCCCGATGCGGCTGTCAGGTTCACGACCGAACCGATCGGCACCGTCGTACCGACTGCAGGGTCACTGGCGAGTACCGTGTCGGCGGGCAGGGCGGAGTCTTGAGGGGTGACGGCGCCGATCGTGAGTCCCCGTGCCTGAGCGGCGAGCCGGGCATCCGCGAGGCTCAGTAAAGACACGGGCGGCACGCCGACGAGGGCCGGCCCGAGGCCTGGCGGGGCGGTCTGTGGCGGCGGAGCGGTCACCGTCGGCACGCCTGCCGCGGTCGGCGACGGCTGCGGGGCGGCCGACGAACCGGGCCCGGATGGCGACGGCTCAGGCGACGACGACTCCGGCGACGCGGTTGAAGCGACCGTGGGTGCGGCGATCGACGAAGAACTCGACACGTTGGAACCGAGCACCCAGACCACGGCGATGACCGTCGCCGTGAGAATGGCGGCGAGCCAGATCGCCCCGCCCGAGCGTGCGCGAGTTCGTGGCGCGGTCGTGGTCGCGGTCGTGGTTGGGCCCGCGCGCCGAGCCGACGCCACGACGGGGGCCGACGGCGCGACAGCCACCGCGCCCGGCGACCGCGAGGTCGTGGGCGGCGCTGTGTGCGGCGGGGCCACCGCGGGCATCCGCACGGTGCCCGCGGTCGAGACCGTGCCGATCGTGCGGTCTGCCGGGTGAACAACGGTCACTCGTTCGTTTGCATGGCCCCGGTCGAGCGCAGCTGCCAGTTCGGTCACCTGCGCGCGGAACGCGGCAGCCGACTGGGGCCGGAGGGCGGGGTCTTTGAGCATGGCCCGCGCGATCATCCGGTCGAACCTGCGGTCGATGCCCGGCCGGCTGACCGATGCGATGGGCGGCGGGGCGGTGACGTGTGCGCGCATCACGGCCGAAGTGGAGTCTCGGAGGAACGGGGGCTGACCCGTCACGGCGAAGTAGAGCACCGCGCCGAGCTGGTAGAGGTCGCCGCGCTCGTCGACGGCGAGCCCGAGGGCCTGCTCGGGCGCCATGTAGTTGGCGCTGCCGAGAACGCCTTGCGAGGCGCGCGACCTCGACGTTCTGCTCGACGTTCTTCTCGATGCGCTGCTCGACGCGCTGCTCGATGCGCTGCGAAGAATGTCGAAGCCGAGCGCGGGCCGGCCCGCCGCATCGGCGAGGCCGAAGTCGACCACCTGCACCGAGCGCAGCCGGGGTGGGGCGCCAGGCGGGGTTGCGGTTGCGGTTGCGGCGATCATGATGTTCGCTGGCGAGATATCGCGATGAACCAGCCCCAGGGCGTGTGCCGCTTCCAGCGCCTGCAGCACGCCGTCGGCGAGGTCGAGCGCCTGCGAAACCGTGAGGGCGCCGTGCGCGTCGACGAACTCCGCGAGACTTGTTCCCTCGGCACGTTGCATCGCGATCCAGGCGCGCTGCTCCCCCGACGAATCGTGTACACCGACGCCGAGCACCCCGGCGATGTTCGGGTGCCGAAGCTTTGACGCCGCCCACGCTTCGACGAAAAACGCCTCGCGCGCGCTGGCTGAGCGCGACAGATGCGGATGCAAGATCTTCAGCGCAACGATCGTCGGTGCGGCACGCGCCGAGGCCGCCCCCGCGGCGCCTCCTTCACCCGCCGCGGCAGGCCGCGCACCCGGCACCCGCGAGTCGACGGCCTGCGAGTCCACGGCCTGCGTGTCCACGGCCTGCGAGTCGACGGCCTGCGAGTCGACGGTCTGCGTCTCGACGGTCTGCGTCTCGACGGCCTGCGTCTCGACGGCCTGCGTGTCGACGGCCTGCGTGTCGACGGCCTGCGTGTCCATGGCCTGAGTGTCGACGGCTTCGAACACCGACGCCGAACCGCCCGTGCCGAGCAGCTCGCCCAGCCGGTAGCGCCCCGAGATGAGCCCGAGGTCGTCGTCGGGCTCGGTCATTCTGCCGCCCCGGTCATTCTGCCGCCCCGGTCATCCTGCTGCCCGGTCATCCTGCCGCCTCGGTCATCCTGCCGCCTCGGTCATCCTGCCGCGGCAGCCGCGTAGGCGTTCGCGGTGTTCGCAACGGCATTGACGTACGAGTCGACGTGGTTGTAGGCGAACACGGATGCCCGCCAGCCCTGCGCCGACGACAGATCGCCGTAGCTGCACAGGTACCGGCCCGCCGCGAGCGCGGCATCGTCGATCTGCTGCGGATCGTCGCGCCCGTCACCGTTTCCGTCGGCACCCCACCGCGCCCAGGTCGACGGGATGAACTGCAGCGGCCCGACGGCCCGGTCGCCGTTCGAACTGCCGTCGAGCGCCCCGGCGTCGGAATCGGCGACTCGAGCGTAGGCGCCGCCGTCGAGGGCAGGGCCGAAGACGCCGGGGGTGTCGACTCCCGCAGCGTTCAGGCTCGAACCCGCGTGAGCTCCGTGCCCGGACTCGATGTCGCCGAGCGCGGCGAGCGTGTTCCAGCCGAGGTGGCACGAGGGTTGCTCGACAGCGAGCGCCACCGCCGCTCCTGCGTAACCGAGAACCGCGCGAACGGGAATACCGGTGCGCGTCGCCACCTGAGCAGCCCACGCCGCGTCGACACGGCCCGAATTGCCGCCCGAAGGCGCGGGTACTGCAGAGGTCGGATCGGGCCGGGTGGCTGCAGGGGCCGATGCGTTTTGCTCCGACGCCGCCGGAGCCGACGCCGACGCTGACGCCGCTTCGCCGGCTGTGACCCGCCCCGCACCGCCCTCCCCGAAGGCCGGCGCGGCATTGACCGCGACGTAACCGATGAACGACATCGCGAGCACGGCCATGCCCGTTTTCAGCACCGCCCGCGCCTTCACCACGTCGGCACCTTCTGCGCCCCCGAGCGCACCGACGCGCGACTCGACGAACCCGGCGATCTGCCCGACCCGTCCGACCCGGTCGATCCGGTCGATCCGGTCGCGCGCGACGTCGCCGCGAGCCGGGCCGATTTCAGAGCTTCGAGCGAATACTGCGCGGACTCACGACAGAGGCTCGATGCGCTGTACCACCGGCCGCACGACATGATCGCGACATCGCCCACCGACGCAACCCAGCCGTGCTGGCCCGCAGTGGGGCCCTTCACGAGTCGAACACTCACCGCTCGCTCGCCGTTCTGCAGATCTCTCACGTGCTCTTTCGCCTGCGCCAGCGATTCGTAGAGGTAGAGGCTGCGGGCGACCTCGCGGTGATTCGACGCGACCAGTCGCCAGATGCCAGAGCGAGCCCCGGGAGCCCCCACCTCGGTGCGCCGCGCAGCAGACTCCGGCTTTCGTTCGGCGCCACCGCGGGCATCCGAACTGCCTCTGCGGGCATCCGCACTGCCCCCGCGGGAATCCGTATTGCCCCCGCGGGCATCCGCACTGCCTTTGCGGGCATCCGTATTGCCCCCGCGGGAATCCGCACTGCCTAGAGCCGTGCGCGCCCCCGCCAGAACTTGCGCCCTGAAGTCGGCCCAGCCGCGCAGAACCGGATCGGTTCGTGTGGCGAACTCGGTGAACACAATGCTCGGGCCGCTCGTCACAGGTGCCTCTTCATAGTCGGGTCAAAGGTTATTTTTCGTCAGTACTGTGATCGTGCAACATTGACGGTGAACATCCGTCGGCTTAAGGAGACATGTACACCGCGTGGCCGGGTGCACGAACGCACTGGCCCAGATGAAGGTCGGGTGAACCAGTGGTGCACAAAGCTGAATTGCGGTCATTCGGCAGGGCCCGAGCCCCTAGTGTTTTCGAACGATGCCCCCCACGCCGCCCCCGCCGTCCGCGAGGCCCCCGTTGCGACCCGCAACTCCGAACCTGCGGGCGCTTCGAATCGAGCCCGAATCCGCCGAACTCGTGCACCTCGACGAGCTGCGCCTGCTTGCCGCACACCACGACGGCATCGGGGGCACGGGGTACCGCAGCGTGACGCTCGAAAGCGGCATCGCCCTGCTCGTCGATGAAGACGCCGCACGAGGCGTTTCGACCTTCAACGGCTGGGCGACCATCATCGCCCACACGCTCGGCGGCACCACGGTCGTCTTCGGGTCGGCGCTCGCCTTCGGCATCGACACCCGCGGTCAGCTGCGCACCGTCACCACCCTGCGGGATGACCAGCTGCGCCGCCTCGCCCGCGCGATCGCCGGGCCACCCTCCGCCGACGTGCTCGACGCCCTCATCGCCTCCCTCGCCCCCTACCCCGGCGCGCTCGCCTACCTCGCGAACCTCCCTCGCCCCACCGTGCCCCAGCCGGCCGTGCCCCACCCGGCCGGCTCGTCCTCCACCGACGGCTCGTCCTCGCCCGCCGGCTCACGCTCCCCCACCGGCTCGTCCTCGCCCACCGGCTCACGCTCCCCCGCCGCCTCGTCCTCCACCGACGTTGCGCAAAAGCACCCCCACGGCGACGCCGAGGTGCTCTTCCGCAACGCCCACTGACCCCCGGGCATCCGCTCCCCCGGGCCTCCCCTACCCCCGGGCATCCGCTCCCCCGGGCATCCATTCACCCCACCTCTCCCGCCTCCCCACTCTGCCCAGTTTGCGCAAAAGCACCCAAACCGTCGGGTTTAGGTGCTTTTGCGCAACGTCGAGGCCGCGCGAAGCGACACAAGGGGCAGGGGCGGGGGGCGACGGGGGCGGATGCCCGTCAGAGCAGGGTCGCGACGTGCCGCTCGTCGGGGCCGTTGTAGGCGCTCAGGGGGCGGATGAGCGCGTTCGAGGCGAGCTGCTCCATGATGTGGGCCGTCCAGCCTGTGATGCGCGAGGCCACGAAGAGCGGCGTGAACATCTCAGTGTCGTATCCGATCAGGTGGTAGGCCGGGCCCGACGGGTAGTCGAGGTTCGGCTTGATCGCCTTGTGCGACTGCATCGCGTCGTCGAGCGCCACGTAGAGCTCGAGCAGCTCGGGGGCGTTGTACTCCTCGATGAGCGTGTCGAGCGCCGCCTTCATGGTGGGCACCCGCGAGTCGCCGTTCTTGTACACCCGGTGACCGAAGCCCATGATCTTGCGCTTCTCGGCGAGCGCCTGGTTGAGCCACTCTTCGGCTTTGTCGGCCGTGCCGATCTCGTCGAAGATGTGCATGACGGCCTCGTTCGCTCCGCCGTGCAGGGGGCCTTTGAGCGCCCCGATCGCACCGACGACCGCCGAATAGAGGTCTGACAGCGTGCTGGTGATCACCCGCGCGGTGAACGTCGAGGCGTTGAACGAGTGCTCGGCGTACAGAATCATCGAGACGTCGAACGCATCGACCACGACCTTCGACGGCACCTCGCCGAACGTCATGTTCAGAAAGTTCGCCGAGTACCCGAGGTCGTCGCGCGGCTCGACCAGGTCGAGGCCACGGCGGCGGCGCTGGTCGTACGACACGATCGCCGGCAGCTTGGCCAGCAACGTGATCGATTTCGCCAGGTTCGACTCGGGCGACGAGTCATCCGTCGTCGGGTCGAGAGCGCCGATCACGCTGACGGCGGTACGCACGACGTCCATGGGGTGAGCCGTGAGCGGCAGGTCGTCGATCACACGTTTGACCGGTGCATCCAGTTCGCGCTGCGAGCGCTCCGACCGGATGAACGCTTCGAGCTGCTCGGCATCGGGCAGTTCGCCGTGCCAGAGCAGGTACGCGACCTGCTCGAACGAGCAGTTCGCCGCCAGCTCTTGCACCGGGTAGCCGCGGTACAGCAGCGAATTCGTCTCAGGATTCACCTTGGACACCGCGGTGTAGTCGACCACGACGCCGGCGAGGCCCTTGTAGATCTTCACTTCTTCGGTGGGTGTATCGGTGATGCTCATTTTCACTCCCTCGTGAGGTATTTGCTGGTTAGCACGCGTGCGACCGACGGCCTAGCGTGCGCTCGGAATCTCGAAGTTGAAGACCGACGTATCGAAAGCGTTGTACGCCTCGTAGTCGAGCAGTTCATACAGTCTCGCGCGGGTCTGCATGTTCTGCACCTGGCTGTTCAGTGAACCTTCAGCGACGATCGTGTCGAGCCCGCGCTCGGCCGCACCCATGGCGAGGCGCAACAGCGACACGGGGTAGATCACGATGTTCACCCCGACGTCGGCCAGCTGCTGGTTGCTGAACAGCTCACTCTTGCCGAATTCCGTCATGTTGGCCAGAATCGGCACGTCGACCGCCTTGCGCACGGCCTCGAACTCGCTCAGGTCGCGCATCGCTTCGGGAAAGATCGCGTCGGCTCCGGCGTCGACCAGGGCCTTCGCCCGGTCGATCGCGGCCTGCAGACCGTCGACCGCACGAATGTCGGTGCGGGCCATGATCAGCAGATTGGGGTCGCGCCGGGCATCCGCTGCCGCTCGCAGCCGCTTGGTCGCCGTCGTGACGTCGACCACGGCCTTACCGTCGAGGTGCCCGCAGCGCTTCGGGTTCACCTGGTCTTCGATGTGCAGGCCGGCGACGCCTGCGTCTTCGAGCGTTTGGATGGTGCGGGCCACGTTCATCGGCTCGCCGAACCCGGTGTCGGCGTCGACGATGGCGGGCAGGTTGGTCATGCGGGCGATCTGCTGCGAGCGCCCGGCGACCTCGGTGAGCGTGGTGAGGCCGATGTCGGGCAGCCCGAGGTCGGCGGCCAGCACGGCGCCCGAGATGTAGACGCCCTCGAAGCCTTTGTCTTCGATGAGCTTGGCGCTCAGCGGGTTGAATGCACCGGGGAAGCGCAGCAGTTCGCCGGTCGCCAGCGCTTTGCGCAGCGCGGCACGCTTGTCGGCCGCGGTCACAGAGGAATACAGCATTTAGAACAGACCCTTCGGGTTGGTTTCGGGGGTGAACAGCCCGGGTCGCGCGGTGACGGTCAGGCCGGCGAGCTCGTGCGGCTCGAGCTCGGGCAGGCGCTGTACGAGCTCGAGAAAACGCTCGATCTCGGCGGGCTCGAGCACGCCGTCGGCGAGCGTGCGGAACTTCTCGATGTACTGCTTACGAGCGAACGGCCGGGCACCGAGCGGATGCGCGTCGGCAACAGCGATCTCGTCCACGATGCGGGTTCCGTCGGTCAGCGTGATCTCCACGCGGCCGCCGAACGCCTTCTCGGCCGGGTCGTTGGAGTGGTACCGGCGCGTCCACTCGGGGTCTTCTTCGGTGGTGATGTTGTTCCAGAGCTTCACGGTGTCGGGCCGGCCGGCGCGCTCGGGGGCGTACGAGCGCTCGTGGTTCCACTCACCGTCTTGCAGGGCGACGGCGAAGATGAACGGCACCGAGTGGTCGAGCGTCTCACGGCTGGCCTTCGGGTCGTACTTCTGCGGGTCGTTGGCGCCCGAGCCGATCACGTAGTGCGTGTGGTGGCTCGTGTAGATGACGATGCTCGCCACGCTGTCGGCGGTGACCTCCGGATGCTCGTTGTGCAGCTTTCGCGCCATGTCGATCCACGCCTGGGCCTGGTACTCGGCCGAGTGCTCTTTCGTGTACGTGTCGAGAATCGCGCGCTTGGCCTCACCCTTCTCCGGAAGAGGTACTTCGTAGTGCGCATCTTTACCGTCGAGCATCCACGCGATGACGCCGTCTTCGCCTTCGTAGATGGGGGTCGGGCTGGTCTGCCCGCGCATGGCACGGTCGACGGCTTCGACGGCCATCTTGCCGGCGAACGCCGGGGCGTGCGCCTTCCACGTGCTGATCTCGCCCTTGCGCGACTGGCGCGTGGCGGTGGTCGTGTGCAGCGCCTGGCCGACGGCCTGAAAGATGGTCTCGACATCGAGGCCGAGCAGGGTGCCGATGCCGGCGGCGGCCGACGGGCCGAGGTGGGCGACGTGGTCGATCTTGTGCGCGTGCAGGCTGATCGCCTTCACCAAGTCGACCTGAATCTCGTAGCCCGTGGCGATGCCGCGCACGAGGTCTTTGCCGTTGCTCCCGGCTTGCTGTGCCACAGCCAGAATCGGCGGGATATTGTCGCCCGGGTGCGAATACTCTGCGGCGAGAAAGGTGTCGTGGTAGTCGAGTTCACGCACGGCGACTCCGTTCGCCCAGGCCGCCCACTCGGGGCTGACGCGGGTTTCTTGGGCCTCGCCGAACACGGTCGACCCCGGAGTGTGCGGGTGGTCGAGCGCCTGGGCGCGGGCCGCGACGGCGGGGCCACGGGTGAGGGATGCTGTCGCCACGGCGGCGTTGTCGATCATCCGGTTGATGACCATTTCGGTGACCTCGTCGGTGACCGCGACCGGGTCGGCAGCGACCTCGGCGATGGCGTAGGCGAGCTGGTCTTCGCGGGCGAGGTTGTCAGCGCTGGGGTGTACTCGAACGTCGTGGAGCTTCATCTGGCGGGCACGTCTTTCTGTTGGGTGGGCTGTCTGGATTTGGTAAGCGGCGCGGTGTTCAGCGAACCGAGTGTCGACTGCAGGCTGCGGTAGAGGTGCACGCGCGTGGCGTCTTCGGCGAGCCGGGCGTCGCCGTCGACGATCGCGTCCACGATCATCAGGTGCTCACGGGCCGCTTCGAGCAGCCGCGCGGGGTTGTCATGCGAGAGGCGACGGATGCGCGAGAGGTGCGTACGCACTCCATTCAGCGCGCCAACGAGGTACGGGTTGCGCACGGCGTCGTCGACCGCGTCGTCGAACCGGCTCACCAGGTCGTAGTAGGCCTTGCGCGAGGGGTCGGCCGCGGCATCCGCTTCGGCCAGCAGCGCCGGAACCTCGCGCAGCTCGTCTTGCAGCTTGACGAACACGCTCGTGTCGCGGCGCGCGGCCGCAAGCGCTGCCGCCTGCTGCTCGAGCGCCTGGCGCAGTTCGAACAACTCGGTCACGTTCTCGGCACTGACTTGTGTGACCACGAGCCCGCGCCCGCCCTGCGGCTCGGCGAGCCCGTCGGCCACGAGTCGTGCGAGCGCCTCGCGCACCGGAGTGCGCGAAATGCCGAGCCTCGAGCTCAGCTCGACCTCCGCGAGCACGGTTCCCGGTTCGAGCTGCCAGCTCACGATCTCGCCGCGCAACTGCTCGTAAGCGCTGTCGCTAGCGCGGGCCATCGGATGCCCGCCCTATGCTCGCCATCGCGCCTCGTGTATACACAAGGGTCATTCTAACGCGGCGTCACGCCTTCCGCAACCCTCTGTGTATACACACCTGGATTCCCGCGCCCCCTCCCCGCGCCTACTCCTCGACTCGCACACTTCGGAACATGCGCACCTGCTCGAGCGTGGGCGGATGTACCGAAGTGTGCGCGCAGCCTTTCCACAGCGGCGTAGGCATCGGGGTTTTCCACCGATCCGTCGGTGACGCACGGCTTGAACGCGCCATGATGTCACGCTCGAGCGCATGATCGAAGACTATGGACTCGCCACCATCCGCGATGTCGAGCGCAGCGGTGGCGACCGACACGCACTCTCGCGCGCCGTCTCCCGCGGCGACGCTCATCGCATCCGACGCGGTGTCTACATCGCCGCCAGCAGATGGTCGCTCCTGAACCCCGACGAGCGTTATCTCTTGCGGTGCCGGGCCGAGTGCGACTCGAAGGAAAGCCGTCCTGTGCTGTCGCACTGGTCGGCCGCAGTCGTTCACGGAATCCCCGTGATCGATGGGTGGCCACCTACAGTGCATCGGTTGGTCGAGCGCGGGTCTGGCGGGCGAACTCGGAACAGCGTCGTTGCGCATCCTACCCGGCTCGACGCAGTCGACATCGTCGAAATCGACGGGATGCTCGTGACCTCCGCCGCTCGCACCGTGATCGATCTGGCCAGCGTTTGCTCACCGCTTTCCGCAGTGGCGGCGGCAGACTTCGCTCTTCACCGCAAACGAAGGGGGCATCTCGTAAAAGCAGACCTGTACGAAGCCCTCGCTGCGGCAAGACCGATCAAAACGCATGCACGAATCGAGCGGATTCTCGATTTCTCCACCGAACTCGCTGATTCGCCGGCAGAGTCGGTGAGCCGTGTGAACATGTACGCCAGCGGGTTCGTCATTCCGGTTCTCCAGTCGGAGTACTCCGATGCCGAGGGGCTCATCGGGGCAGCCGATTTCGATTGGCAGGCGTTCGACCATCTGGGCGAAGTGGATGGCAAGCAGAAGTATTTGAAGGCCGAATACCTGCACGGCCGCAGCCCCGGTCAGGTCGTCTACGAAGAGAAGGTGCGCGAAGATCGGTTCCGCGCGCTGCCGAAAAAGGTCTCCCGTTGGGATTGGCACTGCGCCGTCGACCCGGCCCGGCTTCGTGCCTTCCTGCTCAACGCTGGCGTTCCCCTGCGCCGCCGATGAGCATCCAGCCCGGGGTTCCCCGCGTTGACCAGCAAGGCGGTTTACGAGAGCGGCGAGCGGGCAGTCGCGCGCAGTTCGGAGCATCCGCTACCGCTCGAGCAGGTGCAGATGTTCCAAAGTGTGCGGCAGACCGGCAGGGCCCGTCCCCGCCGCGCGCGGACGCACGAATGCCCACCCTCGAGGCGGGGGCGGGCATTCGTGGGAGCGGCGGGTTAGGCCGCGTGGGCCAGCTCGGGGGCGTCGGTCGCAGAACCGGGCGCAACCGCGGGAGCGGCGATCACGCTGAGCTCACCCGCCGAGTCCGAGGCAGAGACGGTCACCGAACCGCCGTCGGTCAGAGCACCGGAGACGAGCAGGTCGGCGATGCGATCATCCACCGACCGCTGAATGACGCGCCGCAGGGGCCGCGCACCATACTCGGGCTCGTAGCCGTTGTCGGCGATCCAGTCGATGCCCTCGTCGGTCACCAACAGCTCGATCGACCGCACCGCGAGGCGGGCCCGCGAGGCTCCCAGCAGCAGCGAAACGATCTCGCGCAGCTGCGGCTTCTCGAGCTTCTGGAACAGCACGATCTCGTCGATGCGGTTCAAGAACTCGGGGCGCATTGCCTCACGCAGCTTGCCCATGACGCGGTCGCGCAACGCCTTGTCGGAGCCGAACCCGCCACCGGCAGCGTGGTCGGCCACAAAACCGATTCCGCCGCTGCGGCTGGCCAAGAACTCCGAGCCCAGGTTCGAGGTCATGATGACCACCGTGTTACGAAAGTCGACCGTACGACCCTGACCGTCGGTCAGGCGACCGTCGTCGAGCACCTGCAGAAGCAGGTTGAACACGTCGGGGTGTGCCTTCTCGATCTCGTCGAAGAGGATGACCGAGTAGGGGTTGCGGCGAACACGCTCGGTGAGCTGCCCGGCCTCGTCGTAACCGACGTATCCGGGAGGGGCACCGACGAGGCGCGACACGGTGTGCCGCTCGCCGTACTCGCTCATGTCGAAGCGCAGCATGGCCTTCTCGTCGCCGAACAGCGAGCCCGCGAGGGTCTTCGCCAGCTCGGTCTTGCCCACACCGGTCGGGCCGAGAAACAAGAAGCTGCCGACGGGCCGGTTGCGGTCGCCCATGCCCGTGCGGTTGCGCCGCACGGCCTTGGCGACAACCGTCACGGCGTCGTCTTGCCCGATCACGCGGGCGTGCAGTTCGTCTTCGAGCAGCGCAAGCCGCTCACGGTCGACTTGCGTCAGCCGGTTGGCCGGGATGCCCGTGGCCCGTGAGATGACCGCAGCGATCTCGGGCTCGCCGACGACGGCCGCGACATCTGCGATGTCTGTCGACTTCACGTTCGCGAGCTTCGCTTGCACGGCCTCGATCTCGTCACGAAAACGCGACGCCTCTTCGTAGTGCTCTGCCGCGACGGCGGAGTTCTTCGAAGCTTCGAGTTCGCCCAACTGCGAAAGCAGAGCAGACGCGTCGACCTTCTTGCCGAGGCGCAGGCGCAGACGAGCGCCGGCCTGGTCGATCAGGTCGATGGCTTTGTCGGGCAAGAAGCGGTCGCTGACGTAGCGGGCCGAGAGCTCGACGGATGCGCGAATGGCCTCCGGCGTGTAGGTCACGGCGTGGTGCTCCTCGTAGGCCGAGGCGAGCCCCGCCAAGATGAGAACGGCGTCTTCGATGCTCGGCTCACCGACAGTGACGGGCTGGAAGCGGCGTTCGAGCGCCGGATCCTTCTCGATCGAGCGGTACTCCTTCAGCGTCGTGGCGCCCACGAGGTGCAGGTCGCCGCGGGCCAAGCGGGGCTTGAGAATGTTTCCGGCATCCATTCCGCCCTCGCCAGAACCACCGGCACCGACCACGGTGTGGATCTCGTCGATGAACACGATCAGTTCGCTCTTGTGTGCGGTGATCTCGTCCATCAGCTTGGTCAGCCGCTCTTCGAAGTCGCCACGGTACTTGGTACCGGCGAGCATCGCGGGCAGGTCGAGCGAGACGACACGCTTGTCGCGCAGTTGCTCGGGAACGCCGCCGTCGACGATGGCCTGGGCGAGGCCGTTGACGATCGCGGTCTTGCCCACGCCCGCCTCACCGATCAGAACGGGGTTGTTCTTGGTGCGGCGCGACAGAATCTCGATGGTCTGCTCGATCTCGTCGAGCCGGCCGATCACGGGGTCGAGGTCACCCTCGCGGGCCATCTCGGTGAGGTCGGTACCGAACTTGTCCAGGGTGGGGGTGTCGGATTCGGTCTCGGTGCCCTCGCCCGCTTCACCGGCGGCAGCGCCGCTTGCGCCCGCTCCGACGGTTTCGCGCATGCCGGCCTGCAGGGCATCCGGAGTCACGCCGGCCGCAGCCAGAACGGCGCCCGCAGGCGAGTCTTGGTTGATGACCAGCGCGAAGAACAGGTGCTCAGGGTCGATGTAGGTCGAACCGGATGCCCGTGCTACCTGGTAGGCGTGGAATAACGTGCGCGTGGCCGACTGCGTCAACGACGGCGCGACGTCGGCACGCTCAGCGGATGCCTGAGGCAGACGCTGCTCGGCGGCCTCCGCAATGGCGCGGGGGTTCGCGCCGACACGGCGGATCGCCTCGGCGGCGGGTTCTTTCTCGGCGATGGTGCGAAGAATGTGGAGCGCATCGAGTTCGGACTGACCGTGCTCGAGTGCGTACTTGCCGGCTTCGGCGAGCACCTCATGGGTGCGGCGGCTCAAAAACCGGCTGATGTCGATGGAACGGGCGCCCTGCTGAGCAGAACGCTCACCCTCGAGGTAGCGGGCCAGAAACTCGTCGAACGAGTTGGCGCCGGAGTTCTCGGGGTTTGAGTTGTTAGGCAAAATGTCCTCCTGGGTGAAACTTGAGTACCCTCGACTCAAGTTAACGCCCGGGAGGGTGGGTTATTCCCGCGATATCGCTCATAGCGAAGAACTTGCGGCTTATCGACTCAAGTTTACCGCGCTCGCGGGCTGCAGAGCTGAGGCGGCGGCGAAGTAGGCGTCGCGGTCGAAGCTCTCGAAGATGGTGCTCTGGATGACGTAACCCTGCACCAGGCTCACGTACAAAGGGGCGAAGAGTGCGGCATCGCCCCGGGCATCCGCTTCGGCCTGGCCCAGCCCCCGCACGTACCAATCGGCCAAAAACGACTCGAAGACGCGGCGCAGATGAGCGCCGATGCTGTCGGTCGCCTGCCGACTGGTCGGATCGAGCGCCGCCTGCGCCCACACCTGCAGCAGCAGCCCGAGGTCACCGACTTCGTCGCTCATGATCGACACGAACCGGCGCAAGAGCTGACCCGGGTCGAGAGGCTGCGCAGCATCGAGCGAGCCGACGGCATCGAGCCGGAACTGCACGATGTCGGAGATCGCCTTGTGAATCAGCTCGTCTTTGCTCTTGTAGTGCCCGTAGATCGCGCCGGCCGAGAGGCCGCTCTCGGCGATGATGTCGGACATCGAGGTGGCTTGAAAGCCCTTTTGCGCGAAGAGGCGCAGCGCAGCACGAGCGATCTCGTGGCGGCGGGCTTCGCGGTATTCGTCGGTGACCTTGGGCATGAGTCCACTCTAAAAAGAACGATCGTTCTTGACAAGCCGACGGGGTGCATTCACAATATAAAACGAACATTCTTTTTACCGATGTGGCAGGGACGCGACAGCCCCGCAGCAGCGACACAGCAGCAACGCCTCAGCGACCCACCACCGGCAGCACCAGGAGCAACCATGAGCACCGTCAACACAGCACCACCAGCATCCACTCGCCCGCACACCGCGTGGCGCCGCACCATCGGCATCGCCGTCGGTGCCGCGGTCGCCGTCGCGCTGATCGTGCTGGCCTTCGTGTGGCCCACGGTCACGTCGAGCGTGAAGAACATTCCGATCGCCGTGGCTGGAACGTCGCAGCAGGTCGAGGCCGTCACCGATGCGCTGAATACGCAGGCCGACGGGGCGTTCGCCGTGAGGGCCGTCACCGACCGGGCCGCTGCCGTCGACCTCATCAACACGCGCGACGTCTATGGAGCCATCGTGCTGGGCGACGCGAGCGCTGGCAGCGCAGGCACGGGCAGCGCAGGCACCGGCAGCACGGGCAGCGGCAGCGCGGGCAGCGCGACGGTCGCCACCGGCCCCGAGATCCTCACCGCTTCGGCGAATGGCGCCGCCGTGAGCCAGGTGCTGAACCAGCTCGCCACGCCCATCCAGGCCCAGGCGAACGCCGCGGCGCAGGCCGCCGTCGCAGCTGCCGTCGCCGCCGGCACGGCTCCCGCCGGCACCACCGCACCCGCCATCACGGTGACGGTCACCGATGTGGTGCCACTGGCGTCGACGGATGCCCGCGGCCTCGGCCTCACGGCCGCCGCCTTCCCGCTCGTGCTGGGGGGCATCCTCGGCGGAGTGCTCATCTCGCTGCTCATCACCGGCGTCTGGCGCCGGCTCACCAGCGTCTTCGTCTATGCCGTCGTCGCAGGGATCAGCGTGACCGTCGTCATGCAGCCTCTGTTCGGCATTCTGCAGGGCTCGTTCATCATCAACGCTCTCGCCGTCATGCTCGCCATGGCCGCTACCTCCTCATTCGTCGTCGGCGCCAACGCGTTGCTCGGCCGGGGCGGCATCGCGGTCGGGTCGGCGCTCACGATGCTGATCGGCAACCCGCTGTCGTCGGCCGCGCAGCCGTTGCAGTTCACGGTCGCGCCGTGGGGCGCCGTCGGGCAGTGGTTCGTTCCGGGGGCGTCGGCCACGCTCATCCGCGACCTTTCGTACTTTCCCGACGCGAGCACGGTTTTCCCGTGGCTGGTGCTGGCCGGCTGGACGATCCTCGGCGTCGTCGGCATGGTGGCGGGCCACTTTCGTAACCAGCGCGTAATTCGCAGCCTGCCGGTCGAAGTGGATGCTCCGCACGAGGCCGCCCATGCCCACCACGTCGAGTCGGCGTCTGCCCTCGCCGGGTAGCGCCCGCCGCGGGGTGGCGTACCGTCGAAGCATGGCTAGAACTATTGCAACCGACACCCGCGTCGACCGCGAGGGGATGCTCGTCTTCGTGCGGCCTCGCCACCATATGCTGCTGGCCACCACCCGCCGCGACGGGCGCCCGCAGATCTCCCCCGTCACCGGCGGCGTCGACGGCGACGGCCGCATCGTCATCGCCACCTATCCGGGCCGCGCCAAAACCCGCAACGCTGAACGCGACCCGCGCACCAGCGTCGTGGTGCTCTCGGACGAGTGGAACGGCGCTTGGATCCAGCTCGACGGCGACGCCGAGGTGCTCGCCATGCCGGCGGCTGAGGATGCCCTCGTCGACTACTTCCGAAGCATTTCCGGCGAGCATCCCGACTGGGCTGAGTACCGCCAGGCCATGGCGCTGCAGAACAAGTCGCTCATTCGCCTCACCCCGACCCGCTGGTCCCCCATCTCCACCGGCGGCTTCCCCGCTGACGTGGCGGCCCGCCTCGACGCCTGAGCCTGACGCCGGCGACCAGACTCCCGCAGCCGAAGCGCTCCTCAGCGTCGAGCATCACACACCCTCGCAAAAACGATCGCACGCCGGCGCGTGACCCGCCACGGCGTGACCGGGGGCAAACGGGCATAGGCACGGGCACGGGCACCGGCACGGGCACGGGCACGGGCACGTTCATAAGAGAATGGAGCATGCCGAGCATCCTGAACCGCCTCGACCTGCTACCGATACGACCGCGCAACAAGGGCGAGAGGCACCGCGTCGCCTCGAGCCTCGAGCTCTTCTTCGACCTGGTATTCGTGATCGCGGTGTCGGCCGCGGCGACAACCCTGCACCATCTTGAGGTCGAGGGGCACGTCGCATCCGGGGTGGGCGCCTACCTGATGGTGTTCTTCGCCATCTGGTGGGCCTGGATGAACTTCACCTGGTTCGCCACCGCCTTCGACAACGACGATTGGCTGTACCGCGTCACCACCATCGTTCAGATGGCCGGCGTGCTCGTTCTGGCCGCCGGCGTCGCAGGCGCCATGCAGAACGGCGATTTCACCGCGGTGACCTTCGGCTACGTGATCATGCGGCTCGCCATGGTGAGCCAGTGGATTCGCGTGGCCGTGAACTCGCCCGAATACCGCACGACCGCCCTGCGTTACGCCGGCGCCATCACCGTGGTGCAGCTCGCCTGGGTGCTGCGCCTGCTGCTACCGGAGTCACTCGGAGTCCTGAGCTTCATCGTGCTCGCCCTGTGCGAGGTGCTCGTGCCCATCTGGGCCGAGCAGAAGAACGTCACCCCCTGGCACAACCACCACATCGCCGAACGCTACGGGCTCTTCACCCTCGTCGTGCTCGGCGAAGGGCTGCTCGGATCGGCCAACGCCATCATCGACGGGCTGCAGGATGCCGACCACGTTCTGCCACTCGCCCTCTTGGCGGCGTGCGGCCTCATCATCACCGCCGGCATGTGGTGGATCTACTTCGCCGTACCGCAGCACGACAACTTCGCGAATCTGCGGCAGTCGCTCACCACCGGATACACCCACTACCTCATCTTCGCCGCAGCCGGGGCAGTGTCGGCGGGCATCGAAGTGGCGGTATCGCTGCATTCTGGCGAGACCGAGCTGCCAGCCTTCGAGGCCGCCGCGACCCTGACAGTGCCGGTGGCGGTTTTCGTGCTGGCGGTGTGGGCACTGGCAATTCGGCGGGCCGCGAGCGCGGCGGCGAACACCATCGTTCCGATCTGCGGGGCGCTGATCGCCCTCAGCGCCATTCTGCCGTGGCCTGAGGTGGCGACCTCGGTGCTGCTGATCGTGATCGTCGCGACGCTCGTGGTCGCCGGGCGGCCGCGGGTGCGGCACCCTGCGTTTGAGGCTGCGCCGTCGTCGTTATGACCCCGCGGCCGCGGGCGCACCCTGCACACGAGCCTGGTGCCGACGTGCTTTGAGCCGATTGCCACAGGTCGCCATGGAGCACCAGCGGGCGGTGTTCGACTTGCTGCGGTCGAGCAGAAAGAGCTGACACTCGTCGTTGGCGCACGGCCGCAGCCGTGACGACCCCTTCTCGACGACGGCCAGCCAGCCCAGCAGCGCACGGCCCACAAGGGCATCGCCCGAGCCGTCGAGCCGCCAGCGAACCGCGCCCGACGAGTCGATCGCCGGAACGAGTTTCACGTCGGCCAGTCGCGCGTTGACGTGCTCGGCGCCGGTCTCGCCGCGAACCACGGCCTGCAGCTCGTCGCGCAGCTCACGCAGCTCGCGGAGTTCACGCAGCTCGCGCAGCTCGCCCGCGCCAGCATCAGCCGACCCATTTGCGAATCGGTCTGCCAACACATCTGTCGGCTCACCATCGACGACGGGAGTCGTGTTCAGCAGCGCCAGCAGCAGATCTTCGTCAGCGGCTGTCGAGTCGTTCATCCACTTCATGTAACCAGCTTACTTGCTTTTGTCAGTTAGAGCGGTTTAGATGGTGACTAACCAGCAAAACAATGAAAGGGAGTTACTGTGACTCACGTGAGCTACCACACCGTCTCTGTCGACGGCCATCAGGTCTTCTACCGCGAGGCGGGCGACCCCGCATCGCCCACCGTTCTTCTGCTGCACGGCGCACCGGCGAGTTCGTTCATGTTCCGCGAGCTGATTCCGCTGCTCGCCGACCGGTACCACGTGGTCGCGCCCGACTACCTCGGTTTCGGCCACTCCGACTCCCCCAGCGTCGACGAGTTCGCCTACAGCTTCGACGCGCTGGCGGGCGTCGTCGACCAGCTGACGGAGCTACTCGGCCTCGACCGGTACGCGGTCTACGCGCAAGACTACGGAGCACCCGTCGCCTGGCGACTCGCTCTCGCCCACCCCGAACGCATCACCGCCCTCATCAGCCAGAACGGCAACGCCTATACCGAGGGATTCGGCGAGATCTTCTGGCCCGACGTCGCGAAATACACCGCCAACCCGACCGCCGAGAACGCGACCCCCCTGCGAGCAGCCCTGACGCCGGAATCCCTGCGCGAGCAATACCTGGCCGGCGCCGCCGACCCGACGACGATCAGCCCCGACACCTGGCAGAGCGACTACGCGAACCTGCAGCGCCCGGGCAATACCGAGGTGGCGCTGATGCTGTTCGCTGACTACCACACCAACGTCGAGCTGTACCCGAGGGTGCAGCAGTACTTTCGCGACAGCCAGGTCGCGGCGCTCATCGTGTGGGGAAAAAACGACAAAGTCTTCGTACCTGCCGGCGCGGAGGCGTTTCGGCGCGATCTACCGAACGCCGAGATTCACCTGCTCGACGGCGGACACTTTCTGCTCGAATCCCAGCTCGAAACCGAGTCGGCGCTCATCCTCGACTTTCTCGATCGGAGCCTGGTGTCAAATCTCGACCGCCCCCTAGGCTAAATCGTCGCGGAGTCGTACGGTCGAAAGGTACCCGATCACGTGGAGCGAATCATGAGCGATAGTGGCATTCCGATCATCCACGCCGACGGCCCAGTCGTCCCCGCCAGCAACGACGGCGAGCCGCTGCTGCTTCTGCTCGCCATGGATCACCGCGACTCCCTCGCGAAGCACGTCTACGGCATCGACGGCGCTCCGACCCCGGCTCAGATCGAACAGATCAGCGCCGGCAAGACGCTCATCTTCGAGGGACTGCTCGAGGCGGTCTCGCGCGGCATCGATGCGTCGACCGTCGGGGTTCTCGTCGATGAGCGGTACGGAACATCCGTCGCCGAAAAGGCGAAGTCCGCCGGAATCGACCTCGCCATGCCCATCGAGAAAAGCGGTCAAGACTTCTTCACTCTCGAATACGGCGACTTCACCACAACCGAGTGGCTCACGCACGTCGAGACCTTCGACCCTGAACAGGTCAAAGTTCTCGTGCGCGACAACCCCGAGTTCGCCGCGAGCGACCGGGCTCTGCAGATGGCTCACCTCGCGGCCGTCGGTCAGGTCTTACGCGAGTCGGGGCGCACTTTTCTCATCGAGCTGCTCATTCCTGCCACCCCGGCGCAGCTCGCCGCGGTAGACCAGAATGCCCTGCGCTACGACCGCGACGTGCGCCCTGCTCTGACGACCCAAGTGATGACCGAGCTTCAGAGGGCGGGCGTCGAACCCGACATCTGGAAGATCGAGGGCCTCGAGACCCGCGAAGCCGCCGAGCAGATCGTCGCGACGGCCAGGCAGGATGATCGGGCATCCGTTTCGTGCATCGTGCTCGGCCGCGATGCCCCCGCCGACCGGCTCGACCACTGGCTGAGTGTCGCCGCCGGCGTCGACGGCTTTCGCGGCTTCGCTATCGGGCGCAGCATCTGGGAGGCACCCTTGGCCGCCCACCTCGCCGACCTGATCGGCCCCCACGAACTCGTCGACCGCGTCGCCGCCGCCTTCACCCACTTCGCGGACCTCTACACCGCCGCCCGCTGACCTCCTCCCGTTTGCCCATATCGACTTTTCGAAAAGGCCCCGAAAATCACGACTTTTCGGGCTTTTTCGACGATTCGATTGCGGCACCGGAGAAGGTGTCGGGCGTGAGGCGGCCGAGCAGGTCGAGCAGGGTCGCGCGCTCGGGCTCGGTGAGGGGCACGAACGACTGGGCGAGCATGCCGTCTGCGACCGAGGCGCCGGCGGCGAGCAAGGCGCGCCCCGCGTCTGTGAGGTGGTGCTCGATGCGCCGCCCGCGACCGGGCACCCGCTCGATGAGCCCCTGAGAGACGAGCCGCGTGGCGAGGGTGCCGAACGACTGGTCGCTTTGAAACGTGGTCAGCGCGAGATCGTGCGCCGAGGCGCCGGGAGCGCGACCTATGGCCCGCAGGGCGTCCCACTGCACCAGGGTGGTTCCGACGGAGGAGAGCCGAGCATCCATCGCCCGGTGGTGACGGTACTGGGCGACCTTCACGGCGCGCCCGAGGGCTTCGAGATCAATGGCCATATAGCGACGCTAACACAATATATAAGGTTGCGTATATAAGCGTATTGATTTACGGTGGAACACAGCCGCGCGCAACCTCGCTGGCATCGACGAAAGGCAGCATCATGACCTCCTCCACTTCACGCCCGGCCCTGGTTCTGCACGGTGGCGGCGGCCCTTTCACCGTCGCTTCGCTCGCGAATCATCTGACGGGCATGAACTTCGACGTGACCGCCCCCACGCACCCGGGCTGGAACGGCACCGCGCGCGCCGAGTCCATTTCGACCGTCGCCGACCTCGCCACGCTGTACCTCGACTATCTCGCCGAGCACGATCTGCGCGACGTTCTCGTCGTCGGGTCGTCGCTCGGCGGCTGGATCGGCGCCGACATGGCAGCCCGCGACACCGACCACCGCATCAGCGCACTGGTGCTCATCGACGCCGTCGGCATCGAGGCACCCGGGGCGCCGATCCGCGACTTCTTCGGCCTCGACGCACGCGGGGTCGCCGAGTACGCCTGGCACGACTCCGAGCGCTATTACGTCGACCCGACCACTCTGCCCGCCGCCCAGCAGGCCGCGCAGCGAGGCAACATGGCGACGATGGCCTCATTGACGGCAAACGGCATGATCGATCCGACGTTGCTCGGCCGTCTCGCCCAGATCGCTGTTCCTACGCTCGTCATCTGGGGCGAGAGCGATCGCATCGTGACCCCGGCCTACGGTGCGGCCTTCGCCGACGCGATAGCGGATGCCCGGCTCACCATCATCGACGAAGCAGGCCACCTGCCCCACCTCGAGCAGCCCGAGTCGACCTTCGCTGCCCTCGACGCGTTTCTCGCCGCATAGCCCGGCGACCATACCCTCGGCGGAGCTCAGCCGCCCGAAGCCCCCCTCACGGCAAACCGCTCGAGGGCGAGAGCGCCGCCGCCGCTACAAGCGGTTCGAGCAGGGCACCCGTCTGCGGCACCCTCCGATTCGAGTCACGCGATGCACGCACGCTGCTCTACCATCACTGAAATCACCCGCCACGCCACCCCGAACGCCGCCGCGCCGCGGGGCCCCAACGCATCTGGCACGATGGACCCATGCCCGAATCCACCCCGCTCCGCATCGGAATCCTCGGCGCAGCCGGTATCGCACCGGCCGCGATCATCCGCCCCGCCCGTCGCCGGCCCGACACAGTAATTCTGGCCGTAGCCTCGCGCCGGGCATCCGCTGCCGCCGAGTATGCCGAGACGCACGGCATCGCCCGTTCGTACGGCGGTTACGCCGAGCTGCTCGCTGACCCCGACATCGACCTCGTGTACAACGCGCTGCCGCCGTCGGAGCATATGCCGTGGTCGATCGCCGCGCTCGAAGCCGGAAAACACGTGCTGTGCGAGAAGCCGTTCGCCATGAACCAGCAGCAGGCCGAGCGGATGACCGGGGTCGCCGCCGCGACCGGGCTGCGCCTCATCGAGGCCTTTCACGACCGGTACCACCCGCTGAGCGCCGAGATCGGGCGCATCAGGGCATCCGGAGCCCTCGGCGACCTCGTGTCGGTGCGCGCCGACTTCTCGGGCTCGAACCCGTACGACCCGCGCTCGATTCGGCACGACCCCGCCGTCGGCGGCGGATCGCTGATGGATCTCGGCTGCTACCCCGTGCACTGGGTGCGCACTCTGCTCGGTGAAGAGCCGGCCGTCACCTCGGCCGAGGCGACCCTGAACCCGCTCGGCGCCGATCTGACGATGGATGCCCGGCTGCTCTTCCCGTCGGGCGTCGTTGCTCAGGTCACCTCGAGCATGGCCGAGGGTGTTGGCCTCAATTCGTCACTCGACGTCGAGGGCAGCCTCGGCCGCTTACACGTCGACAATCTGGTGTTTCCGTCGGCCGGACACAGCATCACGCTCACTCTCGACGGCCTGGACTACGTCTCGACCGTCGCGGGCCTCACCACCTACGACCACCAGCTCGCCGCCGTCGTCGACGCTCTCGCCTCAGGCGACTCGCTGCCCACCGAGGGCGCCGACCCCGTTGCGAACATGCACCTCATCGACTCCATCTACGCCGCCGCGGGTTTCGACCGCTGACGCAGCAGGCTGACCGAGTGTCGTAGGCGAGCACCTGGCGCCCGAAGTCAAGACGAGGCGGGCACGAACACCAGACTGCCGTTGTGCCCACCGAAACCGAAGCTGTTCGACAGCACCGGCCCGGGTTGCCAGGGGCGCGCCTCGGTCGGAATGTCGAGGTCAATCGCCTCGTCTTGGTTGACCAGCCCCGCCGTCGGCGGAACCGTGGAGTTCGCGATGGTCAGGGCAACAGCCACGGCCTCGATGGCGCCGGCGGCACCGAACGAGTGCCCGGTCACGCCCTTGATGCTGGTGATCACCGGCCGCGACGACCCGAACAGGCGCGAAACGGCCTGACTCTCGGCTGCATCGTTCAGCCCCGTCGAGGTTCCGTGGGCGTTGATGTGCGTGATGTCTTCGGGCTTCAGCCCCGCGTCGTCGAGTGCGAGCCGCATGGTGCGCTCGGCCCCACGGCCCTCGGGCGCCGGCGCAGTGACGTGGTAGGCGTCGGCTGTGGACGCCGCCCCCTCGATCGTCATGTACACGTGTGCGCCCCGGGCCAGGGCCTGGTCGAGTGGCTCGAGCACGAGCATCCCGCTGCCTTCTGAGGCGGCGAGCCCGTCACGGTCGCGGTCGAAGGGGCGGGAGATGCCCGACTTCGACAGCGCACGCATGTTGCCGAACCCCGCGATGCACACGGGCGTGAGGCTCGAGTCGGTACCCCCGGCAAGCACCACATCGGCCAAGCCTTGCGCCACGAGCCGGGCGCCATTGGCGATGGCGTCGGTGCCGGCAGCGCAGGCTGTCGTGACCGTGGTCGCGGTGCCCCGCATACCGAAGCGGATGCTCAATGCCCCCGCCGCGGCGTTCGGCATCACCATCGGCACGGTGTGCGGCGACACGAGCCGCTCCCCGCGGTCGCGCAGAACGTCGGCCTGCGCCGCGAAGGTCTGGATACCGCCGATACCCGTTCCCATCGACACCGCCGCGCGGTCGAGGTCGACGGTGTCGACCAGCGTCTGCTCGTCGGATTCGGCGGGGCCTTCACCCCGGGCACCTGCCAGCAGCCCCGCATCGCGCAGCGCCTCGTCGGCCGCGACCACCGCGAAGTGCACGTTGACGTCGGAGTTCTTGGCAGCCTTGTGTGTCATCACCCGGCGCACGTTCAGAGCCTCTTCGTCGACGCGGCGCACGGCCTCGTCACTGCCCGGCTCGAACAGGCTCTGCCAGAACGCGTCGACGCCGACGCCGGCGGGTGTGACGACTCCGATTCCGGTCACAGCGACGGTTCGGTTGAGTAGAGGCTTCACGGTTCTCCTTTGTGTACTCCCTCAACTGAAACATTCGGCACCGAGCGCCGAGCCCCGCCGACCGGCCAAACATCGAGGTGAGCATTTGTAGCAATCCCACCACGGCCACGCGCCGAATGGATGCCCCGCCCCCGCGGTCTCGCGACGATCCGCCGTAGTTGGGCACATGCGCGGTGGTTCGAACTGCCACGCACGCAGGCGACTACCGCGCGCCGAGCGTCGTCAGCCCCAGGTGCCGGGCGGCGAGGCGTAAACGGGCACGGGTGCGTACGACCAGTGCGATCCGTTGGCGTAGTGACTGGCCGCCCAGGGCGATGCCCAGATGGCCGACTCGATCTGCGCTGTGGGGGCGCTGGACTGGAAGCCCGCCACGATGGCCGAGTAGCCGCCCACGCTGTGCAGCGCCTCGGCACAGTTCACCGCTGCGGTGACCAGGTTGTCGTAGCTGCCGAACCCGCTTCCGCCGCCGGATCCCCAGCCGTTGTTGAGCGGATTGTTACGATTCCACCAGTCGTTCGGCCCGTTCTCCTGCCGCATCCAGCGCATCATGACCGTCACGTTCGAGTCGGTCATCGGAAAACCCGCGAGAAACATCACCAGGGTCGCCCAATCGCGATTCGTCGAACCCGATTCGTAGGTCTGCAGCCCCGGTTTCGACGAATAGTCGTCGCGAGTCACGATCACGCCCGAAGCCGAGCCTGGCACCGCGATGACCTGCACGGTGCCCTGGCTGCTGGCGAAGGCATACGTCTGGCTGACCGGAAGCGGCGGTGGCGCGAGCGACGTGACGGCGAGCAGCGCGAACGCGGCGGCGGCCGCCGCGATCGCAACGACACGACCGACTCGTCGGCGATTCGGGTCGAAGCGCCAGGGTGCAACTTTCGCCATAGCCCCCCAAGTTACCAGCCGTGCGTCACGAACCTAGGGCTTGCGCCCGGGCGCCCAGACTCGCCCTGGAGCAGTTTCGTGGTCGCCACGTCGGCCGTCGGCAGGGTGGTCTGGCACGAACTGTCGGTTCCGGCCGCCGTCACAGCGAGCAGCGAGGGGGCCGTGCCGCAGGTTCAGTTCGACGCGATTGCGAGCGCCACAACCGGTACCGCCCACGCCGAGGCCGTCGTGACATCGTGGCGCGTGATGCCACGCTTCTTCGTGGCGGATTCGCCGGGGCCGTCGGCCGATGTGGTCGATTCGAGTTCGGGATCGTCTGGGCTCATGGCAGCGAATACCTTCGTCGGGGGTGAGGTCATCAAGGCGTACACCTCGAGTCGCATCCAGGGTATTGGCCGCACCCGGCCGACGGCTTGCCCCAGTGCGAGTGCCCCCTTGGCGAGTGCCCCTCACGCAGGGGCCTGCACCGCGTGACCCTCGCGCGGAGTCACCTCCCTGCGCATCGACTTCGCCGGCTGCGGCGAGAGCACCCGGCCACAGACCGAGTTCACCGTCGGCAGCCAGCTCGACGACGCCCGCGCCGCTCTCGCCTGGCTGGCTCAGGATGCCCGGGTCGATGCCGCTCGCATCGGAGTGGTCGCATCCACTTCTTGCCTCACGCAGTAGAGGCCCACACCGTAACGGGCTTACACGCTGACGCCCACACCGCAAGAGCTCACATACGAGCGGCCCGCAGACGATACTGGAGTCATGACTAACGATCCTTTTGCGCGGCTGCCCGAGGTCGCCTCATTCACCGTCACCAGTTCGTCGATCCGCGACGGCGAGGCCCTTCCGCCGGCTCAGATGTCGGGTGTTTTCGGCGTTCCCGGCGGCCAAGACTCTTCTCCGCAGCTGAGCTGGTCTGGCGCCCCCGAAGGCACGCTCAGCTACGCCGTGACGATGTACGACCCCGATGCTCCGACCGGGTCGGGTTTCTGGCACTGGGCTGTCGCCGGCCTCCCCGCCGACGTCACCGAGCTGCCCGAGGGCGCCGGCGACGACACCGGTTCAGGGTTGCCGGCGTCGGCCGTTCAACTGCGCAACGACGGCGGAGCAGCCCGGTACATCGGCGGCGCTCCCCCGGCCGGCCACGGCGCGCACCGTTATTTCGTTGTCGTGCACGCCCTCGACGTGGCCGACCTCGGTGTGGGCGCCGACGCCAGCCCCGCCTTCTTGGGCTTCTCGATGTTCGGTCACGAACTCGGCCGCGCGGTCATCGTGGCGACGGCGCAGATCGACTGATCCACGCGAGCGCCCGCCTCAGTAGACGCCGTCGGCACGCACTCCGTGTCGCTACCCTTGGGTTTTACTATTTCACATAGCTATGTAGAATAGGTATATGAACGAAACCCAGGTGCGCACCCTGCAGACCCAGCTGAACGCCCTGCACCGGCGGCAGCGCCGCGAGTGGATGCCCGCGGCCGACGTCTCCCGGTCGTCTCTGCGCGTGGTCGGCGCCGTCGCCCGGCTCGGCGACGAATGTCAGCCCGCACTCATCGCCGGCGAACTGCAGATGACCAGCTCGAACGTGGCGGCCGCCCTGCGCGAACTCGAAGCGGCAGGTCTCATCGCACGCAGTCGAGACACCATCGACTCGCGCCGCATCAACATCTCACTCACCGAGGCGGGCGCGCACCTCGTCGCCGACAGCCGCTTCGAGCGCGACCGGTGGCTGCGCACCACCATCGACCGTGAACTCACCGACGACGAGCAGCAACTGCTGCTCGCTGCCGGCGATCTGATCGCGCGCCTGGCCGCAGTCGGCGAACGGCCCGAGGCCGGCGAGCGGCCCGAGGTCGGCGAACGGGCCATTCGCCAGGTCAGCCAGCCAGCCGGCGACCGTGCCGGCAGATGACCGTTCCCAGCACCCTGGGCGGGCATCCACCCCTTCGAACCCGCGTCGCCGCCGCGACCTCGTCGCTGCATGTGCGCAACTACCGGCTGTACTTCTTCGGCCAGTCGGTCTCGGTCGCCGGAACCTTCATGCAGACGCTTGCGCTGTCGTTCTTGGCGCTCGAGCTCACCGGCAGCGGAACAGCGCTCGGCATCGTTGCGGGAGTGCGCCTGCTGCCGTTCGTGCTGCTCGGGCCGCTCGGCGGGGTCATCGCTGATCGTTACGACAAGCGAAAGCTGCTCTACCTCACGCAGTCCGCCTCGGCGGCAGGCGCACTGGCGTTCGCCGCGCTGGCGGCGCTGAACCTCATGACGTTCCCCCTGCTGATCGTGCTCTCACTGGCGCTGGGCTGCCTGACGGTGTTCGACAACCCGGCCAGGCAGAGCCTCATCGCCGACCTCGTGCCGCGCGAGACGCTGGCGAATGCCGTGGTGCTCAATTCCGTCTCGCTCAACGTGGCACGGGTGCTCGGCTCGGTCATCGGCGGAGCCGTCGTCGCGCTCGTCGGCATTCCCTTGTGTTTCGTGATCAACGCGGCTTCGTTCGTCGCCGTCATCGTGAGCCTCGCACGCATGCGCACAGACGAGTTGCTCGTGCCGGCACGTGCGCCCCGCGCCCGCGGCCAGGTGCGCGAGGGGCTGCGCTACGCCGCGCACACGCCCGAGCTGCTCTTTCCGCTGCTGATGCTGACCGTCACGGGCATCCTGGCGTATGAATTCCCCATCACGCTGCCGCTGCTGGCCACGGGTGCATTCGGCGGCAACGCGGCCACCTACGGCGTGATGGCGGCCGTGATGGCCGGCGGGGCGATCGTCGGCGGCCTGGTCGCTGCTGCGCGAACGACGCCGCGCCATTCGCGGTCGCTCGCCATCACCGCCATCGGCTGGGGCGCGGCCATTCTCGGCACCGGGCTCGCCCCCACGCTGCCCCTCGCGCTCGTCGCCCTCGCATTCGTCGGCTACGGCAGCATCACGTTCAACTCCACGGCCAAGACGACCCTGCAGCTGGCGGCGCGGCCCGAGATGCGCGGCCGCGTGATGGCCCTGTGGGCGCTCGCCTGGGGTGGCAGCACGGTCGTCGGCGGCCCGCTGGTGGGCTTCATCGCCCAGGAGCTCGGCAGCCGCTGGGGGCTCATCGCCGGCGGCGCGCCCACCATCGTGCTCGGGCTGATCCTCTATCCGCTGCTGCGCCGGCGCGACGCCCAGACTGGGGCCCACACCCAGGCCCACACCCAGGCGGTTGCCCACCCGGATGCCCGGCCAGACACTCAGCCGGATGCCCAGCCGGGCGCTCAGCCCCAGCCCGGGCATCCATCACCCGGCGCACAGGCGTGACCTCTCGGAAACGCTGCGGAAACCCTCGACACCTACCATGTGAATACTGAGTGAACATTCTGCTGACGCATCGGCCGAGCCGGGCCGTGGGAGTAGTACATGATCGGTACGTATGTGGGGTTCGTGAGCGGCGACGACCGCCTGCACGGCTTTCTCGACGCCATCATGCACGACCAGCTGGGCGTTCGGGTCGATCACCCCGCCTTTCGCGCCTTCCGGCTCACCGGCAGCAACGAGGTCTACGGCTACGAGGAGAAATTCACCGGCACGCGCGTCATCTGCAAGTTCTACGGCACAAAATACGGCTGGGATCGTGACAGGGCCGCTCGCACCGCCTCGCGGGAGTACGACAGCCTGCACCGGCTGCGCGAATACAACCTCGTGGGGTCGCCTCATCACGTCATCCGGCCGCTCGGAGTCGATCGCGACACCAACGGAGTGCTCGCCGTGGAGTATTACGACGGCGAACAGTTCAGCCAGGCCATCCGGCGCTGCACACAGAACGGCGACGACGCGCATCTGTACTGGCGGCTGAAGGCGCTCGCCTTCTTTCTGGCCACTCTGCACAACCGCACGGCGAACGGAAGCACCGTCGACTTCAGCATCGACGGCCGCTACTTCGAGAGCCTCATCGAGGGTATGCGCCGCCAGAACCGCATCGGCAATTGGGATGCAGACGAGTTGCTCTGGCTGCGTGACCTCTGGCTCGAACGCCCGCGCATGTGGTGCGATCGCCAAGTCTGGCTGCACGGAGACGCTACGCCCGCCAACTTCTTGTTCGGCAACGGCCTCGACGTCGCGGCAATCGACCTCGAGCGCATGACGCGGGGCGACCGCATGTTCGACGTCGGCCGGGTGACGGGCGAGCTGCAGCACGCGTTCATGTCGGCCACCGGAGACCATCGCCGCGCCGAACCCTTCATCGGCCACTTCCTCTGGGAGTATGCCCGCCACTTTCCCGATCAGTGTTCGACGTTCGAGTCGATCACGTCTCGGCTGCCCTTCTACATGGGTCTCAACTTGTTGCGCGTCGCGCGCAATGACTACATCGCCGACGGCTACCGCGGCAGGCTGTTCGCACAGGCCAAACGGCTGCTGCACGCGCGTTAGATTGATGGTGCTCTCGAGCCGCTCGAGAAAGGGGTGAGCAGTGGATGTTCGTGCGATCGCCTTCGACGTCAACGGCACCCTCGTGCACATTCACACCGACGACCACTCCGACGACGCCTTTCGAGCCGTCGGGCACCTGCTGACCTACCAGGGCATCGATTTGCGCCGGCACGAGGTGCGCGAACTGTACTTTCGCATCCTCAAGGCGCAGCAGCGCAGCAGCGCAGAGACCTATCCCGAATTCGACGCCCCTCAGGTCTGGCGAACACTCGTCGAGATGACCGCCACCGATTTCACCCGCAGTCTGCCCCCCGAGAAGCTGGCGCAGCTGCCGGCGCTGCTGGCGGAGACGTATCGAGCAGTGACCCGCCGTCAGCTGAAGCTCTACCCGCACGTGCGAAAGGTGTTGCAGCAGCTCGCCGGGCGGTATGAGCTGGCGATCGTCACCGACGGCCAGTCGAGCTACGCCCGCGGCGAGCTGCACAAAGTCGGCATTGCGCAGTACTTTCGTTCCATCGTCATCTCGGGTGACCACGGTTACCGCAAGCCAGACGCCCGGCTCTTCCACAAAGCGCTCGATGCCGTCGGCGTGGCGCCCGAACACGCTCTCTACGTGGGCAACGACATGCACCGCGACATTTTCGGCGCTCGCGAGGCGGGCATGAGAACGGTCTTATTCGAGTCCGACCAGGGTACGAAGCACTACCGCGACTGCGTGCCCGATCATACGATCTCCGACCATCGGCAGCTGCTGCGCATCCTCGGCAGCTGACCGACTGCCTGCAGCACGCCTTCTCCATCGCTACAACTCGCTCGAAAAAAGGGTACTATGTCAATACATTAGGACTTATGGGAACGGGCTCTGCGGCGCCCGATTCATCTCAACGGAGAGGTTCATCGACATGTCAGCATCACCACTCGCTTCGGTCCGGGCAGGCGGGGCCCATCGGGGTTATCTCGTCAAACTGACCATCATCTCGACCCTGGGCGGCCTGCTCTTCGGCTACGACACCGGCGTCATCTCGGGCGCCCTGCTCTACATGAAAGACGCCCTGCAGATGGATGCCCTGCAGGAGGCACTCGTCGTCTCTGCCCTGCTCTTTCCGGGAGCCGCCGGCGGCGCGCTCATCGGTGGCCGCCTCGCCGACAAGCTCGGCCGGCGCGGCACGCTGATCGCCTGCGCCATCACCTTTCTCGTCGGCGCCCTCGGCTGCGCGCTCGCCCCGAGCGTGACCATCATGATCATCGCGCGCATCGTGCTCGGCCTGGGTGTCGGCGCGGCCGCAGTGACCTGCCCGCTCTACCTCGCCGAGATGGCCCCCACCCACCTGCGTGGCCGAATGGTCACGATCAACGAGCTGATGATCGTCACGGGCCAGCTGCTCGCCTTCGCGATCAACGCCGCGCTCGACGCGCTCATCCACGACCCGTCGGTCTGGCGCGTCATGCTCGGCGTCGCAACGATTCCTGCCATCGCACTGCTGATCGGCATGCTCGTTCTGCCGGAATCTCCGCGCTTTCTGGCCATCAAAGAGCGCTGGGAGCAGTCGCGCAAGATTCTCGAGCTGAGCCGCAGCGCCGACGAGGCCGAGCGTGAGTTCAACGAGATCGTGCGAAGCAGCAAAGACGCCGAACGCGAAAAGGGCCAGGTCTGGCGCGACCTGAAGAACAACCGCTGGATGCGCCGACTGCTCTACGTGGGCTGCGGTCTTGCGATCGTGCAGCAAGCGACCGGCATCAACACCGTGAATTACTACGCCCCGACCATCCTCGAATCCAGCGGCCTGGGCGTGAGCGCGGCCCTCGTCGCCACGATCGGCGTCGGTGTGACCAGCGTCGTGACGACCATCCTGGGCATCTGGCTGCTCGGCTTCGTCGGTCGCAAGAAGATGCTCATCATCGGCTTCTCTGGCGTCGTCGGCGCGCAGGCGCTGCTCGCGCTCGCCTTCACCCTGCCGCAGTCCGACGCGGTGAGCTATCTGATTCTCGCGTGCATGATGCTGTTCGTCGCTTTCGTGCAGTGCTTCATCGGCACCTGCGTCTGGCTCTTGCTCAGCGAGATCTTTCCGCTGGCCATCCGCGGTTTTGCCATGGGCATCGCGGTCTTCGTGCTCTGGACCGTCAACGCCGCGATCTCGTTCGCGTTCCCGATTGTGAACGCAGCCCTCGGCTCGACCGGCACGTTCGCGCTGTTCGTTCTGATCAACATCATTTCGCTGATCTTCGTGACCCGAGCGGTGCCAGAGACGAAGGGGCGCTCACTCGAAGAGATCGAGAACGACTTTCGCACCCAGGCGATCAGCACCATCGACGTGCAGCCGGCGCGGCGCCGGTGACCACGCTCGTGGCGGCGCTCACGCTAGAGCGAGACGGGCGCCGCCGGAACGGCCAGCTCGCCGGTCAGGTACTGCGCGCGGCCGAACCCGAACGACCAGTCCTGCGGCCCGTTCTCGACATAGCCGATGAACACGTCTTCGGGCGCGACTCCGACGGCACCCAGTCGCGTGGCGATCTCGGCGTAGAGGGTCTGCTTCGCCTCATCGGTACGGCCCCGCTGGGTGAAGATCTGGATGATCACCGGGTCTGTGCGGTCGAATCCGAGCCCCGCGTCTTCGGCGACGATCGTCGCCGCCCCGCGCGACGTGATCACCTGAAAGCGGTCGCGCACGGGAATGCCGTACACGGCGACGATGGCGTCGTGGATCGCGCCGGCGATCTCGGTGGAGTTGCTGCGGGCGTCGCTGTGGTCGATGCGCACGAGTGGCATAGAGCTTCCTTCGATCAATAGTTTGTCTTTACATTCTTACATAGTTTTACCCTTCAACGACGAGGAGAAATCACCATGAAGCTCGGTGTCTACAACGCGATTCTGCACGACCGAAGCCTGCCCGAAGCCCTGCAGGTCATCTCCGACCTCGGCCTCACCGGCATCGAACTCAATTCCGGCGGCTTTCTCCCGGCGACGCACATTCCCACGTTCGACGACATTCTGGTTTCCGACGCCGCACGCGACGACTTCCTCGGCCTGTTCGGGGGCACCGGCGTGAGCATCGCCGGGCTGAACTGCAACGGCAACCCGCTGCATCCGACTCGCGCGATCGGCGAGAAGCATGCCGAAGACGTTCGCCGAAGCATCCGTCTCGCCCACCGACTCGGCCAGCACCGCGTCGTCACCATGTCGGGCCTGCCCGGCGGTGAGCCGGGGGCCGCGCAACCCACCTGGATCGTCAACGCCTGGAACTCTGCCGCCCTCGACGTGCTCGACTACCAGTGGGGCGTCGCGGCCGAGTTCTGGCGTGAGACAGACCGGTTCGCGGCCGACCACGACGTCAAGGTCGCACTCGAGTTGCATCCGCAGAACATCGTCTTCAACTCGGCCGACATCGTCAAGCTCGTCGAGCTCACCGGCGCCACGAATGTCGGCGTCGAGCTCGACGCTTCGCACCTGTTCTGGCAGCAGATGGATCCGGTCGCGGTCATCCGGCATCTCGGCCCGCTGATCTTTCACGCCGCGGCGAAGGATGTTCGTCTCAACCCCGAGACCGCGGCCCTGTACGGCGTGCTCGACAACCGCTTTCGCCGGCTCTCCCCCGACGAACCGCGCACCAACCTCGGCGGCAACGAGTGGGCGAACGAGTGGCCGAAGCCCGCGGCCTGGGACTTCGTCGCCCTCGGCAAAGGACACGACGTCGCCTACTGGACCGAGTTCCTGCGCGCCCTGCACGAGGTCGACCCCGACATGCTCGTCAACATCGAACACGAAGACGTCGAACTCGGCCGCTTCGAAGGCCTCGAAGTCGCCGCCGCGGTTCTGCTCGAAGCCGACGCCGCCCTCGCGGCCTTCCCCATCCCGCTCCCCGCACCCTAACCCCCTCCACCTTCATCGCGGAGAGACTTTGCGTCCGAAACTCGCGGATTCTGGACGCGAAGTCTCTCCGCGAATGTGTTTGGGGCGGGAGGGGGGTGGGGGCGGGGGGCGGGGGCGCCGCTGGAGGCGTTCAGCGAGCGCATGCGCACCTACGACTCGTCGGTGAGCTCATCGATCGTGCCGGCTTCGGAGAGCCCGGCGTTGGCGATCACGACGTCGATGCCGCCCCACGCCGCGGCGACGGCAGCGACGGTCGCCTCGACGTCGGAACGCACCGCCATGTCGCCCTCGAGCACGAGTGTCGAGTCGGCCGGAAACTCCGCCACGGTCTCGCGTAGGGCGTCAGCGTGGCTACCCGAGAGGGCCACCCGCGCTCCCTGCTCGAGAAAGGCGCGCGCGATGGCCCGGCCAATACCCGACCCGCCACCGGTGACGAGCACCCGAGATCCGTTGTAGGGGTACCGCGCCCAGGCGATCACGCTGCGCCCGACTGCCGAGCGATCATCCGGCGACCAGCTCGCGCAGCCGCTGCAGCTGGTAGCGCGACACCTCGTCGGCCGTCTCGTCTTCAGCGAATACGTTCGACACGATCAGCGCGTCGGGCCGGCCTAGGTAGCCCGACGCCCGCAGCAGTGCGAAGAGCGCCTCGAAGTCGACGTCGCCGTCACCGATGCGCAGGTGCTGATGTACGCGCGCCGCGTTTCCGGGTGGGTTCGAAATGTAGCGCAGCCCGTGCGAGCGGTGGTGGTCGAAGGTGTCGGCCGTGTACACCGTGCCGAGCCGGTCGCCGAGCTGCGGGATGAGCGTGGCCGCCCGATCGCCGTAGTGGAAGGTGTGCGACGCCACGTACACGAATCCGATGGCGCTCGAGTTGAGCCCGCGCAGCACCCGCCACGCCTCGAGCCCGTCTTCGACGAAGTCGTCGGGGTGCGGGTCGAAGTTCAGCCGCAGACCCTCGGATTCGATGAGCGGCAGCAGATCATCCATCGACCGGTAGAACGCGGCCTCCGACTCCTCCGACAGCTCGGGGCGCCCCGAGAACTCGGAGTTGATGATGCCCACCTCGAGATCGACGGCCAACTGGATGACCCGGCGAAAGTTGCGCACAGCGGTCAGCCGAAGCGCCTCATCGGGCGACGAGATACGCTGCACCGGCAAGATCGCCGGAATCGAGACGCCGGCATCGGCCGTCGCCTTCTTCAGCTTGGCGACGAGGTCGTCGTCGGCTTTCGGGTACCGAAAGAACGGGCTGAAGTCGGGGTGCGGCGTCAGCTGCAGGTGCTCGTACCCCAGCCTCGCTGCGACATCGGGGAACTGCAGCAGCGTGTAGTCGTGGTGATAGGGGGTGGGGTCGAGGGCGATGCGCACCATGGGTGATTCCTTCTCCTACGCGTAGAACGCGGGGCGTTCCGGAGCCTCGACGCTGATGATTCCACCGTCGAGCGCCGCGACACCGGCCTCGCAGGCCAGAGCGACACGGTAACCGTCCCACGAGTTCGGGCCGTCGACAAGCGTGCCGGCGCGAACGGCGTCGACCCAGCGCTGCACCTGGGTGTCGTAGGCGGCTGCGAAGCGCGTCACGAAGCTCTGGTGCTCGGCGATCTCGAACTTTCCGTCTTTCCAGATCTGCAGGCCTGACGGCTGGCCGATGCGGGCCAGCCCGCGCTCGAACACGGCCTCGGTGGCGACCTGGTAGCCGAACTGAATGCTGACGTTCATCTCGACGTCGACGAACACGCCGTTCTCGAGCTCCATCAGCACCAGAATCGGCTCTTTGAGGTGCGACGGCGACAGCGAGTTGCGCTTGGGGTACTTGACCTCGACGGTCTTCACACCCGAACCGGCCAACCACGGCACGACATCGAACTCGTGCACGACGGAGTCGGTGATCAGCATCGACTGCGTGTAGCTCTCGCCGACCGACGGGTTGCGGTGCACGGCACGCAGCATCATCAGCTCGCCGGCGTCGCCCGAGGTGATCAGTTCGCGCAGCTTCTGGTACTCGGCGTCGAAGCGGCGCATGAAGCCCACCTGGATGTGCGGCTTATCGAGCTTCTGCTCGAGCTCGAGAATCTTCCACGACGAAGCGGAGTCGGGCGTGAGCGGCTTCTCGCAGAGAATGGGCAGCTTCGCCTCGAGCGCGGGCACAAGAACGGGCTCGTGAAACTGGCCCGGGGTCGCGATCAGCACGGCGTCGACGGCCCCCGCAGCGATGGCGTCTTCGATACGGCTGAAGGCGAGCGAACCGGGTGCGTTCGCGGCCGCGGCGGCGGCACGGCCGGCGTCGGGCTCGACGATCGCCGAGACGACGGCACCGCTGATGCGCTGGGTGATGCGTGAAACGTGGTCGGCGCCCATGAGGCCGGCGCCGACGACGCCGACACGAAGATCTGTAGTCATGTTGTTACTCCTGAAGGTCTGTGTGATGCGTGAGCATGAGGGTCAGTGAATGCGCGCATGCGAGGTGCACCCGAAGATGTGCTCGCGGGTGCGGGTCGCGATGCCGAGCGGCAACTCGATGTCGGTGCCGTACATGTCTTGCTCGACGATTCCGAAGATGTTCGGGTCGAGGGCGGCCACGGCGTCGATGATCGGTCCGAGCTCCGGCACGCCGGCATCCGTCGTTCCCGGCTCGCTCATGATGCCCTGGGTCACGGCTTCGGCGAACGGAACGTCGTTCTTCAGCACATCGAACAACAGCGAGGTGTCGACCTGCTTGAGGTGCAGATACCCGATGCGCTCGGGGTAGGCCGCGATGAGCTTGAGGTTGTCGCCGCCGTAGTACGAGAAGTGGCCCGTGTCGAGGCACAGGTTCGTGTACGCCTGGTCGGTCTCGTGCAAGAAACGCTCGACCTCCTTGTACGTACCGACGTGACTGTCGGCGTGCGAGTGGAACTGCTGCTTGACGCCGAACTCTTCGAGCAGCGCCTTGCCGAGCTTGTCGTGGCCCGCGGCCAGTTTCTTCCAGTGCTCGTCGTCGAGGGTGCGGCTCTCGAGCACCTCCGACGTGGCGTCGCTTCGCCACAGATCGGGGATGACGACCAGGTGCTTTGCGCCGAGCTTCGTCGCCAGACCGGCGACCTCGAGAGCCTGATCCCACGCCCGCTTCCACTGGTCGTCGCCCTTGTGAAAGCCGGTGAAGACGGTGCCAGCCGAGAGCTTCAGGCCGCGCTTGCCCAGCTCGTCTTCGAGCTCGTGCGGGTCGGTCGGCAAGTACCCGAACGGGCCGAGTTCGATCCAGCTGTAGCCGGCCTTCTGTACTTCGTCGAGAAACCGTTGCCACGGAATCTGGCCGGGGTCGTTCGCAAACCATACGCCCCACGAGTCGGGCGCGGTTCCGATGCGGATGCTCGGGGTGGTGGTATCGGTCATGATCTGTTCCCTCTCTCAGCCCAAAAGCTTCTTCTGCAGCTTCTGCTGCTCTTCGTACTCGGTGCGTGCGTGTTGTGTGCTTTCGAGCGTCGAGGCCTCGGCAACGGGCACATCCCACCAGCCCGCCCCATCGGGCGAATACAGCAGCGGATCGCTGTTGATATGGATGAACGTCGACTTCTCTGAGGCCTTCGCAACCGCGAGTGCGGCCTTGAGGTCGTCGATGGCAGAGGCGCCCGGTTCGACCTCGATGACGTCGATGCCGTAGCTGCGCGCGTTCATCGCCAGGTCGACGGGCAGAGTCTGCTCGCCCTGAAAGTTGCGGGCCTTCTCGTCGTACTCGCGGTACCAGGTGCCGAAGCGCGCGGATCCGACGGTTTCCGACAGGTGACCGATCGAGGCGTACCCGTGGTTCTGAATGAGCACGACGATGAGCTTGATGCCCTCGGCGACCGCGGTCACCAGCTCGGTGTTGAGCATGAGGTACGAGCCGTCGCCGACCATCACGATCACGTCGCGGTCGGAGCCGTCGGCCAGAGCACCGCGCTTGGCACCGAGACCGCCGGCGATCTCGTAACCCATGCATGAGAAGGCATATTCGACGTGATAGCCCAGCGGGTCACGCACCCGCCAGAGCTTGTGCAGGTCGCCCGGCAGCGAACCGGCCGCCTGAACGATCACGTCTTCGGGGGCGCTCGACGACTGCACGGCACCGATGATCTCGGTCTGACCGGGCAGCGCGAGACCCGACGGTGCGAAAGCGTCGTCGACCGACGCGTCCCACGCTGCCTTCTCGCTCGCGATCTGCGAAGCGTAGGCCGCGTCGATGTGCAGCCCGTTGAGCTCAGCCGCCAGCGCTTCGAGAGCTTCACGGGCATCCGCTATCACGGGCAGCTGCGTACCGTGCTTGTAGGCGTCGAACGAGGCCACGTTGATGTTCACGAACTGCACGTCGGGGTTCTGAAACGCCGTGCGCGAGGCCGTGGTGAAGTCGCTGTAGCGGGTGCCGATTCCGATGATGACGTCGGCCTCAGACGCGATGCGGTTCGCGGCCAGGGTACCGGTGGCGCCAACGCCGCCGAGGTACTGCGGGTGATCCCAATTCAGCACTCCGCCGCCGGCCTGCGACGAGCCGACCGGGATGCCCGTTGCCTGCACGAAGTCTCGCAGCGCGTCTTCGGCGCTCGAGTAGAGCACACCACCGCCCGCGACGATCATCGGCCGCTTCGCGCCACGGATCGCCGTCACAGCACGGGCGAGCGCACCGCGCTCGGGCAGCGGGCGGCGGATGTGCCACTCGCGGTCTTGCAAGAACTCCAGCGGCACGTCGAACGCCTCGGCCTGCACGTCTTCGGGCAGCGAAATGGTGACGGCGCCGGTCTCGGCGGGGTCGGTGAGTACCCGCATCGCAGCGAGGGCGATGGAGTAGAGCTGCTCGGGGCGCTGCACGCGGTCGAAGAACCGCGAGAGCGGGCGGAACGCATCGTTCACCGTGATGCCGATGTCGTGCGGCAGTTCGAGCTGCTGCAGCACCGGGTCGGCGACCCGAGTGGCGAAGGTGTCGCTGGGCAGCAGCAGGGCGGGCATGCGGTTGGCCGTGGCCAGCGCAGCACCCGTCAGCATGTTCGCGGCACCCGGGCCGACGGATGCGGCCGAGGCGAACGTCGCCCGACGACGGTGCATGCGGGCGTAACCCACCGACTGGTGCACCATGGCCTGCTCGTTGCGAGCCTGGTAGTACGGCATCAAGTCGGGCTGCTCGGCGTTGAATTGAGCCAGCGCCTGGCCGATGCCGGCAACGTTGCCGTGTCCGAAGATGCCGAACATGCCGGCAATCGTGCGTTCGCGGATGTCGCCATCGACGGTGTACTGGTGGCCGAGAAATTCGACAAGGGCCTGGCTGACCGTCATTCGCTTCGTCGCCATCAGATGTCGCCTTTCATGTTCGTGGTGGTGGCCGTCGTTCTTGCGTCGTTCGTGTAGGGCAGCCGTGCGTCGATGACCTGTCCGTTCCAGCTTTCGCGCACCCACGCATGTGCGGGGTCGTCGCTGATCAGCCATGCCCGCTCAGGGTCTGGCCCTGCCATCACGTTGAGGTAGTAGAGGTCGTACCCGGGGGCGGCCACGGCCGGGCCGTGGTAACCGTACGGCACCAGGGCGATGTCGCCGGTTTGCACCCGAGCATCGATCTCGATGGCTCCGGCCGGCGACGAGTACGTACTGAACATGCCGAACGACGCCTCCGGGTCGGGCGCCTTCGAGGCATCGGCCCGCGTGGGCGCCGACTCGAAGTAGTAGATCTCTTCGAGCCGGGTCTCGTGCCCCGGTACGTTCTCGTCGTGTTTGTGCGGCGGGTACGACGACCAGTTCTGCGAGGGAGTGATGACTTCGCAGACGATGAGGCGCGCCGCATCCAGCGCCTGGGGTGTGCCGAAGTTGTGCACTTGGCGACTGGATGCTCCGGCCCCACGCAACTCGACGGGAGTGTCTTCGGCAGGAATGTACCGCGTCGGCCGCACGTCGTCTGTCGGTGATGTCGCAACGGCGACCCGACCGCTCCCCCGACCGCTCCCCCGAACGGTCGCGGTCGCCGCCGCCGACAGGTAGAGCACGTCGGTCGGCCCGTCGAACACTGACGGCCGGCCGTTCAGAACTACCTCAGTTCGCATGCCGTTCTCGGCATACGACACGGTGAACGAGCCCGCGAGCGGCACGACGATGCGTTCGATACCCGTCTCCTCGAGCTCGACGCTCTCGCCCTCGGCCAGCTGGGCGACACGGATGCCCGTGTGCTCCCAGCCCGGAGTCGAGCCATCGACGGCGCTCTGCCACGCGCCACGCGCGAGCTCGCCACGGCGATAGAACCATCGTTGGTCGGTCATCTAGTGCTCCTGAAGAGATGTGCTGCTCTGAAAGTCTGCCGGGGGCAGATCAGTCGTTCTGCGGAAAGCCGAGGTTGATGCCGCCGTGACTCGGGTCGAGCCAGCGGCTGGTGATCGCCTTCTGCTGCGTGAAGAACTTCACGCCTTCGGCGCCGTGGGCTTTGGTGTCGCCGAACAGCGAGTCTTTCCAGCCGCCGAACGAGAACGTCGCCACGGGCACCGGAATGGGCACGTTGATACCGATCATGCCGACCTGGATCTCGTTCTGGAACCGCCGTGCGGCACCACCGTCGTTGGTGAAGATCGCGGTGCCGTTACCGAACGCGCCCGAGTTGATGAGCTTCACACCCTCTTCGTACGTGGTGACGCGCACGATTGCGAGTACCGGGCCGAAGATCTCCTCCGTGTACACCCGTGACGAGGTGGGAACGTTGTCGATCAAGGTCGGGCCGAGCCAGAACCCGTTCGGGTCGCCATCGGGTTTCACGTCACGACCGTCGACGACAACGGTCGCGCCGTCGTCTTCGGCGATGCCGATGTAGGAGGCGACCTTGTCGCGGTGCACCTTCGTGACCAACGGGCCCATGTCACACCCGCGGCGGCCGTCTCCGGTACGCAACGTCGACATGCGCGCCACGATCTTCTCGATCAGCGGATCGGCGACCGGCTCGACCGCGACGACGACGGAGATCGCCATGCAGCGCTCACCGGCGGAGCCGAAGCCCGAGTTGATCGCGGCGTCTGCCACGAGGTCGAGGTCGGCGTCGGGAAGCACGAGCATGTGGTTCTTCGCCCCGCCGAGCGCCTGGACGCGCTTGCCGTTCTTGGTGCCCGTCTCGTACACGTACCGGGCGATCGGGGTGGAACCCACGAACGAGATGGATTTCACCTCGGGGTGGGTGAGCAGACCATCCACCGCCTCTTTGTCGCCATGCAGCACGGTGAACACGCCAGCGGGCAGGCCCGCCTCTTTCCAGAGCTCAGCGAGCCAGTTCGCCGCCGACGGGTCTTTCTCACTCGGCTTCAGCACGACCGTGTTTCCGGCCGCGATCGCGATGGGGAAGAACCACGACGGCACCATCGCCGGAAAGTTGAACGGCGAGATGATGCCGACGACACCGAGCGGCTGACGAGTGGAGTACACGTCGATACCGGTCGAGACCTGCTCGCTGAACTCGCCCTTCAGGTGGTGCGAGAGCCCGGTCGCGAACTCGGCGACCTCCTGACCGCGGCTGATCTCGCCGAGCGCATCGGAGACGACCTTGCCGTGCTCGCTCGTGATGATCTCGGCGAGCTCACCCTTTTTCGCATCGAGCAGTTCACGGAACTTGAACATGATGGTCTGCCGCTTGGCCAGCGACGTGTCGCGCCAGGCGGGAAACGCCGCTGCGGCACCGGCGATCGCAGCCTCGATCTCGGCCTGATCGGCCAGTGCGACATGCTTGGTGACGACCCCGAGGGCGGGGTCGTAGACATCGCCGACGCGGCCGCTCCTCGACAAATACGCGGCCCCGTTGATCCAATGCGGAACAGTCGGCAGTTCGGTGACGGCGTCGTCAGCGGTGGTGTCAGGGTTCAAATCGATGGTGCTCATTCGTGATTCCTCAATTCTTCGAGTGTCTACGGGAGGTCGGTGCGGCGGGCGGAGTGCGGCGGCCGGGGCGCGAAGGGCGGAGTGCGGCGGGGCCGCTCAGGAGGCGATGGCGAGCCCGGTGGGATGCACCAGACCGGCCGCCGTATCAACGGCAGCCGCGACGTCTCCGTCGGGCGGGTACAGCAACGTGCGGCCCACGGTGAGCCCGCGCACGCCGGGAAGCGAGAGCGCGTCTTCCCACGCGGCGAACGTCTCGTCGGGGTCTGCCCCGGAGTCGCCGCCGAGCAGCAGGGTGGGCATTGTGGTCGCCTCCATGACACGTTCCATGTCGTCGACGACGGGAAGCTTCATCCAGGTGTACGAACTGCTCGTGCCCAGGCCCGCGGCGATCGAGACCGACAAGATGACGGCATCCGCCGACAAGTCGTTCACGATGCGGCCGTCGACCCACTTGCTCATGAATGGCTCGAGCATGATGGGAAGCCCTGCGGCAGCGGCTTCGGTGACGGCCTTGGCTGTGGCCTCGAGCGTGAGCGCGGTCATCGGGTCTTCGAGGTTCACGCGAATGAGGGTCTTCGCGAAGTCGATGCCCGACGACACCATGGTTGGCACGTCGAAGCCTGTGTAGCGATCGTCCATTTCGAAGGTCGCGCCGCGCAGACCGCCACGGTTCATCGACCCGACGATGATCTTGTCGTCGAGCAGGCCGAGAGCAGCAAGATCGTCGATGATGTCGGGCGTGCCGAGCACACCGTCGACGCCGGGCCGGCTCACCGCGATGGCGAGGCGGTCGAGCAGGTCGTAGCGATTCGCCATGGCGGTCGAATCCGATCCGACGGCCAGTGCACCGCGAGCCGGATGATCGGCCGCGACGATGAACAGTCTGCCGTCGCCGCGCAGCACTTCTCTGCGCTTGCGGCGGGCGAATGCTTCGCCGATCGCTTCGGGCTTGCTGGCCCTGATGTCGCGCAGACGCGCGAAGTCGAAGTCGCTGAGGGCGGTGCCCATTTTATGCTCCCCTCTGAAGAATGGCGTCGACTTCTGCCGTCGTCGGCATTGCCGTTGAGCACTCGCGGCGCGAGGCGACGAGTGCGCCGGCCACGTTGGCGAACGTGAGAATGCGGGTCAGATCCCAGCCCTCGAGCAAGCCGTGGCACAAGGCCCCGCCAAACGCATCGCCGGCTCCGAGGCCGTTGACGACATCGACGAAATACGGCGGTACCTCGACCGTCTCGTCGGCCGTCTTCGCCAGCACACCTTTCGGGCCCTGCTTCACGATGGCCAGCGTGACGCCGCGCTCGAGCAGGGCATCCGCCGCGCGCAGCGGCTCGGTCTCGCCGACGGCCACCTCGCACTCTTCACGATTGCCGACAGCCACAGTGGCGTGTTCGAGAGCGAGCGCGACTTGTGCCGTAGCGTCGGCCGGTTCCGACCAGAACATCGGGCGGTAGTCGAGGTCGAGAACCGTGTGCTCGGCCCGACCGCGAGCGGCGAGCGCCGCGAGATGTGCGGCACGGCTCGGCTCCTGGCTGAGCCCGGTGACGGTCAGCCAGAACACCCGGGCGGCGCGAACGGCGTCGAGGTCGAGGTCGGCGGGCGCGATGTTGAGGTCGGGAGCCTTCGGCTCGCGATAGAAGTAGAGGGGAAAGTCGTCGGGCGGGAAGATCTCGCAAAACGTCACCGGCGTCTTGAGGTCGGGGTCGACCGTGAAGTAACGGTTGCTCACACCCAGGCGCTCGAGCTCACGAAGCAGGTAGCGGCCGAACGGGTCGTCACCGGCTCGCGAGATCAGGGCGGTCGGATGCCCGTAGCGAGCAGCGGCCACGCTGACGTTCGCGGCGCTGCCGCCGAGGTATTTTCCGAAGGTCGACACGTCTTCGAGGCCGACACCGTCTTGAAGCGGGTAGATGTCGACACCGAGCCGGCCAATGGCCAGCACGTCGAGGGGAAAGGACGTATCCGTCATACTCCGATGTACAACTCTCTCAAATCAGGGGTGATGCCGGCAGCTCGCCGTCTGTATGTCTTAACAATAGCACATAAAGGGTTTTCGTCAACGTACGCCTCTGCTCGCGCGGGCGGCCGACCGAGCGACCAACCGACCGACAAAGTATGCTGTAGGTAACATTGTTCCGACAATATGCCGTGTAGTCACGAATGTCTGATCGAAGGAGATGCCATGGCAAGCGATGAGACGGTCTGGCCAGAGGAGCTTTTTCTCGATCTTGACCGAAACGGGCCGATTCCGCTCTACTTTCAGGTGTCGAGCCGACTCGAAGCGGCCATCCGCTCCGGCGCCATCGCCTCGGGCGCCCGGCTCGAGAACGAGATCGCCATCGGGCAGCGCCTCGGCCTGTCGCGGCCCACGGTTCGCCGGGCCATTCAAGAGCTCGTCGACAAAGGCCTGCTGGTTCGCCGGCGCGGCATCGGAACCCAGGTCGTGCAAGGCACCGTTACTCGGCAGGTCGAACTCACCAGCCTGTACGAAGATCTGCAGAGCGCACATCACAAGCCAGGCACGCGCGTGATCGCGCACGAGATCAGGCCGGCGACCGATGCCGTCGCGACCAGCCTCGGCGTGACGCCCGGCTCCGACGTGGTCTACATGCGGCGCACGCGCAGCACCGACGGAGTCACCGTCGCCATGCTCGAGAACTACCTGCCGCCGGAGTTCTCCGACATCACCACCGAACAGCTCGAAGAGCGCGGGCTCTACCAGATTCTGCGCGGCCGCGGAGTGACCATTCGCATCGCCCAGCAGAAGATCGGCGCCCGTCGGGCCAACCGAGAAGAGACCGAGCTGCTCGAGATCGACAAGGGCGGCCCGGTTCTCACCATGGAACGTGTCGCCTTCGACAGCTCGGGTCGAGCGATCGAGTTCGGGCATCACGCCTACCGCCCCGACATGTACAGCTTCGAGACGACGCTCGTCGCAAAGTAACCGGGCCGTCACGGCGAACACCGAGACGGCCCGTGCTCGTTCACGGTGCGGGAATCAGAATGTCGCGCACGATCGCGTCGAGCTGGGCATCGGCTTCGAGAAACTGCCGCAGCGTCACGCGAGTGGCGCCGAAGGTGTCGAATTCGGCGGGCGTGAGCCCATCGACGTCGTACGCCCGAGAGAACTCCGGCACCTTCTCACGCAGCGTTTGAATGATGCGTGGATCGACAGGCACATCGATGCGGTTCTCTACCGGAAGACGGTTTTCGTTGATGCGGGCCTGCCAGTCGAACGGCGGCGAGACCACCAGGTCTCCGCCCTGCAGCTCCGACCACTGCATGTAGTTGCGGAACGCGGCCGAGAGGATGCGCGATCGGTAGCCGCGCTCGACGAAGACGGCATGCGCCTTCTTGAGCGCAGCCACGCCCGCCCACTCCAGGTAGCCCGGATCGATGAGAATGCGGTGCTTCTGCGTGTAGGCCTTCAGCCAGTCGTCGAGTCGCCCGCCCATGATCGTGACGACCGAGCCGAACTCGCGCTCGGGCAGACCGTCCGCGGCACGGCGGTCGAGCCCGCGCTCGATGGCTGCGGCCGATGCCACGGCTTGCGCCACCGTGAACGAGACAGTCACGTTGATGCTCACGCCGCGATAGGTCGCCTCTTCGATGGCTACGATTCCGACCGCCGTGGCCGGAATCTTGACGATGATGTTCTCGGCCAGACCGCTGAAGCGCACAGCCTGTTCCACGAGCGCATCCGCGTCGCGGTGCAACCGCGGGTCGGTCTGAATAGACAGCCTGCCGTTACGCCCGCCGCTGGCGACGAAAGCCGGGTACAGCAGAGCGGCCGCCTGAATCGAGAGCTCCTGCACGACCATCCAGCCGAGTTCCGACTCACCGGCTCGAGGATGCTCGACCGCGAGTTCTGCGATCCGCGGGCGCCAGACGTCGAGACGCGCGCGGATGGCCGCGAGCGCGATCACCGGATTGCACGTGGCGCCGACTGCCCCGAAGCCGATCGACCGCGAGAGTTCGTCGGGGTCGGCCGAGTCGTTCCACAGAACGGTCGGCGTGGACTCCGCGGCGACCCGAAGGGGGTCGGTCGTCGGAGCAGGAGACAAAGCGGTCATCGCCGATCACGCTTCCAGTTCGTACTGGGCGATTTCGGCCTCGAGCTCTGCCATCGCCTCGCCACCAGCCATGAGGTCGGTGATCTGTTCGCGAGTACGCTCGCCCTTGGCGAAGGAGTCGGCCAGCCGCCCATGAATCAGCACGGCGAAGTTGTCGCCGACCGTCATCGCGTGCAGCACGTTGTGTGTCACGAAGACCACAGCAATGCCCTTGCGACGAGCCTGCATGATGATGCGCAGCACATGGGAGGCCTCTTTCACGCCGAGGGCCGCAGTGGGCTCGTCGAGAATGAGCAGCTTGGCACCGAAGTACACGGCACGGGCGATCGCGAGCGACTGGCGCTCACCACCCGACATGCCGCCGACGAGGCGGTTGCCGTCGTTGATGCGCGTGATGCCGAGGCCCTTCAGCTCTCGAACCGAGATCTCGTTGGCCGTGGCCTTGTCGAATCGCTTGAACGGGCCCCAGCCCTTGGTCGGCTCGACGCCCACGAAGAACGAGCGGCCGACGGTCATGAGGGGAAAGGTTCCGCCGTACTGGTGAACGGTCGCGATGCCGTTGGCACTGGCATCCCTCGGGCTGTTGAAAACGACAGGCTTGCCCTCGATCTCGACCGTGCCCGTGGTCGGAGTGTGGTAACCCGAGAGAATCTTGATCAGGGTCGACTTGCCGGCGCCGTTGTCGCCGAGCAGGCAGAGCACCTTGCCGGCCTCGACCTGCAGGGAGATGTCGGCGAGGGCGTCGGTGCCCGCGTAGCTTTTGCCGACGTGGTCTAGTTTGAGCAGTGGTTCGGTCATGGTCGTCACGCCTTCTTGATCTTCGGGGCCCGCACACCGCTCGAGAGAGCGAGCTTACGGAACGTGTTGTTCATGAGAACGGCAGCCAGCAGAAGGGCGCCGAGAATGAAGCTGGCCCAGTCGGAACTGAGCGAGGTGGTGTAGATGCCCTGGCTCACGATGGCGAACGTCAGGGTACCGAGAATGACGCCCGGCACCGAGCCGTAACCACCGGTCAGCAGAACACCACCGATGACGGCCGCAATGATCGAGTTGAACACGAACGACTGGCCCGTCGACGTCTGCGCGCCGTTGTAGAGGCAGGTCTGGATGATGCCGACGAGGGCCGCGCCCAGGGCGCTCATCATGAACAGCGAGATCTTCACGCGGGTGACGGGGATGCCCGTGGCCCGTGCGCTCTCTTTGTCACCGCCGATGGCGAAGACCCAGTTGCCGAACGGAGTCATCTGCAAAAGCCAGGCGATGACGAGAGCGACGCCGAGCGCCCAGAAGATGGCGACCTCGAATTGGCCGCCGATGAGGCTGCCGAACAGGCCCTTGAAGAAGGGCCCGGGGTCGAGCGGAACGTTCGTGGTACCGGTGATCAACCGTGAGAGACCGAGGGTGATACCGGCCAGACCGAAGTTCATTCCCAGCGTCACGACGAACGACGGCACGTTGGTTCGGGAGACGATCAGGCCGTTGATGAAGCCCGCGGCGGCACCCACGGCGAGGGCAGCGATAATGCCGACGATCATCGGGGCGCCATAGGTACCCGAGACGATCGCCATGGTCATCGAGCTGGCCGCGACGACAGACCCGACCGAGAGGTCGAGCTCTCCGGCGATCATCAGCAGGCCGACCGGAAGGGCGATGATGGCGAGTTCGGCGGCGACGTTCAGCCAGCTGGCGACTCCGCCGATGGAGATGAAGTTCGATCCTCCCAGAATCGTGAAGATCACGAAGACCAGAACGGTTCCGGCGAGCGCGCCCGTCTCGGGTCGGCGCGAGAGTCGGCCGAACGAGGTCTGATTGCGGGGAGCAGGTGGTGCGGCAACCGGCTTGGTTGCCTTCACCCCCGTAGTAGCGGCGATTGCCATGTGTCTAGTTCCTTACGTGAGAAGTCGATGGGCGACCGATTGAGCTAGTGATGAGAGGGGGTGATGGTGCCGGACCCTCTGGAGGGCCCGGCACCCGTGTGGAGCGAGTGGTTAGCGAACGCCTGCCGCTGAACCGGCGATGACGGCTGCGACGTTGTCTTTCGTGATGACGGCCGGGCCGGTGAGAATCGGCTTGGTCGGCAGTTCAAGACCGTAGGCGACGTACTGCCACATGGCGGAGACGCTGTAGAAGCCCTGCGCGTACGGCTGCTGATCGATGAAGGCGAGCTGGGTACCGGCCTGGATGCGGGCATCCACCGTTGTCGAGTTGCCGAAGGTGATGAACTTGGCGGTCGAGTTGGCCTGCGTGAGCGCAGCGAAGGCCGCCTCGGAGTCAGAACCACCGACGGTGATGACGGCGTCGATCGAAGTGTTCTGCTGCAGGTTCGACTTGATGGCCTGGGTCACTGCCGTAGCGTTGCCGAAGCTCGTCGCGGGAAGCGCGAGTTCGCTCGAGGTTCCCCCTGTTTCGGCGATGCCGTCTTTGACACCCGAGCAGCGGTCTTCGAGGTTGGTCGAACCGGGAACCGTGTTGACACACGAAGCGTTCTTCGAGCCGGCCTTGCCGAGCGCTTCGCCGGCGGCCTTGCCTGCGAGGTACTCATCCGTGCCGATGTAGGTCGTGGCGCCGAGCTTGCTCGCCTGGTCCCACGTTCCGGCGTTGTAGATGACAACCGGAATGCCCGCGGCGATAACCGATTGAATAGCGGGGTCTTCAGCGGTCGGAACCCAGTCGGGAACGGCGATGGCACTGGGCTTCATGCCCAGAGCGTTGGTGATGAGCTGCGCCACATCCGGCCCGAGGTTGTCGTAGTTCTTCAGCGCGAGGTAGGTGACCTTCGCACCCGATGCTTCTGGCACCTTGGCTGCGTCGTCGATGCCGCGCTTCACGGTGGAGAAGAACACGTCGTCAGAGGCGCCGCCGATGACGACGAGGTTCACGTTGGAGGCGCTGGCGTCTCCGGTCGATGAGGTCGAGCCGCCGTTCTGCGGCGAACAGGCCGACAGCACCGCGACGGCTGCAAGCGCCGGGGTGATGAGCAATGCGGCGCGAAGACGTTTGCGGGTGGTGCCCGTGGGTTTGATGAGCTTCGAGAGAATCATTTTCCCTGGGCTCCTTTCATTAGGTCATCGGGGTAGCTGCGTTGCGAACCGAATGGATAGCTGCGTTGCTAACACCAGGGTGTGCTGATCGTAGAACGGGCTTGATAAGAATGTCAAGACATTCTTACGAGTAGTGCCTATTCGTTATTTTCGACTGCTGATGCCGCGAGCCAGCTGGCCAGATGCGCTAGCAATTCGGTCGCTTTCGAGAGGTCGGCTGGGCGCGGGTCAGGCCCGAATATTCCCCAGAGCGGATGCCCGGGGTCGTGCCGGTGCGTGCCGTAGGGGTCGTCGCCGGGGTCGACGGCGGGGTGCGCATGCAGAGCAGGCAACCGGTCGAGATGCACCAATTCGGGCGACGTCGCGTACAGCAACGTCGCTTCGAACGCGCCGGCGTGATCGGGCGGCAGAGGGGCGTCTGGGCAGCGGTTCACTCCGGTGCCGACCACCCTCAGGGCAGAAGCCGAGCCATTCCAGGTCGCTGCCAAGTCGTCGACCATCGCCAGTTGCTCGTCAGCGAAGTGGCCCGTGAAAACCACCGCCGTGCGCACTCCGAAGTCTTCGAGGCGAGTGAGCGTCGCGACCAGGTTCGCCACGATAGCTTGGGGCCCGGGCATCATGATGGTCCACGGGTACGCGCCGTGGCCGCCCCCCGTGCCCTGGTAGACGACAGGCAGAACGATTCCGCCGGTCAGCCGCGCCGCGGCTTCGCACAGGGCCTGCGCGTTCAGGGCGTCGAGCCCGATCGGCAGGTGCGGCCCGTGGAACTCGAGTGTGCCGAGCGGTAGGTAGGCGATCGGCGACGCCGCGATCGCCGCATCGAGCTCAGCGAGGCTGAGCAGCTCGGCGCGAATCTCTGCCGGTTTTGCGACAGAGACAGCCTCTGAAATGGGGCTCACTTGTAGTAGTTCCGAATCCAGGCGTGGTCGGCCAGCTGTGCGCGCAGTTCTTCGGGAAACGGCTCGCCGTCGGAGTACCCCACGTTGCGGGCGATGTTGCGGCTGCTGCTCATGCCGGCGATGACAGTCGAGACCTCGGGCGACGACAGAACGTACTTGATCGCCGCCTCGGCCAACGACGAGTAGTAGGGCGAAACCAGCTCCTTGAGCGCCTCGACGCGCTGAAAGGTCTCGGTGAAACGGTCGCCGCGGAACATCTCTTTCTGCTGCGAACCCTCTTCCCACGAGTCGTAGGTCTCTGGCGTCCAGAGCCCCGACAGCGAGCCGGAGTCGAAGGCGACTCGATCGATGAAGGCCGTGTCGGTGCTCGCTCCCGCTGCGAAGAGCCCCTCGGTCGGGCGCTGCTCGAACATGTTGAAGATGACCTGAATCGAGTCGATCAACCCGAGTTTCGCGATATCGATGCCTTCGTCGGGGCGATAATCGCGAATCGAAACGCCGACCTTGTCGATTTTGCCCTCGATCTTGAGGGCGTTCAGCGTCTCGAGCCAGTCGAGCTCTGAGCTGCCCGAGGGCACCCAGCAGTGCAGCTGCAGCAGGTCGAGACGTTCGACGCCGAGGCGCTGCAGCGCGAGATCGACCCCCTCACGCAGATACCACTCGGGGTACCGGCCGCGCATGATGGGGTCGTCGTCGTCGGGGTTTGGCCAGCGGCTCGGCTGAATCTTTGTGGCGACATAGATCTTGTCGCCGTTCCAGCGGCGCAGCGATTCGCCAATGACCTCTTCGCTGTGACCGCCGCCGTAGAGCTCCGCGGTGTCGACGAAGTTGATGCCCTGTTCGTAGGCCTGCAGCAGCGCGCCGATCGACTCCTCGTCGTCGACGGTGCCCCATTGGCCGCCGAGCTGCCAGGCGCCGAACGAGATCTCGCTGACCTCCCAACCGGTGCGACCGAACTTTCTGTAATGCATGAGAAGAGGTACCTTTCTTCGAGCGAAACGAGACCTAGGCGGCCGCGCTGTAGATGGTGAGGTTGTCGAGCGGAGTGCCTGCCTGGTAGACCCCGCCGAGCAGGGCGGCGCCGTCGTCGGTGGCTTCGACTCCAGATGCCGAGAGCACATCGGCGCCGTCACCTCGCAGTTGTTCGACCGTGGCCACGTGCACCCGTTCGCCCTGCACCTCGATCGTGACGACGAATCTGTCGCCGACCACTTCGATGCGCGGATCTGCGAGAGTCACGTCGAGCACACCGTGGTGACCGAAGAAGTGCACACTGCCGACGAAACCGAACTCGCCCTGCCCGGCGTCAGCACCGAAAACGAACCGTCCGTCGCTCGCGCGCGTCACCCCGCCCCCGACCTCGACACGGCCGTCGGGCAAGGACTCGACGTAGGCCACGAAGCTCGGCTTGACGGCCCACTCGAGGCGCCTCACCTCGGGCGACGCCGCGCCAGTCACGACACGAACCGAATCGGCAACTTCGAGAAGCCGCGCACGAGCTGCTTCGTCCAGCGTTCGGGCGAACCGACGATGCGGAACTCACCGGCCTGCACCAGCTCTTCGATGACAACCCGGGCCGCGAGCCGGGCGAAAGGAGCGCCCATGCAGGCGTGGATTCCGTCGCCGAACGACATGATTCGATTCGCTGGCGTGAACTCGCGCGTCAGGTCGAAGCTGTCGGGGTCGTCGTAAACCCGTTCATCCCGGTTGGCCGAACCCTGCAAGAACATCACCCGCGAATTCTCGGGGATGACCGTGCCGGCGATCTCGATCTCTTCGGTCGTCTGGCGCGAGAGGTTCTGCCCGGGTGTGTCATAGCGCAGTGACTCTTCGACGAACTGCGGAATCATCGAGGGGTTGTCGCGTAGAAAGCTCTGCAGCGCCGGAAACTTGTCGAGAATCGCAATGCAGTTGGTCAACAGCGACGCGGGTGCATCGCTCGCCGCCGACAGCACGAGGTGCGCCAGGCCGCCCTGCTCTTCGGGAAAGACCTTGCCGGCGTGCACCGCGATCAGAATCTGGGTGAAGGCATCGGTACTGGTGCCGTCGGCGCCCGCATCGATCGCTGCGCGGCGCTCGGCGAACCGTTCTTCGAGAATCTGCTCGGTCTCGTGGTTGGCCTCCGCGGCATCGTCGGGAACACCGAGGTGACCGACGATTCGAACCATCGCGCGCAACAGGTGCTCGCTGAACGCCTCGTTGTCGCTCTGCGGAGCGCCGAGCAACGCGATTCCCATGCCGATACCCATCGGAATGGCGACGTCGGTGGCGAAGTCTCCCCCGCCCGCCCGGCGAATCGAACCGATCAGCTCTCGGCTGAACTCACGCGTACTGTCTTCTTTCGTGAGAATCTCGCGGGCCGAGAAGGTGCGGCGTATGGCGGCACGCAGGGCGGTGTGGCGCGGTGGATCCAGCGCCACGAGCATTCCGTTGCCGTACGAATCGTGGGTGCCGTCGATGTCATTGCCGAGCCGGTTCGAGAGACGAACGTGGTCGCCGAGGCTCGCCCGCACATCGGCGTAGCGCGAAACGATGTAGAGGTCGCGGTCGGCGTTGTAGTACACCGGAGCTTTATCGCGCAGCCGTTTGAACAGGTCGTACGGGTAGTCGTAATCGGCGTACGACAGTGGGTCGTAGTGCACCGTGAGGTCGGCGGGAATGACGATATCGGGCGCGTGAACCGCCGTGGTGATGCTCATCGGGCCACCGCCTCTACGTCGTCAAGGGTCGACACGAGGTCTCGGGCCCACTCCAGTGCGGTGTCGTTCGGTAGTGATCCGTCGCTCGCGTCGTGCCGCCCGTATTCTCCGACACGGGTCGCGCCCAGTGCCGCGAGACGCTCGTCGATACGCTCGCTTCCCCGGCTGTAGGTCTCGTACGAGCTGTCACCGAGGCCGAACATCGCATACCGGATGCCCGTGAGGTCGGGTCGCTCAGCGTCGAGCAACTCGGCGAACGGCACCGCACTGGCCGGCAGGCCGCCGTCGCCGTGGGTGGAGCAGACGACGAGAAAAAACGCGTCAGGCGTCAGCGTGTCGATGTCAGCGTCGGTCATGTCGATCGACTCGACCTCGTTGTCGGCCGAGAGCTCGTCGACCAGGTCGTCGGCGACCGTCTCGGCATTGCCCGATTCGGTGCCGTACAGAATGACGAATTTCATCGATTCTCCTTATATGAGAGGCGTGGGTACAAGTGGGTATAAGAGGTAGGCGATCAAGAAAGGGAAGTCGAGACGGCCGCATCGAGCTCGGCCGCCGCCGCCTCGACGTCGTGGATGATCGCGTCGGCCACGGTGCGGGCGTCGGCGCGGTTGGCGGGTATGGTTCCGACCGGACCACGACGAAACCAGCCGACGCAATAGAGCCCGTCGGCGAGCAGACCGCGGTCGAGGTCGGCGGTCGGCGACGCGATCGCGTCACGGCGCAGCAGGGCGCCTTCGGTCTCGGTGAAGCCGACGGCGGTGCAGACGGAGTCTGTGCTGAGCTCAAGGGTTGCTCCGTCCTGGCCCGCACCCGGTGTCGCCGTGAAGGTGACGTGCGCGACATGCCCACGGGCGTCGCCACCCCCCTCGACCGGCTCGCCTGCCTCATCAGCCTCGCCTGCCGCGACGGCCTCGCCGGCAGAGACCCGGTCGGGCGTCCAGCCGAAATGAAGCGCGACGGTGCGGGTCGCCGTGGGCGACGAGCCTTCGACGAGTTCACGAATCGCGGCGGCCTTTGCGGCGCCGTCGGTCGGAGCATCCGTAGCCGCGGCCTCACCAGCCGTCTCGTCGTCGACGAGGGAGTCGCTCGTGAACCGCACGTCGTGGAGCTTGCCGAGCTCACGAATCATCGCCAGGTCGAACTTCGCGGCGTGCACGGGTGACCGGCCGACCACATCCATGTGCTCGAGCGGGCCTGCCGTGAGGGCGGCGATGACATCGTCAGTCACGCCGTGGGAGGCGAGCACGTCGGCGGGCGTCAGCATTAGCCGCACCAGGTCGACAGCCACGTTTCCGTTGCCGACGATGACCGTTCGGCGGCCGATGCGCAGACCCTGCACGCTCTCGGCCGGATGCCCGTTGATCAGCCGAGTCAGCCGGCCCGCGCCGTACACACCGGCGAGCGGTGCGGCAGCATGGTCAGCGGTATGAAAGGTATCGATCATCCGGTCGGCCCAGAGCCCGGTCGCGAGCACGACGACATCGAAGTCGGCCTGCAACTGGTCGAGAGTGATGTCGGTGCCGATGTCGGTACCGCCGACGAAGGTCACCCCGTCACGGGCGAACAGCCGATCGAATTGCTTCGCGATGGCCTTGGTGCCGAGATGGTCGGGAGCCACCCCGTAACGGATGAGGCCGTACGGCGCATCGTGTCGGTCGTAGATCACGATGTCGGCGAGCCCCCAGCGCTTGCGCAAGAACTGCGCGGTGTAACACCCCGCAGGGCCTGCACCCACGATGGCGATTCGAGGGGCCGGTTTCGGCGCTGCTGGCTCGTTCACGGCCATACTCCTGAGTTCTGTGACTGCTCTGACACGCTCGCCAAGCTAACACCAGAACCGGCCCTTAAGTAAGGACAAACGAACATTTACAGCAGGTTGCACGGGATCGTAGACAAGCTCAGATGCACGCCGACCCGAATGGGCCAGATGAGATGCGCCACAATAGACGGGTGACTCGCTTCGTCGTCGAACCCGACTCCCCCCTCACCGCCTGGGGCCAGGTGCAGCGCGACCTTCGCCGTCGAGTCGAGTTACGCGAATTCGCTCCCGGATCCCGCATCTCGTCAGAGGCCGAACTGGTGACGTACTACGGGGTCAGCCGCATGACCGTTCGCCGGGCCATTGAGGGCCTTGCCGGTGAGGGGCTCTTGCGTTCGCGTCGAGGTTCTGGCACTTTCGTTACCGAGATCAGCGACCTGCTTCGCTGCGACGTCGACCTGCTTCGGCCGTGGCGAGAGCAATTGCTGGCCACGGGCCACACCGCGCGTTCACGCCTTATCGAGACCGCCGACCACGCAAGCATTCCCGAGGCTCTTCGTCGCGACGTCGAATACGACTCACCCGACGACGTGCGCTTCGGTCGGCACATTCAGCAGGTCGACGAGATCGCCATCGGCATCACCGAGTCGTGGATGCCCGAGCTGCCGTCTGCCGCTTCGACCGCACTTTCAACAGCACTGGTCGGCGCCAGCAGCTCTGTGCGCATCTCGTTCGCCAGCATCGAGCAGGCCGGCTGGCTGGCGGCATACCGAGATGTGCCGCTGCTCGAGGTGACCACCGCGAGTCGCCTGCGCGAGACGGGCGAGCTGGTGGAGCTGTCGAGAACATCATGGCTGGCCAGCCGTGTGCGCTTCACCTACGGTCGCTCGTTGACGCTCGGCAACATCGATATGGCAGAACTGACCGCCCTCGGCGCCCAACCGATCGCCGCTGCCATGAGGCCACCAACGGCTACTGCCACGAGGCGTGCGCCTGTTGCAGAATCCGGTCGAGCGTCTCGATGATCGAAATCGACTCCCGAGCCGGCATCAGCGGCGACGAGATGCCTCCCGCACTGATCACCCGTGCGGCCTCCGCCGCCTCATAGCAGAAGGCATCGACGTCGCGCCGCAGGTACGAGTCGACCGCGTCGAGCACCGCGCCCCGCGAATCGAACAGCGTCACGCGCGGCGAGAGAAACCACGGCGGCTCGAACGACAGGCTCCCCTGCGTGCCCGAGAGGCGCGCATTCGACGGCGCGTTGACGTACATGCTGGCCATCAGTTGCGAGTACGCGCCCTGACCGTTGCCGAGCGTGATGTTGAGGTGGGCATCCACACCGGTCGCGTCTTGCAGACCATCGACCGCGACGGTCTGCGTCGGGCCGATGAGCAGCGAGCTCAGCGACGCGAGATAGATTCCGCGGTCGAGGGTCACACCGCCGCCCAACTCGGGCGAGAACATGTAGTTGTCGGCATCGTATTCGTTGTAGTCGGCCAGATCGGCCGTCAGAGTGAGCGGTCGCCCAATGAGCCCCGAATCGACCGCCGTACGCGCGGTGCGCATGAACGGTAAGAAGCGCGGCCACATCGCCTCCATGATGAACAGCCCGCGGGCTTCGGATGCCTCGACCATCGCCCGGGCCTGCTGCGCGTTCGCGGCGAACGACTTCTCGACGAGCACGTGCTTGCCCGCTTCGAGCGCGAGCATCGCACAGTCGTGATGCATGCTCGTCGGAGTGCCGACATAGACGATATCGACCTCGGGATCGGCCACCAGCTCCTCGTACGAACCGTGGGCTCGGGCGATGTGGTGACGCGCGGCGAACGCCGTACTCTTGGCGAGCGTGCGCGATCCGGCCGCCTGCAACTGCTGTCGGGTGTGCGCACACAGCGAGGTGGTGAAGCGCTCAGAGATGCTGCCGAGGCCCATGATGCCCCAGCGCAGAGGCGGAGCATCCATCGGGTCTGCGGCGTCGAAAAGCGGCAGACTGCGCGCTGCGGATTCGGGCATGGGGCGCCTCGCCTTCGTGGCCGTGTTTCAACTATGTTATTACATAATGACATAAGAGGATGAGGTCACGCCGCCACATACAGCCGCTCAGTCGGCCACCTTCAGGCCGATGAAGCCGCGATTCGCGTGTTCGGGCGCGGCAAAATAGGCCCCTCGCCGCAGATCGCAGCAGTGAAAGGCGCACACCGCGTAAACCAGCTGCAGCTCTTCGACCCGAAGGGTCAGCACCTCGTCGGCCACCGACTCGCAGCCGAAGACGATGCAGTCGAGCGACTCATCGTGTGGCATAACGTACCCTCTCCCGCCGTATCGAAGTGACTTGTCAGGCCGGGGTCTAGGGCTAGGCGCCAAAGTAGCACTCCAAGCTTGATGCTTCACGAGAGCGCGGGTGCGACCTCAGGCGAGCATCGCGGCCGCGACGCGAGCGGGCGGCGGCAGGTGGATGCCCGTTTCGGGGCCGGGCGCACGAAACGCCTCGATCGCCAGAGCCGAGAAGCGGCGGGCGGCAGCGATGCGGGCGTCGACCGTCGGCGCGGAGATGCCGCGGCCCGCCATGAGTACGAGCACGACGTCGTCCAGCACCAGATCGCTACGCATAGTGCCGGCCTGTTGTGCGCGCCGGCACAGGGCGGCGAGTGAACGCAGGATGCCCTGCCGATGAGCCGCGATGTCGACGGAATCGCGAAACGTCGACATGAACGCATCGGTGAAACCCTGGTTGCGGGCGTTCAGCTCGCCGATGCGAAAGAGAAACGAACAGAATCCGCGCCACGGGTCTGTGTCTGCGCACGCCTCTGCCACGATCGTCTGACACGAACGGAGTTCGTCGGTGAACGCTTCATCTACCAGAGACTGCTTCGTCGGGAATCGCCGGTACAGGGTCGCGGGGCCAACTCCGGCTCGGCGGGCGATCATGCGCATCGGCACATCGAGGCCCCGTTCGGAGAACAGCTCGCGTGCGGCTTCGAGCACACGCTGCCGGTTATCTTCGGCGTCGGCACGCAGCATGTGAGGCAATGTTTCGGGCATGGGTCTCACTCTAGCCAAGTGGACGCTAGTGTCCGTTACGGTCGGATTCATGCAAGCAGTCACAATTCATACATTCGGCGACGCCGACGGAATGGCCGTAGTCGCCTTACCCGAGCCCACACCCGGCCAGGGCCACCTTCTGATCGATGTCGAAGCCATCGGCGTCGGCGGAGTCGACGCGGTCATTCGGCGCGGCACTCTCGGCAGCGGATTCAGCCCAGGCCTGGTGCCGGGCAGCGAAGTAGCAGGCCGGGTCATCGGTGTCGGCAAGGGCGTCGACCCGTCGTGGATCGGCGAGCGGGTCTGGGCATTCACGGGCCTGAGCGGTGGATACGCCGAACGTGCCGTCGCGGCTCTCGACGATGTCACGCGCCTTCCCGCTGCGCTGTCGGCGATCGATGCGGTGACCTTAGGCAGCGCCGGACCCGTCGCTCACTACGCACTCGCTCACGCGCACTTCGTGCCGGGCGAAGCGCTGCTCGTTCGCGGCGCCTCGGGCAGCATCGGCATCACGGCCGTGCAACTCGCCGCGGCACTGGGGGCACGCTCGATCGGCGTCACAACGTCGTCCGCTGATCGCGGCGAGCGGTTGCGGATGCTCGGAGCCGACCGGCTGCTCGACCGTTCGGGTGCTGAGCACGACGAACCGTCTACAGCCCCGCCGGAGTACGACGTCGTGCTCGACGTTGTGGCAGGCGCGGCAATGCCGACCTTCTTCGACAGGCTCGCCCCGAACGGTCGGCTCGTGTCGGTCGGAGTCGTCGGCGGGTATCCTCCGGCAGACTTCGGCATGGCGCTCATGCGTGGCTTTCAGCGATCGCTTTCGTTCAGCACCTTCAGCCTCGACACCGTTCCCATACCCGAGCGCAATCGCGTGCGCGCCGAGCAATTCGAGGCCGCCGCTCGTGGCGAGCTGCGCGCCGTCGTTCATGACGTGCTGCACCTCCGCGAGGCATCCGAAGCACACAGACGCATGGACGCCGGCGAGGTCTTCGGCCGAATCGTTCTGACTCCGCCCGACTGACGCCCGGGCTGCCGGGTCAAACGGTACCCGGCACGCCCTCGCCATGCTGCGCCCGCCGTCTCACCAGCCACGCACTCGCCATGCTGCATACGCCGGTTTCACCAGCCACGCCTCGACCGTGCCGCACCGGGCCCGTCGAACGGGGTGGTCGAACGGGGGTCGTGGCACGGCCGTCGTCGCACGGGGGTGGTCGAACGGCGGTCGTCGCACGGGGGTGGTCGAACGGCACCGAGCGTATCGCGCTTCGCCGGGCGTCGCGCGTCTTCAGCGGCTAGTCGGCGTCGGTGAATCTGGGGCGCACGGGTGTGCCGTCGCGTCTTCGCGGATTGAACACCGATGGCGGGTCGGTTTTCGTGAGTCGGTCTGATGTTTGTCGGCACCGTTGAGGTCGCTGCTGATGATCGACCCATGCTGGTGGGATCAGGTGCGGCACCCCATCCACCATCACGAGCCGCCAGTCACTGGTGTGTAAATGGTTGTGGTGGAACTTGCACAACAACGCACCATTACCCACATCAGTTCTGCCGGGCAAGTACGTGTCGTCTTTCCACGCGACGACGTGGTGGCTCTCGCAGAACTGCGGTGGCCGGTTACAGCCCTTCCACACGCAGCCGCCGTCACGGTTCGCCAACGCCCGGTTCTGCGCCGGGCTGAACAGCCGCTTCGTCTTCCCGAGCTGGAGCACTTCCCCGTGCTCCCCGAACAGTGTGGTGATGATGTCGGCGTGGCAGATGGTCTGCTCGACCACGCTCGGCGGGACGGATTCTTCGATGCCATCGATCCAACCCACCGCACGCCCAGAGAC
>JAODBC010000072.1 GCA_025463765.1 Subtercola sp. | reverse complement strand
CCGAAGGCCAGCAGACGGGCGGTGATGAGCGCGCCGATGCGCCCGAGGCCGATGATGCCGAGTGTCTTCTAGTAGAGCTCGACGACGCTGTACATCGACCGCTTCCACTGCCCCTGCGCGAGGGCGGCGTGCGCGGCAGGGATGTGTCGGGCCAAGCTGAGAATGTGGCCGACGGTCAGCTCTGCAGCCGAGATGATGTTCGAGGTCGGGGCATTGACCACCATGACGCCGGCCTGGGTGGCCGCCTTGATGTCGACGTTGTCGAGCCCGACGCCGGCGCGCGCGATCACCTTGAGCTGCGGCGCCGCAGCGATGGCCTCTTCGTCGACCTTGGTCGCAGAGCGAACCAGAATGGCGTCGGCATTCGCGAGCGCGGCCAAGAGCGCTGGGCGGTCTGTTCCGTCGACGTTCACCACATCAAAATCGGGCCCGAGGGCTTCAACGGTGGCGGGAGAAAGTTCTTCTGCGATCAGCACGACCGGTTTTGACACGAAAGTGATTCCTTACGGGGGTTTCAGCGGGGGGTTCAGCACTGTGGGGCGTCGGCGGCGGGAGCGCGGGCGACATAGCCCCTCAACTTTAGTGCCTGCAGAATGGGAGCATGGAACCGCAGACGCTCGACGTCATACAGCTCGTGATCGCCCTCGTCTTCGGGGCCGTGTTCGTGCTCATGGGTATCAACCACTTCGTTCCCTCGTCGAGGCGCACCATGGCGGCCATGATTCCGCCGTCGATGCGCTGGTCGGGGGCGCTCAGCCCCCGAAACCTGGTGCTCTTCACCGGCGTCTGCGAGATCGCGGGCGGCGTCGGGTTGTTCATTCCCGTGCTGCGGCCGATAGCCGCCATCGCGTTGGCTGTTTTTCTGGTCGCCGTGTTTCCGGCGAACGCCTACGCCGCCTCGCGCAAAGACACCTTCGGCGCCCTGGCCATTCCGCTCGTGCCGCGGGCCATCGGCCAGGTCGTGATGATCGCGCTGCTGCTGGTGGTTGCGTTCGGCTAGCCGGCCTCGGTCAGCTGCTCGGTCAGCTGTTGCTCAGCACTGCCGCGTACAGGCTCTGCAGGTCGAGGGTGATCACGGCGGTGAGCGCGAATCCGACGATGAACACGATGGCAGAGGCGATTGTCGTGAGACGACGGGTGCCCCACAGCGCAATCGCATAGACCACGATCGGCGCCGCCACCAGACCGATGAGCGCCGCGAGAGCGCCGCCGGGCATCGCAACGCCGAACGAAGCAAAATTCTGGTTTACGCCGATCAGGTTCGACAGTCCACCGAAGACAGCGAAGGCGTAAACGAAGGCAAAGACCACGGCGACCACCCAGCCGGCCCGGCTGCGGCGGCGCTTGCCGGTGACGGCGGTGTCGATCGAAGAAGCGGTCATGTCAGTACCCCGTCACGAATGGCCACGGAACGAGCACGATCACACCGATGATCAGCCACAGAATGCGCGTTCTCACCGGCCGTTTCGCGCCAAGCAACAGGGTGGCGATGAACCAGAGCGCCGGTGCGAAGATGGTCAGCACCGAGAGAACGGCCTGCACGATTCCGCCGAGCCCGTCGCCGGTAGGAGGGTGCCGCAGAAAACCGACAAGCCAGCCGATCGTGTAGAGAAAAAGTATTCCGCCAAAAATACCGAAGGCGATCAGCGCCGCGGAGCTGAGCGGCTGCGACGCCACCTCGGCCTCCGCCAATTCAGCGTCTGCGGCTGCGTCGGCGGCTGCGTCAGCCTGCGCGGCGCGGGCGTCGGCAACCGCGCCAGCGTTCGCGGCTGCGACGGCCTCGGTGGGTGCGGCGGCGGATGCCCAGCGGGGCGACTCCGCAGCATCCACTGTCTCGGGGTCGTCGAGCTCAGGGGCGACATAGGTCGGATCGTTCTCGTCACCCCAGCTCAGGGCTTCGTCGTCGGTCCTGCGTTTCATGCCTTCAGGTTACCCGGTCGGGGTCGAAGCCTACGCTGTGAGCGACCAGTGTCATTACGATGGGCGCATGGCCGCAGTCGACTACTTCATCACCGGTGACCACGATGCAGCGCGAAATGCGATCGCAGCGGCGCTTCGTGCGCAGGGGTTCGAGGTGGCGACCTCGCCGGTCGGTGGGTGGAGCGTCACCCGGGGCAGCACGAGCGCGACGGTCTGGCTCGGCGCGTTCGCGGGCAAGAGCAATCAGCGGCTCGAATACTCCATGCAGTTCTTCGAGTACGAGGGCCAGCTGGTGGCGCGGCTCAACCGCGAGAGCGGCGCCGGCGCCCTCGGCGGTGTCATCGGCGTCTCTCGCTCGGCTGAGGTATTCACCGAGCTCGACCAGGCCGTCGGCTCTGAACTCACCCGGCTCCTCATCCTCGCCAACGTCGTCCACTACCCCTGACCCCTGCCTCCGATCCCCCTCGGGATCACAAAAAGCCCCCCAAAATTGAAATCTCGAGGGGCTCTTTGTGATCTCACCGGGGTGCGGGAGGGGTCAGCGAGGTCAGCGCGCGGCGCTGCCCTCGGTGTAATCGGCGTCGGTCTGCTTCCAGGCGAAGAGGGCGCGCAGCTCGCGGCCGGTCTCTTCGATGGGGTGCTGGGCGCCCTTCTCGCGCAGTGCGAGAAACTCGGGGGCTCCGGCATCCTGATCGGCGATGAAGCGCTCGGCGAACGCACCCGACTGGATGTCGGCGAGAACGGCCTTCATGTTCTCTTTCACGTCGGGCGTGATGACGCGCGGTCCCGAGACGTAGTCGCCGTACTCGGCCGTGTCGCTGACGCTCCAGCGCTGCTTGGCGATGCCGCCCTCCCACATGAGGTCGACGATGAGCTTGAGCTCGTGCAGCACCTCGAAGTAGGCGATCTGCGGCTGGTAGCCGGCCTCGGTCAGCACCTCGAAGCCGTACTGAACGAGCTGTGAGGTTCCGCCGCAGAGCACGGCCTGCTCGCCGAAGAGGTCGGTCTCGGTCTCTTCGGTGAACGTGGTCTTGATGCCGCCGGCACGCAAACCGCCGATTGCACGAGCGTACGACCAGGCGAGCGCCCAGGCCTGGCCCGAGGCGTCTTCTTCGACGGCGACGATGACGGGAACGCCACGGCCGGCCTCGAACTCGCGGCGCACGGTGTGGCCCGGGCCCTTCGGAGCGACGAGAACGACGTCGGTGCCCTCGGGCGCCTGAATGTAGCCGAACCGAATGTTGAAGCCGTGCCCGAAGACGAGCGTGGAGTTCGGCTTGAGGTTCGGCGCGATGTCGGCGGCGTAGATGCCGCGCTGGTGCTGGTCGGGAGCGAGGATGACGATGACGTCGGCCCACGCGGTGGCGTCGGCGACCGAGAGCACCTCGAAGCCGGCCTCTTGCGCCTTGACGATCGACTTCGACCCGTCTTTCAGGGCGACCTTGACCTCGACGCCGGAGTCACGCAGGTTCAGCGCGTGGGCGTGGCCCTGCGAGCCGTAGCCGACAACTGCTACCTTTTTCGACTGGATGAGCGACAGATCGGCGTCTGCGTCATAGAAGATTTCAGTCACTTGAGTTCTTGCTCCTTGTTATTTGCGATGGATGAAAAAGAATTGACTCTTTCGCGCAGTCAATTTTTGTACACGCGCTCGGTGATCGACTTCGAGCCGCGCCCGATGGCGAGCAGGCCCGACTGCGCGATCTCCTTGATGCCGTACGGCTCGACAACCCGCAAGAACGCATTCGTCTTACCGGTGTCTCCCGTCACTTCGATCACCAGGGCATCTGTCGACACATCGACGACGCGCGCCCTGAACAGGTTGACCGCCTCGAGCACGTGCGAGCGGGTCGAGTTGTCGACCTTCACCTTCACGAGCAGGTGCTCGCGCTGTACCGACTGGGTCTGGTCGAGCTCGACGATCTTGATCACGTTGATCAGCTTGTTCAGCTGCTTGGTGACCTGCTCGAGCGGCAGCTCTTCGACGTCGACCACGACGGTGATGCGCGAGAGCCCGTCGATCTCGCTCTTACCGACGGCGAGCGACTCGATGTTGAAGCCGCGACGGGCGAAGAGCCCGGCGACACGGGTCAAGAGACCGGGTTTGTCTTCGACCAGCAGCGAGAGAACGTGGTGGCTCATGGTCTACTCCGCATCCCACTCGGGGGCGTGCTCGCGGGCGTACTGCACTTCTGAGTTACCTACGCCCTGCGGAACCATCGGCCAGACCATGGCGTGCGGGCTCACCACGAAGTCGATGACCACGGGGCGGTCGTTCGTTTCGTTTGCCAGCTTGATCGCGGCATCCACGTCTTCTTTCTTCGTCACCCGGATGCCCAGCGCACCATACGCGTCGGCCATCTTCACGAAGTCGGGAATCATGATGGTTCCGTCTCCCGTGTTGAGGTCGGTGAACGAGTGGCGCCCGTCGAAGAACAGGGTCTGCCACTGGCGCACCATGCCGAGCGAGGAGTTGTTGATGATGGCGACCTTGATCGGAATCTTGTTGATGGTGCAGGTGGCCAGCTCTTGGTTGGTCATCTGAAAGCAGCCGTCGCCGTCGATCGCCCAGACCGTGCGGTCGGGGTTGGCGACCTTCGCGCCCATGGCCGCGGGCACACCGTAGCCCATGGTGCCGGCGCCGCCGGAGTTCAGCCACGCATTCGGGCGCTCGTATTTGATGAACTGGGCGGCCCACATCTGGTGCTGGCCGACACCCGCGGCATACACGGCCTCCGGCCCGGTGATCTGGCCGATGCGCTCGATGACGTACTGCGGCGAGAGCAGACCGTCGTCGGGCTCGGTGTAGCCGAGCGGGTACTCGCTCTTGAGCTCTTCGAGCCGCACCCACCACTCGGAGAGGTCGGGCTTCGGCCCGGCATCGGGCGCGGTCGTCAGAGCTGCATAGGCCGCAGTCAGGTCGACGATCACTTCGCGCGCGTCACCCACGATCGGCACATCGGCGACCCGGATCTTCGAGATCTCGGCCGGGTCGATGTCGACGTGCACGATCTTCGCGTCGGGCGCGAACTCGCTCACCTTTCCCGTCACTCGGTCGTCGAAGCGAGCACCGAGCGAGACGAGCAGGTCGCTCTCCTGCAGCGCCAGAACGGCAGGCACTGTGCCGTGCATTCCGGGCATGCCGAGCATCTGCGGGTGCGAGTCGGGAAACACCCCGCGGGCCATCAGCGTGGTGACCACGGGCACGCCGGTCAGTTCTGCGAGCTTCAGCAGTTCTTCTGAAGCGGATGCCCGTACCACTCCCCCACCCACATAGAACACCGGGCGCTTCGCCTCGGCGAGCAGAGCGGCAGCCGCCTGAATCTGCTTGCCGTGCGCCTTGATGACCGGGCGGTAGCCGGGCAGGTCGACTTTCGGCGGCCAGATGAACGGAGCGAACGCCTGCTGCGCGTCTTTGGTCACGTCGACGAGCACGGGGCCGGGCCGGCCGGTCGAGGCGATGTGGTACGCGGCCGCAATGGTAGCGGGCACGTCTTCGGGGCGCGTGACGAGAAAGGAGTGCTTCGTGATGGGCATCGTGATGCCCGAGATGTCGACCTCTTGAAACGCGTCGGTGCCCATCAGGGTCGAGAACACCTGGCCGGTGATGCACAGCAGCGGCACCGAGTCCATGTAGGCGTCGGCGATGGCGGTGACGAGGTTCGTCGCTCCGGGTCCCGAGGTGGCGATGGCCACCCCGACACGGCCGGTGGATGACGCGTACCCCTCGGCAGCGTGACCGGCACCCTGCTCGTGGCGCACCAGAATGTGCCGAATGGCCGTCTGCGTCATCAGTTCGTCGTAGAACGGCATGATGGCGCCGCCCGGGAGGCCGAAGACGTCGGTGACGCCCAGCTTCTCGAGAGAACGCAGAATGGCGGCCGAACCGTTGAGAATCTCGGGCTCCGCCTTCACCGCAGCAGCGCGCACGGGGGCGCGACTGGCAGACGGCACGGGGATTGATTCCGTGGACATAAGAAGTGATCCTAAAAATTAGCTAGCGAGGTGTTGCCTGTGGGCTGTGCGCCGCCCGATGAGATTCGGAAGGAACGCCGCCATCGGCAACCTGGTGAAGCCGCTACCCCGTGATCGCGCCTTCGGCTGCGGAATGCACGAGCTTGGAGTATTTGGCCAGAACGCCACGGGTATAGCGCGGAGGAAGCGGAGCCCAGCCGTCACGGCGGGCTGCAAGCTCAGAGGGCTCGACAAGTAGGTCAAGCGAGCGAGCTGCGATATCGACCCGTATTAGATCACCATCGCGCACGAAGGCAATCGGACCTGCGTCGACTGCTTCGGGTGCTATGTGGCCGATGCAGAGGCCGGTTGTGCCGCCCGAGAATCGTCCGTCGGTCAATAGTAGTACATCTTTACCGAGGCCTGCGCCCTTGATGGCGGCGGTGATGGCGAGCATTTCGCGCATGCCGGGGCCGCCCTTTGGCCCCTCGTAACGGATGATCACCACGTTGCCGTGCTTGATCTCACCGTTGGTCAGGGCATCCATCGCCCCGCGCTCGCGCTCGAACACCTTTGCCGGGCCTTCGAACACCGACGCGTCGAAGCCGGCCGTCTTCACGACGCCGCCCTCGGGGGCGAGTGAGCCCTTGAGAACGGTGAGGCCGCCGGTGGGGTGGATGGGGTTGTCCAGCTTGCGCAAGACGTTGCCGTCGAGCTCGGGAATGTCGAGCGCGGCGAGGTTCTCGGCCAGGGTCTTGCCCGTGACGGTGAGCGCATCGCCGTGCAGCAGCCCCGCATCGAGCAGGGCCTTCATGAGCACGGGCAGGCCGCCGTGGCGGTCGAGGTCGTTCATCACGTATTTGCCGAACGGCTTCATGTCGGCGAGGTGCGGAATCTGGTCGCCGATGCGGTTGAAGTCGTCGATGGTCAGCTCGACCTCCGCCTCATAGGCGATGGCCAGCAGGTGAAGAATGACGTTCGTCGACCCGCCCAGCGCCATTGCCACGGCAATGGCGTTCTCGAAGGCGTCTTTGGTGAGAATGTCGCGGGTGGTGATGCCGAGGCGCAGCATATTGACCACGGCCTCGCCCGAGCGGTGCGCGTAGTAGTCGCGGCGGCGGTCGGCGCTGGCGGGGGATGCACTGCCGGGCAGGCTCATTCCGAGTGCTTCGGCGACGCTCGCCATGGTGTTGGCCGTGTACATGCCGCCACAGGCACCCTCGCCGGGAGCGAAGGCGCACTCGATGCGCTTGGCGTCGGCCTCGCTCATGGTGCCGGCCTTCACGCCGCCGACGGCCTCGAACGAGTCGATGATGGTGATGTCTTTCTCGGTGCCGTCGCTGAGCTTGACCCAGCCCGGCGCTATCGAGCCGGCGTAGAGAAAGACGCTGGCCAGGTCGAGGCGGGCCGCTGCCATGAGCATGCCGGGCAGCGACTTATCGCAGCCGGCCAGCAGCACCGAACCGTCGAGGCGCTCGGCCTGCATGACGGTCTCGACGGAGTCGGCAATGACCTCGCGCGACACGAGAGAGAAGTGCATGCCCTCGTGACCCATCGAGATGCCGTCAGACACGGAGATGGTGCCGAACTGAAGGGGGTAGCCGCCCCCGGAGTGCACACCCTCTTTCGACGCCTGCGCGAGGCGGTCGAGTGAAAGGTTGCAGGGCGTGATCTCGTTCCATGAGCTCGCAATACCGATCTGCGGCTTGTCCCAGTCAGCGTCGCCCATGCCCACCGCGCGCAGCATTCCGCGCGAGGTGGTGGCTTCGATTCCGTCGGTGACAACGCGCGAACGCGGCTTCATGTCTATTTCGGGCATGTTACGAGTCTAGAACGACTGACCCACCCTCAGACGCCGTTCATTACCCTTCACACCCTCTCTCGGGTATCATCCCCAAAAAGGGGGTATGGCATGCCAGTGAGGCCATTTGCGCATCGCACACCGAAGCAGCTGCGCTCGCTGTCGCTGCAACTGATTTCGCTGCCCGGATCACTCTCGCTGCTGATTCTGGCACTCACCGCAGATTTCACCCCCGCTTGGTCTCGCGCGGTTGTCGTGCTCGGAGCGATAGCCGGTGTGGGAGTGTTTATCGTCGCCCGCTTCACCCGACGGGCTACGGGCTACTTCACGCTGCGCGTGATGGTGTTGACGATGGCTTTGACGACCCTGATCGGCGTGACCATTCAGCCCGCCGCTATCGGCACGATCTGCGCGTTCGTGTTTCTCGGCATCGCGGTGGCGGCCTCGGCGTTTCTGTACAGGCGCATGGTGGTGGGGTTCAGTCTTGCGTGCACGGTGCTCGGGGTGCTGGTGATCGTGCTGCGATCATCCATTCCCCTGGTGGCGTCGATCATCTTCGTGGCGCTGATGACCATCACCATTTTGGTCGTTCTGGTACTGCGGCAGTCGCTGCAGGCCGCGCGTGACGAGGCGGTGGCTCTGTCGCTCGCTGACGCGCTCACAGGGCTGGCCAACCGGCGCAGCATGGAGTTGAACGTGCCGTTGATGAGCGCCTTGGCCGAACGTACGAACCAGCAACTCGGCTGCCTGGTGCTCGACCTCGATCATTTCAAGCAGGTCAACGATTCGTATGGCCATCTGGTGGGCGACGATGTACTCAAGGTCACGGCGGATGCCCTGATCAAGGCCACGCGCAACAGCGACCTCTGCGTGCGGGTCGGCGGCGACGAGTTCTCGGTGTTCACCATCGTGCAGGGCAAGGCCGAGCTGCAGGCCGTCGCCGAGCGGCTTCGGCTGGCGGTGGCCGAGCTGTCGACGACTCCCCCGACGACGGTCAGCGTCGGGGGCGCGCTGCAGAGCACGGTGGATGCCCGGGGTGCGGCCTCGAGCGCCGACCCCGCCGCGGGCTCCGGCGCCGACGCGGGCTCAGAGGAGGGCTCGGGCTCAGAAGCCGGCCCAGACCCCTCACTCGACGCCCTTATGCGCGCCGCCGACCGCGCCCTCTACATAGCCAAGTCTGCCGGCCGCAACCTCGTGCAGATCTCCTGACGCTCCGCCTTCGCCCCCGCCGTAAGCGAGGGCATCATCGAGAGGGTCGGGGGCGCGGGTCAGCCGCGGCGGGGCCGGGTCAGCCGCGGCGGGGCCGGGTCAGGCGCGCAGAGAGGCGAGAAGGGCAAGCACGCCAGCGACCTCGCGCGGGTCGGCGACGCGGAACTCGGCAATGGTCTTGCCCGGGCCGCTCTTGAGGCCGAAGTCGTGCGGGCCCAACACCGCGAAGGCGTCTTCGTCGGTGACGTCGTCGCCGGCGTAGAAGACGGCGGTCGCCTGGGTGTACTGCTTGAGGTGTAACAGCGCCTCACCCTTGGTGGCGCTGCGCACCGAGAACTCGATGACGTTCTTGCCCTCGCGCACCGTGAGCCCGGCGATCTCGGCGCGAGTCTCGCTGAGCGCTTGCAGGTGGGCGAGGCGGCTGTCTTTTTCGGTGGCGAGCCGGGTGTGCAGGGCGAATCCGGCAGGCTTCGACTCGACCCACACCTGATCGAGCCCGGCCGCAACGTCTTCGAGCACGTCGCTGAGCGCTTCGACCTTGTGCAGTTCGGCGGTGTCGAGGTCGACGGTCGCGGGGCTGTCGAGCCGGAACTCCACCCCGTGCGACCCGACGAGCAACACCGAATCCGGAAGGTCGGCGACGTGCTCGAGGCTTGCCATCGCCCGCCCTGAGATGAGGGCGACGCGAGTGTTGGGCAGGCTGAGCAGCTTCAGCACCGCCGCTCGGGCTTCGGGCAGGGCGCGAGCGTGGGCGGGATCATCCACTTCGGGAGCCAGTGTGCCGTCGAAGTCGAGGGCGACGAGCAGCCGCGTCTCACGGGCGAGCAGGGTGAGCTTGTCGACGAGGGAGGTGTCGGCGCCGGCGCCATCAGCGCCATCAGCTGAGGCCGGCGCGTGGATGCCCGCAGCCGAGTTGCGCGTCTCGCTCACGACTCCGGGTCTCCGTCGTTGCCGTCGCGTTCGGCGGCCGCCTCTGCAGCGCTGCCCTCGGTCTCGGCGGCTGCCTCTGCGGCCTCCATGGTGCTCTGCATCATCGTCTGCTCGGCCAACGCCTGCAGAAACGACTTCGACCAGCGCGCGACGTCGTACTCCTTGACCCGCTTACGCAGCGAGCGCATGCGGCGCGCGCGTTCGTGGCGCGGCATCTGGATCGCCCGCATGATCGCCTCTTTGAGGCCTTCGATGTCGTGCGGATTCACCAACAAGGCGGCACGCAATTCGTCGGCCGCACCGGCGAACTCGCTGAGCACGAGTACTCCGTCATTGTCGAAACGCGTGGCCACATACTCCTTGGCGACCAGGTTCATACCGTCGCGCAGAGCCGTGACCAGCATCACGTCGGCGGCGAGGTACAACGCGACCATCTCTTCACGGGGCCGGCCCTGGTGCAGGTAACTGATGGCGGTGTGGCTGATCGTGCTGAAGTCGCCATTGATGCGGCCGACGGTGAGCTCGATCTCGTCGCGCAGGGTCATATACGTCTGAACGCGCTCGCGGCTCGGGCTCGCGACCTGAACGAGGCTGGCGTCGGCGACGCTGATCTTCTCTTCGGCAAGCAGTTCGCCGTACGCCTTCAGCCGGTGCCCGATTCCTTTGGTGTAGTCGAGCCGGTCGACACCCAGCATGACGATGTCGGGGTCGCCCAGCTCATTTCTGATCTCACGAGCACGGGCCTGAATGTCGGGCCTGCGAGCGAGTTCTTCAAAACTGGCCGCGTCGATCGAGATCGGAAAAGCGCGCGCCGTGACGGTGCGCACCTGATGCCCGCGACGGGAGACCTTGGCACGCAGCGGGTTGCCCTGCACCTCGGCGGCGTCTTCGATCGGCACCTCGATGCTGGTGCCCTTCGTCGTGTAACCGAGCAACCGCCGAACGGCTCGGCTGAAGTTGCCCGCGTCAGCCGTTCGCTGAAACCCGATGACGTCGGCGCCGAGCAGGCCCTCGACGATCTGGGTGCGCCACGGCAGCTGAGAGAAGATGCCGTATGCCGGAAACGGAATATGGTTGAAGAAGCCGATCACGAGGTCGGGCCGCATCTCGCGCAGCATTTTCGGAACGAGCTGCAGCTGGTAGTCCTGCACCCACACCGTGGCCCCCTCAGCCGCCACCGCGGCGGCTGCGTCGGCGAACCGCTGATTCACGACGACGTACGAATCCCACCAGTCGCGATGGTACGTCGGCGGCGCGATCACGTCGTGATAGAGCGGCCAGAGCGTGTCGTTCGAGAAGCCTTCGTAGTACAGCTCGACGTCTTCGGCCGACAGCGTCACCGGCACGATCGAGATGCCGTCGTGTTCGAACGGTTCGGAGTGGTCGCCGGCGACACCCGCCCAACCGACCCAGGCTCCGTCGCTCGCCCGCATCACCGGCTCGAGGGCGGTGACGAGCCCGCCGGGAGATGCGCGCCAGGATTCGGAACCATCTGCATCGATGACCTTGTCGACGGGCAACCTGTTGGAAACGACGACGAAGGCGTACATGCGCTCAACGGTACCAGCCGCGCCTGAAAGCGCGTTGGTTACGTTGTCTCTACCCTGTGTTCAGCTAACGCCGCTACGCTCAGGCAGATGATTCGTGTAGGCATGAGCACGTCGTGCGTCTATCCGCTGGGGGTCGAAGAGGGTTTTCGGCATGCGCAGCTCGCAGGGTACGACGGGGTCGAAGTCATGGTCACCCGGGACGAGGTGACGCAGTCCCCCGAGGCGCTGCTGGCTCTGTCGAAGAAGTACTCGATGCCGATCCTGTCGATTCATGCACCGGTACTGCTGCTGACGCACTTCGTGTGGGGCAGAGACCCGCAGGTGAAGCTCGAGAAGTCGGCTGAGCTGGCGCGGGCGGTCGGGGCCACGGCGGTGGTCGTGCATCCGCCTTTTCGCTGGCAAGCCGAATACGCCGACAACTTCTTGCGCATCGTTCGTGAGACGAGCGCCGCCTCTGGTGTCGAGATCGCCGTCGAGAACATGTTTCCGTGGAAGGTCAAGGGCTCGAGTCTGAAGGCTTATTCGCCCGGGTGGGATCCGATCGAAATGGACTGCGACGCCGTGACGCTCGACTTCTCGCACGCGGCGTTGTCGGGGCGAGATTCGCTCGAGATGGCCCGCGCCCTCGGGCCTCGGCTGCGACACATTCATCTCTGCGACGGATCGGGCTCACTCGACGAAGGCCGGGTGTTCGACGAGCACCTACTGCCGGGTTACGGCGGCCAGCCGGTCGCCGAGGTGCTCGAGTATCTGTCGAGCAGCGGATGGTCGGGCAGTATCGTCGCCGAAGTGAACACCCGAAAGGCCAAATCCGAAGACGAACGGCTGGCATTGCTCACCGAAACGCTGGCGTTCGGCAGGCAGAGCGCGTGGGAGAAGAAACCGAAGGCGCTGAAGAAGCGCAAGCAGAAGAAGGCCGACAAGAAGGTGCACAAGGCCGATAAGAAGGCAACGAAGGATGCGCGCGAGGCTGCGCAGTCTGCCGCACCGTGAGCCGCCGCGACACCCCCTTCGAGCAGCGCGCGCAATGCCTTAACGTAGAACAAAACGGAAAGTGACCCCCATGCGCAAATACATCTTGAATTCGAGCATCATCGGCGCGGTCGCGAGCGGATTCGCGGTCATCCAGACCACCCGAAAGGGGCCGCGCGACTGGCGACTGCTTCTCATGTGGGTCAGCTGGGGCCTGACCATTGCGTTGGCCGTCGGCAGTGTGCTGCAAGACGACCGCGACGCGCGGCAGCTCGAAGAGAACTCCTGACGCGTCATCTTGCCTGACCGCACTTAAATCGCTGATCAGCGCGGCGTGGTGCCTGCCAGATGCGGCTCGGTGGCGCACACTGTACATACCAGTGTGGCTTCAGTCAGTGGCGAGAGGTGCAGACGATGATCGGTTGGCGACGCAAGGCGAAGGCGGAGCGCGAGAACACGGTGAGCGCCGAGCGGCTGTACGACCTCGTCAACCAGACGCTGCTGAGCAACTTCGGGCCGCTCGGCTCCTACGCGATCACTCATCGCGCGACGAGTGACACCGACGACATCTTTCATACCGTTCTGGCGTCGTCGGTCGCCCACAATATCGTGGCCAGCCTGGTGGAGCACAAGGCCGTGGTGCTGAGCAGCACCATCGCTGCTGCTGCCCCGCTCGCGCCAATCGATGCAGTGCCAGTACCCGCCGAACTGGCGGCCGCGATTCCCCGCTTCGACTACGCGACGGCAGTTGCGGGGCAGCTCGCTGACGCCGAAGTGACTCGCGTGAACGCGTCGAGCGCCGAGACGGCTGACGCGCAGCTGGCCTGAGGTCTCGTCTCGCAAACGGCGGAGAAATCGACAGGGTGTCGGCGTATAGCCGGTACACCCTCGATTTCTCCTCCGTTTCAGCGCCCCGTGGCAGCAAAGCAGGGCGAAGGTCAGATGCGGGGCCAGAGGGTGGGGCCCTCGCTGCCGGCGCGGTAGGTGTCGATGGGAACCTCGTCGTCGTGCCAGGCCTTGACGATGGGAGCGACGATGCGCCACCCCTCGACCGCCGAGTCGCCGCGTACCGAGAGCGAGGAGTCGCCGTCGAGGATGCCCGCGAGCACCTCTCGGTACGCCAGCAGTTGCCCGTCGCCGAAGTGCGCGTCGAGGCTGATGCGCTCGAGTTCGTAGGGGTCGCCCGGGCCGTTGATGTTGATCTCGAGCGACATCTCGTCAGGCGCGAGGAATACGCGCAGCACGGTCGGATCGTTGTGCCCTTTGAGCCCGACCGGCAGCTGACGGGCCGGGCGGAACGTGATGACGATTTCACGGCGCCGCTCGGCGAGGGCCTTGCCCGAACGAAGCGTGAACGGGATGCCGGCCCAGCGCCACGTGTTGATCTCGAAGGTGACCTCGGCGAGCGTCTCGGTCTCGCGCTTCGGATCGACACCCGGCTCGTCGACGTACGACGGAAGCTGGCGGCCCTGCACCTCGCCCGCGCCGTAGCGTGCCCGACGGCTGCCGGCGATGGCATCACCCTGCCAGACCCGCGTCGCGCGCAAGACGAGTTGTTTTGCGTCGCGCAGGTCGTGCGAGCGCAGGGTCGACGGCGGTTCCATGGCGACGACAGCCATCACCTGCAGCAGGTGGCTCTGGATCATGTCGACCAGGGCGCCAGCGGTGTCGTAATAGCGCGCTCGGCCCTCGAGAGCCAGTTGCTCGTCGTAGATGATCTCGATCTTCTCGATGTGCTCGGCGTTCCACACCGGCTCGAAGATTCGGTTCGCGAAGCGCAGACCGAGCAGGTTGAGCACGGTCGATCGCCCCAGAAAGTGGTCGACGCGATGAATCTGCTCTTCGGGCACGAGCTTCAGCAGCAGCGCGTTGAGGTCGATGGCGCTTTGCTCGTCGATGCCGAACGGCTTTTCGAGCGCCAGGGTCAGACCCTCGGGAAACTTCACGTCTTGCAGAGCCGCGCACGCCTTTGCCGCGACCGCCGGCGGCAGCGCGAAGTAGATGGCTGGCGTGCCCTCGCAGGCGTCGAGAATCTTCTGCAGATCTTCGGGCTTCGTCACATCGGCCTGAAAGTAGTGCGATCCGCTCAGGATGCCCGCAACCGTCTCACCCGAGGCGTTCACTTCGGCGAACGAGCTGGTGATCACCTGGTGCCACTTCGCGTCGTCCCAGGTCTCGCTGCCCGCGCCGATAAGAGTGAGGGTGCGCTCGGGCTCCGAGGTGAGAAGCTGCGCGAGACCGGGCAGCAGAAGGCGTGCGGAAAGGTCGCCACTCGCGCCGAGAATGACGAGTGTGCTGATCGATTGACTCATGTGCTCACCCTAGATCACCGAGCCCCGCGCACTCGGGAATGACCGCCGACATGCGTATGAACAGTCACAGACCCTAGGCGCGGGATGTCAGCGGGCACCGGCTGTCAGTACGCACAACCGAGGTGCGGATGAACGACCTACGAGGCGCTCGGGTCGGGAAGTGCCGACGAGACGATGTCGGCCTGTGGTGACGGAGCGTCGGAGGGCACCGGGTCGGGGCTGCTGGGATCGGGGCTCGGGGCCGGAGTGCTCGGATCCGGGCTGCTGGGGTCAGGACTCGACGGATCGGGACTGCTGGGGTCTGGGCTCGAAGGGTCCGGGCTTGACGGATCCGGGCTTGACGGGTCCGGGCTTGACGGGTCCGGGCTCGAAGGATCCGGGCTGCTCGAATCGACCGGCGGCGCAGGATCGGCCGGTGCAGCAGGATCGACGGCGGGCGGCGCAGGATCCACCGCGGCAGCCGAACCATCTGAACTCGACGAATCGCCGGAGTCGGAGCCGCTCGAGTCGCCGCCCGACGAACTGCCGTCACTGTAGTAGTACGACCCGGAATCGGAACCATCAGACGACGAGTCGTCGGATGAGGAGCCGGAAGCCGCGGAGGAGTCGCTCGGCGACGGCGTGGGCGTCACGACCGTCACGGGCAGCGGCCCGGCTGCAGCCGGCGCTGACGGGGGCGGTGTCGGCTTCGCAATCGGCGTCTGCAGCGACGAGATGGAGATGGATGCCGATGTCTCGTGCGGAGCAGTGCGCTCGAGTGCGACGCCGCAGAGTGCGGCGGTTCCGCCTGCGGCCACAACAAAGGCCGCCACCAGCGGAATACCGCGGGGAACCGACCGCACGATACGCTTGCCACGCCGCGCCAAATCATTCAGAAAGGCCACCGTGCGATTTTACGTGAAAATTCGCCACTTTTACACGTTTAGGTGACAAACGTTACACACGGCACCGCGCGAACGTTACACACGTCAGTCGGGCAGGCGGTTCGTCGAGGCCAGCTGGGCATACCAGTGCGCGCTGTCTTTCGGCAGCCGCTCGAGGGTGTCGGAGTCCACACGAACGATTCCGAAGCGCTTCGAGTAGCCGTAACCCCACTCGAAGTTGTCCATCAACGACCACACGAAGTAGCCGCGCAGGTCGACACCCTGCTCGAGCGCGCGGTAAGCCGCGGTGAGGTGGCGTCGCAGGTAGTCGACGCGATCTGCGTCGTGCACGGCGACGACGGCACCCGTCGGGGCGCCACCGGCAGTCACAGCGCCCGCATCTGCAGCAGCACCCCCATCGCTGTACGCGAGATTCACGCTGTCGTCGAACGCCGCACCGTTCTCGGTGATCATGAGCGGCTGGTCGGGAAACTCGTCGCGCAGCGAAAGCAGCAGCTCTTCGAGCCCCGCCGGCTCGATGTTCCAGCCCATCTCGGTGTACGGGCCCGGCTGCACGAGAAACTCGACCCGCGACGCCCCTGGCCACGGCGACCCGCCGACGTCTTTGTGCCCGTCGGCGTTCTGTCGCGGGCTCACGCCATCCCAGATGCGCACGAGGTTGGTCGAGTAGTAGTTCACCCCGAGCACGTCGAGCGGCTGGTGGATGATCGCGAGGTCTCCCTCGAGAACGAACGACCAGTCCGTGATCTCGGCCGTGTCGGCCAGCAGATCGGCGGGGTAGGCGCCCTTGAGCAAGGGCCCGGTGAACGCGCGATTGCCCAGCGCGTCGATCTGCCGCACCGCATCTGCGGCCTCGGCGTTTTCGCCTCGCACGACGTGCAGGTTCAGCGTCACCGAGTACTCGGGGTCGTTTGTCACCACAGAGCGCAGGGCCTGAATGGCGAGCCCGTGCGCGAGGTTGAGGTGGTGCACTGCGCGCAGGGCCTTCAGCGGATCGGTCACGCCCGGGGCGTGCGCGCCAGAGCCGTAGCCGAGATACGCCGAGCACCACGGCTCGTTCAGCGTGGTCCAGGTGTGGATGCGGTCGCCGAACGCCTCCCCCACGATGCGTGCATACTCGCCGAACGCCTCTGCGGTCGAACGCGCCGACCAGCCCCCCTCGTCTTCGAGCGCCTGCGGCAGGTCCCAGTGGTAGAGCGTCGCCACCGGGCGTATTCCGCGGGAGATGAGCCCGTCGATCAGCCGCGAGTAGAAGGCGAGCCCCGCCTCATTGGCCGGCCCTCGACCGGTGGGCTGAATGCGCGGCCAGGCGATGGAGAACCGGTAGGCCTGCAGGTTCAGCGACTTCATCAGGTCGAGGTCTTCGTCGAGCCGGTGGTAGTGGTCGTCGGCGACGTCGCCGTTGTCGTCGTTCCAGATGGTGCCGGGAGTGTGGCTGAACGTGTCCCAGATCGACGGCCCGCGACCGTCTTCGTGCACAGCACCCTCGATCTGGTACGACGCAGTGGCCGAGCCGAACACGAAGTCGGCGGGGAATTCGAGACCGCCATCGCGATAGTCGGGGCTGCCTTGCACGACGGGCCCCGAGGTGGAGCTGGTGCCGCTGAGAGTGGTGGTGCCGTTCGTCACAGGGAGAACACTGCCTTTCCGTCTGTCGCCGAGATTGTCTCGTCTTGGTCTACGACCCTAACGCTCCAGCCGCTCGGCACCGAGGAGGTGACCTCCAGCTGTGTAGAACCGCGCGTCACCGTGAACTGTGCAGAACTCCCGTCGGGATTCGTCACCGTCACCACTCGCGTGCCGGGCGCCCCCGCATAGACGGCGAGCACCAGCCCGTCGAGATAGTCGTAGTCGGGCCGATCGCTGCGCGCGCCGACGGGAAGCACGGCGCCCTCACGCACGTACAGCGGCACCGAGAGGTAGCCGTGCTGTTCGGTGCGCCAGACTCCGCCTGCGACCACCTCGCCGCTGAAATAGTTGGTCCAGCGGCCTGCCGGAAGGTAGAACGATACGCAGCCGTCGGCCGCGAAAACGGGCGCGACCAGAAGGTCGGAACCCAGCATGTATTGCGCGTCGAGGTAGGCGGCACCCCGGTCATCCGGAAACTCGAGCTGAACCGGCCGCAACACGGGAACCCCCGACGACGAGGCAGAAAGGCCTGCCGCGTAGAGGTACGGCATCAGCGACAGTTTCAGTTTTGTGAACAGGCGCGTCACGTCGACCGCCTCTTCGTCGAAGACCCACGGCACCCGGTACGAGTCCGAGCCGTGAAAGCGGCTGTGCGACGAGAGCAGACCGAAGGCGGTCCAGCGTTTGAACACGCCCGCGTCGGGGGTGCCCTCGAAGCCGCCGATGTCGTGGCTCCAGAAGCCGAAGCCGCTGAAGGCGAGCGAGAGGCCGCCGCGCAGCGTTTCGGCCATCGAGTCGTAGGTGGAGGTGGAATCCCCTCCCCAGTGCACAGGCAGCTGCTGACCGCCAGCGGTCGCCGACCGAGCGAACAGCACCGCATCGCCCACGCCGCGCGCCTCTTCGAGCACCTCGAACACGGCCTGGTTGTAGAGGTGCGTGTAGTAGTTGTGCATGCGCTCAGGGCTCGAGCCGTCGAAGTAGTCGACCTCGGTGGGGATGCGTTCGCCGAAGTCGGTCTTGAACGCGTCGACACCCTGGTCGAGCAGTACGCGCAGCTTCGACTTGTACCACTCGGTGGCGTCAGGGTTCGTGAAGTCGACGAGCCCCATGCCGGCCTGCCACAGATCCCACTGCCACACGCTGCCGTCGGGCCGCTTCACCAGGTAGCCGAGCGCCTGGCCCTCGGCGAAGAGCTGCGAGCGCTGGGCGATGTACGGGTTGATCCACACGCACACGTGCAGGTTCTTCTCGTGCAGGCGCGCGAGCATGCCCTCGGGGTCGGGGAACACCCGCTTGTCCCACTCGAAGTCGCTCCAGTTGAACTCGCGCATCCAGAAGCAGTCGAAGTGAAAGACGCTGAGCGGCAGGTCGCGGTCGGCCATCGCGTCGATGAAACTGCTGACCGTCTCTTCGTCGTAGCTCGTCGTGAACGAGGTGGTGAGCCAGAGGCCGTACGACCAGGCCGGAACGTGCGCCGGGCGCCCGGTGAGAGCGGTGTAGCGCTCGAGAATGTCTTTCGGCGTGTCGCCGTAGATGACGAAATACTCGATGCTCTCGCCCGGCACCGAGAACTGCACGCGCTCCACCGACTCCGAGCCGATCTCGTATGAGACGTGGCCCGGGTGGTTCACGAGCACGCCATAGCCCCGGTTGGTGAGGTAGAACGGCACGTTCTTGTAGGCCTGCTCGCTCGAGGTGCCGCCGTCGGCGTTCCAGATCTCGACGACCTGCCCGTTCTTCACCACGGGCCCGAAGCGTTCGCCGAGCCCGTAGACGAGTTCGCCGACGCCCAACGAGAGCTGGGCGAGCGTGTAGCTGAGCGGATGCTCGGCAGCTCCAGCCCCGTACGCGCGAGCATTGCTGACGAGCCCGGTGCTCACCTGGGCATCGTGGCTGAGTTCGACGGTGGCGAGCGACTTGGCTCCGCTCGTGGTGAGCACGCGCCCCGAGGCTTCGAATTCGAGGGAGAACGGCGCCCCCTTCGACACCGTCGCGGTGAGGGCTCCCGAGGTGAGGGAGCCCCGGGCATCCGTCACCTGCACCTCGCCGTGCCCGGGCTCGGCACCGACGAGATCAAAGCCGAACTGCGGAAGGCCGCCCTGAAAATGCTCGACCTTCACGCCCACGATGTCGGGCAGCGGCGAGCTGAGTGTCACCGTGAGCATCGGGCGGTTGAGGGTGTCGCCGCGCGTCTGGATGACCTTGGTCGGCGCCGAGACCACGAGAGAGTTCTCGTGCTGTTCGATGTCGTAGGCCTCTTGCGCATAGAGGGCGTTGACCCCCGGGCGCATCTGCCAGAAACCGTCGGTGAACTTCATGAAAATCCTTACAAAGAGGGAGAAAGCGCGGCTATTTGACGGCGCCGGCAGTGATGCCGCGGGTCAGTGTGCGCTGGAAGATGAGGAAGAAGACCAGCGTCGGAATGAGCCCGAGCAGTGCTGAAGCGCTGGTGGTCGTGACATCCATCAGGCGGTCGCCCTGCAGCACGGCGATGGCCACCGGAACGGTCTGGTTCGCATTGCTCACCAGGAAGGTCAGCGGAATGAGGAACTCGTTCCACGTCCAGATGAAGAAGAAGATGAGAATCACCGCGAGCGTGGGCCGGCTGATGGGCACGATCACGCGCCAGAGAATCTGCCAGCGGCTGGCGCCGTCGAGCGAGGCCGCCTCGAGAATCTCTTTCGGGAACGTGCCGTACACACTCGACAGCAGATACGTGCCGAAGGCGCTCTGGATGACCGTGAAGATGATGATCACCGACCAGACGTTGTCGTACAGCCCGACCTGCTTGAACATGAAGTACAGCGGGTACAGCAGAGCCTCTTGCGGCAGCACGTTGGCGAGCAAGAACAGTACGACGATCCAGGTGCGGCCGCGCACGCGCCCGATGCCGATGGCGTAGGCGTTCAGCACCGAGACCACCACGGCGAAGATCGCCACGAGGCCGGAGATGAAGAACGAGTTCCAGAGCTTCTGCGGAAAGTTGACCCGGTTCCAGAAGTTGACGATGCCGTCGAAGTTCAGTGCGGTCGGCCACTGCAGCGGGCCGCCGGTGGCGTAGTCCGCAGGCGACTTGAACGAGTTGATGATGATCAGGTAGAACGGCACGGCGATGGCGATACCGACCACGATGGCTGCGCCGAGCAGCACCCAGTCGCTGGTCTTGCGCTTGGACTTCTTCTTGCGCGGCACGAAGTTGACGGCCGGATTGTCGGTGCGCGACGCGGGGGGCTGGTTGCGCCCGGCCCGCCGGTCGAGGGTGTCGGTGGCCATCAGCGATCCATTTCCGCTCGTTCGGCCCGGTTCTGGGCCTTGATGAAGAAGATCGACACGATGATGATCACGATGGTGAGCGCCGTGGCGATTGTCGCGCCGTACCCGACCTGCTGACTTTGAAAGAACTCGCTGTACGAGTAGTAGCTGGGCACGATGGTGGCCGTTCCGGGGCCGCCTCGGGTCAGCGTGTAAATCGGGCCGAACACCTTCAGTGCGGCGATCGTGCTGGTCAGGGTGACAACGAAGATCTCGGGGCGGATGATCGTGACGGTGATCGAGCGGAACCGCTGAAACCAGTTCGCCCCGTCGAGCTCTGCCGCTTCATACAACTCGGGGTCGACGCGTTGCAGGGCGGCCATGAAGATGACCACGGGGTAGCCGATCTGCACCCAGACCATGACGCCCATGATGCTCAGCAGCGCCGTATCGGGACTGCCGAGCCAGTTGTGCGTGAAGGCGCCGAGCCCGATGTTGGTCAAGATCTCGTTGAGGGCACCGTTGTCGGGGCGCAGAATCCAGCCGATGACGACGGCAGCGATGGCCGCCGGCAGAATCTGCGGCAGGTAGTAGGTGGCGCGCAAGAAACTGGCGAGCCGGCCGCCGAACTTCTTGCCGATGAGGTCGAACAGCATCGCGGCCAGAACCAGACCGACAAGCGTCGGAATGACGACCATGGCCAGAATCATGGCGATGCTGTTGCCGAAGCTGGTCCAGAACTTGGCGTCGCCCATGAGTTCGACCCAGTTGTCGAGCCCGATGAATTTGGGCGGCTTGATGCCGCGGTACGAGGTGAAGCTGAGGTAGACGTTCCACACCAGGGGCACGATGACGATGACCGTCAACAGCACGAATCCCGGAATCAGGTAGAGCCAGAACCCCGCCTTGCTGCGCCCCGCGTTGGGCAGCAGCGAGTCTTCGTAGACCCGCGGCTTCTTGGTGCGCGGCGGTTTGCCCGTGGCGGGGCCGCCTGGGGCAGTGAGTGTCGCCATGGCTCGACCTTCTTTCGAAACAGTGGATGATCGGGGCCGGGCCCGAAGGCCCGACCCCGTGACAGGGGCGCGCGCGGCGCTGGGGGCGAGCGACCGTTCAGGTCGCCCGCCGCACTCGCTCAGCCCTTGGTGATGGTGTCGACCCCGTCTTGGTACTCGCCACCGATTTCAGTGAGGAAGTCGGCGGGGCTCTTCGAGCCGTTCACCAGCTCCTGCAGACCGGCATTGAGCTGGTCGTAGAAGGTCGGGGTGGGCCAGTCGGGGTAGAACGCGATGCCGTCACGATCGGTGAGCGTGGTGAAGTTGGCGATCAGTTCTTTGCTCTTCGGGTCGGTGATGTCTGCCGCGTTCGCAGCCACAGGGATACCACCGTTGTTGCCGATGAGAGCCTGGATCGGGGCGCTCATGGTGATGTCGATGAACTTGTACGCGAGGTCTTTGTTCTTCGAGTTCTCAGGAACGACCCAGAGGTTTCCGCTCGAGCCCGGCGCCATGGTGGAACCCGGGAACAAGAACGACGACCACTGGAAGTTTTTGATCTCGTTCACGAACCGGCCGTACCACCACGAACCCGAGTAGAAGATCGGGTTGGTGCCGGCTTCGAACGCGGTTCCGGCGTCTTCGGCCTTCATGCCGGTGACGCTGTTGGAGATGTAGCCCTTGTCGACCCAGTCTTTGATGGTGTTCGCCGCGAAGGTGAAATCTGCGTCGTGAAAGTCGACGGTGCCGGTGTAGGTCTGGTAGTCGGTGACCCACTGGCGCGTGGCGTTGCTCAACGCGAGCTGGTAGAACAGCTGGCCGAGCGGGTACTCCGCAGCCGACTCGGCCAGCGGCGTGATGCCGTTCGCCTTGAATGTCGCGAGGGCGTTCTGGAACTCGTCGAACGTGGTCGGTACCGCGATGTTGTACTTCGCGAACATGTCTTTGTTGTAGTACACGTCGACGAACTCGCCGTAGTTCGGAATGCCGTAGTAGCTCCCCGAGCCCATGACGCCCTTGTCGTCGTACTTCGCCGTCGTCTGCAGCGACGGGGCGAGCTTCTTGTCCCAGCCATACGCGGCGACGGCCGGGTCGAGGTTGGTCAGCAGGCCCTGGCTGGCGAGCAAACCAGCGGTGGCGTTGCCCTTGTTGTACTCGAGAATGTCGGGTGCGGCATCCGAGTTCAGAACCTGGCTGGCGGTCGAACGAATGCCCTCGAAGCTCTTCGCCTCGAATTTCACAGTCGCGCCGGTCTCTGTCTCGAACTCCTTGATGGCCGCGTTCCAGGCGATGCCCATGGCGCTGGTGTCGTCTTCGTAGTCCCAGAGCGTCAGGGTCTGGCCCTTGCCGTCGGGGCTGGTGTTCACCGCAGCGCTGCTGCTGTCAGAACCGCCGGAGCTGCCGGAGCAGCCCGCGAGCAGCAAAGCGCTGGCCGCCAGAATGGCGCCCGTCGCGAGAAGTCTCTTGCGCATCAAATACCTCCTTGTAGAGGAGTGGATGCTGCAGGTGCTTGTGGGGGCAGCCACTCCGATGCCGTTTGTTGACATCCACAACATACGCAATGAGAGTGCTCGAATGCAAGTCGCAATTTTCGACGCCCTGAGAGGTGCAGGTGTCGCGAACGCAAGAGATCCGCGCGAATAGCGGCAAACGAAGCCCTGCGGGGAGTCAGATCGAGATTAGTTCGTTACCAAAACAATCGACGACACGCCGCAGATGAGAGCGGTTACACGCCGAGAATCGCGGCCGGATCGATCAATAACTCCGAGAACACCAGCTCGGCAGCGCCGACCAGCAGCTGGTCGGGCCCGAGTGCTGCCGGCGTGATCTGCAAGGTCTCGCGCGAGGCCGAAATGGCATCGCTCGCCATCTCGGTGATGTCGGCGTTCGGTTGCGCGTAGAGCGCCGCCAGAAACCCGCCCACGATCACCATGCTCGGGTTGAACAGGTTCACCGCGTTCTTGACCGCGATGCGCACGAGCTCTCGATCGCGGGCGACGAGCCGTGCAACACGACCGCCAGCATCTGCCGAGGGGCTCGCGGATGCCCGGGCGAGCGCCAGGGGCAGCTGATCGGCCTGCTCTGCCAGCAGCCCCACGCTCTCGAGCAGCGCCGCCTGCGTCACCTCCGCCTCGAAGCACCCGCGCGCTCCGCACGTGCACAGCGTTCCCCCCGTGGCGACGAAGGTGTGACCGAACTCCGAGGCGTAGCCTTCGGCGCCCGAAAGCAGTTGCCCGCCCGTGACGACACCGCCGCCGATGCCGCTCGAGCCGCCGATGAGGTAGACCAGATCATCCACGCCCCGACCCGCGCCGAAGACGCTTTCGGCGCGCATGCCGAGCTGGGCGGCGTTTGCGGCGACGGTTCGGTAACCGGTGGCCTCTGCCATCATTTCGGTGAGGGGCTCATCGACCCAGCCGAGGTGGTCGGCACTGCGCACTTGCCCGTCGGCGCTGCGCACCAGGCCGGGAATCGCGAGGCCGATGCCGACCACCCGAACGTCTGTCTGCGACCACGCCAAGAGCCCGGCGATCGCTGCGCGCGCCATCTCGACCACTTCGTGCGAACTCGGCGAGCCCGCCAGCTCCACGCGCACGCGGCGCAGAACGTGCCCGCCCAGCGCGACGAGCCCCACGTGGATGGCATCGACCTCGGGGTTCACCGCGATGGCCGCGACGCTGGGCGAGGCGTGCACGATGGGGCTCGGCCGGCCCGCGCGGTTTCCGGCGCCGGCATCGGGCATGCTCTCGAAGACCAGTCCGAGTTCACGCAGCTCGCCGACGAGCCCGCCGATCGTCGAGCGGTTCAGCCCGGTCAGCCGGGTCAGCTCGGCGCGCGACAGGTCTCCGTCACGGTGCACCAGGCCCAGGATGCGCGCGAGATTGCTGCGCCGCAGCTCCTCGGTGGTGCCGCCGACGCCGTGCGCGCGGGGCGCCTGATCGGAGGCCGAAGACATGCTTCGACCCTATAGCGCCGTCACGGGCATCCGGCGCAGCACTCGTCGGCGGGGACTCGTCGGCGGAGCCCTCGTCGGCGGAGCCCTCGTCGGCGGAGGGCTCGTCGGCGGACGGCCGAGCGCGTGACGCGCGGCCCGAGCCGCCTGGCGGCACACCCATCGGTCGCCTGCAGCGCCCAGAAGGCCGTCAGTGGGCGACGGCGACCACCACGAGAATGCCGGTCACGACGGTGAGCACAGAGAGGCCCGTCGCCGTGAAGATGCGCTTGCCGACAGCATGCGGATCGTTGGACTGAGAAATTTCGGATTGCGTCATATCGGTCTCCTTTGACCGGCGGATGGTGCGTTTGAACAACTCTAGGTGCAGAGCTCGTACGGGCTCGTGGCGATTTCGGGCGTTTCGCTAAAACCGATTCGTGGAGCGGAAGGGTGCACCCCCCGGGACTTGAACCCGGAACCCACTGATTAAGAGTCAGTTGCTCTGCCAATTGAGCTAGAGGTGCATGGCGGGCCCGGTGAAATACCCGAGCCGAGGATAAACACTAGCATGAGGAACAGGCCGGGTCGAACCGGCCTGCAGACGAATTCAGACATGTCAGGAGACACCCGTGACCGACACCTCGCAGCGACTGACGGCCGGCTCGGTCGCCCCCGATTTCACTCTCGACGACTCGACCGGCTCGCCCGTGTCACTGCACGATTACCGCGGTCAGAAAGTCGTCGTGTATTTCTATCCGGCGGCAGGAACGCCCGGATGCACGACGGAGGCCTGCGACTTTCGCGACAACATCAATTCGCTGAAGAGCTCCGGCTACCAAGTGCTCGGCATTTCGAAAGACGCACCCGCGGCTCTTGTGAAGTTCGCCGACGAGCAGGCACTGAACTTTCCCCTGCTCTCTGACGTCGACCTCACAGTGCACAAGGCCTACGGCGCTTACGGCGAGAAATCGCTCTACGGCAAGATCGTCACCGGCGTGTTGCGCTCGACGTTCGTTCTCGACGAGAACGGCGTCATCACCCTCGCCCTCTACAACGTGAAGGCGACCGGTCACGTGGCGTCGCTGCGCAAGAAGCTCGGCATCGACGCCTGAGCGCTGCCCGGGCATCCGCTGCCCAGGCATCCGCGGCCCGGGCATCCGCTGCCCGTCAGCCGCAGGTTGCGCAGATGCACCCCGCACACGCGGCGGAGGTGCACCTGCGCAATCTCGGCCGCTACGGCGTCAGAGGTCGCGACGGGTGACGGCGACGACGGGTGGCGAGAGCAGGAGGCCGATGCCGAGAAGAGCCGCGATGAGCAGCGGCCAGCCGTCGTCGGGCGTGGCGAAAACGCCCTGAAAACAGCAGATCGCGATGATCGCCTGAAGGGCCTGCCAGGTGAGCGCCGCGCCACGCGCCCAGGGGCGCATGCGGAACGCTCCGATGGCGGTGAACAGAACCCAGAGCCCGGCGGCGAGCACTAGAACGATCAGCGCGATCGCCGTGGGATAGGTGTCGGCGGGCGCCTGGGACATCTGGCCGATCTGCCAGACACCGACGGCCAGTACGACGAGGGCCTCGATCAGAAGCAGAAGCGAGAGCAGCACCAGCAGCACGGGGCGGCGCACACGGGCACCCGAACCCCGATATTCCGCGGAATTCTCAGCATCTGTTTCTTCGCTCATTACCTCGCACCTTCAGAAAATCCTTGATTTGCCAGTATCAGTATGCGACCATATCTGAGGTCGATTGTTGCTCACAATGTCGTGGGGGTGCGACGTGAGATTAATCCCAAGCACCCAATGCTGGTCTATACGCTGACGCGTTCATCTGAGTGCGTTCGTGGGGCTGCGAACACAGTGAGTACACCCATGCTCACCGTGAACACATGCTCAGTCAAGCAGAGGCGGTCGAACACACCCGAACTGAGGTCTGCCGACCGAAGCACCCGTAACACCAAGGAGTACCCCCGATGGACTGGCGCGACAAATCCGCATGTTTGACCGCAGACCCCGAACTGTTTTTTCCGGTCGGTAACACCGGCCCCGCAGTCGACCAGATCGACAAGGCGAAAGCCGTTTGCGCACGCTGTTCGGTCACCGAGATCTGTCTGCAGTACGCCCTCGAAACCGGCCAAGACAGCGGCGTCTGGGGTGGCCTCAGCGAAGACGAGCGTCGCGCGCTGAAGCGCCGCGCTGCTCGCGCTCGCCGCGCTTCCTAGCGCTGCCACTGCTCGGCCCATCCGCTGATCGGTGAGCCAAGCGCGACGTCGCAGCAGCTTCGCTACGTCGCAGCAGCTTCGCTGCGTCGCAGCAGCTTCAGGGCTAGGCCGCAGCTCGCTTTTTGAGCCAGCGGAACGGAATCTCGATCGTGACGACCGTTCCGCTGCCGACCATGGTGTGCCAGTCGATGATTCCGCCGAGTTCACCCTGAATGAGGGTGCGCACGATCTGCGTACCCAGGCCCGAGCCGACCTTTCCTTCCGGCAGGCCCGATCCCGTGTCCCGCACCTCGACCGTGAGCTTCTCTTCCGACCGGCGAGCCACGATCTCGACCCGACCCTCCTGACCGGCCAGCCCGTGTTCGACGGCGTTCGTGACGAGTTCGGTGAGAGCCAGGGCCAGCGGTGTGGCGTATTCGCTCGGCAGCACCCCGAAGCTGCCGCTGAACTTCGGATGCACGGTGGTGTTGTGAGCCGAAGCGACCTCGGTGACGAGCATCAGAACACGCTCGAAGACGACGTCGAAGTCGACCCGTTGAGCGAGCCCTTCAGACAGGGTGTCGTGCACGACCGCGATGGCGGCGACCCGGCGCATGGCCTGGGAGAGGGCATCCTTCGCGTCGTCGGAATGCGTACGGCGGGCCTGGATGCGCAGCAGCGACGCCACCGTCTGCAGGTTGTTCTTGACGCGGTGGTGAATCTCGCGAATGGTCGCGTCTTTCGTGATGAGTTCGCGCTCGTCGTGCCGTAACTCCGTGACGTCGCGGCAGAGCACGATTGCCCCGAACCGCTGGCCCCGGGTGCGCAACGGAATAGCTCGCAACGACACTGTGACGCCCTTGGCCTCGACGTCGGTGCGCCACGGGGCTCGGCCGGTGACGACCAGCGGCAGAGACTCGTCGACGACCAGGGTGCCACTGAGCAGCTGGGTGGTGACCTCGGCCAGCGACTGACCCTCGAGCTCTTCGGCAAAACCCATCCGATTGAAAGCCGACAAACCGTTCGGGCTCGCGAAGGTGACGATTCCGTCGGCGTCGAGCCGAATCAGACCATCGGATGCCCGGGGGGCACCTCGGCGCGGACCGGTCGGGGCGCCGAGGTCGGGAAAGTCGCCAGCGGCAATCATGGCGAACAGATCGTTGGCGCACTCGTTGAACGTCAGCTCCTGCCGGCTGGGGGTGCGCGCCTCGCTGAGGTTCGTGTGCCTCGTCACCACCGCGATGGGCTTGTCGGTCGTTTTCGTATCGCTCGGTGACAACCGTCGCAGCACAGGTACCGCGCGAACGCGGGTCGGGGTCTCTTCGTACCAGTCCGGCGCCGCCGTGTCGACGATCTGGGCGCTCTGGTAGGCATCGGTGACCTGCTTACGCCATTCGGCCTTGACCGCCTGGCCGACGAAGTCGCGGTAGAACAGGGTGGCCGAACCGGATGGCCGGGCGTGGGCCACGGCGACGAAGCTGCCGTCGCTGGAGGGCACCCACAACACGATGTCGGCGAAGGCCAGGTCGGCGAGAAGCTGCCAGTCTCCGACCAGCAGGTGCAACCACTCGATGTCGGCATCGGTGGAATTGCCCTGCGCCAGCACAAGATCGCTCAAAGTAGACACGTCGTCTAGCCTACGACCTGGCTTCGCCCTCCCCCACGTCGGTCATCGCGGTCTTATCCACAATCGGCGCCCGCTTCTTTACACGATCAGATACACCTGCTTTAGTTGCAACACCCGAGAATCGAGAAACACTCATCAAGTTCACGTCAAACACTCAGTGCGCAGACCCAGCACGCTTTGTGAATGGCGTCACGTTTACCGGAGTCATACACAATGAGCCAACCGTCGCCCGTCGACACCATGGAACACACCCACCCCCACACCAACCCCGGCGCGCCCGAGCCGCTCGCCTCGCCGGTCTCTGAGAGCGCGCGTGAGTTTCTCGAGACGCTCACGCGGGTTGTCCTCGAGGTGCTCGCGGGTGTGCGAGACATCGACCAGATCGCCCGTTGGGTGTCAGACGACGTCTACAAGAACCTGTCGGCGCGGGTAACACTGTCGTCGCGCGCCCGGCAGGTCACGGGGCAGCGCGTCTTGCGTCCGACCTTCTGCATCGGGCGCACCGTGCTCAGTGAGCCGCTGCCGGGCGTAATCGAGGGAGTCGTCATCGTGCACGGTAAAGCGCGTTCGCGCGCGGTAGCGCTGCGACTGGAGCACTTAGGAACACGCTGGCGCGCGAGCGCCATCACCGTGTTGTAGCGCGCCGGCGCGCGAGCGCCATCACCGTGTTGTAGCGCGCCGGCGCGGTTGCCTGCGGACCGGCGCGCGCCAAGGCGTCGGCACGGTCGATCGCGCCGGGCGCCTGCGCGGTGACCGTGCGGCCGTCGGAAGCGCACTGACCCGGCGGCCAGCGGAAGCTCGTGACCGTCCATCCGTCGGAAGCGCGGCACTTTGGCGCATCCGCGGTAGTTCGAAAGGGCGCAGACTCGCCAAACCACCGCGGTTGCGCCAAAACCGCGCGAGACCCCGACGAGGTGCCGCGCCGCCGTGGGAACGCCCAGAGCGCTGCGGCGCCGCGCAGCCGTGGGAACTCCCAGAGCGCTGCGGTGCCGCGCCGCCGCGCGCGGACGCGCCTCAACCGCGCGCAGTCGGCGGCCGCCGAAGCGGTACCGCGCGGGCTCGCCGAACTGGCGCGGGCGGACTACTTCTTCTTTTGGCCGGCGCGACGGTCGGCGCGGTTTCCCGCGGGAGGGGCGCCCGCGGGCGTCTTCTGGCCGAATGCGCCCGTGGTGGTCGGCGCAGGGCGCTGCGGCTGCCCGCCCGTGCGGCCGCGAGCGGGGGCCGAGCTGCCTGCGGGCGTAACCGGAGGCACCGACTGCTGCTCGCCGCTTCGGCTGCTTGCGGCCTCTTCTTGAGCGCGCTGAGCGCGAGCGGTGGCCGCCTGTTCGAGCTGGCCGCGCTGGTTGCGAACTTCGACCCCGCCGGAGTCGCTGGGCGCGGTGTAGCTGAGCTGTGCCGCCTCTTCGTTGTGGCCCGTTTCGAGACCCTTGGCCTGAACACTGGGGGCATCCACTTCGCCCGCGGGAGTATTGACTTCGACCTCGAGGTTGAACAAGAAGCCGACGGCCTCTTCGCGAATCTGGCCCATCATCTGCTGAAAGAGCAGGTAGCCCTCGCGCTGGTACTCGACCAGCGGGTCGCGCTGCGCCATGGCGCGGAGTCCGATGCCGTCTTTCAGGTAGTCCATTTCGTAGAGGTGATCGCGCCAGCGACGGTCGATGACCGTCAGCACAACCCGTCGCTCGAGCTCGCGCATGGCGGCCTCGCCGAGCGTGTCTTCACGCTTCTGGTACGCGATCTGGGCGTCGGAGAGAATCTCGCGACCCACGAACTCGCGGCTGATCTTGCCGCGGCTGCCTGCCTCAGCGATGACCTCGTCGATGCTGATGGAGACGGGGTACAGCGTCTTCAGCTCGGTCCACATGGCGTCGAAGTCCCAGTCGTCGCCGTTGCCCTCGCCCGCGTGGGTCTCGAGCACGTCTTCGATCACGTCGCGCAGGAACTTCTGCGAGCGTTCGTGAAGGTCATCGCCCTCGAGAATGGCGCGGCGATCGTTGTAGATCGCCTCCCGCTGACGGTTCAGAACATCGTCGTACTTCAGAACGTTCTTGCGGATCTCAGCGTTTCGGCCTTCGACCTGAGACTGCGCGCTGCGAATGGCGCGAGAGACGACCTTGGACTCGATGGCCAGATCGTCGGGCACGTTGCCTCGGCCCATCAGGCTCTCGGCGGCACCGGCGTTGAACAGCCGCATCAGGTCGTCGGTGAGCGAGAGGTAGAACCGGCTTTCACCCGGGTCACCCTGACGGCCGCTGCGACCACGCAGCTGGTTGTCGATGCGGCGCGACTCGTGACGTTCCGTGCCGAGTACGTAGAGACCGCCGGCCGCGACGACCTTCTCGGCTTCGGCCTCGACGCCCGACTTCACTTCGGCGAGCACGTCGTCCCACGCCTCTTCGTATTCGTCGGGGGTCTCGACGGGGCTGAGCCCACGAGCGTTCATCTCGGCGACGGCGAGAAACTCTGTGTTGCCACCGAGCATGATGTCGGTGCCTCGGCCGGCCATGTTGGTGGCGACCGTGACGGCGCCCAGGCGACCGGCCTGCGCGATGATGGCGGCCTCACGAGCATGGTTCTTCGCGTTCAGAACCTCGTGCCGAACACCCTTCTTGGCCAGCAGGCGCGAAAGGTATTCGCTCTTCTCGACGCTGGTCGTACCGACGAGAACGGGCTGCCCGCTGGCGTGCCGCTCGACGATGTCTTCGACGACCTGTTCGAACTTCGACTGCTCGTTCTTGTACACCAGGTCGGGCTGGTCTTTACGCTGCATGGGCCGGTTGGTGGGAATCGCCACGACACCCAGCTTGTAGGTGCTCATGAACTCGGCGGCCTCGGTCTCGGCCGTACCGGTCATGCCCGAGATCTTCTTGTAGAGGCGGAAGTAGTTCTGCAGGGTCACGGTGGCGAGAGTCTGGTTCTCGGCCTTCACCACGACGCCCTCTTTGGCCTCGATGGCCTGGTGGATGCCCTCGTTGTAGCGGCGACCGGCGAGGATGCGGCCCGTGTGCTCGTCGACGATGAGCACCTCGCCGTTCATCACGACGTAGTCTTTGTCTTTCTTGAACAGCGCAGCGGCCTTCAAGGAGTTGTTCAAGAACGAGATGAGCGGGGTGTTGGCGGACTCGTAGAGGTTGTCGATGCCGAGATAGTCTTCGACTTTCTCGATGCCGGGCTCGAGAATGCCGACGGTGCGCTTCTTCTCGTCGATCTCGTAGTCTTCGTCGGCCACCAGACGCGTCGAGATCGAGGCGAACTCGGTGAACCAGCGGTTGGCCTCACCTGACGACGGGCCCGAGATGATGAGTGGGGTGCGGGCTTCGTCGATGAGAATGCTGTCGACCTCGTCGACGATGGCGAACTGGTGACCGCGCTGCACCATGTCGCTGGCCTGCCAGGCCATGTTGTCGCGCAGGTAGTCGAAGCCGAACTCGTTGTTCGTACCGTAAGTGATGTCGGCCGCGTACTGCTCACGACGCTCGGCTGGGGTCTGGCCGCTCAAGATGACACCAGTGCTCAT
>JAODBC010000046.1 GCA_025463765.1 Subtercola sp. | reverse complement strand
CCGCGGCCGCGCCCGGCTCTCGCGCACCCGTTTCGCGCCCCCGTCTCACGAGACACCTGCGCCGAAATGAGGCCGCCCTAGCGACCGCATTTCGGCGCAGAGGTCTCACGTGTCTCTCGTGCGGGCGGCCTTAGCCGTTCGCCGACGAGAGCAGCGCGATCAGCAGCAGCGACAGCGCCGAAATGCTGCCGACGAGACACGCGACGCGCACCCAGGGCCAGCGTTCGAACCAGAACACGAGATCGGGAAAGTCGGCGCGAAACTGCTGACGGGTGAGCGGTTCGGCGACGATGCGCAGTGGCACTCCATATGCGGTGGCGACCGCCTGAATGCTCTGTTCGCTCCAGTACTGCCCGCGCATCCGCAGCAGTAGCTCGCCGGTGGCGTCGAGCACGAACAGCTGAGGAGCCGTGTCGAGAGTCTGACCGCGGTACACGGGCACGATCACGGCGCTCGCGATGCGCTTTGCGGCGAAACGTCGATTGTGCGCGAAGAAGCCGTTCTCGATGATGCCGTCGGGTTCGATCTCGATGCGCACCCGCGCGAACAGTGAGACCGCTAGGAGGTACAACACGGCGATGACCGCCATGGCGATAAGCACTCGCGGCCAGGTGCCGCGCGGAATCGCGAACCAGAGCATCGCGGCGAACACCGGAAGGGTGAGCGCCGCCACCACGGCGCGCGACTGCACTACCAATGAGCGGATCGGGCGCAGCACGCGGTACTGCGCCGGCCTCGCCGGTGTTCCTATCACTGTCGCTTCCATCTTCACCCCCGTTTGTGCACTCTGACCGCGTGCCGGTTCCCCTCGGCGCACGCTCTGCTGACCAGTGTCGCCCATGCGACCCGCCGTGTATAGGCCGCATTTAGGGGGACACGGAGACGGTTCTCAGTCGCGGGCCGACGCCTCGCCCGTCGAGTTCTGTCCCACTGTTCCTGTTCCTGTTGCCGCCGTGACTGCTGGCGCTGCCGCTGCCGCGTCGCTCGTCGGCATGCCGGCAGCGGTCTCGCCGCGCGGCAGCAGCAGCCGCTCGAGCCGCGCGATCTGGGCGGCGAGGTCGTCGACCTGCTTTTTGCTCGCCGTGAGCCGACTATCGTCGTGGGCTCGGGAACGCTCCCCGAGAAACGACGCCAACGTGCCCGTGATGGTACCGATCAGAGCGACTCCGGTGAGCATGAGCGCCGCCGCGATGAGACGACCTTGTGTAGTGACGGGCACGTAGTCTCCGTAGCCCACCGTCGTGACGGTGACGATGGCCCACCAGAGGGCGTCGCCCAGAGTCAGGATGTTCGCTCCGTGAGCGTTCTGCTCGGCATCCAATACCCCCAGCGCGCCCACGTAGATCACCAGCACCAGCGTGGAGATCACGTAGAGACCGATTCGGCTGCGCAGCCGGTTGCCCTCGGTTTTGCTCGGCAGCAGATCGGTGAGCTTGACCAGCCGCAGCAGCCGCAGAGGTTCGAGCGCGGGCAGCAGCGTGATGGGAATCTGGTACCAGTTCTTGCGCACCCACTGCCCTCTGGCCGGCCCTGCGAGCACGACGTTGATGACGTAGTTCACGAGAAAGGCGGCCCAGACGACGATCATCACGCCATAGAGGAATGTCTGGGCGAAGCCCGGCTGATTCAAGATGACTTTGAACGAGTAGGCGACGAGAAAGAGCACAGCGGCACCCGTCAGGGGCCAGTTCGTCAGTGCCTGCCAGCGTTGTTGCGTCATGCGCGGATTCGCTCCGCGCTCTGTACTCATGCATTGAGTATTGTGGGTGCATGGCCGAATCGAAAAATTCTGACGAGATCTGGATCGGCGACGTTCACGTTGCGAACATTCGCGAAGAGAACGGTCACGGCGATCGGCCGTTCATCGTCGAGAGTCCGAACGGCAAGCTGCTGAAGCAGCTCGCCGACCGGCACGCGGCCGAAGTCTGGATCGCAATGCACTCCGACGACGTCACCGAGCGCGAGCTGGGCTGAGTTTATTGGTGCGCCGCCGCTTCTGCGGCGCACGGTGCGACTGGGTGCTCGTTCCTCCGTATGGGCCGCTACCGACGCGAAACGCGGCGAGCGCGGTCGCCGCGTTTCGCTGATTTCGTGTGGTTTGCCGCTGCTTGTGCGGCAGACGGTGCGACGGGATGTTCGTTTCTCGGTGTGGGCCGCCACTCGACACGGCACGGCAGCGCACGCGTGGGGGTGTGAGTGGGCGGGGGTGAGGTGAAGAATCCGCTCGGGGTGGTGCTGCACACCCGAGGGACGGTGTACCTGCTCGTTTCTTCGCTGGTGGGGCGGCTGCCGACGGCGATGTCGTCGTTGGCGATCGTGCAATTGGTGCGCCTGCAGGGCGGCGGGTACACACTCGCCGGAGTCATGACGGCCGCCTACATCATCGCCAGCGCGATCGGTCAACCGCTGCTCAGCCGCCGCATCGACCGCGCCGGCCAGACCCGTGTGCTGCTCGCTTCCGCCATCGTCAGTGCGGCGGCGTTCGTCGGCCTTGCCGTCACCGCCGCTGCACTCCCGGCGGCCGCAGTGCTCTGCGCGCTCGTCGCCGGCCTCTTCACCCCTCCGCTCGAGCCGTCACTGCGCACGCTCTGGCCCCGGATGTTCGGCGAGGGCCGCACGCTGAAAGCCGCCTTCAGCCTCGATGCGGGGGCGCAAGAGGTGATGTTCATCGTTGGCCCGCTGCTCACCGTGCTGGGCATCGCCGCGTTCGGATCGACCGGCAACGTGGTGTTCGCGGGCCTGCTCGGGCTGGCCGGTGCCGTGGCGTTCGCCGTGCATCCGGTGTCGCGATCGGCTGGGGCGCCGGTTCGGCACGATCAGGCAGGGTCGGGGCGAGTACGTGCTGCAGGGCATCCGTCGCCCCTACGAAACGCGGCGTTTCGGCCCATCGTGCTGTTCACCTTCGGAGTCGGCGTGCCGGTCGGCGCGCTCACGATCGTGGTGACCGTCTTCGAGGACTCTTCGTTCGCCGGGTTCTCGGGCTGGGCGCTCGCGGCGAACGCGCTCGGTGCCCTGATCGGCGCGACGGCGATCGCGCTTCGTCCGCTGCGAACCGCGGCTCGGCGAGCGATGCCGTTCTGCGGGCTGCTGCTGGCGGTGTTCTATATTCCGCTGGCGTTCGCGCATATGCCGCCTGCGGCATATTTGATCGCCGCCGTGGTCTCTGGCCTGTTCCTGCCGCCCACCTTGACGCAGATCTTCGAGACAGTCGAACAGCTGAGCGCCCGTGCCGGGCTCACCGAGGCGAACGCGTGGGTGGTGAGCGCGATGACACTCGGAATCGCCTTCGGCACTCTCGCAGCAGGGGCGGTCGCGAACGCGCACGGTGAGTTCACGATTCCGATCGTCGTTGCCGGGTCGGTGATCATCACAGCGGGGTTGTCGGCGCTGGTGCTGCCGCGCAAGGGCGCGGCGATTGCGCCGTAAGTGGCCAGTGGATGCCCGGGGGTACGGGCATCCGCAGCTCACTCGATGGTCGCGGTGTGCGCCCTAGTCGACCACGATCGACGTCTCGGCGAGCACGCTCGTGTAGACCTTCGTCAGGTCGGCAGCCGGCTGGCAGGTCAGATCGAAGTACATGCCCTGCTTGAGCTGCGTGAAAGCGCGGGCCGAGGTGATCCAGTTGGTTCCGTCGTTGTCGGTTCCGGTCAGTGTGCGTGTCGCGACTTCGTCGCTGGAGCCGACGTACTGGTACGCGATGCCGTCGGAGTCGGCGTATTGGGCTTCGTCGGCTGCCGTCGCGTTGTCGACGTAGGTGAGGAAGCTGTCGGTGGTCGCCAGGTCGTCTCCGCTGGCGATGTCGACGCTGTCGCCGAGGGCGCCCTGGTAGAACTTCAGCGTGCACTGGCCGTCGTTAGAGGTGTACGACCAGTTACCGCCGCCCGTGTCGGGCGTCTTGACGGTCCAGGCGGGGTCGAGCGCGAAGGTCTCGGCGAAGGTAGCGGTGTCGGTCGGGTACAGCTCCTGGCCGGCGCCGAACGAGAGGTCTCCGGTCGGCACCGTCGGAACGTCGAAGCCGGTGTCGCTCGGCTGGGGAATCGCGGTCATCGAGTTCAGATAGTCGTTGAGGGCTTTGTCGTTGGCAGCGGTGGTCGCACCGGCAGCGATGATCAGCACGATGACGAGAATCGTGACGAGGATGCCGACGACGATTCCCACGTAACCGAGAATCAGTCCGCCGAGGGCCATGCCGCGGCCCTTACCGCCTGTCTTCTTGATCTGGCTGAGCGCGATGTGGCCGGTGATGATGGCGCCGATGGCCAGGAAGAATCCCGTGAAGTACGAAACGATGCCGAGGACGAGCGAGACGATCGCCAGCACGTTGGTGCGGCCCTCCGGGGCGCCGGGCGGCGGGGCGCCGTAGGGGTTTTGTGGGGCGCCGGGCGGCGGAGCGCCGTACGGGTTCTGCGGGGCGGGTGGCTGGGGTGGGCCGTAGGGGGTTTGGGGTGCTGGCGCTTGTGGGGCGCCGTAGGGGTTTTGGGGCGCTGGCGGTTGTTGGTTTAATGGCTGGGGGCTTGGTGTTTGCGCGGCGCCGTAGTTCGGGGTGTTGGCGGCGGGTGCCGCAGGGTTCGCGGTCGGCGCAGTGTATATAGGCGCTGGAGGCTGCTCGGGCGGTGGCGGCGTGACCGGCGGCTCGTCGGGCTCGGGCGGCAGGGTGGAATCGCTCATGACAGGCTCCTTCGGCTTCGGGCGAAGTTTTGCCAGTGTAGTGAGGGTTCTCACAGAGACGCCAGCTCTTGCGCTCAGGTGACGACGTGTGCTCCTGCGCGCGGAGCTGGTGTGGCCCGCGCCGCGCGGATGTGGTTGCAGAGGGTTGCGGTTGCGCGTCGCTGGGCGCTGTGGCGGAGGGTGGGGGATTCGAACCCCGGTGACGGGGGTTGCGCGTCGCTGGCCGCTGTGGCGGAGGATGGGGGATTCGAACCCCGGTGACGGGGGTTGCGCGTCGCTCGGCGCTGTGGCGGAGGATGGGGGATTCGAACCCCGGTGACGGGGGTTGCGCGTCGCTCGGCGCTGTGGCGGAGGATGGGGGATTCGAACCCCCGAGAGCTTTCACTCAACACGCTTTCCAAGCGTGCGCCATAGGCCACTAGGCGAATCCTCCTGGCGGGCAACTTCTGTCGGAGCAGAAACGGCCAAAGAGCATCCTACGGCATCCGCGCCGCGCGATTTGGGCCGTTCCTGGGCCGCAACCCCCGCTCGTGCGATCGAGCTGCGCAATTTTGCGGGTACAGAGCCGTCACACTGTGCGCTTTGTGCAGCTCGGTCGCCCGCCGGGTGAAGCCGGCGCGCCCGCCGTCACCGCCCGCCGTCACCGGCCGCCGGGTGGAGCCGGCGCGCCCGCCGTCAGTAGCGCACGGCCGCTAGGGCCTCGGGGATGGGGGTCGAACCCTCGATCGCCTCGAACTGGGCGCGGATGGCGATGCCGTCGAGGAGTGCTGCGACGACGAGCGAAGCGACATCCTCGCGCGAAATAGTGCCGCGGCCGGTCGATTCGGCGAGCTCGACTTGCCCTGTTCCAGGGTCGTTGGTGAGGCCGCCCGGGCGAATGATCGTCCACTCGAGATCGCGCTCCCGCACGCCCGCATCGGCCTCGGCTTTCGCGCGCAGGTAGATCTGAAACACGTCGTCGGAGGTGGGGTCGAAATCGTCCGCGCCCATCGCAGAGATGAGAACGTAGCGGTGGATGCCCGCCAGATCCGCCGCGTCAGCAAGAAGTAATGCGCCATCACGGTCGACGGTCAACTTGCGCTCTGCCGATGATCCTGGCCCGGCGCCGGCGGCGAAAACCACTGCGTCGACACCCGTGAGGTCGGTGGCGAGGGTACGGGCATCCACCTTTTCAAGGTCGATGATGACGGGGATTCCGCCAGCCGCAAGCACGTCACTGGCATGTTCTGGATTGCGGATGATCGCAATCGCCTCGTGACCGGCCGCTGAGAGCTGGCGTTCGATGTGCAGGGCAATGGCTCCGTGGCCTCCGGCGATGGCGATTCTCATGCCTCAATTCAACGCCTCTTGGCGCCGGAAGCCAACCCGGCGCGGCCCCTGGCCCCCTCCCTTTCCCCTTCGCCGCGCATCTCGCCGCGCAGCTCGCCGCACAGTGGTCTCGTGAGACACCCGCGCCGTGAAGAGGCCGCTATACCGACCTCAACTCGGCGCACCTGTCTCACGAAGTGGGGTGTGGCCTGGTGGCGCGGCGGCGGAGCAAAAAGAAATGACCCCCCGCGCACCCGCCAGAGCCCGGTTACCCTTGCTGCATTTCTGCCCTGGGGGAGTTGGCCTGGATGGCGCCACGCGGGGAGCCATCAACAAGTTTAGCGGCAGATTCGGCTGTTCGCGACGCCGGATGCCCGGCCGCAGGCTGAGCGTCGAAGTTCTGCACAGGCGGGGGGTTGGCCGAGAAGTGAACAGATTCCCGTTCGCAGTGCGCTCCCGGCTGGGACTCCATAGTCTGGAACAGGCGAACGACCGCTTCGCCGACAGCCGAAGGAGTCGCGTGGCCCGCAGCATCTACATCACCTCAGCCGAAGGGCATTCGGGCAAATCCACGATTGCGCTGGGTGTGCTCGACGTGCTCGGCCGCAGCGTGGGGCGGGTCGGGGTGTTCCGGCCCATCGCGCGGTCGGTCTCCGAACCCGACTACGTGCTCGAGATGCTGCTGGCGCACGGCAGCATCGATCTCGGTTACGAGCAGGTCATCGGGGTGTCGTACGACGGCGTGCACGAAGACCCCGATGAAGCACTTTCGCGCATCGTCGAGCGGTATAAAGAGGTCGAACGGCTCTGCGACTCTGTTGTCATACTTGGATCCGACTACACCGACGTCGGCAGTCCGACCGAACTCACCTTCAACGCCCGCATCGCGGCGAACCTCGGTGCGCCCGTGCTGCTGGTGCTCGGCGGGCGTGCGAGCCAGGGCTCGACCGAGATGCTGGGGCACTCCGAGCCGCGCACGCCTGACGACATGCGGCACATCACCGAGCTGGCGCTCGTGGAGCTGAAAGCCGCCCACGCGACCCTGCTCGGAATCGTCGCGAATCGCTCAGACCCCGAGAACCTCGAGAAGATCAGAGACGCGGTCGGCCGTGCCGCCAGCGAGGCCTTCGCCGGCCTGCGTGTTGCCGCCACGGTGTCGGCCACGCCGGGCCGCCGCCCGCAGCGGGTGCCGGTCTGGTCGATTCCCGAAGACCGGCTTCTGGTAGCGCCGAGCATGGCGAATCTGGTCGAGTCGACGCACGGCACCATGATCAAGGGTGACCCTCGCCTCCTCGCGCGCGAGGCCCTCGGGATTCTCGTCGCGGGAATGTCGACCGTCAACGTGCTTCCGCGCCTCACCGACGGCGCCGTGGTCGTCATTCCCGGCGATCGCACCGAAGTGATGCTGGCCGTACTCATGGCAAACGCATCGGCGAACTTTCCGAGCATCTCCGGCATCATCTTGAACGGCGGTTTCGACCTGCCCGAGCCCATCGAGCGGCTCATCGATGGGCTGAACACGACGCTGCCCATCATCACGACGCCCCTGGGCACGTACGATACCGCTGTGCGCATCACCGGCACACGTGGCCGCCTCGCCGCCGATTCGCAGCGCAAATACGACAGCGCCCTCGCGCTCTTCGAGCAGTACGTCGACGGGGCCAGGCTTCTCGAACTGCTCGACGTGAGTTCTTCGGCCGTCGTGACCCCGCTGATGTTCGAATACGGGCTCATCGACCGGGCTCGTTCGGTGAAGAAGCACATCGTGCTGCCGGAAGGAACGGATGATCGGGTGCTCCGCGCGGCGGCCACCGTGCTCACTCGGGGTATCGCGCAGCTCACCATTCTGGGCGAAGAAGACGATGTTCGTTCCCGGGCTCGAAGCCTCGGGGTGAACCTCGACGCTGCCGCCGTCGTCAGCCCGTTCGACCCCGAGCTACGCGAGCGGTTCGCTGCGGAGTACTCGAGCATCCGCGCCCACCGGGGCATCACCCTCGACATGGCGCGCGACACTGTGACAGACGTGTCGTACTTCGGCACCATGATGGTGCAGCTCGGCTTGGCCGACGGCATGGTGTCGGGTGCCGCGCACACCACCGCGCACACGATTCGACCGGCGTTCGAGATCATCAAGACCCGCCCCGAGGTGTCGGTGGTGTCGAGCGTGTTCTTGATGGCGCTCGCCGATCGGGTGCTGGTTTACGGCGATTGCGCCGTGATTCCCGATCCGACGGCTGAGCAGCTCGCCGATATCGCCGTGTCGTCGTCAGAGACCGCAGTGCAATTCGGAATCGAGCCTCGGGTGGCGATGCTGTCGTACTCCACGGGAGCATCCGGCGCCGGTGCCGACGTAGAGAAGGTGCGCGAAGCCACCGCCCTGGTGCGACAGCGCCGGCCCGAGTTGCTCGTCGAGGGGCCGATTCAGTACGACGCCGCGGCCGATGCGGCCGTAGCAGCGGCCAAAATGCCCGACTCAAACGTGGCCGGCCGCGCGACGGTGTTCATTTTTCCCGACCTGAACACGGGCAATAACACGTACAAGGCGGTTCAGCGCAGTGCCGGCGCCATCGCCGTCGGCCCGGTGCTGCAGGGGCTCAACAAGCCGATCAACGACCTCTCGCGAGGCGCGCTGGTTGCCGACATCGTGAACACCATTGCCATCACGGCGATTCAGGCCGCGACCGGCGACGCGGCCGCCTCGGTACTGGTCGACGGGGCGGGTGCCGTCGACCAGGCCGTTGCCGTTGCCGCTGACGGGTCGGTTTCGGTCGACGGGTCGGTTTCAGCCGGTGGGCCTGTTTTAGTCGACGGGCCGGTTTCCGTCGATGGGTCTGTCGCATCCGAACAGGGTGTCTCCGCATGAGCACCGTTCTCGTAGTGAACAGCGGGTCGTCGTCGCTGAAGTATCAGCTCATCGAGATGTCGACCGAATCCGTGTTGGCGAGTGGGCTGATCGAACGCATCGGGCAGGCCGGCGAAGTTCGCGACCACTCCGCCGCGTTCCAGTCGATGATCGATACCTTCGAAGAGAAGGGCCCCTCGCTGACAGAAAACCCGCCGATAGCCATCGGGCACCGGGTCGTGCACGGCGGCAAGCGGTTCTTCGGCCCGACGGTCGTCACCGATCTCGTCAAGATCAACATCGAAGACCTCTCCGACCTGGCGCCGCTGCACAACCCCGCGAACCTGCAGGGCATCATCGCCGCCCAGAAGGTCTTTCCCGACATTCCGCAGGTTGCCGTGTTCGATACCGCCTTCCATTCGACTCTTTCGCCCGCGGCCTACACCTATGCCATCGACGCCGAGCTTGCCGACAGATACCGCATTCGCCGCTACGGGTTTCACGGAACCTCGCACAAATTCGTCTCCGAGGCGACGGCTGAGTTTCTCGACCGCCCGCTCGACTCGCTGAAGACCATCGTGTTGCACCTCGGAAACGGCGCGTCGGCGTGCGCGGTCGATGGGGGAGTGTCGATAGACACGTCCATGGGGCTCACGCCGGTCGAGGGGCTCGTCATGGGAACGCGATCGGGCGACATCGACCCGGCCGTGCTCATTCACTTGCACCGCAAGGGCAAGCTCGACTTCGACGACCTCGACGAGTTGCTCAACCGTAAGAGCGGCCTGCTCGGGCTCAGCGGCCGCGGCGACATGCGCGATGTCGTCGGCGCTGCCGGCGACGGTGACGAAGCGGCGCAGCTGGCGCTCGACGTGTACCTGCACCGCCTCAAGCATTACGTGGGGGCGTACTCCGCCGAGCTCGGCGGGGTCGACGCCATCGTCTTCACGGCGGGCGTCGGGGAGAACAGCGCGCCCGTGCGGGCCGGAGCGCTCGCCGGGCTCGAACGCCTCGGCATCAGCGTCGACCCTGCTCTCAACGAGGCTGATGATCGGGGTCGCCGCCGCATCTCACCCGAAGGTTCGCCGGTCGAGGTGCTGGTCATTCCCACGAACGAAGAGCTCGAGATCGCGCGGCAGTGCTTGACGGTGGTGTGAGGCTGCGTCGCGAGTCGCGAGTCGCGAGTTGCGACTCGCCGGCGTCCTGCAGCATTGGCTTCTGCGGCGGTGGGCGAGAGCGACAGTTTCGGGCGAGATGAGCTTGCGGGGCGGTCGCTCTCGTCCGCACATGTCGCTCTCGACGTGGTGCGGAGTAGCCGGTGGCCATCGACGGGGTCGGGCGCCATGGGTTCTGGGCTCAGTCGGGGATGAGGCGCTTGCCGTAGCCGACGGTCAGATCGGGCTCGTAACCGAGGGCGCGGTAGAAGGCTTGGGCCTCGGAGTTGCCGGGCCTGACCTGGAGGTTGAGTTTCGGGCATCCGCGAGCCGTCAGCAGAGCCTCGGCCGCCGCCATGAGTTGCCGCGCATAGCCGCGTCGTTGCCAGGCTGGGCTCACGGCGAGGTAGTTGATCCAGCCGCGGTGCCCGTCGAAGCCGACCATCGCGGTGCCGACGACCGTGCTGCTTCGCGCTGCGATGCCACTGCCCGAGCCGCCGCCCGTGTTTCGGCCGTCGCGGTGGCCGCCATCGGCAGCGAGGTCGCCTTCGACGCCGACGAGAAACAGCTCCGGTTGCACGGTGAGCTTGCGTTCGATGTCTTTCAGCGGGTCATTCCACGGCCGTGTGAGTCCGCACTCGTGCCAGAGGGCGATGACGGCATCCGTGTCGGTCAGGGTGAAGGGGCGGATCTCCATCGATCCAGCCTATGCGGGCGCCAGTGGTCTGTGTGCGAGTGCGTGGGCCCGGGCGCGGGGGCGTGCGCGCGGCAAACCGCCGCCCCGCCGAACCCCAGCATCCATTCGACTGTTCCCTCGAAACTCTCGTCATCGAATCGCGAAGCACTCCTGAGACGGCCGGGCAGAGAGAGATAAACTCATGTTATGCGATTGCTTGTGGGAGCGTGGTGCGGTGTTGGAGTTTGACTTTTTCGGATTCGAGCCCCTCGAGGAGCCCAGCGCGGGGCTGACCCTCTGTGACCTGACCGTGCGAGGCAACAGAGGGACGGCCACGTCTCACGGCCGAAGGCCGAACGCGTCAATGATGCTCGGATCGTCGGTGGCCGACCTGCTGATGGTCATCGCGGCGGTGGTCGCATCAGAGACCGGTGCCCGTCGAGAACTCTTCGAAGCCACTGCATCATCATTCTGGCTCGTGTTCGAGCGCTCTCGTAGCTCGGTGAAGATTGTGCAGGGCAAGGTCGTCATCAACGAGGGCTCGGTTCATGAACTGATCGTTTCGGCCCGCCGAGACGTGTGTGAACTTGCCGAGCTGCTGCTACGGCAACTCGATGCTGCAGACGTGACGATAGACGGCCTCTCGATCGCGCTTGAGCGGTTCTCTTCGGCCGCTCAGCACTAACAGGCTTCGCTGCTGACGAGATCTCCACAGGGTTGTCGCCGAGGGAGCCCGGTGTCGGTGGTGGCGGATACGATTGGTGCCATGGTCACAGCCCTCTACCGACGCTACAGGCCTGAGACTTTCGGCGAGATGATCGGCCAGTCTCAGGTGACTGAGCCGCTGATGACTGCCCTGCGCACGAATCGGGTCAATCACGCCTATCTGTTCTCGGGCCCGCGCGGGTGCGGAAAAACGACGTCGGCCCGCATTCTCGCCCGCTGCCTGAACTGCGCAGAGGGGCCGACCGACACTCCGTGCGGGGTGTGCCCGAGTTGTGTCGAGCTGTCGCGCGACGGGTCGGGTTCGCTCGACGTGGTCGAGATCGACGCGGCGAGCCATAACGGTGTCGACGACGCCCGCGACCTGCGTGAGCGTGCGGTGTTCGCGCCCGCTCGCGACCGTTACAAGATCTTCATTCTCGACGAGGCGCACATGGTCACGCCGCAGGGCTTCAATGCGCTGCTGAAGATCGTCGAAGAGCCACCTGAGCACATCAAGTTCATTTTCGCGACCACCGAGCCCGACAAGGTGATCGGCACCATCCGGTCGCGCACGCACCACTATCCGTTCCGGCTCATCCCGCCGGCACAGTTGCTCGAATACGTGTCGGCACTCTGCGAGATCGAGGGTGTCGCAGTGGCGCCCGGTGTTCTGCCGCTCGTCGTGCGGGCCGGCGGCGGTTCCGCTCGTGACACGCTTTCACTGCTCGACCAGCTCATCGCAGGCTCCGAGAGCAACCGCATCGAGTACGAGCGCGCGGTCGCTCTGCTGGGGTACACGCACGCCTCCCTGCTCGGTGAGGTCATCGATGCCCTCGGCGACCACGATGCGGCGGCGGCGTTCGGGGCCGTCGATCGGGTCATCCAGACCGGCCAAGACCCCCGGCGCTTCGTCGAAGACCTGCTCGAGCGGCTGCGCGACGTCATCATCGTTGCGGCCTCGAACTCGGCAGAGGGCGCTGCGGCAGTGCTTCGCGGCATGCCGAGCGACGACATTCTGCAGATGCAGCAGCAGGCGGGCCTGTTCGGCGCGGCCGAGCTGTCACGAACGGCCGACATCGTGAACGCGGCGCTCACCGAGATGACGGGTGCCACGTCACCGCGGCTGCACCTTGAGCTGATGATCGCGCGGGTGCTGGTTCCGGCGAGCGACGACTCGGCGCGCGGGGCGCTTGCGCGTGTCGAGAGGCTCGAGCGGCGGGTTGGTGTCGGTCAGAACAGTGTGGGTCAGAACAGTGTGGGTCAGAACAGTGTTGGTCAGAACGGCGTTGGCCAGAACGGCGTTGGCCAGAACAGTGTTGGCCAGGAGGCTTCTGGTTCTGCGCCTTCTGGTTCTGTCCCTTCTGCTTCGGTGCCGGTGGCGAACACGTCCGTTGCGCAGAACTCACCGCCTTCTTCGTCTGCAGAACCGATCACGTCGACCGAACCCCCTTCGGTCGCGGTCTCTTCTTCGGCCGGTCCACCCACCGCCCAACTCCTCAGAGACGCTTGGCCCGAGATACTCGAGGCAGTTCAGAAGGCGAAACGCGGTGCGTGGATGGTCGTGTACACCGCCACCGTACGTGCCCTCGAGGGCGATGTACTCACGCTGAGCTTTCCGAGCGAGAACGACGTCGCAAGCTTCAAGCAGCAGCAGGCGCCCGGCCAGGGTGTCAGCGAATATCTGCGTCAGGCGATCGTCGACGTCATCGGTCTCCGCGTGAAGTTCATCGCTCGGGTTGATGCCTCCGGCTCGACGTCGAGTTCGGGCCCGTCGAGTTCGGGATCGGCGAGTTCGGGATCGGCGAGTTCTGGCCTGTCGAGTTCGAGACCGTCGAACTCGGAACTGTCGAATTCGGGACCGTCGACGCCTGTACCCTCCAGCCAGCCCGTATCCTCGGCCACGAGTGCGCCTTCCAGCGCGGCCAGCCTTGCTACGGGTGCGACGGCGCCCGCCAGCGCCTCTCGCCCCGGTGCGCCCAGCGGGGTTGCCCCGCCCAGCGTCGCTGTCACCACTTCGGCCACCGCGACTCCGGCCACTGCGTCCCGGTCCACCGCGACTCCGCCCGCGGCGCCCACGCGCGCGGCGCCTGCACGCACCACGCCCCAGCGCTCGGCGAGTTCGCGCACAGCGCCGGTGTCCCGTGCCACTGCGCCCACCAGCACGGTGACCTCGGCGACGACGACGGCCTCGGCGACAACGTCTCCGACTGTGTCCTGGCCGACCGTCGCCATCCCCACATCGGCGCCCGAGCCGGGTGACGATCCGGTTCCGGTGGGGGCCATCCCCGTCAGCATTCCCGCCGCCGCCCCGGCGATTCCCGCCGTTCCGGCATCCGTGCAGCGGGCCGATTTTGATGCCCCCGACGACCTTCCCGACGACATCCCCGAAAGCGTGCCCGATTTCGCTGCCGCAAGCGGCGGGTGGTACGTGCCGTCTGACGACGTTCCGATCGACGACGGCCCCACCGACTTCGACCCCTCCGACCTTCGACGGGTGACCACGGGTGGCCCGAGCGCCGCCCGTGCCTCCAGCGCGCCGAGTTCGGCCCGAGCATCCGATACGGCCGCGCCTCGCGCTACCCCAGCGAGCACCACTCCCGCACGCACCCCACCAGCGAACACCGCTCCCGCCACCAAGCCCGCGGTCGCGCGCTCCGTGCCTCAGTTCGGTGAGAAGCAGCGTTACGGCGAAGCCGTCGTGCGCGAGATTCTCGGCGCCAGCTTCGTCGAAGAACGCCCCGTTGCCCCACGAGCTGCACCCGGTGCCGCCCCAGGCCGGGAGGGCTGATCATGTACGAAGGAATCGTTCAAGAACTGATCGACGAGCTCGGCCGCCTTCCTGGCATCGGGCCGAAGTCGGCTCAGCGCATCGCCTTTCACATTCTGCAGACCGAGACGTTCGACGTGACGCGTCTCGCCGAGGTGCTGCTCGAGATTCGCGACAAGGTGCACTTCTGCTCGATCTGCGGAAACGTCGCCGAGCAAGACACTTGCTCCATCTGCCGTGATCCGCGCCGTTCGCTGAACGTGATCTGCGTCGTCGAAGAGGCGAAAGACGTCGTCGCCATTGAGCGCACCCGCGAGTTCCGCGGCCGTTACCACGTGCTCGGCGGAGCCATCAGCCCCATCGACGGAATCGGCCCCGACAACTTGCGCATTCGCGAGCTCATGCAGCGTCTCGCCGACGCGACCATCGAAGAGGTGATCATCGCCACCGACCCGAACCTCGAGGGCGAGGCCACCGCCGCGTACCTTTCGCGGCTGCTCACTACTCTCGAGATCCGCGTCACGCGCCTCGCCTCCGGTCTGCCCGTCGGTGGCGACCTCGAATACGCCGACGAGGTCACGCTCGGTCGCGCCTTCGAAGGCCGCCGTCTGGTCGAGCGGTAGGGGAGCCGCCTCATGCGCTGGCGCCCTCCCGTCCCCGGCCAACCCATCGAGCCCGGGCCGCCCCTTGTGCCCGCCGAGCCCGAGCCGCCCCGCGAGCCCGCGCCACCTCTTGAACCCACACCACCTCTTGAACCCCTGCCACCCGCCCACCCCCGCGACCCCGACACCGCGTCGGCACCGGATGCCCACCCCGGCGATCTCGAAACGAAACCGATGAGCGATGACACCGCGGCCCGGTCGCACACAGAGAACGCCACCGCCACCGCCGCCGCCGCCGCCGGTGCAGGCCAACCCGGCGACACAGAGCGCGGAGCCCCAGCGCGCGGAGGCACACCGGTCGACGCAACCACCCCCCGATCATCCACCGCGACCGCCACCACCGCCGACACAGATACGGCCACCCCACCTGCCGCCCCAGACTGGTTCGGCGACCCCACTCTCTTCGCCGCCTTCTGGCGCTACGAGCGTGCGCTCATGACGAACGACGTGGCCGAGCTCGACGTACTGTTCGCCGACGGCCTGCTGACCGTGCGCAGCGAGGCCGGCTCCGCGCTGGTCGGGCACGACGCCATCGCCGCGTTCCGCGCCGCCCGACCACCCGTGCCGCAGCGTTACCTGCGGCGCGTGCACCTGCGCCCCATCGACGACAACGCCGCACTCATCGTGGCCGAGTCGGTGCGCGGCGATCGCGGAACCGGCAGCCAGACGCAGCTCTGGCAGCGCACCGACGCCGACTCTCCGTGGGCCGTCACCGTCGCGCACGTCTCCACGGTTCCGGGCGTGCAGTTCGGCGAACCAGCACTCACGCACACCGAAGAGCGCGCCATTTGGGCGACTCCCGCCGAACGGCGTCCGCTCGTGGCATCGAGCGCGTACCCGGGTGACGGAGCGCACGTGGGGCCCCTGGCGGGCATCCGTGTCGCCGTCAAAGACCTGTTCGCCATCGAGGGCGAAACGATCGGCGCCGGAAACCCCACCTTCTCGGCTTCCCGCGCGCCCGAAACAGACACCGCTCCCGCCGTGCAGGCCCTCATCGACGCCGGAGCCGAGATCACCGGCCTCGCTCAGACCGATGAACTCGCCTTCTCGATCGCGGGCACCAACGTGCACTACGGCACCCCGCCGAACCCCGCGGCGCCCGGTCACATCTCGGGCGGGTCCACCAGCGGCCCCGCCTCAGCAGTCGCCCTCGGCCTGGCCGACCTCGGCCTCGGAACCGATACTGCCGGCTCCATCCGCGTACCCGGCTCGTACACTGGCCTCTACGGCCTGCGCACCACGCACAACGCCGTCTCGCGTGCCGGTCTCATCGGTCTCGCGCCGAGCTTCGACACGGTCGGCCTGCTGGCGCGCGACCTGTCGACGCTCAAGCGTGGCGTCGAGGCCCTGCTCGCGACGGGCGAGCGGATGCCCGTGGCTCCGTTCTCGGTCACGGCGCCGTCAGCTGCCGCCCCCGCGGCAACCGACGCCGCCACCCCCATCACCCGCATCCTCGTCGACCCCACCATCGTCGCCCTCGCCGATGCGGATGCCCAGCTCACCTTTCAGGCCGCCCTGCGCGCCCTGGCGCTCAACTCGGGCGCCGCCGTGCAGGTCATCGACCCAGCCAGCGCTTTCGCGGCAGCAGATCTCGAGCGGTGGTTCGAGGCCTTCAGACTGGTGCAGCAATTCGAGGCCTGGATCGAAGACGCCCCCTTCGTCGTGGCCAACCCCGGCGCGCTCGACCCCGCTATTGCAGCGCGTTTCGAGGCGGCAAGCCGCATCACCGTAGCCGAGGCCGATGGGGCACGCGCTGTTCTGATCCGCGCAACGGCCGCCCTCGAGGTCGCCGTGCCGCCGGGCGCAGCACTAGCGTTGCCGTCGACCTCGAGCGCCGCGCCCTCCCTCTCGGCAGATCCCGCCGAAATCGATCGTGTGCGCGGCGCGACCCTGCGCCTCACCTGCCTCGCGTCGCTCTCAGGCCTCCCCGCCCTCACCCTGCCCTACGGCCGCGTCGGAACACTCCCCGTCGGACTCTGCCTCCTCGGCTCCCGCGCCGCCGACCTCGCCCTGCTCGCCCTCGCCGCCCCGCGCGCCTGACCCGCCTGCCCGCCTGGAGGCTCCGCGCCCGGTTCGTCGCGCCCGCCCCGCGACGGCGGTCTCGGTGCAGAAAAAGCGGAGAATCGCTACCGGTGCCCCCTATACGTCGCCACCAACCGCGATTCTCCGACGATTCTGCGTCGTCGTCAGCGTCGGCGTCGGCGCCGTCGTCGGTGTCAGCGTCAGCGCCGCCGGCAGCCGCGGCGCCTCAGCCCGCCAGACCCCGCACGAGCACATCGAGATCCGCTGCCGCCAGCGGAACCCGCGTGCCACCCGTCACGAGCGACGCGAACCCGCCGTCGTTCGCCATGATCGTGATCGTGTACAGCTTTTCGGTTGCAGAGCTGTTGACGATGCGGTGATCCGACCCCGGCTGCAGCGTCAGCACATCGCCCGGCACCAGTACGAGGCTCTCGTCATCGGAATGCGCCACCGCCGTACCCGCCAGCACGATGAAGATCTCTGCCGACTCCGCATGCGAATTCAGGGGTTGCGCCCCACCCGGCTCCCAGATCTCGAGAAAAACGCTGGTCGAACTGCCCTGCGAGGGCCCCGCGAGTTCGGCAAGAACAACGGTGTCGTCCTTGCTGATCAGAAAGCCCGGCAGATCGGCCAGGTTACGAACGATTGGTGCGGCTCCACTCACGGCGGTCTCCTCTGGTCACGGCGATCAGGGTTCGATCGACTCGCGTGCAGCCTACGAGGCACACATTTCGCAGATGTATCGGGCTATCGCCCCGCGTAACGCAAAGCCGCGCGCCAGCACGTGTCGCCTAGAATGAGTAGTCGCCTTTCCCGTGCGCGCGGCAGCCCGCTCGACGCCGCGCCCGACCCGCCAGACCGGCCAGACCCGCCCGACCCGCCAGAGCCGCCCGACCCGCCCGACCCACCCCCAGGAGTACGCCCGTGAGCTTGATCGTGCAAAAGTACGGCGGATCATCCGTCGCCGACGCCGAGAGCATCAAACGCGTGGCGAAGCGCATCGTCGAGACCCGCAAGGCCGGCAACGAGGTTGTGGTCGCCGTGAGTGCCATGGGCGACTCCACCGACGAGCTGCTCGACCTCGCCCACCAGGTCACCCCGATTCCGGCGCCGCGCGAACTCGACATGCTGCTCACCGCCGGCGAGCGCATCTCGATGGCGCTGCTGGCTATGTCCATTCGCAGCATGGGCCACGATGCCCGCTCGTTCACGGGCAGCCAGGCCGGCATGATCACGGATGCCCGGCACGGCCAGGCCCGCATTGTCGATGTCACCCCGGGCAGGGTTCGAAGCGCGCTCGACGAAGGGGCGATCGCCATCGTCGCGGGGTTCCAGGGCTTCAACCGCGGCACGGGCGACATCACGACCCTGGGCCGTGGCGGTTCGGATACGACCGCTGTCGCGCTCGCCGCCGCACTGCACGCCGACGTGTGCGAGATCTACACCGACGTCGACGGAATCTTCACGGCAGACCCCCGCGTGGTGCCGCGCGCCCACAAGATCGACCGCATCTCGAGCGAAGAGATGCTCGAGCTTGCCGCCAATGGGGCGAAGGTGCTGTATATCCGGGCGGTCGAGTATGCACGCCGGCACGGCGTCACGCTTCACGTTCGGTCATCGTTCAACAACAACGAGGGCACAATCGTTTTCAACGAGACGAGTGCGGCCTCTGTCGCCCTGGGTTTTGCGGCCGCGACGGGGGGAGCGGGCATCCCGAATCGCGGCACGATCACCGGGCCCGTCACCCTCACGTCAGGCAGCCTGACCGCAGGCACCCCAACTGCAGGCACCTCGACTTCAGGCACCCCAACAGCAGGCAGTACTGAGCAGAACAGCGAGAAATCCGTGGAAGAGCCCCTCATCGCCGGCGTTGCGGCCGACCTCAGCGAAGCCAAGATCACCGTGGTGGGGGTGCCCGACATTCCCGGCAAGGCCGCGCAGATCTTCAACATCGTCGCCAAGACCGGCGCGAACATCGACATGATCGTGCAGAACGTTTCGGCCGCCGCCACCGGGCTCACCGACATCTCGTTCACGCTGCCGAAGTCTGACGGGCAGACCGTGTTGCAGACGCTCACCGCCTCGCAGCCCGACGTCGGTTTCTCGTCGCTGCAGTACGACGACCAGATCGGCAAGCTCGCGCTCGTCGGTGCCGGAATGCGCACGAACGCGGGCGTCTCGGCCAAGCTCTTCACGGCGCTCTACGAGGCCGGGATCAATATCGAGATGATCTCGACCAGCGAGATCCGCATCTCGGTCGTGACCCGTGCCGACACCGTCAACACCGCCTTGCGCGTCGTGCACACCGCCTTCGGCCTCGACGCCGACACCGACGCCGTCGTGCACGGCGGCACGGGCCGCTAACGCGCCTCGCCTCGCCTCGCCTCCCCTCCCCACCCGCGCGACGCGCCCACGCCCCTCCTGCACGCCCTCTTTCTCGATCGACTTGACGAAAAAGCCCTCAAAATAGCGCGGGAAGGGGCTTTTTCGAAAAGTCGATTCCGCGACGAGGCGCGCGAGGCAGGGGAAGGGCGCAGGTGCGGGGGCACGAGCACCCGATTCCGCGAGCACGCGAGCACGCGAGCACGAGAACCCGATTCCGCGAGCACGCGAACCCGATTCCGCGACGAGGCGCGCGAGGCAGGGGAAGGGCGCAGGTACAGAGGCACGAGAACCCGAGTGCACGAGCACCCGAGTCCGCGAGCACGCGAGCACGAGAACCCGAGTCCGCGCCGAGGCGCCCGAGCCACCTCACCCCAGCGCGAGCAGCAGCAGCACGCTCGACGCGTTGAACACGATGTGCGCCACGATGCCTGCCCCGAGCCGCCCCGTCGAAACGGCGAGCCGTGCGTTGATGAGCCCCAAGAAGAACGTCGACCCGCCCAACGCGAGCGCCGACGCCCACGACGACGACTCGTACAGGTGCAGCGCCGCGAACACCGCCGCGCTCACGATGATCGCCACCGTGTTCGCAAGCCGCAGGCGGTCGACGTTCCGCGCGAAGCCGGCCGCATCCACTGCCCCGGGAGAGGTGCGCAGCACGCGGTTACGGATGCCCCGCAGCACCATGCCGCGAAAGAACACCTCCTCGACGAACGGCCCCAGCAGGCAGGCGAAGAGCAGCGCGTTCAGCACGATCCAGAACGTGTCGGAGTCCAGCGTCAGATTGCCCTGAACCGGAGTATCGCCCGCGAGCCGCTGCGCGACAGACGCGAAGAACACCGCAATCGCCTTGGCGACGAGCGCCGCACCCAGCCCGAGCGCCAGATCCACCCAGCGGATGCTCAGCCCCAGGTCTTTTCGCAGCGACCCCGACCCGCGCATCCGCACCACCAGCACCACGACCCCGAACAGCGCCCCGTAGCCCAGAACGTTGGTCGTGAATTGCGCCGCGCTCGCGTTCGGAATGACCCCCAGCACATACAGCGCGACGCCCACCACGAGCGCAGCGATGAACACCCCGAGCCCCAGCACGCTGCTCGGGATGCCCCACCGCACCAGGTACCCCGGCACCGCCGCGCGGGTCGGGGTCGCCGCCGTTGCCCAGCCCGCCGGATCGAGCGGCGGAGTGCCTGCATCCCCCTCCGCTGGCCCGTCAGCGACAACCGCCGCGGCAGAGGGCGGCCCGGGTGGCAGCGTGGACGGCATGGCGAGCGGCGTGGCGAGCGGCGAGGCTGGCGGCGTGGCGCCACCTTCCGGCGGCTCACCCGTCTCTACACCGCGCCGAGACTCGTCGGTGCCCTCGCCCACCCCGAAATCGCTCATGCTGGCACCCTAGCCCGAGCCGGGCATCCGCCACCCGATGCTTGGTAAAGTGAACCTTCGAGCAAAAGGAAGAGTGCAGTGAGCGATTCAACGCAAAAGAACGTCGGCCTCAACGTCGGCGTCGTCGGTGCGACCGGCCAGGTCGGCAAGGTGATGCGCCAGCTGCTGGATGAACGTGACTTTCCGATTGCGAGCATCCGCTTCTTCGCTACCGCTCGATCAGCGGGTACCACGCTCACGTTCCGCGGCGAGCAGATCATCGTCGAAGACTCGGCGACCGCCGACCCCGCCGGCCTCGACATCGCCCTCTTCTCGGCAGGGGCAACCGGTTCGAGGGCCCTTGCCCCGAAGTTCGCCGCCGCGGGGGTCACCGTCATCGACAACTCGAGCGCCTGGCGCATGGATCCCGACGTGCCCCTCGTGGTGAGCGAAGTGAACCCGCACGCCATCGACGAGGCACGCAAGGGGATCATCGCCAACCCGAACTGCACCACCATGGCCGCGATGCCCGTGCTGAAGGTGCTCGACGCCGAGGCCGGACTGCAGCGGCTCATCGTGAGCACCTACCAGGCCGTGTCGGGCAGCGGGCTCGCCGGCGCCGAAGAGCTCGCGACGCAGGCTGAGGCCGCCGTCGCGTCGGGGCACTTGCTCGACCTCGTGCACGACGGCAGCGCCATCGACCTGCCTGAGCCCGTGAAATACGTGCGCCCCATCGCGTTCGACGTGATTCCGTTCGCGGGAAGCCTCGTCGAAGACGGCCTCAACGAGACCGACGAAGAGAAGAAGCTGCGCAATGAGAGCCGTAAGATCCTCGAGCTGCCGGGTCTTCTGGTCAGCGGAACCTGCGTGCGCGTTCCCGTCTTCACTGGCCACTCCCTCTCGATCAACGCCGAATTCGCGCGCCCGATCAGCCCTGAGCGTGTCGCCGAGCTGCTGTCGACTGCCGCCGGTGTGACGGTGACAGATGTACCGACGCCCCTCGAGGCGGCCGGTAAAGACCCGAGCTTCGTGGGCCGCATCCGTGCCGATGAGGGGGTTCCGGATGGTCGGGGCATCGCTTTGTTCATCAGCAACGACAATCTGCGTAAGGGTGCCGCCCTGAACGCCGTGCAGATCGCCGAGATCTTTGCCTCCCGCGCCGATGCCGCCGCTGCTGGCGCTGCCGCGGCCGCGGCTCTCACGGCGGGCTCGCCCGCCACCGCGCCGGAACTCGTCGCCCGCTGACCTGCCCCGGCCAATGACCGTCGGCTCGCGCGAGTGACGGCATAACGAGTAACGGGATGACTAAGGCGTCGCTGCTTGGCGAGCCCACATATGGTTCGGCGAGCCGTGATTTGTTGCTGAGCCGGCGGCGAAGCAGCCAGATGCCTGGCACGCGTACCCCGTCCGCGCCACAATAGACGCATGACCGACTTCACTGATCCGCAGACCGCAGCACTGCGGCTCTCGAACCCCGAACGCGATGAGGCCGTCGCGCAGCTGAACGCCAACCTGCGCGAGGGCCGCATCACCGAGGCCGAATTCACCGAGCGCAGTGCCACCGTGCGGGCGGCCATTACGCGCGGCGAAGTGGCGCCGGTCTTCAGCGACCTGCCGGCGGATGCCCATCTTGGTGGAGCATCGGCCGTTCCGCCAGCTGCCTTCGCCTCGTCGAGCTACTCGAGCCCGACGTCGTCTGGCAGTTCCATTCCCGAGCCGCGCAACGCACCCATCGGCGGGAGGGCCGGCGTCGTCGCCGTGTCGATCACACCGTTCATCGCCCTCCTTCTGTTCTTTGTGACAGGAATCGTGTGGGGTTACAACTACAGCTGGCTGTGGTTCTTGCTCGTTCCCCTGGTGGGCATCATCGTCTACGGCGGCGGCACCCGGCGTCGCCCCGACCGACACTGAGAGGCCCGGCCGGCGTCGCCCCGATCGACATTGAGGCGCCCCGCAGGGGTCGCTCATGGAGAATGACGCGCTGACCTTCCACAGCTTTCGCAAACCTTGACAAAGCTGACGAATAATCATCTAAGCTCCCTGCTTGATGAATACTTCTTTTCTTCCAGCGCTCGTTGTCGCTTCACTCGGGCTTCTGTGGTGTGCCGCTTCGGTCGGCGTTGCCGTTCTCGTGGGCCGCATGATCGCAGCGTGTGATCGGCTCGACCGTCTCCGAACGCTCCACGGCGAGTCAGGGCGCCGCGACCCCTCTGGTTGCGCGGTACATTGTGTGAATGACCCTTCAGCTGCCGACAGCGCGCAGACAGATGTCTACCCGCCGGCTGGGGTGACGCCGCCGTGGCAGCCACCTCTCGAGGCACCGAAACGCCGACAGCCCTTCCCGTAGGGTCGCTGCAGATCGCCCAGCGAATCACGCGATCGTATTTTTTTCTGCCCGTATCGTTGGTCGCGCTCGTTGTCGTCGTGCTCGGTGCCGTTCAGGTCGCAGCGTTCGCCGCCTCTGTCGACCTCCTCTACCTGATCGCCCTGTTCGCAAGCACCGCGCTCGTCACCGACTTTCGGCTGCCGGTGGGCCGGCTGTCGAGCCTGCCATCGGTCAGTACCTCCGTGGCCCTGCTCGCCACCGCCAGCCTCGGCGATCAGTTCTTCATCGCCGTCGGAGTCTGGGTGCTCGGGTTCTTCTGCGGGGCCCTTTTCAACTCCCGCAACCTCGTCATCTCGGTGTACGCCACCGGGGTTGCGAGCCTCGGCGCCCTCGTCTGGAGCCTCGTGATGTGCGTCGCCGGCCCGGTGGGCTGGCAGACGATCGTTTTCGCTGTTGCCGCGAGCGCGGCGTACATGCTGGTCATTCTTCTCGTGGAGTTCGCCCGGCAGGGCGGCCGTTGGGCCCACGATGGTGCCTTCGGCATCTCCGAAGTCAGCCCGAGACGGTTGCTGGGCATCCTGGCGTTCATCTCCGGGCTCACCCTTGCAGTGATCTTCACTTCTCAAGCCGTATACGCAGTACTGCTGCTCACCGACGAGACCCACCGCGGAGCAGGCGTGCTGGTGATCGCCGCCGCCATCATCTTCGGGCTCTCTCGGGTGCGCCAGTTGCGCGGCCTGCAGCGGCGCATCACGGGCCTCACCGACGCAGCGTTGGCGCTGCCGTGGAGCCACGACGACCTTGAGCAGACGCTGGCAGCGCGAGCGAAGATCGCCGTGAACGCCGACTCAGTCACCGTTCGGAGCTCGCCGCCGCCCGGGCAGAGCGAGATCGGCTACCCCGTGCAGCTGAGTCAGGATGCCGACTCTTACGTCGTGGCGACGCGCGAGCTGAGCGGAATTCCCTTCGACCGCGAAGACGCGCAGGTGCTCGAAGCTCTCGCTCACCTCGCCACCGAGGCCGCCCGTGTCACGCAAGACATGGCCGATCTGACGGCACGGGCCAACAGCGACTCGCTCACCGGGCTGCCGAACTACAACGCGTTTCGCCAGGCGCTCGCCCTCGCGAACGAGAATCGGCCCTATTCCGGTGCAATCGCTGTGCTGTTCATCGACCTCGACAGCTTCAAGCAGCTGAACGATCGGCACGGCCACCACGTCGGCGACCAAATGCTCGTGACGGTCGCCGAGCGGCTGAAGGCGAACACGCGTTCGCACGACATCGTCGCCCGCATCGGCGGAGACGAATTCGTGATCATTTTGACCTCGCTCAAGTCGCTTGCCGAGGCAAAGGCCCTGGCCGAGCGCGTCACAGAGAAGGCCAGCGAGCCGTTCACGGTTACCGACCCCGCCACCACCCCTGCCGACCCGACAGACAACCCCTTCGTCACCGCCCACGCCGACCCTGCAGCCAAGGAAGCCCCCGCGGCCCAGCCCGCCCCTCCCACCGTCGCCCCGCCCCAGACCATCGAGCTGCGCCCCTTGCTCAGCGTCGGCCTCGCCTACTCCGCCCACCGCGAGACCGACGCCGCATCTCTCGTGGTCGACGCCGACCGCAGCATGCTCGCCGTCAAGAGAAGCAGACGCCACGGCGGCCCCGGATCTGACAGCACCATCAACATCTCGCCGCACCGCTCGGCCCGTATCAACGACATCGTCGCCGACGCAATCGACAACGAGAACCTGACCGTGGCCTTTCAGCCGATCGTCAACCTCGTCGAGAATCGCATTTGGGCCTTCGAGGCGCTGGTGCGCTATACCGATCCTGAGCTCGGCGTCATTTCGCCCGGCGCCCTCGTCGAGCGTGCGAAGAGCCTCGGCCGAATGGATGCCCTCACCCGCCAAGTCATGGCCAAAGCAGTGGCAGGTGCCCGCGCCATTCAGCTCATCGAACCGAGCATCGCCACCATCGCCGTCAACCTCGAGGTGGGTCAGATCGTGGATGCTCATGTCGGCGCCTTCGCCAAAGACCTCGCCAAGCGGCATCCTGCCCTCTCGCTCTGCCTCGAGCTGAACGAACGGTCGCTGCGCCACGTGACCGACGAGTTGCGCGCCCAGGCCCAGAGCCTGCGCGAGCTCGGCATCATCATCGCGCTCGACGACTACGGCTCGGAGAACTCGTCGGTCGGCTCTTTGGTGCGCATCCCCATGGACATTCTGAAGCTCGACCGCAGCCTCATCGACGACCTCGGCGACAACCGTCAGCGTGAGGTGGTCAAGGCTCTGCAAGGCTTCAGCGATGCGCTCGACTACCTCACCATCGTCGAAGGCATCGAGAGCGCCGAAACCGCCGCAATTCTGCGCCGCGTCGGCGTTCGCAACGCCCAGGGCTTCTACTACGGCATGCCCGCCAGCTACCAAGACGTCATCACGAGGCTGCACAAATTCGGAACAGCGGCGGTCGTTTCGTAGTCATTTCGGGTGGGTTTCGTCGTGCGACATCGAGGATTCCGCTGCCGGTGCCCGAACAGAATACACAGTAGTATTCGACTGAAGGGGTACCCGTTGGGGGGACAAGATGACGCACATCTTGCAGCCCTGCAGCGTGAAATCAGTGTCAGCCCAGGAACCGATTCGGTACCTAACCCATCGGATGGTCAATGAGCGTCTTGTCGAAACTCCCTCGCCGCAGCCCTAGTAGCGCGCCCCGACGGGCTCGCGCGAACGCACTGCGCCTGGTGTCGCTCGCCGCCGCCGGCCTGCTGGTCGCTGCCGCCCCGCTGGGCCTCGCCGCCTCCGCCCAGGCCAGCACCACGAACACCACCACGACGACCACGACTACCTCGGCCGCCGCAAGTCAAGCCGCAACCGCCGCCGACGCCCCCGGCACCCTCTCGTTCCCCGCGACCACCACCGTTCCCGCCGACGGCACCGCCGTGTTCGTGAACCTCAACGTTCCCGCGGGCATCACCCCGACCAGCGTGACCGGCATCGTCGCCCCCGTCACTCCGGCCGCAGGCACCGCCGCTTCGAGCACATCGGGCGCAACGGCCGGGGCATCCACCGCCCTCGGCGGCTCGGTGCAGGTCTCGGTGAACGGCGTCGTGCTGCAGACCCTCGACCCGACGGCCCCCGCCGCCCTGAACGTGCCCCTCACCCCGTCTGACGTGGTCAAAGGCATCGTCAGCATCGGCCTCACCTACACCGTGATCGACAGCACCGCCGCCGTCTGCACCGTTCCGTCGACCGCAAGCGTCGAGCTGAGCAAGGTCGTGCTGGCCTATTCCGGCGACGCGACCGCACCGAAAACCGTCGCCGACTTTCTGAACCCGAGCCTCACCGCGGTCGCCGTGCAGATTTCGGATGCCCCCTCGGGCGCTCTCGAACAGGCCGGCCTCTCGACCGTCGCCGCGCTGGCTCACGCGCTGCCGTCCAGCGTGAACATCAGCCTCACGACGGCCGGGGATTCAGCGAACGAAGCCGCCGTCGACCCGGTGCGCGGCCGCATCATCGTGCTCGCACCCTCGACCGACTCCTCGGTGACCGCCGCGACAACGGCCCTCTCGACGGGCGCGGGCGGTGTGCCCACGCTCACGATCTCGGGCCCCGAAGCCGCGCTCTCGGCCGCCGGAACTGCTCTCGGTTCCGACTACCTCGTGCTGGCGAACTCGGCCGACACCTCTGGCCTCAGCCAGACCGGCACCTCGACGCCCGCGCTCACCCAGAACCTGCAGTACTTCGGCTCACCGAGCCAGATCGCGCTCGCCGGCTTCGGCCAGACCAGCTCGTTCACGAACATCTCGCAGGCGAGCTTCGGCGGCCCCATCAGCTCGGCCACCGTGAACCTGGTCGGCATGCACTCCGACATCCCCGACTCGGTGATCGCTACCGCGAACGTGTACTGGAACAACTTTCTCATCGGCTCGCAGGTGCTCGGCCACACCACCGCCTTCACGATGACGCTGCCGGTGAGCGGAACCCTCATCACGGCCGCCAACGGCCTGAAGATCCAGCTCAGCGCCGTGCCCGTGACCGGTAACTGCACCGGCGCCCCGGCGCTCATCCCCATCCAGCTCTTCGTCGACGCGGCGGCGTCGAACGTCTCGGCGGTTCGCGGCCAGACCATCAACCCCGGCTTCCAGCGCTTTCCGCAGGTGCTCGGCGGAGTTCTGCCGGTCGCGTTCGATACGGGCGCTTCGGTCGCCGTCGCCGTGGCCAGCGCCGGAGACATCGTCGCTTCGGTGCAGCGTAACTCGAGCATCCAGCTCGCCGTCACGGTCATGACGCCGGGGGAGTTCATCTCGTCGTCGAAGTCGGGCCTGTTCGTCGGTGCGACCTCAGACGATTCGAACGCGCTCGGCGCCCCGCTGCGCCTCGACAGCTTCAAGGCCATCGACTCGAACGCGGTCTCGTTCGGCGTCGGAACCACCGAACCCTACGCCACTCTGCAGGCCTTTCAGAGCGCCGGCCGCAACGTGCTCATGCTCGGCGGCTGGTCGCCCAGTTCGTCGCCGAGCGACGTGGATGCTCTGCAATTGCAGGCGGCCGAATACTCCGTGAGCAATCCAGACCAGTGGTTCGGGCTGTCGGGAGACATTCTCGTCGCCCAGCCGAACCAGGCCGACCCGGTGCTGATCTCGAGCAACGCGGTCGTTCCGCAGACCGCCGTCACCGATGACTACCGCGGTTACGCGGTGTGGATCGCCGTTGTCGCCATCGTGCTGATTCTGGCCGGCGTCATCGGCGAGATCACCCGCCGGCGCCGCCGCGGCAAGCTCAAGAAGTACGTCGACGCGCAACTCGCCGCAGAGGGCACGGCGGAGTCGCAAGCCGCCGCCGAGAGCTCCACGCCAGAGCAGTAACCGTGCCCTCCCTCACCAAACCCGAGACGCCCGCCGAGGAGTGGTCAGACACCGCGGCGAGTTCCGGGCTGCTTCTGCCGAAGCCCGAGGCTCCGCCGGTCATCCATTCGGCCTTCACCGACTGGCTGATCGCGCGCTGGGTCTCGCTCGGCGCCCCCACCGCGGGGCGCCGCGTGCCCGGCACGATGGTCATCGCCTTCGTGGCACTCGCCGTGGGCATCGTCGCCGTCATCCTCACCACGTCGAGCGGCCTCAACATCGCCTACGCCGACGCGCAGAGCCACCTCACCATCTCGCGGCGGCTCTTCGACAGCAAGGCCCCGGGCTTCACTCAGCTCGGCACGGTGTGGTTGCCGGTGCCGAGCCTGGTGCTCGTTCCGTTCGTCACGAACCTGTGGCTCTGGCACACGGGGCTCGCCGCCGGCCTGCTCGGCCTCATCTGCCTCATGGGAACAGCCACGGGGGTCTACCGCATCGCGGCGCGTATCGGGCTCGGGCGTTCGGCACGCATCATCGGTGTTCTGCTCATCATCGCCAACCCGAGCATCCTGTACATGTACACCACGGCGCTCACCGAGCCGGTGCTCATCGTGTGCATGATGGGCTGTTTTGCGGGGCTCGCGCACTGGGTGACGAGCAAGCGCAACCTGCAGGCCGGCGAGATGATGGTGTTCTGCGGGCTGCCGGCCGCGGGCGCGACGCTCTCGCGGTACGAGGGCTGGGTGCTGGTCTTCGCCGGAACCCTGCTCGTCGCCTGGGTCTCGTGGCGCAAGAAACGGGCCTGGCGCTACTGCGTGAAGATGGGCCTCGCCTTCGCGGCTCTGCCGGGCGTAGCCATCGCCTGGTGGCTGACCTACAACTTCACCGTCTATGGCAACCCGCTCGAGTTCGCGAACGGCCAGTACTCGGCCTCGAACCTGCAGAAGGCGACGGCAGATGCGGGCCTGCTCGCCTACACGCACAACGCGGGTCTGACCCTCTGGACCTACGACTGGTCTGTGCTCGAGACCGCCGGCCTGCTCACCGTGGTGCTCGGCATCGCCGGCGCCGTGGTGCTCGCCTACACCCGAGGGCTCTCGAACGAGGCTCTCGTCGTCTGGATCATGGGCGTCGCCTACGCCTTCTCGCTGCTCAGCCTGTTTCTCGGCCAGACCCACATGAACAACGACCACTCACTGCCGCAGAACTGGTGGAACAGCAGGTACACCCTCGCGGTGATCCCCTGGCTCGCCGTACTCGCCGCGGTGCTCATCGACTCGATACGAAAATCGCGAGTGTGGATGCCCGTGCTCGCCGTGATCGCCCTGGCGCTGGTGGTGCAGACGGCGTGGTGGGCGGCAGACCCGGCACGATCATCCGTCATCGCCGAGGCCGACGGCTACGTGCAGCTCAAGGCGGCGAGCGGGGCGACCGCGGCAGCGGCCTACCTGCGTGACCATTACGACGGGGGAGACGTGTTGATGGACGAGTCTGCCGCCGGCAGCGCCCTCTTGCCCGAAATCGGCATCCCCCTCACCGACTATTACAACCGCTCGACGGGCGACCTGTTCTACCAGGCAATCGCCAACCCCGCGACGCATGCCAAGTGGGTGTTCGTTTCGACGGCAGATGCGCCCGAGCTCTCTCAGACCGGTGTCGCCGACCTCGTCTACGATGCGGTGAAGAAAGACCCGTCGTTCACCACCATGTACCGCGTGGTCTTCGACCAAGGCGATTACCGAATCTACGAGCGGATCGACAGTTGACCGACACGACGTCACGCGTGGGCAGCGGCGGTGCCGCGGGCGGGGCCGGCCCCGGCCGCATCGGCGAGATTCTCGTCGACGCCGGCCTCATCGGTCAGCACGAACTAGCGGATGCCCTGGCCATCCAAGAGCGCGAAGGCGGCCTGCTCGGCCGGCACCTCATCTTGTCGGGCGCGGTGACGCGTCGCGAAATGTACGAGGCCCTGGCCACGCAATGGAACGCGCCGCTCGTCGACCTGCTCGCCGAGCCGCCAGAGGCGGGTCTGCTCTCGGTGCTGCCACCCGAGCAGCTCATCGAGGCCGGCTGGGTGCCGTGGAAGCGATCCGGCTCGGGGGCGATCATCGCCACGACGGTACCTCCCACCGAAGAACTGCTGGTCGCTGCCCGAACCCAGCTCGGCGTGACAGACATCGTCGTGCGAACGACCACCGACTGGGATCTCAGTCAGGCCGTCGCGGCGGCGTGCCGTACGCAGTTGCTCTTCGGGGCATCCGATGCTCTGGCCACCGATTCGAGCGACGAGTCGGCGAAGTCGGGGCTGCGGCGCTGGCAGCTCATCGTGCCCGGCGTCGTGGTGCTGCTGGTCATCGTCGGCTGCGTGATGAGCCTCACGACGACGCTCATCATCGTGCTCACTGCAGCGAACATTCTCTTCGCCATGAACATCATCTTCAAGGTCGTCGCGGCATTTCGGGCTCCGTTCAACAACCGCGACAAAGAGCGCTGGAACGACGAAGTGGCGCTCGAGCGCGTGGCGCGCGGGTTGAAGCCGCTGCCGTCGCGTATTCCCGACCAAGATCTGCCGATCTACACGATTCTGGTGCCGGCCTATAAAGAGGCCAACATCATCTCGAAGCTGCTGACGAACCTCGGCGCCATCGACTACCCGAAGGCCAAACTCGAGGTCATGGTGCTGCTCGAGGAAGACGACGAAGAGACCATCGCGGCCGTGCGCACCATGCGCCCGCCCGAGTACGTACGCATGGTCATCGTGCCGCCCGGCGGCCCGCAGACGAAGCCCCGCGCCTGCAACTACGGGCTGTCGTTCGCTCGCGGCGAGTTCGTGGTCATCTACGACGCCGAAGACCGCCCCAACCCGTCGCAGCTGCGCGACACCGTGGCCGCCTTTCGGCAAGACGAGTTCGAGCGCACCCACGTCGACGCTTCACAGAAGAAGCTGGTGTGCCTGCAAGGCGCGCTCATCTATTTCAACGCCGACTACAACGTGCTCACCCGCCTCTTCGCGGTGGAGTACGCCGCCTGGTTCGACTCGATGCTGCCCGGCCTCGACCAGTCGCACCTGCCGATTCCGCTCGGCGGCACCTCGAACCACTTCGACACCAAAGTGCTGCGCGAGCTCGGCGCGTGGGATCCCTACAACGTCACCGAAGACGCCGACCTCGGCCTGCGCGTCGCCGCCCACGGCTACCGCGTCGGTGTCGTGAAGGCGTCTACCGCCGAAGAGGCCTGCGCCGAAGTCGGCGCGTGGATTCGGCAGCGCACCCGCTGGATCAAGGGCTACATCATGACCGGAGCCGTGAACACCCGGCATCCTGTTCGCTGGTTCAGGGTCAACGGCATTCTCGGTGCCCTGTCGCTCGTCGCGCTGATTCTGGGCACGCCCATCGCCTTCATGCTCTACCCGCTCGTGCTCGGCTTCACGGTGTTCACCTACATCGGCGTGCAGTTCATCGGCCTCAACCTGCCCGACTGGCTCATCGTCGGCGGCACCGTGAACATGCTCTTCAGCAACGGCATGATCATCCTCATCTCCGGCATCGCCGCCTGGAACCGCTACAACTGGCGCGTCGCCATGTTCGCGCTGCTGAACCCCGCGTACTGGATTTTGCACTCCATCGCCGCCTGGCGCGCCGCCTACCAAATCGTTTTCAGCCCCCACCACTGGGAGAAGACCCACCACGGCCTCACCGAAGAGTACGAAGACTCCGCCTTCGAGGGCAACGCCGCCGCCTGACGGTGCTGCGCCCCCTCCGCGGGCCCCCTCGCCCCTCCCGCCCCCGCTCCGTCCCGCGCCTCGGTCCCTCCCGTTCAGGTTGCGCAAAAGCACCTACATCGCGCCGCGAAGGTGCTTTTGCGCAACCCGCGCCGCCGCCGCGCATCCACCTCGCGCCAGCGCCTCCGCGATCTCGAGCTGAGTCAGATCGGGGCGATGCGAGAGTGCATCGTCGTGAAATCGCAGCACGTCCCAGCCCTCCCGCATGAGACGCTGCCATCGCCGAACATCTTTGCGGTACTGCGCCTTGTCGGTGCGATGCTGATCGCCGTCATACTCCACGACGACGCGAAAGGGCCGGAACACGAGATCTACCCGCCCGATGCGTCTGCCATGACAATCCGCGATGACCGGATTCACCTCGGGTTCGGGCAGCCGAGCATCCCGAATCAGCAACCGCAGCAGCGTCTCGGGTCGCGATTCGGCACCCACTCGCAGAAGCGCCAGGGCGCGGGATGCCCGGGGCTTGCCAACCCCGTGATAGCACTCTGTTCGCTCGCTCAACTCGGCAAAGCTCACATATGGCCGCGGGTCGTTTGGGTCAAGAACCTCGGGGTCGAGGATCAGGTGATCGCCCGCAACCACCAAGTCGTTCAGCGTCAGCCGTGACGCGAGACTCAGCCACGTCGCGGCCGCGTCACTGCACGGCAGGCCGAACCGCTGCACGACGCGGGCGTTCGCGCGATTTGTTCGAAAACCTGTCGCGCCCTTCGCTCGACTCGGTGCGCCGGGGTCAGCGATGGTCACGAAGACGTCGTCGCTTTGTCGTGGTGAATGCTTCAGCGGTATTTTCCACAGCCTCGCCGCTGACTCGTGGCTGAACCACTCGTTTCGCCGAAGCCGCGGCGCGAACGACACGATCGGATGCAGATCTGCGCCGACCGCTCGCACCCCGTGGAACGGTCGCGTCAACTCCCGGTTTCGCGTGCGCGCGCGCCCGACCCCGAGCGCGCGGGCTTCGGCCACAGAAAACGGTCGCGCCACGAGGCGCTCGGGCAAGTCGATTCGATGAGTCATCCCGCCATTGTCACGTGGCCGTCAACCGGCGCCTCGGAGTTATCCACAGGCGTGCTGCCCCAGCCTGCCGCGGAGCTGCCTCGCTGCCGCGAAGCCGCCCCGCTGCCGCGAAGCTGCCCGGCCTGCCGCGAAGCTGCCCCGCAGCTGCCCCGGCCGGCCGCGGAGCTGCCCGGCCTGCCCCGGCCTGCCCCGGCCTGCCGCGGAGCTGCCCCAGCCTGCCGCGAAGCTGCCCCGCAGCTGCCCCAGCCTGCCGCGAAGCTACCTCGGCCAGCCGCGAAGCACCTCGGCCAGCCGCGAAGCTGCCCCGCCTCGCCGCCTCGCCGCCTCCCCGCACTCCCGCTCGCCCAACTCCCGCCCTTCGTTGCGCAAATGCACCTTCCATCGCCCCCAGAGATGCATTTGCGCAACGCGGCGCTCACTCCCAGGGGCCGATGCGCCGCACCGAGCGTCGTCGCTCGCCCAGGGTGTGATGCATGGGCCGGGCAGAGTCGATGCATTCAGTGACGCAGTAATGGCCGTCGCCATCACCCTGCTCGTGCTCGACCTCGGCCTCTTCGCCCCCATCGTCATGATGGTCGGCCTCACGGTGTTGTCGATCTCCTACCTCGTCGGCCGTTCGGCGCTTTCCGACCTCGCGGATCCCGAGCATCCCGACCCCACCGCGCCCGCCGAGTCTGCGGACAACGAGCGGGGGAACCTCCCCGCGTTGCGCAAAAGCACCTCTAGGCGCGCGCGAAGGTGCTTTTGCGCAACCCACACGGGCAGCAACGAACGCCGCCCAGACCCGCCCCCGCCGCCGCCCGCGAGTCCAACCCCCGACCCAGAGTTCCTGGGCCCCTGAAAGCCCCGCGCGTCAGAAGTTGAGGCGGTTGAACACGGGGGAGGGGATGTTGCGCACCACACCCATGATGAGCATCCACTTCTTCGGGGCGTACACGACGGCCGCACCCGCGTTCACACCCGCCACGATCTCGCCGGCGACGGCGGAGACGTCGGCGAGGCCCTTCTGCGGCAGCGACGCCGTCATCGGGGTCGCGGTCGGCCCCGGCTTCACGAGCACGACACGAAGCGGAGACGCGGCGAGCCGATGCTGCAACCCCTCGGTCATCGCCTCGATCAGCGCCTTCGCCGCTCCGTAGATATAGTTTTTACGACGCCCACGATCACCCGCGACCGATCCGAGCACCGCGATCGTACCGGCCGTCATCGTGTCGGCACACGCCTCGATCCAGAGCGAAGGCGACACCCCCGTCACCTCGAGCACAGAAGCGGCCGCGGCAAGCGACGCCTGCGACTCCTCCTGCTCGGTCATCGACCCGTGCGCCACCAGCACGGTCAGCCCGGCACCCGCGGCCGCCCCCGGCGTTCCGGGCCCGGCAAACCCCGCGACGACCGACGAGATCGACGACGGCGTCACCAGGTCGGCGACGAGCGTCGTCACCACAGCCGACGGAAACCGCACTCCGAGATCGGTCGCCATCGCGTCGAGCTTCTCTGAAGAGCGCCCGATCAACAGGGCAGTGGATGCCCCACCTTCCAGCCACAACCGAGTGCACTGCTCGGCAATCGCGCTCGTCGCACCGACCACCACCACGTCGGTCGGCCACGCCCCGGAATTCCCCCGCGACCCAGCAGACCCAGCCGACCCACGCGCCCCCGCCGACCCGCTCGACCCAGCCGACCGCGCCGACCACGCCGACCCCGCCGAAGAACCCTTACTCACTGCAGCAGCCATCGGCTAGCTCCCTAACAATCGCCTGGACATTTCCGAGCTCATGCCCGGGTCTTTGTACTTCAGAAATTCCGTGTAGCGAGGGTACCCCGCCTGAAACAGTGAAACGGGCATCCGCGCGTCTTTCGCCAGGTAGAGCCGCCCACCGGCCTGAGCAACCACGTCGTCGAGCCGCGAAAGCAGCGCAAGCGTCGACGCCCCCAAGTTCGGGAAGTCGATCGTCAGATTGACGCCCTCTTGTGGATAACTCAGCATGCCGATGGGGGTACGAGAACCCAGCGTCTTCAGCACCCCGAGAAACGACCCCTGCCCCGACGCCGCAACGAGCCCGAGAATCTCCGAAACGGCCTCAAGCCCGACAGACCGCGGCAGCACGCACTGGTGCTGAAAGAACCCCTTGGGCCCGTACGCCCGGTTCCACTCCTGAATCGCATCGAGCGGATAGAAGAACGGCTTGTAATGCACAACCGACGAGCCGAGCGAGAGGTGCTGCATGCGGTAATACGCACGATTGAGTAAAGGCAGAGTCGCCTTGTTCACCAGCGAGAACGGCGGCACGAACGGCACCGTCGGCCCCCCGCGCGTCGCCCCCACTCCTGCAGCGCCCCGAGGCAACGAGCGATGCGGCGACGGCGTCGAGTTGGCCCGCGACAGAATGCCGCGCCGGCCCCCGTCGGTGGTGATATCGATCCACGACACCACGTGCTCGAACTCCGCCTCCGACTCGTCAGATAAAGAGAAGAACTCCGGCAACGACTGGTAAGCGATGTTCTCGGCCAGCAACCACGGCCCCGGAACGCGCTTCAGACGAATGGTCACCGAAACAATGAGCCCGGTCAGCCCGAGCCCCCCGCACGTCGCCTCGAACCAGTCGCGGTTCTCCGCCGGCCCGCACACGATCACGGTGCCGTCGGTGCGCACCAGCGTCAGCGACTCCACGTGGTCGGCGAACGTACCCCGCGTGGAGTGGTTCTTGCCGTGCACATCGTTCGCAACGGCGCCCGCCACGGTGACGACCGACGTGCCAGGAGTGACCGCGAGCATCCACCCCTGCCTGCTGAAGGTGGCCTGAATGTCGCGCAGTAGTACGCCGGGTTCGCAGGTCAGGATGCCCGTTTCAGCATCGAAACCGAGAAAGCGGTTGAGCCCCCGGGCATCCCACAGCGTGCCGCCGCGGTTGAGCGCGACATCGCCGTAGCTGCGTTCCATGCCGCGCGCCACCCCCGGTGCCGTCGTCGCCAGGATAGAAGGCGCAGCCCCCGCCGACGTAATGGGCACGATCTCGTGCTCGGCATCACTCAGCCGCCCCCACGACGACACCCGTTGACGGCTCACGAAGCGCTCCTCACAGCACAGACCTCACAGTGTGTTGACCCCGCTCTTGTCTTCTCGAAACGTGATGTTCTTGTCGAGAAAGTACTTGATGACGTACCCGATAGCCAATCCGATTATCGCACCCGTGTATTTCGCGGCCGCGGTGCCGAACGCGAAGTAGGCGCCGAACTCGAAGCCCCAGAAGATGAGCGTGGTGATGCCGCTCATGATCGTGTAGAGCCCCAGCGTTCGGGCCTGGTGCTTCATGCTCTTCACTTCGAAGCGAAAGATGAAGCGCTTGTCGAGAATGTATTTCGTCACCACGCCGATGCCGGTACCGACCAGCACTGAGACGACCAGCACCGCGTTCGTCATCACTCCTGCGCCCGCACCGAACACACCGGTGCCGAGCACCGAGACGATGGCCTGCGAACCGAGGTTCGCGGCCGTGGAGATGGCGGCGAACAGCACGTACAGCGCACTGGTCTTCACTCGGCCGCCCTTCGACTTTCGCCAACCCGCTGGCAGTTGTGCACAGCATCTGGTTTACACAAACTTCACACCCGTTCGGGGGTGCCGGCACATCGAAGCCGAGCGCGCCCAACTACGATTGCAGTGAATCACCAGTTTGTCACGAACCGGCCCTCGCCCTGTGCGATCCGGTCGCGGGGCCGACGTGGTTCGAGTTCAGGGGAACGACCATCGGCCGCGGCCGACACCACCGTGGGGAGACCGCTTCATGCCGAAGGCACCGCCGTTCATCCGGGCCTTGCGCCCGAAACAGTGGGCGAAGAACGTTCTTCTCGCCCTCGCGCCGCTTTCGGCGGGGGTACTGTTTCACCCGAATGTTCTGCTCGAAGTAGTACTCGGAATCATCGCCTTCTCGCTCACCTCCTCTGGCGGGTACATCGTCAACGACCTGCTCGACATCGAGAGCGACAGGCTGCACCCGAAGAAACGGTTCCGGCCGATTCCGTCGGGGGAGTTTCCCGTGCGGGTCGCCTGGCCCACGGCCATCGTGTTGCTGCTCGCCCCGGCCATCGTCTCGGCCCTGCTCGGCTACTGGCTGTTCGGCGGCGTGCTCATCGCCTACGTCATCATTCAGCTCTCGTACTGCATCTGGCTGAAGCACCAGCCCGTCATCGACATTCTCATCGTGGCCAGCGGTTTCGTGTTGCGGGCCATCGCCGGTGCCGCCATCGTGGGCGTGCCCATCACTCAGTGGTTCCTGCTCGTCATCTCGTCGGGCTCGCTCTTCATGGTGGCGGGCAAGCGCTACTCAGAGAAGGTTGAGAGCGTGGGTAAAGAGGAGTCGCACACCCGCAAGACCCTCAACCTCTACTCGCTCGGGTACCTGCGTTTCGTCTGGACCGTCGCCGCCACCCTCACCATGCTCAGCTACGGCCTCTGGGCGTTCGACCTCAACGGCGGAACCTCCGTCGGCTCCATCGCGTCAGTCTTTCCCTTCGGCGCGGCCCTCTTGCTCTACGCCTTCGACATCGAGCGCGGTGAGGCCGCCGCCCCCGAAGAGATCGTGCTGAAAGACGTGCGCCTGCTCGTCAGCGGCGCCATCTGGGCGGCCCTCTTTCTGCTCAGCGTTCTCGCCCGCCAGTACGGCTGGGAGCTCCCCACCTTCTAGCGCCCATCCGCCGGCGCGGCGATGCGCAGCGCCGCGATGCGCCTCGCGAGACAGTTGTGACACGAGTGAGGTCGCTATAACGACCGCAATTCAGCGCGGCTGTCTCACGAGACACCTGCGCCTGGTCGGGCGTCGGCGGCCGAACGTCTGGGCGCGCAAAACTCAGCCGTGCAGCAGCAGAATGGTGGGCACGCCCACGATCAACCCGATCGCGTACCCCGCCAGAACGTCGGTCACGAAGTGCATGCCCAGAATCACCCGGCTGACCCCCATCGCCAGCGCCACGACCACGGCCAACGGCCACAACCACGGAAAGAACGCCGTGTACACGATGCACGCCGCCATGGTCGACGACGCGTGCGAACTCGGAAAACTCAGCTTGCTCGGCGCCGACGCGTACACCTTCACGGCGCTCGCGATTGCGCCGCGGCCCGCCGCGAACTCGCCTGTCGCGAGCTCGCCTGTCGTGCGGTCGCCCGCCGCGAACTCGCCTGTCGTGCGGTCGCCCGTCGTGCCTTCACCTGTCGTGCCGTTGCCCGTCGCGCCTTCGCCGTCGCTGTCGTCGTCGGCCCCGGATGCCCGCTGCTCGCCCGCCTCGGCGAGCCCACGTGCATCCACTCGCCCCCCGGCGGTAACCGGGTAGGCGCCCTTGCCCGCGTCGAGCTTTCCGTCGGCACCGACCACCGCTCCCGGCCGCGGACGCCGCACCACGCGCTTGATCACCACCGACAGCCCGTGCGCAACGATCACCGCCAGCACGCTGAGCAGCCATGCTCCCGCGTGCGACCAGTCGATGCCCGCGCCGAGCAGCCCCAGCAGAATCCACCCCGCAGCATGCTCGCCGAAGAAGCTGAGCGCCTTGCCCGCCGGCACCAGCGCACGAGCAAGACGCGTGCGCTGCACGGCCACGATGAACGAGGTTTCTGAAGCCCGAAGAGTTGTCATTTGCCCCAACATTAGCGGCACGTCGCCGCCCCGCGCCGCCCGATGCCGGCCGAAGCCCGGCGGCGCGAGAACGGATGCCGGCGGTGCGAGAACGGCAGCGCGATGTCGGCAGCGCGAGAACGGCCGCGCGAGAACGGCGGCCGGGCATCCGCGTGCCGAAGGCTGCCCCGGCGCCGCCTGCACTGCCCGCATCCGTGTCCCCCGTCTGGGGGCGTGCTCGCTATACTGGCCTCATCATGCCCGCAGACTCAGCGCCGAACGCCGCCCCGCCCGTTCGCAAGCGGGTCACTCTCGCGTTGATCGACGACCACCATCTTGTGCTCGACGGGCTGTCGACGTGGGTTCTGCGCAACGCCCCCGACTTCGACCTCGTTATCGCCGCCGCGTCGTGGCCGAAACTCATCCACGACCCCGCTTTTCCGCCCGACGTCATCATCATGGACTACCAGCTCGCCGAGCCGATCTCCATCGAGGCGAGGCTCGGCCTCTGCCGCGCGGCCGGTGCGGCCGTCATCGTGGTCAGCGCACTGGATGATCCGGCCACCGTCGACCGCATCATGGCTGCCGGCGCGGCAGCCTTCATTCCGAAGGCACGGCCCGCAGCAGAGGTGCTCGACGCGGCCCGAGCCGCCGTCGACGCGAACTACGAGCATCCGGGGCTCTCGATCGCCGATGACGACGACCGCTTCACGCCCGACGAACTCGAGATTCTCAATCGTTACGCCGACGGCAACTCGCCGGTCGAGGTCGCGCTCATGCTCGGCACCAAGCCCGCAACCGTGAACCGCGCCCTCGACCGTTTTCGCGCGAAATACTCCCGCGAAGGCCGCCCGGTCGATGATCGTGAAACCCTCATTCGCCGCGCCGCCGAAGACGGCTACCTCACCTAGGGCTACCTCACCTAGGTCGCGTCTGACGATTGCGGCTGCGCGCGACCCAGCGGTGCCGAAGAATTCTCACAGTAGAGCGCCCGCGCCCTTCCGCCTGTCACAGGCCCGTGTTAGCCTCGCAGCAATCAGCGACGGCGCACTCAGGGGAGAGACACCATGACCGACTTCACCCAACTCAGAACAATCGTTTCGGGGCCCGTGCTCACTCCAGACGACGCCGGCTTCGCCGAAGAACTCGTCAGCAACAACCGTGAATGGGTGCACACGCCCCAGGGGGTCGTCGGTGCCGCCTCTGCGGCGGATGTCGCCGAAGCCGTGCGTTTCGCTGCCGCAAACGACCTGCCCGTGCGCATTCTGGCCACCGGGCACGGTGACGAAGCCGCCATCACCACCGGGCTCGTCATCACCACCCGCCGTCTCGATCAGGTCGTCGTCGACCCAGCCACCAAGACGGCCACCTTCGGTGCCGGTGTGCGCTGGAGTACGATCGTGGCCGCCGCGGCCGAGCACGACCTCGCCGCCATCACCGGCGCCGCCGCAACGGTCGGCGCCATCGGCTACCTGCTCGGCGGGGGGCTCGGCCCGCTGGCCCGCAGTCACGGCATGAGCTCCGACTACGTGATCGGGTTCACCGTGGTCACCGCCGCGGGCGACATCGTCGAAGCGAGCGCCGCTGAGAACACCGAACTCTTCTGGGCGCTGCGGGGCGGCAAGGGCGGCCTCGGAGTTGTGACCGGGGCATCGCTTCGCCTCGTCAAGCTGCCCGATCTCTTCGCCGGAAACATGATCTTCTCCGACGAGCACATCGAGGCCGTTCTGGCAGGGTGGGCGGCCTACACGCCGACCGCGCCCATCAACGTCACGACGAGCATCGCCATCGTGCGTATGCCCCCGCTGCCCGAGCTGCCGCCCTTCTTGAGCGGCAAGACCGTCGCGATGGTGCGGTTCGCCTACCCCGGCGACCCGGCGCGCGGCGCCGAACTGGCCGCGCCGCTTCGCGCTCTCGCACCCGCGGTGGTCGACTCGATTCGGCCGATGCGGCCCATCGAGGTGCCGAGCATCCACAACGATCCCACCGACCCCGTAGCCGCGGCGCTCTTCGGCGGCCTGCTCGACCGCATCGACGAGAACCTCGTCACCGCGCTTCTCGACCTCGCCGGCGCGGGCAAAGAATGCGCACTGGTCAGTGTCGAGCTGCGTCACATCGGCTCCGCCGCGGCAGTGGATGTTGTCGAAGGCTCCGCGGCGGGCGGCCGCGACGCGTCGTTCACCTTCGCGGGCGTCGGAATTCTCATGCAACCCGGCATCGAACCCGCAGTTCGCGCGGATGGCGCGCGTCTGCTCGACGCCGTGGCTCCCTACCTGAGCCCCGTGACGAACATCAACTTCGCCACCACCGCCTACCTCGACCCGGCCCTCTTCGCCACCTGCTGGTCGCTCGCTGACGCGGCTCGCCTCGCGAACATCCGCGCCGACCTCGACCCGACCGGCGTGTTCGCCTTCGCCCCCGCCTAGTCGACTCGAATAGGCGACCCGCCCGGTCGACTCGCATGGTCGACTCGCATGGTCGAGCCGCCTGGCCGACCCGCCTGGTCGAGCCGCCTGGCCGACCCGCCTGGTCGACCCGCCTGGTCGACTCGCCTGGTCGACCTGCCTGGCCGGCTCGACTGGCCGACCCGCCTGGTCGACTCGCCTGGTCGACCCGCCTGGCCGGCTCGACTGGCCGACCCGCCTGGCCCACCCGCCCGGGGCATGTCTGACACTCACCCGCCGGATGCGCGGCGCCGCGCTCGAACGGCTGGCCCAAGCGGGGCGCGACGGCCGTTCTACTCGACGTCAGTGAATCGAGGGCGTGCTTGTTGCGCGCGATTTCGCGGCTCGAACACGAGCGGAGTGCGTTTCACGATGCGATCTGAGGTCTGTCGACATCGTTGCGGAAGCTGGTCGGGGTCGACCCACTTCGGCGGAATCACATGCGGAACCCCATCGATCATCACGAGCTTCCAGTCAGACGTATGCAAATGTCGATGGTGAAAGGCACACAAGAGCGCCCCGTTGCACACATCTGTCACTCCGGGCGCGTGGGCCTCGTCTCTCCACTCGACCACGTGATGACTTTCGCAGAACTCCGGCGGCCGGTGGCAGCCCTTCCACACGCAGCCTCCGTCGCGGGCGGCGAGGGCCCGGTTCTGCGCCGCCGTGAACAGCCGCTGAGTCTTGCCGAGATGAAGAATCTGCCCGTTCTCGCCGAAAACCGCGGTGACGATGTCGCTGTGGCACACGAGCTGCTGCACGACCGACGCAGGCACCGGCTCTTCGATGCCGTCGATCCAGCCAATTCCCCGCCCCGACACGACATCGTCGAGATTCGCCCGAAGGCTGACCACGGGTTTCGCCCCGTTGATGCGCGGCATTCCTTCCAAACCGGATGCCCGCTGCACGACCTCTGTCAGAGTGTCGACGAGTCGCTGCCCCGGTGTACGCGCATCGACGGGCTCGTCGAAGAGATCGTGACTACATTCCCCACCACTACCACCATGACTCTCCGCGCCATCGCTATCGCTATCGCCATCGCCCTCCGCACCGCCACGATCGCCCTCCGCATTTTCGGGTTCGCCCACACTCCCCCCGAACAGATCGCGGCGAACCCTCGGGCTTTGAATGCTGAGACAGACCGCCTGCCACACCCCCGCCTGCATCGGCGTCAGAACCCCGATGATTCGCGTGTTACCCGACCGCATCTTCACGAATTTCAGCCCGCGCTCGTTCTCGAGCTCGCGATATCGCGGCTCCGCGCCATCGGCATCAAGATGCTCTCGGGCGCGAATGGCGAGCGTACGCATCTGATCGGGAGTGAACGAGCACCCTCCGGCACCCTGCGTCGCCTGTTCCACGAGGTGGCGCTGCGCCGAACGCAACTCTTCGTCGTCGCATCGCACGCCGGCCTGAGCCAGCGGCCTGATGATCGCATCAGCCGTATCGACTCCGATCTCGCCCGAAGCAAGAGCCTCCCGCACCTCCGCAAACCGAGCCGGCAACGGTGAGCTGAAGAACTCCGACTGCCGCACCTCTTCGCCGAGCCGCAACCGTGCCCGCGCGGTCGATGCGAACACCGAAGCCGTCGTCGCAACCAGCTCGGCCGCATTACTGAAGTTCTTCGACGCGGCGAGCCCCTCCGACCCCAGCTCCCGTCGGCTGCGGTGCCCCACCTCGCCCGCCATCTGCACCCGCGCCCAGTCGGCCAACCGGCCCAGCTGCTCGGCCGCGACCAAACCGGCCATCACCTGGTCATCGGCAAGCCCGCAGGGCGCGGCAGCCTCGAATGCTTCACTCTCACGAATCGCCTCAACCGCCCGCGTCAGTAACTCTCCAAACGGCACACCAGTGCCGTCGGAGGGGTCAAATGCATTTACGGACATAGCCCGATTCTATCACAATATCGAGCAAAACTCATTAAAACTGGGCAGTGGATGCCCGACAAAACCCGCGCCAAACATCCCGAACCCTTTCCGAGCTGCCGCGCCCACAGGGCTTGCCCTCCCAAGATGGGTCACCATCAGAGATACCTGCAACGTCTGACATTGGAGCAGTCAAGAATCGATCCGGAGATGGTCACCGTAAACCGTCGCCCCCAACGCGCCGCCCCAAAACGAGGCGCCCCCGCCCCGGCCCAGCCCAACCCGCCCCCAGCCCACCCCCTGCCAGCCCCGCCCACGTCAACCCCCCACCCCAAACACCCCCCATTCCCCAAGAATCTCCCCGCCCCGCCCCCGAGACTCCCCGCGAACCCCACGAGGTGCCTAGTATGAACCAGTGACTTCTGCCCTATTCGGGGGTGATCGGCAAAAGCACCGGCAAGAGCACCGAAGGGTTTTATGTCTCTGGTATTACCTACCGACGTGCAGGGGCTCGTTACGAGCCGAGCGCTCGGCAAGGCGGCCATCTGGGTCAGCAGTGTCTTTCTCGCTGCCACCTTCGTCTTGCTCATCGCCTTCCGCGTAGCCATTCCGCAGGTCGACATCGTTCTCGCCCTGGCCGGGCTCGCCATCGCCGGGGTGAGCGTCGCCGGCGCCCTCATCGTGACAAACCGCGTCGGCGTGTTCACGCTCATGCTCGCAGGCGCAGGCGGACTCTTCTTGTTCACCGTCGAGATCGGCATGGGTGCGCCTTCCAACTGGAAGTCCGACGCCATTCTCTTCTCTCTGCCCAAAATCGCCATGACCGTCGTCGGCGTCGCCGGCCGCACCCTCGCCTCGGCGGTCTTGCGCTGCACTCTCGGCTTCGTCTTCGCCTCGGTCGCGGTTCAGATCGGCGCCCGCGTCTCGGGCATCCCGTTCGCCTTCGACTTTCCCCTCATCGCCACCTACCTCGGCCTCATCGTTCTGCTGGTCACCCTGTGGCTCGGCCGCCGCGAGTCCATCAAGGGCGCCGCCACCATGCAGGCCGCAGCCGTCGCAGAAGAGCGGATGATCGAACGAAACCGCATCGCGTCCCGCGCCTCGGCCGCCCTGCACGACACCGTCTTGAACGACCTGCACGCGCTGACCCTCACGGCCGTCGGGCCCTTCTCAGAACCCCACCGCGCCTTTCTCGTCAGAGACATCGCCGCACTCGCGCACCCTGGCCTGCTCGTCGACGAAGCCATGATGCAGATGCGCGTGAGCGGCGAAGCCATTCTCACCTCGGGCCTGGCCCCGGTCATCCAGTCGGCCAGAGCCCGCGGCCTCGCCGTCACCGTCAGCGGCGACCCGGGCATCCTCTCCGAACTCGCGGCGCCCGCCATCGCTGAAATCGTCAAGGCCATCGACCAGTCGCTCGTCAACGTGAGCAAGCACGCCCAGACCGCCGAGGCCGAACTCGCCGTCGTCGCCGGAGTCGAAACCATCAACGTGGTCGTCACCGACGCGGGCGCGGGGTTCGACACCACGCGCGTCGACGAGCAGCGCATGGGCCTGCGCGTCTCGGTTCGCCAGCGCATCGAATCTCTCGGCGGCAGCGTCAAGATCTGGTCGACCCCCGGCGCCGGCACTGCCGTGCTCATGTCGGTTCCCCGTGCATCCGCGCCCCGTACCACCCACGGGTCGGTGCACTGACCGTGACCCGCTTTCCCAACAGCCCCCGAAGGGCTGCCCCGTCTTCTCGTGTCGCCCAAGTGCAGCCCGAAACCGCCCAGCAGATCGACCCGCTGAGCGGCATCACCGCACGCATCTTCGTGTTCGTCGTTGGTCTCGTCAACGTTGGCACCGCCATCGGTCTCGCCCTCAGCAACGGCAGTGAAGTCACGCTGCCTGCGCTTCAGATCGCGGGCATTGTCGTGTTGGTCGCAGCCTACGTCTACTTCGTCTGGGCCGCGGAGCCCTACCGAAAGCGTGTCACCTTCCGGCGATTCTCTCTCGTGTTCGCCCTTGTCGCGCTCGCCAGCGTTTTCGACGCCCTCAGCCAGTTCGGCGCAGACACCGCCGTGCGAAACGACTGGGGCCCCATCTGCCTAGCCCTGCTCCTCATGCTGGCCGGCCCCTACCGCCACCCCCTCGAGATCGTCGGCTTCACCGTCATAGCCCTTGCGCTCGTCAGTGTCACCACCGTCATCGTCGAAGCCTCCCGAACCGCCGGCCCCTATTTCATCGCGCTCTCCATCGTCGGAACGCCCATCCTCGCCATCGGAATCGGCTCCGCCATCTACGCCGGCTACCTCATCTCCGGTCTCACCGCCGACCGCGCCGCAGCCGCCGCAGCCCGCGACCGCCGCGACCAGGCCGACCGTCGTGAGGCCATCGAAGAGTTTCTCGGTCGCGACATTCGTGCCCTGCGCAGCGAGGTTCTGCCGTTCTTCAGACATCTCAAGGCTCAGGATGCCCTCACCCCAGCCGACATCGACAAAGCAGCCGAACTGCAGACGCGCTTGCGAGCCTCCATCGTCTCGAATCTCTCAGCCGACCCCCTCGAAGACGTCGTCGGATCATTCGTCGACCCCGACCACCTCTCCCGCCGCCTCTCCGAACAGCAACGTGCCGCCGTGCGTGCCGTCATCGCGTTTCTCGCCGACCAGCCCTCCATCAACCGTCGCGACATCACCCTCTCGTTCGAGATAACCGACACCGCCATGTGTGGAACCCTGCACTGCGTCGTGGCCTCCGATCGCGCTCTCGCGTCTCGCGCAGCGCCCTTCGTCGGCCTCCTGCAGTTCGCTTTCGCGAGTGTCACCGACGAGCTGGCGGCGGATGACGCCCACCTCACCTTTTCGTTCTGAAAACGCCATTTCGCGTCAACTTCTCTAACAATGCGCGTCAGGTACCCCCCTTCGGGGTGCAAGCAGCCGCAGTGTACTTCATAATCTGACTTTCGTAACGGCGAATTAACGTTTGCCCCGAATTCGAGGCCCCCAATCTGCTAGTTTCCTACTGCAGCAACATGCGACGAAGCAGCTTGTGGGGGAGTGCCGCCGCAGCTTCGTAACTTCTCGTGCGTCTGCTTTGAACTCACCATCAAGCACCAGCACCGCACCCAATAACGAACCTACGAAGAAAGGCCAGTCACGTGGAAAACCACAGCACGTCTGACATCGACATCGAAACCACCGAGACCCCGAAGAAGGGCCTCACCCGCCGCCAGGTCGCCACTGGCGCTGCGTGGGCTGTGCCTGTCGTGGCTTTGGCTGTCGCGGCTCCCGCTGCCGCCGCGAGCACCGTGCTCAGCTCTCCGACCGCGTACGTCACCGGCACCTTGAGCGCAGGCGGCACCGGTACCCACCGCGTCGCCGACTACACGGGTGGTAACACCACCTACAACAGCCTCGGCTTTCCGGGTCTGAACTCCGGAAACCTGACGCTGACCATCAGCTGGACCAACCCGACCAAGTACACCATCACGTACGACGCAGCGGGTTACCTCTCCGCAGGCTGGCAGCTGCTGACCAATACGCCTGCCTCCGGTCTGATCGTCTACACGCACACGCCCGTCAACAACGGCGGCACGATCTTGATGCCGGCAATCCACTGGACGAGCTCGGTCAAGCCGAACATCTCCATCGACATCAGTTCCGACTCTGATGACGTGTCCGGCTTGGGTCTGAGCGTCAACTGACCGAAGTCGCGTAAGTGCGGCCGCTTCCGCCCCGTTCGGGGGCGGATCCGCGGCCGCATTTTCACTTGTGCTGTCTCATGATTCATGATCGAAACAATCTCGTCGTATGCTCGGGGTGCAATCGTCTATTTTTTGGGGACCTAATTGGAACTGACTGACTACTTTCGTGTATTGCGATCCCATTTTGTCGGCATCGTTCTCATCACCCTTCTTGGTGCTGTGGTCGCCTGGGGTTGGACGTTCACGCAGACCAAGGTGTACTCGGCAGATTCAAGTGGCATCGTTTCGCTCGCTTCGTCGGGCAACGATGTCGGAACCGTCTCCGTCGGCGACTCGCTAGCGAAGTCGAAGGCCACAACCTATGTCGCTCTCGGCGGCTCGCGCACCGTCGCCCAACTTGTCATCGATTCGCTCGGTCTCAAGACGACGCCTGAAGCTCTCGTTTCGCACGTGACTGTCACCAACACCAAAGACACCCCGACCATCAATGTCACGGCGACAGCCTCCACGCCTGAAGGCGCCAAGAACCTGGCTGATGCCTGGATAACCGGGCTGGCCACTCAGATCACGCAGTTGCAGACCGGCGGATCGGGCGCCGATGTCGGCGCCGCCGCGATTACTCTGGTTCCCGTTGAATCGGCAGTCGTGCCGACAGCCCCTATTTTCCCGAACGTGAGACTTTCAATCGCCCTGGGTGCTTTGATCGGCCTCATTCTTGGACTCGTCTACGCGGTCATCCGCAATCTTCTCGACAGAAGAATCCGCAGTGTCGAGACGATCGAGCGGCTATTCAAGCTGCCCGTCATCGGCACCTTGCCTCGCGATAAGGGGCTTGACGACGACAATCGCATCGTTCCCGACTCAGGTGCGAACGGCTACGGCGAAGGCTCGAAAGACGGGCATCGCGCCTTGTCAGAAGCGCTGCGCGAGTTGCGCACCAACCTTCAGTTCATGAACGTAGACAATCCTCCTCGAATCATCGTCGTGACCAGCCCCATGCCGAACGACGGCAAGTCGACCGTGACGGCAAACCTCGCTGTGACGCTGGCTGCAGCGGGTCAAAAGGTCGTGGTCGTCGATGGAGATCTTCGTAAGCCATCCGTCACTACGGCCTTCGGCATCGTTCCGGGTGTCGGCATCACTGACCTTCTCATCGGCAAGGCTGAGATTCAAGACGTTTTACAGCCGTGGGGTTCAACAGGTAACCTCCTCATCCTTGGTGCAGGTTCTATTCCGCCGAACCCCAGTGAGTTGCTCGGTTCGCAGGGCATGAACATTTTGCTGCACGAATTGTCGAGAGATGCGATCGTGCTGGTGGATGCTCCGCCACTGCTTCCCGTGACTGACGGCGCCATTCTCGCGGCGCGCACCGACGGTGCGATCGTCGTGGTGTCCGCGGGCAAGACGACCGTCGACGAACTTGAAAAAGCTCTCGCCAACATCAACAAGACCAGCGGCAAGACGCTCGGCGTCATTCTCAACCGCGTGCCCACCAAGGGCGCGCTGGGCCGAGGCTACGGCTATTACTACGGGTCGTATTACGGGGCCGACAAGTCGTCGAAGCACAAGACGAAGACACTCGCTCAAGATGACGTTCAAGAGGCGGTAAACAACGTCGTGCCGATCCGCACAGGTACAGACAATCGCTGAGGTTTTTCGTCGGTGAACGTGTAACACTGGAGCCACAGTCGCAAGCTACGGGGGTAGGCAATGCACGAAGAAGACAACAAGGGTGTATCGAGGCGATCCGTTGTATCAGCCGTCGGGCTGGGCGGAGTCGCAGTGGGTGCGATGGTTGCGACCGGCGGAGGTGCTTGGGCGGCCCCGTTGATCAAGTCGGCTATCGGCGTGCCAGCTGCAGTGTCGTCTCTACCGGACTCGAATTACATATTCGAGCGCGGAGAGGCAGATGCCCACAACGCCGACCACTCGACCAATCACACGAGAAGCGCAGGCCATCTCATAATCTACGTTACGGCTCTGAATGGCGCGCCTGCGTTGACCGCGATGAATACCACCGCACTTGTCAGCGTAGATACGGGCCCAGCGGTGATCAGTTTCTACGATGCCGATAATGTCGGACAAATGACGACGACAGCCCTGGGAAAGGTGAAGCAGATCAGTGCAACCAAGTCGGCCGTTGTGGTCGGTGCGGGCAATCCATTCGACACAGAGTCGGCCACGGGTCTGTTCCATATGAACCTTGTAATCGACCCCGACGATTCGACCGTGGGGGAGCCGGGCGAGGCGACGCTTACCAGCCCGACGTTCTCTTACACGACAACCCCGACAAAGACCTTCACGCCCCCGACGATCGAGTTTTCAGACGATACGACCAATCCCTCGCGCCCAGATGCGGCGTATACCCTCGATGTTCCAAGTCAGATCACGGTCGTGAATAGCACGCAGACAAGCGTCTATTTCGACAATATGGTGGAACAGATCTCTTGCGTCTTCCCCGGTGGCAGATCGCTTGCGTTCACCGTGACGCGTTCGATCCCAGGCGTCGCTGCTCCTAACGATTTGACCAGCATACGAATTGGAGGGTCATACCTCGTAACGCTGGCGACAAAGAGACTGCCTAACGGATTCCTTTCAGGCCTCAACCACGGTGACACTCTGAGCGGCACGTTCACGTTTTCCGCTCATAACGTGGCTGATTTCTTCGCGTTGTCGGGCACCAAAACCAAAGCGGTCACCTTCACGTATGTCTGAGTCAGCAAGGCGAGTCGATCGCCGAGCCGTTACCGCACCGTGCGGCGATTTTGGAGGTACCCCAAAAATGCCGGCGGCAATGATCTGGCGCCGTGTCGGAGCCTTTTCAGGCGTGCCTTGCTGACGGCGAACGCGCCACGTCCTGTTTCGGGATGAATCGCACGAATCTGCTCTTCCGTGGGAATGAGAGCTCGAAACGCGCGCGCCGGCAGCTTTCGGATCGGTGAGCCGACCAGTTCTACTACCCACCCCAAGGTTCGCGTCTCGTCGGAGACGAGCATGGTCCAAAGCATCCGCTCGTGGGAAGTCAAATCGCGCGGTGTGGCAGGAAGCCCGAGTTGGTCAAGAAACGGCCGGAGAGTCTCTGTAGCACGCAGACGCCGTGCCCGGTCGAGCAACTCTTGACGTTCGATTGAATCGTGAGATTCAAGGAGCACCTTCGCTAGGTAGAGAAGTTCGGCCTGATTGCGTTCACGTTTCGGCTGACGCAACGCGTGGGCGGCAATGACCAGAGCGTTACCGATCGCATCCACGCACTGCGCGGGCTGCGTGGCGATCGACACGGTGTCGCGGTGACTCCAGAACTCTTCGAAAACCACTCTTTGGTCGGCAAAAAAGCCTGGGTATCGATCGTGCAGGTCTATGTCGCAAGGCCACTGCGGGTTGATAATGCTGACGGCGTGGACGGGCATCAGATGCCCGCCCTCCCATGTGAGACGGGCGACCCAACCGATATCGGCGAAGGCATCGACCAATTCACCTACGCGGTCCGGGTCCACGAGTACGTCGACGTCAGCGGAATTTCGGGGCAACCTCAATCCCTGGATATTGGCAACGGGCCCTTTGATGAACAGCACCCGAATTCCTCGTTTGCCGGCGACCGATGTCACCAGGGCATGAGCGAGCTCGACGGCCTCCTGCACCATTAGGGTCAAAGCTGAACAATCCTCCGTCATGTCAGGGCGTTCCTGCGCTTTACTTATCGTATGGGCGCTCACTCGGCTGAACAGGGGAATTCCGGCAGGAGGGGCAAAAGTCGTCCTCCGACGATGAGTCGAACGTCGGAGTCTTTCACTGTCATGTTCGTGTGTACCGGCAATATCTGCCGGTCGCCCCTAGCCGAGCAGCTACTGCGGGCTCGACTTGCTGAGTCGTCGCGCACGGATTCGATGGCAAACGTCGTCATCTCGAGCGCTGGCTTGAATACCGTCAGCGGCGTCGAGATGGACTCACAAGCGGCTGCTGAGTCACTCGCGATGGGTGGCGATCCGAGCGGTGCCCTGAGCCGACCGATTACTCGGGGCAATTCGGACGGGGTCGATCTGATTCTCGTGATGACTCGAGAGCAACGCACAGAATTGGCGCAGAGGTTTCCTGGTTTGCTCCGGCGCATTTTCACCGTCAGAGAGTTCGCACGCGTCGTTAGAGACGGTCAGGCGGCCACAGAAATTCGGCGCCCCGATGAGCTCGTGCGCTACGCGTTCGAGCGTCGCTCGCTGTTTCCGGCGGCCAGCCCGGGCGACGACGACATCGCAGATCCTTTTCGGCAATCGGCCGAGGTTCACGCCGCAGTTGCTGCGCGCATTTCGGAGTCGATTCAGACCATCGCGGTGGCGATCAAGACGGTTGTGGCTCGAAATGGATGAGCGGGCTCGACTTGTGCCGCAGAGAGACCCTGCAATTGCGTGGGTCGGTGATTCCGACCGAGTTGTGCTGCTCGACCCCCGCGCCGCCACGCCAGAACCGGTTTCGCTCGAAGGCTCGGCGGCCACGATCTGGGTCGGTATCGACGGAGTTCGATCGGTCGAGGAACTGCTCGAAAAGATAGCATTGGATTTCGGGGTCAGTGCCGAAAGTGTGCGTGGCGAAATCGCGCAATTCGTGTCTGAACTACACGCGCGCCATTTGCTTACATACCCAACGACGGGAGAGCGACCTTCGTGAAATCTGACGAGGCTCGGCGCATGTCAGCGGCAACACCCGCTGACGCCTCGTCTCGCGATTGGCGATCCCGCTATGCGAACCGGCTGCTCGCGACCGACTCGATCGTCATCGTTGTAGCCGTCTTCACTGCTCAGTTCGTCTGGTTCGGAAATCCGCGAAGCGAAGTCGCGACCGGCGACGATCTTGCTCCGATCGCATTGAACTATTGGACAGTTTCGATCGTTCTGGTCATCGCCTGGATTCTTGTACTGGGACTGTACGGTTCCCGATCGGATCGAGTGGTTGGCATCGGTGCCTCGGAATATAGGGCGGTCGTCGATGCCAGTGTTCGCCTCTTCGGTGTGTTCGCGATCGCCGCGTTTCTCCTGCAGATCGAGTTTAGCCGCGGGTATTTCATTCTCGCTTTTCCCCTCGGCACGATCGCGTTGCTCGTGGCGCGTCGAGGGTGGCGTCAATGGCTGCGGCGAAAGCGTGACCACGGTGAATATTGTGCCCAAGTGTTGTTGGTCGGTTCTGAGGTCTCGGTGCTGCACACAGCCCGAGAGCTGATGAAGCAGCCGCATTCCGGCTATACAGTAGTCGGTGCCTGCGTGCCCTCAGGTCGTACGGCAGATTATCTCCCCGGCACTTCGATCCCGGTCGCCGGCTCCGTCGGTAGGGTCGTACAAGCGATCAGGGCTTCGGTCGCCGACACCGTGATCGTAACCAGCTCTGACGAATTGTCACCACAGAAAATAAGGGAGCTGAGCTGGGCTCTCGAGCCCGGGCGCCAACACCTCGTCATGGCCCCCAGCCTCACCGACATCGGTGGGCCGCGCATCCACACTCGGCCGGTCGCTGGTTTGCCACTAGTGCACGTTGAGATGCCGAGTTACGACGGCTACAAGAAATATCAGAAGCGAGCGCTTGATATTCTCGGATCCGGTCTGATGCTGGTGGTGCTGTTGCCGGTGCTGGTCGTGCTTTCGGTGGGAATTCGCGTCACAAGTGCAGGATCAATTTCTTTCCTCCAAGAGCGAGTCGGGTTGAATGGTGCGACTTTCTCGATGGTCAAGTTCCGGTCCATGGTTCAGCACGCCGAATCGCAACTCGACACGCTGCGAGACACTGAGCGAGACGAAGGCAACGACGTTCTTTTCAAGATGAAGAACGACCCGCGGGTGACCGGCCTCGGCCGGTTCCTGCGGCGATATAGTCTCGACGAATTGCCCCAGCTCCTGAATGTCTTCGTGGGTCAGATGTCACTCGTGGGGCCTCGGCCTCCACTGGTGAGCGAGGTGAGCGCGTACGAAAGCCATGTGCATCGTCGATTCATGATGAAACCTGGCATTACCGGCCTCTGGCAGGTGAGCGGACGGTCGGATCTTTCGTGGGAGGATTCTGTGAGACTCGATCTCTACTATGTAGAGAATTGGTCGATGGTTGGTGATTTTGTCATTCTGGCGCGAACGGCGGGAGCCGTGATGAAGGGGAGCGGTGCATACTGAGCCGAGGTCATTCAAAATCTTGACCGTCTGTAGTGGCAACATCTGCAGGTCGCCGATGGCTGAGATGCTCATCCGCAAGTCGCTTGGCAACCTAGCCGACGTTTCGAGTGCGGGCACAATTGCGAAACCGCACGATCGGATGCCCGACGAAATGCTTGAAATTGCAGCCGACCTGGGCGTCGACGGCACCGAACATGAGGCGCGTTATCTGACTGAAGCCCACATTGTGCGCGCCGACCTCGTGTTGTGTATGGCCCGAACACATCGAAAAGCTGTGGTGGAACTTGTGCCCCGAAAATCTCGGCGAGTCTTCACAATCCTCGAGTTCGCTTCGATCGCCGATCAGCATGACGATCGATGGGTCGATGCCAGCGAAGTAGACCCGAGTGTGCGATTTCTCGCGATGGTCGAATCATTTCGAACGCGGCGAGCGCAACTCGTACAAGACGGGCTGCTCGTCGATGAAGACATCGTGGATCCGTACGGCCGGTCACGATCTACCTACGAGGCCTCAGTGAATCAACTAGTCCCCGCAGTCGAATCGCTCGTGCGCGTGATGTCGATGACGTCAAAACCCAACTTGTAATGCGCGTGAAACGTTCGTGCGGTTAAGTGTAGGTACACAACAGTCGTTTCGGCGGGCGTGTAATGTGACCAATACGGGTGACATCTAGGAAAGGCTTGCAACTTGGAGCTTCGCGATTACATTCGGATCCTTCGAAAAGGCTGGGTTGGAATCGTAGCTTTGACCCTGCTCGGTGTGGCAATCGGGTCGGTCGTCTCCATCCTGGCCACTCCGCAATACCTGGCTTACAGTAAAGTCTTCGTCTCTCTCCAGTCTGCTGGTTCCGTCAGCGATCTCAGTCAGGGCTCGAGCTTTGCCCAGAACCAGGTGAAGTCATACGCCGACATCGTCACTACTCCGGTCGTGCTGCAGCCCGTGATCGATCAGCTCGGTCTGAAGACAACCGCGAGCGAACTGGCGTCCCGCGTTTCTGCTTCCACCTCGACAGGAACAGTTGTCGTCGAAATCGACGTAACCGATCCGTCACCGACACTCGCTGCAAATGTCGCGAATGCAATCGCGGCCAGCTTCGAGAAGACCGTCAGTGAGATAGTTCCGACAGATGCCACGGGTGTTTCTCCCGTCAAGATCACGGTGCTTCAGCAGGCGTTGATTCCGACGACACCCAGCAGCCCGAATACTCGATTGAACATCCTCCTTGGAGGGCTATGTGGTTTAGTTCTTGGCCTCGCCTTGGCCGTTCTGCGGCAGACCCTCGATACCCGCATTCGAAACGAACGTGATCTCGAGGCTATCTCTGACACGCCGATTTTGGGGGCTATCGCCTTCGACGCCAAAGCGACGCTGCGGCCTCTCGTGGTCCACGACGATCCTAGAAGCCCACGCGCCGAGTCCTTTCGCACGCTTCGAACGAATTTGCAGTTCATCGGCAGCGGCGACGGGCACCGCAGCTTTGTGGTGACATCTTCAATTCCTGGCGAGGGCAAGAGCACCTCTGCGGTCAACCTGGCGATTGTCACTGCCTCCGCCGGCACGAGTGTCGTGTTGATCGATGCAGATCTCCGCAAGCCGAAGGTGGCCGATTACATGGGCCTAGAGGGTGGCGCCGGTCTCACCGACGTGCTCGTCGGCCGGGCGGACATCGACGATGTGCTGCAGAAGTGGGGCGCTCATGATCTGCATGTGCTCCCAGCAGGGCGGGTTCCACCGAACCCGAGCGAACTGCTCGGCTCCGTGGCGATGGTGCGTTTGATCGAAAAGTTGGAGAGCAAGTACGACTTAGTGCTCTTCGACGCCCCGCCGCTGTTGCCCGTCACAGACGCGGCGATTCTCTCGATCCACACCGGCGGTGCTCTCGTCATGGTTGCGGCCGGCAAGACGCACAGAGGCCAGCTGAAGGGATCGATCTCGGCCCTGAAGAATGTGGGATCGAAAGTTGCAGGCCTCGTCTTGACAATGACCCCGACGAAGGGCCCCGATGCCTATGGTTATGGCCGTTACGGGTATGGCTATGGGTATGGCTACGGCTATGGCGACACCTACTCGGCACCTGACTTTGCAAACGAAGACCGAAAGGCGCGACGGGGAAAGAGTGCAGACACCACGACCAAGGGCGGTGCCGCCGAGCCGGGCCGGGTCACGACCCGGATCTGAACGAGAGAGGTCGTTGGATGACGGGCGTATTAAATCTGAGCGCTCGAAGCGATGTTGTCACGCATTATCGGTAAAATCGCAGGTGGCCCAGTCGCGTCTGCACAGGGGAGGGGGGTAACGATGATTGCAGAAACTGAATCCGCGGTCGGCTCGCCGCCGCGCACTCAGAGAGATTGGCGAGTCGTATACTCGAATCGGCTTCGCGCCACAGACACGATCGTGATTGCCATAGCAGTGTTCGGTGCGCAGATCGTCCTGTTCGGATTGTTGAGCAGACAAAGTGCTGTTTCATCAAGCCCTTCGAACGCCATGGCTTACACAGTGCTTTCGCTCGTGCTCGTGCTCGCCTGGAGCGCATTGTTGAGCGTTTACGGTTCGAGAGGCGACAGAATCGTTGGAACGGGGTCGACGGAGTACAAAATCGTTCTCGATGCAAGCCTCCGACTCTTCGGGGTGTTCGCCATCGTCGCCTTTCTTCTGCAACTCGACTTCAGCCGCGGGTATTTCATCATCGCCCTGCCGCTAGGTACGCTCGGGCTTCTCCTCGGCCGATGGCTTTGGAGACGCTGGCTCAACTCGCGCCGTGTCTTAGGGCAATTCTCAGCCCAGGTCGTACTCGTCGGCTCGCAGATATCGGTGCTTCATACGGCTCGCGAGCTAGCTCGCTCGCCTCACGCCGGCTACCACGTCGTCGGTGCCTGCGTTTCCCGAGGCGAAGTTGGACTTCACCTCGGAGACACGCAAGTTCCCATTCTCGGCAATGTTGACGACGCTCTCGCTGTTCTTATCGCGTCCGGGGCCGACACCATCGTCATCACCAGTTCAGATGAGCTATCGCCCGAACGGATCCGCGCACTCAGCTGGTCGCTAGAGCCAGGGCGGCAGCACTTGGTCGTCGCACCAAGCCTGACCGATATCGGCGGTCCGCGAATTCACACACGGCCTGTAGCCGGATTGCCTCTCATCCATGTCGAGACGCCGCGTTACGAAGGCTTCAAGCGTTACCAGAAGCGAGCGTTCGACATCGTCTCGTCTGGACTGCTGATCGCCGTACTGTCACCGATTCTCGCCGTCATCGCTATTACGATTCGGTTGAGCACCCCCGGAGATGTGTTATTCCGGCAGGAGCGTGTCGGCCTGAACGGCTCGACATTCCGCATGCTCAAGTTTCGGTCCATGGTCACAGACGCTGAGGCTATGCTCACGAAATTGCAGGCTGAAGACCGAAAAGAAGGAAACTCGGTTCTGTTCAAAATGAAGGATGACCCCCGAGTGACGCCGATCGGCAAAGTACTCCGACGGTATAGCCTCGACGAGCTGCCGCAACTCTTCAATGTCTTCAGAGGCGACATGTCACTTGTCGGCCCCCGCCCGCCGCTTCAGCGGGAAGTCGACCTCTACGAAACCCATGTGCACCGCAGGTTCTTGATGAAGCCCGGCATCACTGGACTATGGCAGGTGAGCGGTCGCTCGGACCTTTCGTGGGAAGACTCGGTCAGACTCGACCTCTTCTACGTGGAGAATTGGTCGATGGTCACTGACTTTCAGATCTTGCTGAAAACTGCCAAAGCGGTCGTCGGAAGCGATGGTGCGTATTGATCGGGCCCGATCTCGTAACCGCGGTCATTCCGACGACAGGTCGAGACACTCTGTCGCGAGCCGTTCTGACCGTGCTGCAGCAGACGTATCGAGTCTCTGAGGTCTTGGTGGTGGCTGACACTCTCGCGAACCTAGATCTTCCTGACGATGATCGCATTCGCGTGATCCGCGTCGGACCCGGCGCAGGGGGTAATGTGGCGCGGCAAACGGGCGTCGAACAGGCCCGTTTTCCGATCGTCGGTCTGTTAGACGATGACGACGAGTGGTATGAGGAAAAGATCCAGACTCAGCTAGAAGCGGTTCAGTCGACCGGAGACTTGGAAGGTGACTGGATCGCGACGTGTCGTTTGGATACGCGGTTTTCCGACGACACGCGAGTCGTGTGGCCCGACGCCCCGATCGAGAAGACCGAAAGTCTTCCGGTGTATCTTTTCGCCCGTAAGAAGTTCCGCGGCGGTCACGGTCTTATCCAGTCGTCGACGCTGCTTTTTCCTCGTGACCTCGCGATCAGGGTTCCCTTTGACGCTGCACTGCCGTTCCACCAAGACATCGGGTGGTTGATGGATGTGTACGGGAACAATCCGTCTACACGAATCGTGCAGCCGTGGATGCCATTGATGGTATTTCACATCGCTGGTGGCTCATTGTCTCGGTCGATCACGGTCGATGGGTCTGTCGATTGGGCTGTGAAGCACTTGGGCAAGATAAACAATCGTCTGGTCGGCGACTTCATCTTGACCCAGACGATGAACGTGGCGCGACAGCATGGTTCGCCTCGTGAGGCGTTCCGCGTGATTCGGCTCGGCATGTCCAGAGGTAGGCCAAGCGGCAAAGCCTTAGTTCATGCAGCCTTTGTCACCGCTGAGACATCGTTCAAGCTGCCTCGCTCCAAACCGCGACAGGTCGGCGCGTGAATCGAGCTCCCACGTTACCGATCGTCGCGGGCGTAATCGTAGCGGTCGCTGCCCTGACGATCGGTGTTGTCGCGTTCGGGCCTCTTGCTCTCGTCGGCCTGCTCGGTCTTGTCGGCCTGGTGGTCGTGATCAGGCGTCCTTGGCTTGGTATCGCTGCCCTGGTCGTCTATTTGCCTTTCAACAGCGTGGTGGCCACTTTTCTCGGCGCTGGAACTCCGTCTCTCGTGTTCGGTGCCGTCAAAGACATCATCGTCATCGTGCTGTTCATCATCGTGATCACCTCGAAAAAGATGCTGAGCCGGGTGTCTGGCTCGACCGTTCTCATCGTCGTTCTGATCATGTTGCTTGCTTTGGCATCGAGTTTTCAGACACCGAACAACCAGCAGGCCCTCTACGGATTCAGAAACGACTACCTGCATCTTCTTCTACTCATCATCGTTCCCGCCGTACTCACGGTTCAAACTGCTGAGCGGGTCGCTCGCGTCGTTGCAGTTGTCGCTCAGCTAGCCACTGCCTTCACTTTGTATTCCTATAGTCAAGGGTTGCAGTGGCTCTTCACCTTGGGCATCTTCCCCGTGCCATCTGGCACCGCCTACCCCTCGTCGCTCTTCGTGCAGGGAAGTATAGTTCCACGAGCGTTCAGTCCGTTTCCGGGTCCAAACGAACTCGCTCTAGCGAACCTTCTCTTCATCGTCATCATCATCTGCCGATCGAACTGGAAGCTCGTGCTCAGGCTCGCGTTGTGCGTGCTTCCGGTGGTCGCCATATTTCTCAGCCAGTCCCGAAGCGGTGAAATCGGACTCGCCGTGATCGTCGTTGTACTCCTACTTCGGGGTATGGCCCGCGCTGGCGCCGGCACCGTCCTGCTCGGGGTCGTCGTCGTCGCTTCGTTGGCCGGCGTCGGCGTTGTGGCGTTCACCACCAGTTTCCTTACCGGCGACACGGTCAATCTCTCGGCTCAAGGCCATGCTCTGAGTCTCACGGAGTCCATACCCAAATTGTTTGAGAACCTCTTTGGCTTCGGTGTCGGGCAAGTGGGACCACGCGCATACCTGTACACAACGAGCCCGATTCTCGTCGAGAGCTATTGGCTGGTGCTGGGATTGGAATCGGGCATCGTCGTTCTGCTTCTCTACTTCGTGCTGCTGGCCAAACTCATAGTGAGACCGCTGCGGGCGAAAACGCTGATGGCATTTACTGCGGTATTGGCAATTGCGGGGTCACTCGTGAGTCAGGCCGTTCTCCCGACGCTTCAAGACGCATCCACGATTTATATGTTGTGGATCGCTGTCGGCATAGGGATCGTCGCAGCAGAACAAGCTCTGGCGCCGAAAGAGGAATCGCTCGCCGGAGCCGAGCCGATTACTACGATCGCCACCACGCGTTCGGGTTAAGACCCGCTTCGCCTCCGTTACGGTGCACGACTGGCTGGTCGAATGCGGCGGATCGCCTATTTCGTGCGAGTGAATTGTCGATCGACTGTCGCTGTTGCACCGTTGACGCCAGCGATGACCACTCGGAACCGGTACGTACCGACTGACGCCGTGGTACCGTCGGTCTTCTTTCCGTCCCACACGTCTGTGCGAGGGCCAGAGTCGAAGAGCACCTGGTTTCTGAGCACCCTGATCACAGTGCCGTCTGAAGAAAGCACCTGGATAGTGGCAGTCGTTCGATCTGCTGACGTCCAATAGAGCGAAACGGGCTGGCTGGTCAGACTGGTGACGGCGGAAACGCCGAGGGTCGAGGTCACATACGAAGGTTCGGCGCCGAGCGGCAGGTTTATCGTACCGTCGGCAGCGGCGGTCACCGTCGATGTGGACGATCCGGTGGTGACTGACGCAGAGGGCCCCGGAATGGGGAGATCGGCGGACTGTGTCGACAAGCCGTATACCGCCTGCGTCGTGGTGCCCGCGCCGTAAAGAACGACGCCTCTCGTTATTGGGCCGTATCCCGCTGACAGATCATCGAGGTACACCTGGCCGGACGATTGGCCAGAGACCAGGGACTTGTACACGAATATGTCGGTCACCGCTATCGGATAGTCGACCACTCCATCGTTGTTTCCACCGTAATGCTGATAGTCGGGGTTTCCGCCGTCGAGATACAGGGTCATGCGTTTCCACGTCGCCCCGGCCGAGTCCCCGATCAACCCCTGAAAGTTCTCGCCCGTCGCATCGGTGAACTTGATGTAGATCGGGCTGTTCGTCTTGTCTCCGAACACCCAGAGCGAGAGCGCTGTCGGGCTGCCTGGAACCGGCTTGTTTGTTTGGAGGTCGACACCCGTCGAAGCGCCAGAGAAGTTATACGTGAGCGTGAAGCCCGCAACTCCGCCATGCCTTCCAGAGCCGGTGACAAGCGTGGCTGTGCCCCCGCCCTGTTTGTATGTATTCCAACCTGACGTCGAAGCCATGTCGTCTACGAGCGTGGATTGACCATTTGCCGTCGGGGCAATCGTACCAGCGACAATCTTTTGATCGAGCGCCTGACCTACGTTGACGAGGGCGGTGTAGGCCGGCTTGAGCCTCCCGTTACGCTCGACGAGGCCGAAATTGTCGAGGTGGTCCCCGCTGTCGCCGTATTCGACAAGGTTCCACCACGAAATCTCAGCTATTCCTCGAGAAGCCGCATCGAGGTACGCTTGCGCCAAATATTGCGATTGTTGCGCTTCGGTCACAGGCGAGGGGCAGGTCGAGTCGGTTGAGGAACACGTAGACCATCCCATCTCGGTGATCCAGATCTTCTTGCCTGGGGCGTAACGAGCCAGATATGCCTCCGCGCCGTCCAGCCAGGTCTCACTTTGGCTTCCGTCTGGACTCTGGTTGACGAAGGTGTGCAGGCCGAGGCCGTCGATGGAGGAGAGAGCGTTGTTCGCTCGCAGAGCATCCATGAACTTGTAGTCGAAACCCACTAACCCCCCGTTGATGACCGTTGCCGTCGGGTCTTCAGCCTTGATCGCAGCGTACGTGGCTTTCAGCATTGCCGCGTACGCAACCGGGTCGGGTGCAGGCTTCCAATAAAGCGAGGAGTTGGGTTCATTCCACACCTCCCATACATGCACGCTTCCCTTGTAACGGTGCACAACCGCGGTCACGTAGTCGGTGAAGTCTGTGAGGTTCGTCGGCGGATAGTATTCGACGTCGCTGGCCGCAGTGCCTGCCGGTGCGGACGATGCCCACGGTGCGCTGAAGAGAAGGCGCCCGATGACATTGATATTGCGCGCGTCAGTCGCCGCAATGGTCTGATCAAACTTCGACCAGTCGTAATAGCCCGGACTCGGTTCGACGCGTTTCCACTCGAACTCTTCTCGGTCGTATCGAACGTAGGCATTTTCCATGAGCTTTGCCCGGTAGTCCACGGAAGCCGGCGAATCGAGAGTGGTCAACTCACCATTCTGGCCGACGGGCGAGCTTTGATTCGCTGGCTCGAACCGAGCTGCGATTCCCGTGGTGTACGGATTGCCGCCTTTGACCGGTGTAGAAGAAAGGGATCCGTCGGGCGTCGTGTCATAGCTGAGCACGCTACTGATGCTGCCCGCGAGAGTGTCGCCGCTATCGGAGGTTCCGTCCCAACTTACCGAGATCTGATTCGTGTTCGCTGCCGTTCCGTTGAATGTCTTCACTCGACCGGTGGGGTCCAAGAGTTGCAGCTGGTAGTCGCCAGGTGTGCTCGGTGTGAAACTGACGGTTGTCGTCTGGCCTGCACTCGGAACGAAGTTCTTTGCTCCAGCGGGATTCGTCGCGGTCGGAAGACTCCAGCCATCACTGACGGTGCGAATGTTGTCGAGCAAGAATGTGCCGGTGGCGGGTTGGCTGCCGTTTCTGACGATGACGATTTTGCTGAGGGAGATGGGTCCGTCGAGGATGTTGTTGGCGTTGCCGCCGGTGATGGTGGTGGCGGGTTTGGTGAGGTCGATGGTGA